>NZ_LR026983.1:605531-1211063 GCF_900604345.1 Maliibacterium massiliense
GGTAATTGCCGCCGGCAATGTGGATTGCTTTGCCGTAGACCAGCGCCTCGGCGACACTGCGGCGCGCCTCATAGAGGATGCGCTGAAACGTGCCGCGCGATACCTGCATGCGCGCGCTGGCGCTGTCCTGATCCAGCGCCTCCAGATCGCACAGGCGCAGCGCCTCCAGCGCCTCCACGCGTATGGTGACGCTGCCGTGCGCCTGCGCCGGCACAAACACGCTGCAGCGCGGCTCGGCGCACACCTGCCGGCATTTGCTGATGCGCGGCATTCCCTCACCCCCTTGCATGCGATAATGTGCATATGCACAAAATCATTATCGTGTGCATATGCACATTTGTCAAGGCCCTTTTTTGTCATGGCCGCAAAAAAGCGCGCCCCGCCTGCGGGGGCGCGCCGTATCAAAGCGCCGTATGGCTACGCATTTTGGATGGTGACCTGGCAGGCGCGCATGGCCTCCAGCGCCCGCGCGTGGCTTTCAGGCGTCACGCCCGCGCAGCAGGCCGCGTCCACCACAATCTCCGTCTCGGGCAGATAGGCCTTAAGGATGATCGCGTTGGAGATCACGCAGATATCCGTGCACAGGCCCACCAGCGTGACGGTATCGATGTGTGCTTCCCGATCCTGCGCGCGCAGCAGCTGGCCCAGCGCCACGCTGCCAAAGGTGGGCTTATCGATGGGCGTCTCTTTGCGCACCGCCTCGATATCCGGGTGCAGCTGCCAGCCCACCGTGCCCCGGATGCAGTGGGCCACGGGCAGCTTTTTGCCCTCCTGCGTCTTGCCATAATCCGCCCCGTGGGTGTCCCGCGTAAAGAGCACCCGTCCGTCAAATCCCCTGATCTTTTCCACCACGCGCGGCAGGATCTGCTGCGCCTCCATGCTCCCCAGCGCGCCGTCGATAAAATCGCGCTGCATATCCACAACCACCAGTACGTTCATTTTGTCATGCCTCCTTTTAGGAATCCAGCGCGTCAAACGCCTCAAGCTTGCCCTTGGGCGGCACGGGCTTGGCGTCGCCGTGCTTGACAAAGAGCATCGTCACAAAGGACAGCGCCACGCACACGGCCGCGTACGGGAACAGCGTCCAGTAGCCCACATACTGCAGCAGCGCGCCCGATAGGATGGGCGTGATTACCTGCGCGCTCATGGAAAACGTGTAGTACAGGCCGGTGTACTTGCCCACGTCCGCGCCCCGGCTCAGCTCCACCACCATCGGGTAGGAATTGACGTTAATGGCAGCCCAGCCCACGCCCGCAATGGCGAAGAACACGAAGATCCACAGCGTAAACGTCTTAAAAAAGAAGGCTGCGGCGAACGCAAGCGCAAGCAGCGCGCAGCCGATGAGGATGGTCTTACGCCGGCCCCACTTGCTTGCCAGCTGCCCCACCGGCAGAAAGAACACGATGGCGGCCACCTGCGCGATCATCAGCGTGTAGGCGAACGCGCCCCCCTCCAGCCCCCAGTAAAAGCGGGCGTAGCGGGAGAAGGCCGTTGTCACCGCATTGTAGCCGAAGAACCACAAAAACACCGAAAGCAGGATGAACGCAAGGCTGATGCGCTTGCCGCGCGAGAGCTTCTCGTCCTTGTCGCCCGCCTCGCGCGCCTCCTGCTCCTCTTCGATGCCCAGCGCACGGGATTCGGCCTGCATGGCGCGCACCTCGCGCGGCTCACGGATTTTCCACACCAACAGTGCGAGGGAGGCGAGCATCACCACAAAGAGCGCCACATACACGGGCATGTAGGAGGGATGCGCCTGTTTGGGCACCAGCAGCGCGACTGCCGCCAGCGCGAACAGGCCGCCCAGCGCGCCCATCAGGTTGATCACCGCGTTGCCTTTGGAGCGCAGCGGCTTGGGTGTGACGTCCGGCATCAGCGCCACGGCGGGCGAACGGTAGCTGCTCATGGCAAGCAGCACCACGCCCAGCGCGATGAAGAACAGTGGCAGGGACTTGATGCTGTTTGCAATGGGCAAAAGCAGCATCACGCACGCGGCAATGGTCGTGCCCGCGATGATGTAGGGCATGCGCCTACCGATGCGCGTGTGCGTCCTGTCCGAAAGCGCGCCGAACACCGGCAGCAGGATCAGCGCCAGCACATTGTCCAGCGCCATCACCGCGCCGGAGACCGCCTCGTTTAAGTGGAAGGTCTCCTTGAGGATCAGGGGCACGATGTTGTCGTAAATGGACCAGAAAGCGCTGATTGCCATAAAGGCCAAACCCACGTAGAGGGTGCGCTTGTAATTGAGTTTCACGTGCGTTTCCTCCTACAGAATGTCGCGCAAAAACTTCCAATCGCGCCGGTAATAGCACATCTCCCAGCACTGCCACTCCAGCTCGCAGCTCTTCATAAAGCACAGGCGGGCGTTGTCCAGCTGCGCCCGCGAGGCTTTCTCTGCCTCCCTGTCAATGTAGGCAAGGAGCGTCTGGGCGATGGGCGCTTCGCTTTGCGGCTCCGCATACAGCTCGATCCAGCGGCGAAACGGGTGCTGGGGGTTTTCCAGCACACGGGGGTAGAGCGCCCTTCCGATCTGCCAGTACGTCCAGATACAGGGGGTCAGCGCGCAGAGCGTCTCCAGCAGCGTGCCGCAGCGGGCCTGCCGCATCACGTGCAGCACGTACAGGTCGTAGTAGGGGGCCAGCACCTTTTCGCCGTGCGCGTCGTAGGCGATGCCCGCCACGTCGCAGAAGTTCTTATGGGCGCTGGATTCGTGGTAGAGCATGTAGTCGATGTGGTCCTTGAAAAAGGCGATGTCCTCATCCGCGTCGCACTTGGCGATGCAGTGGGCGTAGACATCGATAAACGCGCGGATATAGTGGGTATCCTGCCCCACGTAAAAGGCCAGCGCCTCCTTGGGCACGTCACCACGGCCAATGCCCTGCACAAAGGGGTGGGCGATGATCTGCGCAAGCGCGCTTTGTGCCTGATCGGTGAGCGATTGTGAAAACGGCATGTACTTACATCCTCTCACGTTGTTTTGTTCTATTTTACCATAAAGGTGCGGCCCCTGGGTTAAGCGCATGTAAAAAGAGCGGCCGAAATCTTTCGGCCGCCCCCTATGCTTCCTATCACGCCTTGCGCTCCAGGGAAATCTCCTCAAACGGGTACCGTTCCACATTCTGCTCAATGCTGCGGTTGTCCGCGTTTTTCAGCAGCAGCGTGCGCGCCTGTTTGAGGGCGCGCGGCGACGCCACGCCTGCAGGTCCGCTGACGCAGCCCCCCTCGCAGGCCATGCCCTCGATAAAGTTGGCGTCAAACTTGCCGCTGGTGATCATGGTCAGCACCTTTTTGCACTCGGCCGCGCCGTCGCAGCGGTGGGTGACCACCGTGGGCATCTCCTCGGACTGTTCCTGGATGGCGGTGAGCACCGCGCCCGTCACGCCGCCGGCCACGGCAAACCCCTTGCCGTGCAGCGACGCCTGCTGGCCCTCGCCGATGCACTTCTCCGCCACGATGTTTTTCGCATCCAGCATGGCCAAGAATTCCTCCGTCGTCAGCGCGTAGTCCGCGCCGTCCTTGACATCGTCATGCAGCACCTCGCTCTTCTTCGCCACGCAGGGGCCGATGAACACCACCAGGCAATCGGGGTGCATGT
Organism: Maliibacterium massiliense; assembly: GCF_900604345.1. Lineage (GTDB taxonomy): Bacteria > Bacillota > Clostridia > Christensenellales > Maliibacteriaceae > Maliibacterium > Maliibacterium massiliense. The sequence goes on from NZ_LR026983.1 coordinate 609,124, forward strand.
GCTTGAGCAGGCGCGCTGTGGCCACCATGGGCGATACCGTGCCCGATACGGCGGGCCACAGCTGCGGGAAGTGCTTGCGGATCATGGAGACGAACGCTGGGCAGCAGGAGGAGGTCATTTTGGCGCCGCGTGCCACCACCTCCAGCAGCTCGCGCGCCTCGTGCTGCGCCACCGCGTCGGCGCCCAGCGCCACCTCAAAGGCATCGGCAAAGCCCAGGGCCTTGGCCGCCTCCTGCAGATGGGCCATGGTCACCTTGGGACCGAACTGGCCCTCCAGCGCGGGTGCGATGATGGCGTACATCTCCCTGCCGCCGCGCAGCGCCTCGCACACCGGCACCATAAAGGAGCGGTCCGAAATCGCACCGAACGGGCACTCGCGCATGCACGCACCGCAGGAAATGCATTTTTTCTGGTCGATGCAGGCGAGCTTGTCGTCATCGTTGATGGAGATGGCGTTCACCGGGCAGCTGCGCTTGCAGGGGCGGATCAAATCCGCGATGGCGTTGTAAGGGCAGACACTGGCGCAGCGGCCGCACTCGCGGCACTTGCTCGGATCGATGTACGCCCCGCGGCCCGTCATGGAGATGGCGCCGAAAGGGCAGGCGTTCATGCACTTTTTGGCCAGGCACTTCTGGCAGTTGTCGGTTACGTGGAAGCGGTTGATGGGGCAGCCTTCACAGGCGGCGGGAATCACGTTGACCACGTGGCCCGCGTCGTCCTTCACCCCGCCGGGCGCGTGGCCCAGCGCCAGCTGGGTGCGCTGGCGCAGGATTTCGCGTTCCTTGTATACACAGCAGCGGAACTGCGCCTGGATGCCCGGGATGATCTCGTAGGGAATCTTATCGAGCGTCTCGGGCGTGACGTTGTCGTCAAACACCAGTTTGGCCACGTCGCGCAGCACCTTGTATTTCAGCAGTTTTACGTCGTTTTCCAGTTTCACATTCATGCTATATGCTCCTTGCGCGGCAAGCCGGTTTTAATAGTAGGTGACTTCCACGCGCTTGCCCGCCTGGCGCATCACGTCGCACAGCTCGTTGAGCAGGCGCATCTTGATGCTCAAATCCATGGGCAGGTTGGGGTTCTGGTGCGCGGGATTGATTGCCTTGCCCACAAACATGTGCAGGTCGGTGCAGTCCTCCAACAGCAGGCGCGCCAGGCGCGCCGCGCCGTTGTCCGCGTCAATCTCACGGAAGGTGGCATCCCCCGCGTCCACCTGGCTCTTGATGGCGCCGCGCAGGATTTCCAGCGTGCGGTTGATGGTCAGCACACCCTCGGTCACCAAATCCACACCCTGGATAAAGCCGATGGGCGGCACGAGCGGGTCGGAAAAATCCAGCGAGGTGCGCACCTCGCGGTGCAGCACGCGGCCCACGATGTTGGCGCTGGTGCCGCCGCAGACCACTTTTTTGCCGGTGCCCCGCATCCAGTCGTGCACCAGCGTCTCGTCCTTCTCCTTATCGGTGGGCGGCCCGGAGAAGAGGTTGACCACCTTCTGGGGCACCACGTGCGCCATCAGGGCGGTCGCGTCGTCCCCCGGCTTGGACATATAGAAGTTATCCACCACCTGCAGCAGCGAGGCAACGGCGCGCGGGGCGCTCATCTTCTTCTGCGCAAGCTCGGTGACGTAGGCCGCGGCGTTCTCCCACTGCCAGCCCAAATTGAGGATGGCGCCCACACCCGCGTGGATGATGCCGTCGCTCATCAGGGTAAAGCGGTCGCCGATGGCGATGTCAAAGCGGCTCTCGCGCACGCTCTTGCCCGCGATCTCGCGCACCTCGCAGGGAATCTCGGTGAGCTTGCCGCCGCGCACCAAAATGCAGGCGGGGCTGTCGAACTCCACCAGGTAGGCCCGCCCGTCGCGGTAGAGCTGCAGGATGCTGAAGGTGGAATAGGCGATCTGGCGCACCTTGCAGATGGGCAGCGTTTTGGCGATGGTCTCCACCGCCTCGTCCACGCTGGAACCCTCCATAAGCATGGTGGTGATGATCTTGCTGGTCAGCGTAGAGAGGATGTTTGCCTTGACGCCGCTGCCCAGCCCATCGGAGAGCACCAGGATATCGGAGTCCTCGGTGCGCACGATGCCCACCTTGTCCCCGCAGAGCTCCTCGCCATATTTGTTTAAGCTTTTCCAAGCGACATCGATATGCATCATCATAATCTGCCATCTCCGTCATCGCCGATGATCATGTTTTTCAGATGCGTCAGCGTGGCCTTGGTCTCGGCCGTGGTCTCGCCCAGCAGGCTTGCGATCTCCTGCGCCGCCACCATCTGCTTGTCGATGACCTTCTGTGCCATGTCCATGGTGTCCACGCGCAGCTGGTAGAGCGCCTTTTGCCGCTCCTCCTCCTGGGTAATGTCCCAGAAGATGCCCATCACGCCGCGGTTGTTGTCCAGATGCACCAGCGTCTGGCGCAGCGTCATGCCCAATTCCTCAAACTGCACGACTTTGTCGACGATGTTTTCGCCCGACTCCAGCACAAACTCATAGTCGCCCGTGTCCATCAGCTCATAGACGTATTTCTCCATCGCCTGGGCGCGCGTCAGGTTAAAGGTGTGCAGCGCCGCCTGGTTCATCTCACAGATCTTGAGATTGTTGTCCGCCACCAGAATCAGGTTGGGCGTGTTGTCCATCACCACGTTGCTCATGGACTGCGCCATCTGGTACATGTAAGGCATGCACATAGAGACCTCCGCCTTATGCTGGTAGACGGCGATGGCCTTGGCGCGGCAGGTGGGATAGCCACAGGAGCCGCAGTTGAGCTCATCGTCCTCGGTCTCCTTGCCGATGGAGCGCAGAATCGCGCGGATCTCCTCCTCGCTGGGCTGGTCCTGCTCGCTGCTGCGGTCGGTATACACCTTGGCAAGGGGCACCGCGCAGGCAATATCCGGCACGGGGTCCACAGCCGCATCCTGCGCGTACGCCTCCACGCGCAGCGCGCTTTCAAAGCGGTTGCAGCCCGCCTCCGGCATGCCGGGGCCGCCCATGCAGGAGCCGTTGCACACGCTCATCTCGATAAAGCAGTTGTGCAGCTTGCCCTGGCGCACCGCCTCGAGCACGTCGCGGCAGGCGTCGATGCCGTCCACATGCAGCATACGGTAGCCCGTCATGCCGCGCTTGAGTACATTTTCCACAATGCCCGCGGAGCTCGGGTACATGCGCGCCAAGCCCGCCTCCACCCCGTCAAAGGGCATGGGCTGCGCCTGGGCGGCGTCGATCTCCTTTTCCGCGAGCCACTTGATCATATCCTGGAAGGTGAGCACCGCATCCACGCTGCCCATGTTGCGCACGTCCTTGGCCTCCTCCATCTTGGCGATGCAGGGGCCCACAAACACCACGCGCACATCCTCGCCCAGCTCCTGCTTGATGAGGCGCGCGTGGGCGATCATGGGCGAAACCAGGGGTGAAAGCGCGTCCACGATCTGAGGGTAGTGCTTCTCCACCAAATCCGTGGCCGCGGGGCAGCAGGTGGTGATGATATTGTCCATGCCCCTCTCTTTGGCGATATCCACCAGCGCGTCGCTGATGACGGCCGCGCCCTGGGCGGTCTCGCGCACCTGGTAGATACCCAGGCGCTTGAAGGCGCCCACCACGCGCATGGGATCGTCCACGTCAAACGCCCCCAGGAAGGAGGGCGCCACCGAAAAGACCACCTTTTCGCCCATGCGCAGCATGGTTTTGACCTTATCGAGCTGGCGGTTGATCACCTTGGCGTTCTGGGGGCAGGCAGATACGCACGCGCCGCACCAGATGCATTCCATGGGCATGATCTCTGCCTGGCTGTCGTTGAAACGGATGGATTTTACCGGGCATACGCGCAGACATTTGTAGCAGTTCCTGCAGTTTGCCTTCATCGATTGAATTGCGTTCACGCCTCGTTCAGCCTCCCCAACACTTCTTCATTGAAAAACGCCTCCGTGGTGCCCGGGCTGAGCGAAAAACGCGCATCCCCGATGCGCACGCACACGCCCTCGGTGCAGTGCCCCATGCAAAACGAGCCCACGAGGTTGACCTTATCCTTCAGGTTGTGCATGCTGATGAGCCGCTCCAGTATCGCGATGATATCCTTGGAGCCCTTCAGGTAGCACGAGCTGCCAATGCAAACAACGACATCCATGTTTGATTCTTCCTTCCTGATTTTGCGCGTTTCTGCGCGCGCCGCCGCGCCGGCGGCCGGTTTTTGCGCGCTGCCACGCTGGGACGATCGTCCGTATCCATTGTACCATTCGTTACATTTTTGTCATAGTATTTTGCAAGATTTTATGCAGTTTTTTGATAGAAATATGTCCCAGCGGGGCATATTACTTTTGATCGTCTTTTTCTTCCTGCAAAGCCGCCTCAAACTGGGCCGCCTCCCTGCGGGCGCGCTCCTCGGCCTCGGCGGCGATGCGCTCCGCCTTGCGCTGGCCCATGATGCGGATGGCCATCACCACGCCCGGGGCGCACAATAGCAGCGCGTACACCCCCAGGCTGCGCCAAGCCGGCACCGCCACCGAGGCCCCCGCCACCAGCAGACCCAGCCCAAAGAGCACCAGCGCCAAAGTCGCCATGGCGCGTTGCGACATAGATCCTCTCCCCCTTCATCTGCGCATGCCCGTCCGCGCGCGTGCGATATGGCGCCATGACACCGGCCGCCGTTGTGTGCAGCCGGCCGCACGCGCCGTACCCGCACGCGTGCGGGCAACTGCAGTTGTTTGGTTGTTATTGTAGAATTTTAGCACGCGCGCCGGCACAAAGTCAAAAAAGGCGGCCAAGCTTGACTTTTGCCTGCCGGCGGCCTAGGATACAGGTGGGAAATGGTTCCTATTCATGAATATATTTTCATATGATATTTTCATCATCTTTAGGAACAAGCTCCCCCGCGCCCCGCACGTAAGGGGCCCCGCGAGAGAAAAACGACGCATAGCGAAAGGTTGATTGTTCCCATGTTTGACGCTGCATCCACGCGCGCGCTGCTGCTGACGCTCGCAGCCGCGCTCTCCACGCTGATCGGGGCGTGCATTATCTTCCTCAAGAATGCCAAAAGCGAGGCTACCATCGCCGGAGCGCTGGGCCTTTCGGCGGGCGTGATGGCGAGCGTATCGCTCACCGAGCTATTGGTGGAGGCGCGCGACCATCTCTCCGAAGCGCTCGGGGGCCAGTGGGGCGTGCTGGTGGCGGTGGGCATCATGCTGGGGGGCATCGTGCTTTCGCTTGTTTTGGACAGGCTGCTGCACCGAGCCGAGCACGGGCACCATCACCTGGGCCATCTGGACTGCGCGGACGGGCGGAGCGACGCGCTCTACCACGTGGGCTTTGTCTCGATGCTTGCGCTGATGCTGCACAACATCCCCGAGGGCATCGCCACCTTTATGGCGGGCTACGATTCCGCAGCGTTGGGGGTGACGCTGGCGCTGGCTATCACGCTGCACAACATCCCGGTGGGCGTCTCGGTGGCGCTGCCCATCTACGCCGCCACAGGCAGCCGCAAGCGGGCCTTCGGGCTGACGCTGCTGTCGGCCATGGCCGCGCCGGCGGGGGCGCTCGTCGCCTACATGCTGCTGCGCCCCTTTATCACCGAGATGGTGATGGCCTGTATGTTTGCGCTGATCGCAGGCATCCTGCTCTACATCACCTTCTGCGAGGTGCTGCCCTCCTCGCGCGCGTACGGCCACGACAAGCTGGCCACGTGCATGCTCTTTGTGGGGCTGTGCATCATGCCCATCACCGCCGCGTTTGCAGGTGGGCATTAACGGTATTTTCGCTGCAATGGCGGCACAGCGCGCGCAACTTATGGTAAAATAATGATAGAAGCGCCGCATTTGCGCACGCGCATAGCATGCGTATTGACATTCATCGGGGAAAGGACGTGCATTGAACATGGATCCATTTGCATTGACAAAACTGACATACGGCCTCTTTGTGGTGGGCGTGGCGTGTGAAAGCAAGGTCAACGCCTGCATTACCAACACCGTGATGCAGGTGACCGCCGAGCCCATGCGCCTGGCAGCGTGCGTCGCCAAGGACAACTACACCCACGACATGATGCTGCAAAAGGGCTCTTTTTCCATCAGCGTGCTGGCGCGCAGCGTGCCGATGGACACCATCGCGCGCTTTGGATTTGCCAGCGGCCGGGATAAGGATAAATTTGAGGGTTTCCCCTACGATACCGATTGTAACGGCAACCCGCTGCTCAAGGACGACGTCATCGCGGTGATCTCCTGCGACATCATCGATACCAAAGAGGTGGATACCCACACCCTGTTTATTGCGGATATCGCGGACGCGCGCATCGTCTCGCAGGCCGAGCCGCTGACATACGCGCAGTACCACAGCGAAAAGAAGGGCACCGCGCCTAAAAACGCGCCCACCTACCAGCCCGACGCACCCCCGGCAAATGATGCAGAGGGTGAGCAAGCGGTGTATCGCTGCACCATCTGCGGCTACATCTACGATGGCGACATCCCCTTTGAGGACCTCCCCGACGACTATCTGTGCCCCCTGTGCAAAAACCCCAAATCGGTCTTTGAGCGGGTCAAGTGACGCCCCCGACCCGCGGCACAACAATGGAGGTTGAACCATGGATGATTTGAAAGGCACCCGCACCCAGGCCAATCTGCTTGACGCGTTTTCCGGGGAATCCCAGGCCAGAAACAAGTACACCTTTTATGCCTCACAGGCCCGCAAACAGGGTTACCGGCAGGTCGCCGCATTCTTTGAAGAGACCGCCGCAAACGAACTGGAGCACGCGAAGATCTGGTTTAAACTGCTGCACGACGGCATGCCCGATACCGCGCAAAATCTGCGCGACGCGTTGGAGGGAGAGCACGGCGAGTGGACGGATATGTACGAAGGCTTTGCTAAGGACGCCCGCCAGGAGGGGTTTCCCCGCATCGCCGAGCTGTTTGAGGCGGTGGCCCGCATTGAGCGCGAACACGAGCTACGCTTTCGCGCACTGCTGGCCAGCGTGGAGAAGGAGACTGTCTTTCTCAAGGACGCGCCGGTGGTATGGGTGTGCAGCAACTGCGGCCACGTGCACGTGGGCACGGGCGCGCCGGCCGTCTGCCCTGTGTGCGCGCATCCGCGCGGCTTTTTCCACATACAGCGCAAAAACTATTAAGAAATGCCATCCGCGCTTTTGCGCAGGCGCCGAAGGGGTTCACTCCTTTGGCGTTTGTTTTTTTCGTATACTTGAAGGGCGGCGGCAAATACAATACAATGTAGAAGTAGGTTGTAGGGGTAGATTCTGCAGGGGCAGATGCTTTCTTCGGCAAGGGAGGTTGACCGCGATGCGCAAGGGCGCCCTGATTCTGCTCGCGCTTCTTCTGGCGCTTTTCCCGCTGTGCGGCTGCCTGCCCAAAGAGGCGGCCCCGCAGGCCAGCGCTCCGCAGGCGCCCACCATCTACGCGCCCGACGTCACCCTGCACGTGGGCCAGCCCTTCCAGGCTATGCAGGGCGTGCAGGCGCTCGACGCGCGCGACGGGGACATTACGGCCAACGTGCAGGTAGAAGACAGCTCTGTCAACATAAAAAAAGGCGGCACCTACCAGGTGCGCTACAGCGTGACCAACAGCGCAGGCGTCACCTCCAGTGCGGTGCGCACGGTGGTGGTGGAGCAGCGTTTTCACTTCCCCAGCGCGCTTGTATGGCTGCTGCTGGGCGCATTATGTATCGGCGCGGGGGTACTGCTGGCCTGCCGCAGGCGCCGCTGAGAAACGCGCGCGGCGAAAGTAGAATTGTGCATTGCCGCCGCCTGCCCTTGGGTGGTATAATAGCACTGTTTTGATAGAAATGAGGTGCTACCTACAGGCAATGCGCAATTTGGGGACAAGCCAGTATGCCATATCCTTGCGCCTTACGCGCTGCGGCGCGCCTGCGTGCGCGGGATTCGTGCCCCCCAAAACCGCCGCCCGCAGCACCCGCAACCGCATAACCTACAACGCGCACAACACCTGCCTGGGATCGTCTACACCCTTTGAAGTCCCACGTGGGTTTTTTTATTGCCTGACAGGCGGCGCGTGCAACCGCATCCCATTCATCCTTTAGGAGGCGACTTTTCGATGAGCGAGACCAAATTCGTATTTGTCACCGGAGGCGTGGTATCCTCCCTGGGCAAGGGCATCACCGCCGCTTCGCTGGGCAGCATTCTCAAATGCCGCGGATATTCCGTATCCATCAATAAGCTGGACCCCTACATTAACGTCGACCCGGGCACGATGAACCCCTTCCAGCACGGCGAGGTGTTCGTCACCGACGATGGCGCCGAGACAGACCTGGACATCGGCCATTACGAGCGCTTTATCGACGAGCCCCTCTCCCAGCTGCACAACACCACCTCGGGCAAAATTTACTCCGACGTCATCGCCCGAGAGCGCCGCGGCGATTTCAACGGGGGCACGGTACAGATGATCCCCCACATCACCGGCGCGATCATCGAGCGGGTGCTGCGCATCGCCCGGGAGGTCAAGCCCGACGTGCTCATCACCGAGATCGGCGGCACGGTGGGCGATATCGAGAGCCTGCCCTTTTTGGAGGCCATTCGCCAGATCGGCCACATGGTGGGGCACGACCACTGCATTTACATCCACACCACGCTGGTGCCCTACCTGCCCTCCTCGGGCGAGGTCAAGTCCAAGCCCACCCAGCACAGCGTCAAGGAGCTGCTGAGCATTGGCATCCAGCCCGATATCATCGTGTGCCGCTGCGACCGCCCCATCCCGCGCGACGTGCTGGATAAAATCAGCCTGTTCTGCAACATCGCGCCGGAAAACGTCATTGAAAACATCGACTCCGATTCCCTCTACGAGGTGCCCCAGATGCTGGAGACGAACGGCTTGGGCCGCGTGGTGTGCAAGATGCTGCACCTGGAGGACCGCGAGGCCGACCTTTCGATGTGGGACGATTTGAACTTCCGCCGCAAAAACCCCACCGCGGCCTGCACGGTGGCCATCGTGGGCAAGTACGTGGCGCTGCACGACGCCTACCTGAGCATTGTGGAATCCCTGCACCACGGCGCCATGGCCAACCGCGCCGAGCTGGACATCAAATGGATCGCGGCGGACGACCTGGGCGATGCGTCCGTGGCGGATGTGCTGGGCGACGTGGACGGCATCCTGGTTCCGGGCGGCTTTGGTGAGCGCGGCGTGGAGGGCATGATATTGGCGGCGCGCTACGCGCGGGAGCACGGCATCCCCTACTTTGGCATCTGCCTGGGCCTGCAGGTGGCGGCCATCGAATTTGCCCGCAACGTGCTGGGCTACGACCAGGCACATACCACCGAGATCAACATCAATACCCCCCACCCCGTCATCTCGCTGATGGAGGAACAGAAGGCGGTCACCATGCTGGGCGGCACCATGCGCCTGGGCAAGTACGACTGCGACCTTGCCGAAGGCTCGCTTGCCCGTCGCCTCTACGGGCAGGACAGCGTCCAGGAGCGCCACCGCCACCGCTACGAGTTTAACTCCAGCTACCGGGAGGACTACGCCTCCCACGGCATGCGCGCCACGGGCGTCAATCCCCAGACCGACCTGGTGGAGATCATGGAGATCCCTGCCCACCCTTTTTACATCGGCGTGCAGTTCCATCCCGAGTTCAAATCCCGTCCCCTGCGCCCCCATCCCCTCTTTGCGGGCTTTGTGGCCGCGGCGCTGGAGGCGGCAAAGCGCTGACACCATCACCTGCATGGAGGAGGTTCTGCTCATGGAGAAGCCCCGCATCACCATCATCGATTACGGCATGGGCAATCTGGCCAGCGTCTCGCACGCCTTTACCCATATCGGCTGCAGCGTGCAGATCGTATCGGAGCGCGCGCGCATCCTTGCAGCGGAGCGCCTGGTCTTTCCGGGCGTAGGGGCGTTCCCCGAGGCGATCGCGCGCGTGCGCGAAGAGCACCTGGACGAGGCCATACTGGCCGTGGCGGCGCGCGGCACCCCTGTACTGGGCATCTGCCTGGGCATGCAGCTGATGTTCGCCGGCAGCCAGGAGTTTGGCTACCGCAAAGGGCTGGGCCTTTTTGCAGACACCATCGAGCGCATGGACGTGCCCTTAAAGACTCCGCACATGGGCTGGAACCAGGTGCGCGACAAAGCGGGCTGTCCCCTGCTTGCAGGCATTGACGGCGAAGCCTTCTATTTTGTGCACTCCTACTGGGCGCCCGATACAAGCGCGCCGCACGCGGCGGGCATCACAAATTACGGGCGGGATTTCGTCTCCGTGGCGCAGCAGGGCAACGTCTTTGGCGTGCAGTTCCATCCGGAAAAGAGCAGCGAGGCGGGCCTTGCGCTGCTGCAGAACTTTGTGACCTTATAAGGAGGCGGCCCATGCTTGCCAAACGCATCATCCCCTGCCTGGACGTGCGCGACGGGCGCGTCGTCAAAGGCGTGCACTTTGTGGATATCATCGACGCGGGCGATCCGGTGTCCTGCGCGCGCGCCTACGACGCGGGCGGCGCCGATGAGCTGGTGCTGCTGGATATCACCGCCACGCACGAAGGGCGGCGCACCATGCTCGATGTGGTGCGCCGCGTAGCGGAGAACGTGTTCATCCCCTTTACCGTGGGCGGCGGCATCAACGATATCGACTACATCCGCCAGGTGCTGCTCGCCGGCGCGGACAAGGTATCCATCAACTCCGCGGCCGTGGCGGACCCTTCTCTCATCACCCGCAGCGCCCAGCGCTTTGGCAGCCAGTGCATCACCGTGGCGATGGACGTGAAAAAATGCGTGGACGGCTACCACGTCTTTGTGCACGGCGGCCGGCGGGATACCGGCATCGAAGCCGTGGGCTGGGCGAAGGAGGCGGTATCCCGCGGCGCGGGCGAGATCCTGCTGACCAGCATGGACGCAGACGGCACCAAGGCGGGCTACGATATGCAGATCACCCGCCAGATCGCCGCGTGTGTGCGCGTCCCCGTCATCGCCTCAGGCGGCGCGGGCAGCCTGGCGCACTTTGCCGAGGCGCTTGCCCCCGGCGCGGCCGACGCGGCGCTTGCGGCCTCCCTCTTCCACTTTAAGGAGCTGGAGATCATGCAGGTCAAGCGCTATCTGGCAGAGCGGGGCGTGGCGGTGCGCATCCCGCGCGCCCGCGCCTGATGTTTACCCGATTGCCCGCGCGACTTTTCCAATCATGCTCGGTGCAGCCCGCGCGCGGCTGATACTTGCAAGGCCGAAAGCCCGGGGCGCAAATTCTTCTGCCGCGCGTCCTTTGTGTGTGCCTGACGGTGCCAGACCGGCCGCCCGCTCCTGCGCGTACCTAAGGCTTTAAAAGGGCTTGGGGCGTACCCTGGGGCCGCATCCCCCGCCCACGGGCTTTTGTTTGTACCCCCTGCGCGCATGCAGGAGGCGCCTGAGAGCATCCCTTCGCATCTGTCGGCTGTGCCCTACGTTTACGCCTTGCCTCACCCTCTGCATACCATGCCAACCCACACGCGGCCCCGGCGGGGACGCGTTTTCTCTGCCAGCGGGCAGCGCTGGTGCAACTGCCGCCGGTTCTGTGGTATACTCTATACAACAACCCATTTATAAGGAGGCATTTTCCCATGCAGATTCCAGTTCGCACCCTCAACAACGGCGTGCAGGTGCCCATGATTGGCTTTGGCACCTGGCAGCTTGCCGACCCCAACGTGTGCTACGACGCGGTCACCCGCGCGCTGGAGGCAGGCTACCGCAGCATCGATACCGCCGCCATGTACCACAACGAGGAGGCCGTGGGCCGCGCCATCAAGGATTCGGGCATCCCACGCGAGGAGCTGTTCATCACCACCAAGCTTGCGCGCGACGACCGCTCCTACGATAAGGCCCTCGCCGCCTTTGACGTGAGCCTGGAGAAACTGGGCCTGGATTACGTGGACTTGTACCTGATCCACTGGCCGGGTACGGAGGAGCGCTTTGTGCCCTCCTGGAAGGCCTTCGGCAAAATCTACGAGCAGAAGCGTGCCCGCGCCATCGGCCTGAGCAACTTTTTGCAGCATCACCTCCAGACGCTGGAGGCGGAGACGGGCATCCTGCCCGCGAGCGACCAGCTTGAGTTCCACCCCTACCTCGCGCAGTCCGAAACGGAGGACTACTGCAAGGCCCACAACATCCTGGTGGAGGCCTGGAGCCCCCTGATGAGCGGCAAGGAGGCGCTGGGCGACGCGGTGATCGTGAATATCGCCAAACGGCACGGTAAAAGCCCCGCGCAGGTGATATTGCGCTGGCACACCCAGTGCGGCCGCCGCGTCATCCCCCGCTCGGTCACGCCCGCGCGTATCGCGGAGAACCTGCAAATCTTTGATTTTTCCCTATCGCTGGACGAAATCGCCGCGCTCAACGCGTTGTGCGTAAAAAACGTGCGCACCGGTCCGGATCCGGATACCTTTTTGGACTAAAAAAGCACGATACGGCAGCAAAAAGCGCCGGGCTGCATGGCCCGGCGCTTTTTGCTTCTTGCACTTTTACAGCTGCCTTGTGCCCGGCGCATTCACCCCTGCAGGAACGCCTCCTCGATGCGCGCGTCCAGCGGCTCCCCCGCCACCAGCACGTACGCGCCCTGCGTCAGGGTGTAGGGGGTGAAGGTCACGCCGCAGGTGTTTGCCTCCATGCCGCCCGGCCAGTAATCCTGGTGCACCAGCGCAAAGGTACACCCGCCGCCTGTATAGATCACCGCCGCGTTGAGTTCAAAATAAGTATTGTACGCTGAAGCGTCGCGCGCCACCTCCTGCACGGCAAAGGGCAGCCGTGCAAGAAAGGGCTGCGCGTCTGCACGCGCCTGCGCGATCGCCGCCCTGTAGTCTGCCGCGCGCGCCTCGGCCTGCGCACGGCTCATCCGGCGGGGCACCTGCGGGCAGTCGCCTCCCCTTTGCAGCATATATTCCTGCCCCGCGGCCTGCAGCGCCAAAAACGCGCGCCCATCCTCCTGCCGCAGCGCCACCGTGCAGTCAGGTGCGGTGAGATTGGCATTGTAGGGATGCACCTCGTTGAAATACGATACGTCGTAGGCCGTCACCTCCGGCACGCGCGCAAGGGTTATCTGGCCGTCCGCAACCGCGCAGGTGTAATCGTAGGTATCCGTCGCATCGCCCGTCTGGGTGGGCGCCGTCAGCGTCAGGCGCGCGTTGCCCCGCGCGTCAATGCACAGGCTGCACGCGCCGTCCTGCCAGTGCCCGGCGAGCCCGTTTATCGTGCTTGTGCGTGCGGGCGCGCCCGGCGCGCAGCCGGCAAGCCCTCCCAGCAGCAGACAGATGAGCGCCAGCGCCGCAAGTCTCTTCATGCCGCGTCCCCCTCCTTTTTTCTACCATAGCAGATTTTCTGCCGGAATGCGAACCCCCGCCGCAAAGCTTGTTTACGCCCCCGCCCGCGGCGTGGTATACTGAGCCTAACAGATTTTTACAAGGAGGCTTTTTTATGGAGGTTCCTATTCGTACGCTCAACAATGGCGTGGCCATCCCCATGATCGGCTATGGCACCTGGCAGCTGACCGACCCCAAGGTGTGCTATGATTCCGTGCTGTGCGCGCTGGAGGCGGGCTACCGCAGCATCGATACCGCCGCCGGCTACGGTAACGAGGATTCCGTGGGCCGCGCCATCAAAGATTCCGGCATCCCGCGCAAGGAGCTTTTTATCACCACCAAGCTCAACAATCCCGACCGTGGCTACGACTCCGCGCTCAAGGCCTTTGATATCAGCATGGAAAAGCTGGGGCTGGACTATCTGGACCTGTACTTGATCCACTGGCCGGGCCGCAGCAACTACATCGCCTCCTGGAAGGCCTTTGAAAAGGTCTATGCCGAAAAGCGCGTGCGCGCCATCGGCCTGAGCAACTTTTTGAAGCACCATCTCGAGAGCCTCGCCCAGCAGACGGACATCGCGCCGGTGAGCGACCAGCTGGAGTATCATCCCTACATCGCGCAGGCGGAGACGGAGAGCTACTGCAAAGCGCACAACATCCTGGTGGAGGCCTGGAGCCCGCTGATGAGCGGCAAGGTCGCCCTGGCTGACCCTGTAATCTCGGCCATCGCCCAGGCGCATGGCAAGAGCAACGCGCAGGTGATATTGCGCTGGCACCTGCAGAGCGGGCGGCGCACCATCCCCCGCTCGGTCACGCCCGCGCGCATCCGGGAGAACATCGACATTTTTGATTTCTCCCTGTCGCTCGACGAGATGGCCGCCATCAACGCTCTTTGCGTGAAAAACACCCGCAGCGGGCCCCATCCCGACGAATTTGCGCTGGACTAAGGCGCAGGCAAGCGTATATTGGGCGTCCGCATCGCGCATGCGGGCGCCCGTTTTTTTATAAAGGAGGCAAACGATGGCCCTTCACCCCATCGATATGCAGCGTTGGCCCCGCAGAGAAATCTATGAAACCTTCAAGCGCACCAGCGCCTGCGTCACCGTACAGCTCGATGTCGCGGCGCTGTACGCTGCGTGCAAGGCGCGCGGGCGCAGGTTTTTTCCTGCCGTGCTCTACTGTCTGGCCACCATCGTCAACCGGCATGCGGCGTACCGTTACGCCTATGACGCGCAAGGGCATGTCTGCCTGTGGGACGAGGTGCACCCCTTCTACACCGTGCCGCGCGGCGATGCGCCGGACCTGTTTGCCATGAAGTACACCGCCTACACGCCGGACTTCGCCGCGTTCTACGACGCCTACGTCGCGGACGCCGCCAGCGCCTCAGCGTACGGCAGGCTGCTGTGCGACGCGTCCCTGCCGGACAACCGCTTCTGCGTGACAAGCATGCCGGGCACGCATTTTTCCGCCTTCAACTTCTGCGGCGACCCTAAGGACGATCTCGCCCCATGCTTTGTGCTGGGAAAATTTGCACCCGACGGCGCGGGGCGGCTGATGCTGCCCCTGTGCGGGGAATTCGCCCACGCGGTCAACGATGGCGTGCATATCAGCCGCTTTTTCCGCGAGCTGGAGGAGCTGGTGCGTCAGCCGGATTTCCTCTGAAGCGGCGGTCAGCGCCCATGCGGCACATACGCATATAAAAAGAAGCCTTGGGACAGGCGCGTGGCACACAGGCCGCCCAAGGCGGCGCATATGAAAAAGAGCGCCCCGCAAGTGCGGAACGCCCTTTTTATGATTTACACTGTATGGTGAAATTACACCACGCCCTGGGCCAGCATGGCGTTGCACACCTTCTCAAAGCCGGCGATGTTGGCGCCGATGACGTAGTTGTCCGCATGGCCATAGGCCTCGGCTGCTGCGGCACAGTTCTTATAGATGTTGACCATGATGCCGTGGAGCTTCTCGTCCACTTCCTCAAACGACCAGCTCATGCGCAGGCTGTTCTGGCTCATCTCCAGCGCGGAGGTGGCCACGCCGCCCGCGTTGGACGCCTTGCCGGGGGCAAACAGCACGCCGTGGCCCTGCAGGTAGGCAATCGCCTCGGGGGTGGAGGGCATGTTCGCGCCCTCTGCCACCGCGTAACAGCCGTTCGACACCAGTGCCTTGGCGTCATCCTCCAGCAGCTCGTTCTGCGTGGCGCAGGGCAGCGCGATATCGCAGGGAATGCTCCAGATGCCCTTGCCGTCATGATACTCGGCGTTCGGGCGGTAGCTGAGGTAATCCTTGATGCGGCCGCGCTTGACCTCTTTGATTTCCTTGACTGCGTCCAGGTCAATGCCCGATGCGTCGTACACCCAGCCGTTGGAATCGCACATCGCAACCACCTTGGCGCCGTAGCTCATGGCCTTCTCCGCGGCGTAGATCGCCACGTTGCCGCTGCCGGAGACAAGGACGGTGGCGTCCTTGAAGCTCTTGCCCTTGGCCTCGATCATCTCCTTGGTGAAGTACACCAGGCCGTAGCCGGTGGCCTGCGTGCGCGCAAGCGAGCCGCCGTAGGTGAGGCCCTTGCCGGTGAGCACGCCCTCATAGAGGCCAGTGATGCGCTTGTACTGGCCGTAGAGGTAGCCGATCTCTCGCGCGCCCACGCCGATGTCGCCGGCGGGCACGTCCACGTCCTTGCCAATGTACTTGTACAGCTCGGTCATAAAGCTCTGGCAGAAGGCCATCACCTCGCGGTCGGACTTGCCCTTGGGATCAAAATCGCTGCCGCCCTTGCCGCCGCCGATGGGCAGGCCGGTCAGCGCGTTTTTGAAGATCTGCTCAAAGCCCAGGAATTTGATAATGCCCAGGTTAACGGAGGGATGAAGGCGCAGGCCACCCTTGTAGGGCCCGATGGCGTTGTTGAACTGGACGCGGAAGCCGCGGTTCACCTGCACATTGCCGTTGTCGTCCACCCAGGGTACGCGGAACATCAGCTGGCGGTCCGGCTCGACCAGACGCTCCAGGATGCTGTTTTTCTGGATCTCCGGGCGCTTCTCCACCACCAGCTCCAGCGACTGCAGCACCTCGGTTGCGGCCTGGTGGAACTCCTTTTCGCCAGGGTTGCGGCGCATCAGCTCACTGAGCACATCATTGGTATAAGACATTTTCATCCTCCTTATCGATTCCTCACACAACGTTATCCCCATACGCAGGCAATCGTATAAGAACCATACATCCATCGCATCTGGACATATTCCCTGCGCAAGCAGCGTATTTATTTTATCTTTTCTCCCTGAATAATGCAAGAAAAAAATGACAACTTGCAGAAATCGCGTCCTGTGACGGAAGCGCTGCAGCCGCCGGACCAGCGCGCAGTTGAACCACCCGACAACTTATGTTATAATAAGTTGATTTTTTGCATGTGGGGCATTCATGAGACGAGACGTCTTTTGAATACCCTATCACCAGCCCCCTTGGCGGGGAAATCTGCAGGGAAATTGAGGGATGAAATCATGTGCGGTATTGTTGGATACACGGGCGATGCCCCTTGCGTAGATTATCTGATGGGCGGGCTGCGCCGCCTGGAGTACCGGGGGTACGACTCGGCGGGCGTGGCGGTTTTTGACCAGGGCAAGCTAGTGGTGGAAAAGGCCAAGGGCCACTTAGACGCGCTGGCGCAAAAGCTTCAGGGTGTCACGCTCACCGGCACGGTGGGCATCGGCCACACCCGCTGGGCCACCCATGGCGAGCCCTCCTACGTCAACTCGCATCCCCATCTGGACAGCCACGAGAAGATCGCCATCGTACACAACGGCATCATTGAGAACTACTACCAGCTCAAGCAGATGCTCCAGGCCAAGGGCGTGGTGTTCCGCTCGGAGACCGACACCGAGGTGGTGGTGCAGCTATTGGGCTACTATTACGAGGGCAACATGCTCGAGACGCTCTTTCGTGTCATGAAGCTGATCGAGGGGTCCTTTGCGCTGGCCATCATCTGCAAGGACGATCCCGATACCCTCTACTGCACCCGCAAGGACAGCCCGCTTGTGGTGGGTAAAAATGAGCGCGCCTCCTTCATTGCATCGGATATCCCCGCGATGCTGGCCCACACGCGCGACATCTACCTGCTGGACGACTACGACGTGGCGGTGCTGACCCCCGGCAAAATTACGTTCTACGACGCGCTGGGCACGCAGATCGAAAAGCAGGCGACCCACATCGACTGGGACGTGTCCTCCGCCGAAAAGGGCGGCTACGCGCACTTCATGATCAAGGAAATCCATGAACAGCCCGCCGTGCTGCGCGACACCATGGCCCGCTATTTGGACGCGGAGCGCTACCAGATGCGCGGCGAAGGGCTTCCCTTTGACGCGGCGCAGGCCAAAGCCATCGCGCGCATGGGCATCATCGCCTGCGGCACCGCCTACCACGCGGGGCTGGTGGGCAAGAGCCTGTTTGAACGGCTGTGGCGGGTGCCCGTGGAGGTGAGCATCGCCTCGGAGTTCCGCTACAGCGATCCCATCATCCGCCCGGGAGACGTGTATATCATCATCAGCCAGTCGGGCGAGACGGCCGACACCATCGCGGCCATGCGCCTGGTCAAAAAACAGGGCGCCACGGTCATCGCCATCTGCAACGTGGTGGGTTCCACCATCGCGCGCGAGGCGGACCACGTGCTCTACACCCTGGCCGGGCCGGAGATCGCCGTGGCCTCCACCAAGGCGTACTCCACCCAGCTGATGATGCTCTACATCCTGGCGCTGGATATTGCCAAAAAGCGCGGCCAGATCGAGGAGGACGCCTTCAGGCATTATATTGACGAGCTTGCCGCGGTGCCAGGCAAGGTGCAGCAGCTGCTCGATGAAAAGAGCGACATCCAGCGCTTTGCCAGCGAGACGTTTGACTGCCAGCATGTGTTCTTCCTGGGGCGCGGGCTGGACTACGCGCTGGCCATGGAGGCCGCGCTCAAGCTCAAGGAGATCTCCTACATCCACTCCGAGGCGTACGCCGCCGGCGAGCTGAAGCACGGCACCATCGCCCTGGTGGAGCGCGGCGTGCTGGTGGTGGGCATCTCCACCCAGCAGCACCTGGTCGAAAAAATGGCAAGTAATTTGCAGGAGGTCAGCGTCCGCGGCGCGGAAGTGCTCGCCCTGGTCAACGGCGCGTGCGAGGCCATCGAGCACCAGGCAAACGCGTTTTGGCGTATGCCTGCCTCCGACAGCCTGGTGATGCCCATGATCTGCATCGTGCCTATGCAGCTGTTCGCCTATTACATGGCGCTGCAAAAGGGCTGCGATATCGACAAGCCCCGCAACCTGGCCAAGAGCGTCACCGTCGAATAAAACCTGCGCTTTGGCGCCGCACACCTCTTTTGGGGGATGTGCGGCGCTTTTTTGTGCGCGCATATGCCCCCACGCACGTGGCAATCAGCGGTAAAGTATGGTAAACTACAAAAGTAAATATACGCTACTTTTTCCACCATAGGCAGGCGGCCGTGATGAATCTTTGGGCTGATCTTTCCTGCCCCGAGGCGCAGGAGCAACTGCATATCCTGCTGGAACGCCCGGGTGTGCGCATCGAGCGCATCGTCTCACGCGGTTATGCCTCCCCGCCCGGCTTTTGGTACGACCAGGCGCAGCACGAGTGGGTCTGCGTGCTGGCGGGCAAGGCCGTGTTGCAGCTGGAGGACCGCCTGGTGACGCTTGGCGCGGGCGATTCCTTTCTGCTGCCTGCGCATACGCGCCATCGCGTGCACGCCACCAGCAGCGACCCCGCCTGCCTGTGGCTGTGCGTCTTTTGGGAGGATGCGCCATGCTGACGCGCAGGGATATCATCAACCACTGCCTCACCTATCCAGACGCCTACGAGGACTACCCGTTTCGGGACGCCAACTGGACCGTGATGCGCGTGCTTTCCAACAAAAAGCTCTTTGCCGCTATCTATGAACGCAACGGCGCGCTGTGCGTCAACGTAAAGTGCGACCCTTTGCGCGCGCTTTTTCTGCGGGATGTATTCCCCGAGCGGGTGCTGCCTGCCTACCACATGAACAAGGAGCACTGGAACACCATCGTCGTGGCGCCTCCCCTTGCCGAGGCGGACCTGTACGATATGATCGCGCACAGCTACGCGCTGGTGCGCCCCCATTCCAAGCCAAGGAGGACCACCCATGACCAAGCGTAAATGCACCTTGCGCGCAGGGTGCATGCTGCTGTTGCTGCTCATTGCAGGCCTTGCCCCCGGTGCGGGGTTATCCGCCGCGCCGCCGGCGGGCACGCCCGATCAAAAGGGCTTTTCCGTCACGGGCGAAGCTACGCTCACCACCATCGGCAATTTGCTCGTCGAACAGACCGTCACGCTTGAGGACGACGCACATTTGGATGCGGAGCAGCAGTGGACGCTCTATCTGCCCGGTGCGCAGCACATCACCGATATCACGCTTGCGCAGGGCGATCAAACCTTCAAGGAGCTTGCCATCGACAAGCCCCGCCCGGGTGAATTCCTCTACAGCCGCGCAGGCGATACAGGCCTGCTGCGCCTGTGCCCCGTCGCGGACGGGGGACGCGTCTATACCCTGCGCTACACCCTGCGCAAGGCGACCACCGTCTACGACGATGTGTCGGACCTCTCCATGGCGCTGCTGCGCCCCAAAGAGGGCACGCTTGCGCGCTATCGTATGCAGGTACAGATGCCCGCAGGCGCAGGCGAGAGCTATGCCTGGTGGCGCGGCAGGCAGGAGGCTGCGCTGCACGTGACGCCCCAATCTGTCACGCTGGACGTGGCGGCGTCTGACGTCCCCGACGCCACGCTGCGCATCGCAACAGACGCCTCGCGCTTTCTGGCGGCTGCCCCGCACGCCACGGGCAACCGCCTGGACAAAATCCAGCGCCAGGAACGCGCGCGCGTGCGCCAAGCCAAGTGGGAGGCCTTCTTCGCGCCCATCCGTCCGCTGTGCATCGCGCTGATACTGGCGCTTGCCGTGGTGCTGGGGCTGCTTACGCGCATCCGTCTCAAGCGTTTTACGCCCGTCCAGCCAGAGGAACCCGTCAAAGAGCTGCCCGCGCGCCTGTCCCACGCGCAGCTGGCCGCCCTGGTGGACTACGGCAGACGCAAGCATCCCCAGCGCGTGCACCGCGACGTGCTGGAAGCCATGCTGCTGGATCTGCTGCGCCGCGGCGTCATCACCGCAGATCCGGAGGAAAGCGGCAGGGACGTGGTGCTCCACTACGCCGCGGACGCGCAGGAGGTCTCGATGGAGGAGGCGATCCTGCTGGCGCTCCTCTTTGACGACGTGGGCAAGGGCGACAGCGTGCGCGCGCATGTGATGTGCCGTTATGCCGAGCGCGCCCCCATGATGATGGACGCCTTTGTGCGCACGATCGATGAAAAAGCGCTCGAGGCGTTGGAAGCCGCCGGCTACAGCCAGACGCACAACCGCAAATATCCGGTGAGCTGGCGCACGCTGGCAAAGGCCGGGTATCTGGCGGGCGCATGCTGCATGATGCTTGTCGCGCAGTGGCTGCTTGCTGCCTCCTTCCTTGCGGGCTGGGTGGTGCTCTCCTGCGTGGCGACGGACCGTTTGAGCCGGCTTACGCAGGCGGGTGAAGACCTGCGCGCGCAGGTGCGCAGCTACCGCCGCTATCTTGCGGAAATCCCGCACGACGGACAGGAGGTGCTTCCCGCGCTGGACGACTGGGCGCGCCACTATCCCTATGCGCGCGCGCTGGGCGTGGCGCCGCGCATGACGACGCGGCTGGCCGCTCTCTATCCTCTGCTGGGGGATGAGGCGTACCTGGCCCAGCATCCCCAGGCGCGCCTGCTCTGCCAGGGCGGCGGACCCGTCGCGCGCGCCATGCACTGCATTGCCGAGGCGATTGCCTCTGCCCAGCAGCGCTCATTGCGCAGCGCGGATGCGGAGCAGCAGGTGTAGCTGTAACGGCAATGCCTGGCCCGCGCGCCGCCACAGCCCGCGGCTTTGGTTGAAAGCCAATGTCCTTATGCGTCCTGTAAGGCAGAAAAGCAGCCAGCGTCTTCTGACGCTGGCTGCTTTTCTGCGTTTCTGCCCCGGCGATGTGATGGACTTCTCCCCAAAGGATCATTTGATTAAGACCCGCTTGGATTGCACCGCGCTTACACTGTATGGCGACCATGCGCAAGCGGCGCGGGCCTGGCCCGCGCCGCTCATTACGCGTATTTCTCTTATAGGAAAGGGCCCCTTAGCGCAGGTCGCGCTCCCGCAGGCGCCGGCTGTACTCCCGCGTCATCTTGAAGACCACCGGACTCAAGCCCAGCACAGCGATCAGGTTGGGAATGGCCATCAGTCCGTTTAACGTATCGGAGATATCCCACACCAGCTTCAGGCCCATGGTGGAACCAAGCACGATCACGCACACAAAGAGCATCTGGTAAATGATCACCGTTTTGCTGCCAAAGAGGTACTCGTAGCAGCGCTGGCCGTAAAACGACCAGGAGACCAGCGTGGAGAAGGCAAAGCAAAACAGTGCCACGGCGATAACAACGCTTGCAACGCCGCCGTACACCGTGGTGAACCCCGCGATGGTCAGCGGCACGCCGTCAAGCGCGGCCTTCTGGGTGGCGGGATCGACGCCCCCAAACACGCCGGAGCACAGGATGACAAGCGAGGTCAGGGTGCAGATCACGATGGTGTCCATAAACACTTCAAACACCCCGTAGAGGCCCTGTTTGACGGGATCCTTGACGTCCGCCGTGGCGTGCGCGATGGGCGCGGAGCCCAGGCCCGCCTCATTGGAAAACACGCCGCGGGCCACGCCGTAGCGCATGGCCTGTGCGATGGTGTAGCCGAAGATGCCGCCGGCGGCCGCCTTGAGCGTGAACGCGCCACGGAAGATGCTGCCCAATGCGGGCAGGATGTTGCCCGCGTGGAAGCAGATCACCACCAGCGCGCTTACGATATACACCACGCTCATAAAGGGCACCAGCCGCTCGTTGAGCCGGCCAATGCGCTTGAGGCCGCCGATGATCACCAGCCCTACCAGAAACGCCACCACAAAGCCGGTGATCAGGCGCGTATAGGAAAACCCCGTGCTTACGCCCGGCAGCGCGCCGGCGCTCACCAGCACGCTCTCCACCGAGCCCGCGATGGAGTCGATCTGTGCGATGTTGCCGATGCCGAAGGAGGCGAACACGCCGAACAGGCAGAAGACCACCGCCAGCCACTTCCAGCCCTTGCCCAGGCCGTTTGTGATGTAGTACATAGGTCCGCCCACCCACTCGCCCTTGGCGTTGCGCTGGCGGTATTTGACCGCGAGCACCACCTCGGCGTACTTGGTCATCATGCCAAAGAAGGCGGATATCCACATCCAGAATACCGCGCCCGGCCCGCCGGTGGCGATCGCCGTGGCCACGCCCGCCACGTTGCCGGTGCCCACGGTGGCGGCAAGGGCCGTGGAGAGCGCCTGAAAGGGCGTCATCGCGCCCTTATCCGCCTGCTTTTCGCGCCTTTTAAACAGCCTGCCCACGGTGTTTTTCATGATATGGCCAAAGCGGCGCACCTGAAAAAAGCCCGTCCGCGCGCTGAGCCAGATGCCTGTGCCCACCAGCAGCACCAGCATCACCGGCCCCCACACAAAGTCGTTGATATAGCCGTTTACCCTGGCGACAGTTTCTGTGAAAGCTTCCATGTTTTCCATGTCCCCCATCCTGCAATTTACATACGACGCACCGCGGCCGCGCGCAAAAAAAGCGCTCCCCTCTACAAAAATATGTAAGCATGCACGCTGCAAACGTCACGCAAAACGACAAAACACGATGCAATTATTCGGGTTATATGATACCATATATTATATTGCGCTTCAATGCAGTCAATGCCTAAAATGCCGGATGTAGAAAGCCTACAGATGGTTATACTATTGCGCGGGTATACCGCTTTGCCCCGGCCAGCGCGCCCGGGCGCCCGCACGCAAGAAGGAAGACGGATGATACACCATGGCGGATTCGCAGAAAAAGACGTTTAAGGCGGCCTTCTCGGTCACCTTCATCATATTGATCAGCAAATGCTTTGGCTTTTTGCGCGACATGATCCTGGCCTCCACCTACGGCACCAGCGTGCAGTCGGACGCCTACTACATGGCCTTTGGCGTGGTGAGTATCATGGCGCAGATCGTCACGGTGTGCATCACCGCCACCTTTGTGCCGGTGTACTCCAAGGTGCACCTTCATGAAGGCCCGCGTGCATCGCACATCTACACCAGCAACGTGCTGAATTTGTTTTTCCTGATCTCCATCCTCATGTCGGGGCTGGCGATGCTCTTTGCCCCGCAGCTGCTGGGTTTTTTTGCGCCGGGCTTTGACGAGGCGACCTCCGCCGTCGCCCGGCAGCTCTATATGATCATGGCGCCCTCCATCGTCTTTACCACGATATCGGCGGTGTTCTCCGCGCTGCTCAACGCGCGCGAGCGCTTCGTGCCCCCGCAGCTGGTGGGCTTCCCCATGAGCCTATGCATCATTGCCGCGGCGCTGCTGTTTTCCAAGCAGTACGGCATCTACGCCATCGCGGTGGGCATGGTGGCCGCCACCTTCTGCCAGATTCTCATCCAGCTGCCCTTCTCCCACAGGATTTACCGGTATCATCCCTACTTAAACTTCCGTGATCCCTACTTAAAACAGACCTTTGTGCTGGCAGTGCCCGCCTTTATCAGCGTCACCATCAACGAGATCAATCAGCTGGTGGACCGCTCGCTGGCATCGGGCCTGCCCACCGGCAGCCTGACCGCGCTCTCCTACGGCTACAAGCTGCTGACGCTGGTGCACGGCGTGATCATCGTGGCAATCACCACCATCCTGTTCCAGCGCCTGAGCCAGTACGCCGCCGAGGGCAACCGCCGCGCGCTGAAGCACACGGTGCGCCGCTGCAACGAGATCATCACCATGATCGTGCTGCCCATCATCGCCATCTCGCTTGTGATGAACAAGGACATCATCCGCATCGTCTACCAGCGCGGCAGCTTCGGCGAGGAGGCGGCGCGCATGACGCGCGACGCGTTTGTGTGCTACATCGTAGGCGTGCTGCCGCTGGGCATACGCGACGTGCTCAACCGGGCGTTTTACTCCCTGCAGAACACGCGCACGCCCATGATCTACGGCGCCATCGGCGTGGCGACCAATATCGTATTGAACCTGATTCTGGTCAAACCCCTGGGCCTGAAGGGGCTGGCCATCGCCACCTCCGCCGCCTTTTTGGTCAATATGGTGCTGCTGTTTATCTCGCTACACCGGCAGGCGGGCAGGCTGGGTATGCCCCGCACGCTCTCACAGGTGGCGCGCATCGTGCTCGCCTCGGCGCTGTGCGGCGGCGTGGCCTACGGCGTCTCCATGCTGATGCCCGGCGCGCACGCGCTGCTGCGGCTGGCTTTAGCCACGCTGGCCGGCGGCTTTGTCTACATCATCAGCATCCTGCTCATGCGGGTGCGCGAGTCGCATGAGGCGCTGCGCATGCTGATACGCAAATACCTGTAACCCAAAATATGCAAAAGGCGGCCTTCGCAAGCTTGCGAGAGCCGCCTTTTTATTGCACGCCATACCCGCATGCGGGCGCTCACCTGCATACGATACAGAGGATCAGACCCAACACCGCCGCCCACAGCAGCAGCACCATCCACGCGTAGCGCCACCTTTTGGGCCTGCCCTCCTGCCACATATCCGCCGCCTGTGCGCGGCATGCCGCCAGCACCTCGGGCGGGATGCGCCGCAAAGATGCGCGCACCAGCATGGGCAGTAGCAGTATATCGTCCACATACCCCAGCACCGGCAAAAAATCTGGCACCAGGTCTATGGGCGAGAGCGCGTAGCCCACCGCAAGCAGCGCGAACACACGGGCGCTTGATGGCGTGTCCTTATGCCGCAGCGCCATATACAGCGCGGGCAGCTGCTGTAGCAGGGCAGCTGACGCCGTTTTTCTCCGTTGCCACCAGGCGCGCAAGGCGCACCCCCTCCTTTGATTACAGCGGCCGCACCATCACGGCCTCGCCGCCCCCTTCTTTGTAAACCGTAAAGCCCAGTCGACGATACAGGCGCATCGCGGGGTTGCGCGTATCCACGCTTAGGGATACCTGTGCAACCCCATGCGCACGCAGCCAGACGGCCATGGCGCGCAGCGGCGCCGTGCCCACGCCCTGCCAATGCCCTGCACATAGCGGGCCAGGCGCGGCTGCGCAAGCGTGCTGCTTGCAGAGGGCGATTGCGCGTCGCCCTGGTATATGGCCAGATACAGCATCAGCCACAGCAGCGGGTATTCCTGCGCGCGCAGCGGCCGGATCGTCGTGTACACGCTCCCATCTGTGCGCGCTTTTCTCAAGTCTAGCACATTCTGGCCCCGTATGCCCATTCCCGCAACGAAAAAAGCGTCCGGCAGACGCGCTTTTACACGCCTGCCGGACGCCCGTGATACCTGCTACAGCACCAGCACCTGCTTGAGGAATGCCTGGGTGCGTTCCTGCTGTGGGTGATAGAGCACGTCCTTGGGCGCGCCCTGCTCCACGATGACGCCGTCGTCCATAAACACCACGCGGTCGGCCACCTCACGGGCAAAGCCGATCTCATGGGTGACCACAAGCATGGTCATGTCCTCGCTGGCAAGGTCCTTCATAACCGCGAGCACCTCGCCCGTCAACTCCGGATCCAGCGCGCTCGTGGGCTCGTCAAAGCTCATGAGCGTAGGCGACATGGCAAGCGCGCGGGCAATGGCCACGCGCTGGGCCTGCCCACCCGAGAGCTCGTAGGGGAAACTGTCCGCCCGGTCGGCCAGGCCCACCTTGCGCAGCATCTCCATGGCCACCTCGGCGGCCTGCTCCTTGGACTTTCTCTGCACCAGCACCTGCGCCTCCATGAGGTTTTGCCGCACGCTCAAATGCGGAAACAGGTTGTAGGATTGAAACACCATACCCATACGGGCGCGGATGGCGCGGATCTCCGATTCCGGCGCGTACTTGACGCCCCTGCGGCCCGGCAAGGCCATGGTTTTGCCCTCCACTGTGATCGTGCCGCCATCGATCTTTTCCAGATAGTTGATGCAGCGAAGCAGCGTGGATTTACCCGAGCCGGAGGGCCCGATGATGGCCACCACCTCCCCGCGCGCCACCGCCAGCGATACGCCGCGCAGCACCTGCGTATCCGCAAAGTTTTTGACAATGTCCCTCGCTTCCAGCATCTGCATTGTGCGTACCCTCCTTTAGCGGTAGTAGGACAGGCGCTTTTCGCCCCAGTGCAGCCCCCTGGACACCACGGCGTTCATCGCCAGGTAAAAGAGGCCCGCGATGAGCAGCGGGATGATGCTGCCGCTGCCCATCATGGCGTTGTTGCCCACGCGCAGCAGCTCCGATACGCCGATGGTGTAGGTCAGCGCGGTATCCTTGATGAGGTTGATCACCTCGTTGCCCACGCTGGGAAAGACGTTTTTGAACATCTGGGGCAGGATGATGCGCCGCATGGTCTGGCTGTGCGTCAGGCCCAACACGTCGGCCGCCTCAAACTGGCCCAGCGGCATGGACTGGATGCCGCCGCGGAAGATCTCGCTGAAATAGGCGGCGTAGTTGATGGTGATGGATAAAATGGCCGCAAGGTGACGGTCCAGGCCCAGACCCAGCATGTTGATGCCAAAGTAAATGAACAGGATCTGCAGCATCAGCGGCGTGCCGCGAAACACCAGCACGTACACGTTGATCAGGCCACGCACCACCTTGTTCTTTGACAGGCTGCCCAGCGAGGAAAAGAAGCCCAGCGGCACGGACAGCAGCAGCGTCACCACAAAGATCGTCAACGTCACGCCGCTGCCCTCCACAAGCGCCAGCAGCAGCTTGCCCAGTTTATCCATATTGGTCAGATAGCTCATCGTTCCACCCCATCGATACGCATAAACAGGCCGCAGGTGCATGCGGCCCGTTTGATAAGCGGTCTACGCCATGAAGCGTTATTTTTTGATCGAGACATCCTCCGAGAACCACTTCTCGCTCAAGGTCTTAAAGGTGCCATCCGCGATCAGGTCGGCGATTGCCTTGTCGATGGCCTCCTTGAGGCTGGCATCGCCCTTGCGCATGCCGATGCCGTATTCCTCGGCGGCGAGGCTGTCGTCCAGGATGCGAAACTTGCCCTCGTTCTGGTCCAGATGGATGTAATAGTTGGCCACGACCGAGTCCACCAGCACCGCGTCCACCTGGCCGTTGGACAGGTCCAGCAGCGCCTTGACGTTATCGGAGAAGCCCACCGTGCCCTTGAGGGAATCCTTCAGCGCTGTGTCCTTTTCCAGCGCCTCCTCTGCCGAGGAGCCGTCCTGCAGGGCAACGGTCTTGCCCGCAAGGTCCGCCTTGGCCTTGATATCGGAATCCGCGTTGACCACGATGATCTGCTTATTGAACATGTACGGTTCGCTGCACAGCAGGTTTTCCTTGCGCTCGTCGGTCAGCGTAAAGCCGTTCCACAGCACGTCCACGTTTTTGTTGTTGAGCTCCATCTCCTTGGCCTTCCAGTCGATGGGCTGCAGCTGCAGCTCCACGCCCAGCTTCTCGGCTACGGCGCGCGCCAAATCAATATCGAAGCCGACGATCTCGTTGTTGTCATCGCGGAAGCCCATCGGCGGGAACGAATCGTCCAGGCCCATCACCAGTTTGCCCTTGCTCTGGATGTCCTTGAGCGATGTGTCCGCACCCTTGCTTTTGCAGCCCGTCAGGCACAACGCCAGCGCCAGCACAAGCACAAGAATCATCGTAATGGTCTTTTTCATGCGTATGAATCCCCCTTCAATATATAAGTCTCGCACTCAGAGACATATCGTATTATACTGTATTATATTAGCGAAGTAAAGCATTCAGGCAAGAACTTTGTGCTTTGTTTTGCTTTTATGGGGTGGCTCGATACGAAAATCCGCGCGCATGCGCGTAAAATGTATGGGAAAGCTATTGACAATATGAGCGGTCAATCATATGATAATAATGTCATATGAATATCCGTTCATTCGATTGCCCCCATGCAAACCTTTTACTGGAAAGAAAGGAAGTTGCAACCCATGCAAGATCAACCGCAAAACACGGCATCGCCCTTTGTGGAGACCTGTGAAACGCTGCAGGTGCACACGGATGTGACGCGCGGCGTGCACGTTCCCTCCACCGAGGAAATCGCGCCCTTGGCCGACCTGTTCCGCGCCTACGCGGATACCACGCGCCTAAAGATCATCATGGCGCTTTCGCAGGCGGAGCTGTGCGTGTGCGATCTGTGCAGCCTCATCGGCATGGAGCAGTCGGCGGTGTCGCACCAGCTGGCCTCGCTGAAGGGACAGCACATCGTCAAGGGCCGCCGGCAGGGCAAATCGGTGTACTATTCATTGGATGACAACCACATCAGCCAGATCTTTACCCAGGGCCTGCAGCACACGCTACACACCCATTCCCAACAAAAATAAACGGCATCGAAAAGGAGAGACCACCCCATGAAATCTTCCGGAGAGCGCCACGAACATCCGCAGGGCGCGCAGGCTGAAGCCTGCGCCTGCGCACACGATCACGCTCACGCGCATCACGACGAAGGCGGGCGCGAACACAACCACGTAGAGGGCTGCGCCTGCGGGCACAGCCATGACGCAAACGACGTGTTCACCATTGAAAAGTGCAGCTGCTGCCAGCATGACGAAGACGAACACGCCGGCCACAGCCACGGAGGCGAGGCCGCTGGCAAGGGGGACGTCATTGCCTTCTGCATCAGCATCGCGCTTTTGATCGCCGCCTTTTTCATCCAGCAGCCGGTGTTGCGCGCAGTAGGCTTCGGCGCCGCGGTGCTGCTGGCCGGCTACGATATCCTGCTCGATGGCCTCAAGGCGCTGGTGCACCTGCGCTTTGACGAGACGATGCTGATGAGCGTCGCCTCCATCGCCGCCTTCTGCCTGGGCGATTACCCCGAGGCCGCTTTCATCATCCTGCTTTTCAAGATCGGTGAATTTCTGGAGAATCGCGCCGTCAACAAATCGCAAAAGAACATCCAGGCCCTGACCAACATCCGTCCTGACACGGCGCTGGTTGTGGGCGCCGATGGCAGCGAGCAGGTGGTGGGCGCGCGCGATGTTGCGGTGGGCACAACCATCCGCCTCAAGCCGGGCGACCGCGTGCCGCTGGACTGCAGGGTGGTCGACGGGCACGCCGACATCGACGCATCCGCCCTCACCGGCGAGGGGCAGCCCCAGAGCGCAGGGCCGGGCAGCGCGCTGCTTTCAGGCAGCATCAACCTATCGGGCGTGTTGACATGCGTGACCACGCAAAGCTTTGCGCAGTCCACCGCCTCGCGCATCATCGACTTGGTGCGCGAATCCTCCACCCAAAAGAGCCAGACCGAAAACGTATTGCGGCGTTTTTCCAAGTACTACACGCCCACGGTGATGGTCATCGCGGCGCTGCTGGCCGCCCTGCCCACGCTTGCGGGTTTTGGCCCCATCAGCATGTGGCTGCCGCGGGCGCTGGTGTTCCTGGTGGCCTCCTGCCCCTGCGCGCTAGTTATCTCCATTCCCCTGTCCTACTTCTCGGCCATCGGCGCCGCCTCGCGCCGCGGCGTGCTGATCAAGGGCAGCAGGTTTATTGACGTGCTGGCCCGCACGCAGTGCGTTGTGCTGGATAAGACGGGCACCATCACCACGGGCGCGCTGTCGCTCAAGGCCCTGCTGCCTGCAGGCGGCTTTTCGCCGAAGGCGCTGCACGATATCGCCGCGCTGTGTGAAAAGGGCTCCAACCATCCCATCGCCGAGGCAATCCTGCGCAACCATCCCGCCACGGGCGATATCA
This sequence comes from Maliibacterium massiliense, assembly GCF_900604345.1. Lineage (GTDB taxonomy): Bacteria > Bacillota > Clostridia > Christensenellales > Maliibacteriaceae > Maliibacterium > Maliibacterium massiliense. The sequence continues at coordinate 639,145 of NZ_LR026983.1, forward strand.
CAGATGTTGAAGAGATCGCAGGCTACGGCGTGTCGGGCGTGGTGGACGGCAAAAAGGTATTCTGCGGCAACGATAAGCTGATGCAGCGCCAGGGCGTGGATATCTCCGGCGTGGCAAGTCCAGAGGCGGGCACATTGGTGTATGTCGCGGTGGATGGCGCACTTGCGGGCGCGCTGCTATTGGGCGACACGCCCCGCCCCGAAGCTGCACCCGCGCTGGAACGGCTCAAGGCGCTGGGCGTCAAAAACATCACGCTGCTCTCGGGCGACAACGCCGCATCCGTGCAGGCGGTCGCCAGGCAGGTGCACGCGGACGAGGCGCATGGCGCGCTGCTGCCGCAAGACAAGGTGGCGCAGATGGCCCAGCGCAAGCAGCGCTACAAAAACGTGCTGTTTGTGGGCGACGGCATCAACGACGCGCCGGTGCTCGCCATGGCGGACGCAGGCGTGGCCATGGGCCGTGGCACGGACGTAGCCATCGAATCTGCGGACGTGGTGCTGATGGCCGACCGACTGGACCGCCTGCCCGCCACGGTGCGCCTGGCCCGCCGCGCAATGGGCATTGTGCACTTTAATATCGCCTTTGCGCTGGTGGTCAAAGCCATTGTGCTGGTGCTGGGCGCGATGGGCATTGCCCCCATCTGGGCGGCGGTGGTGGCGGACGTGGGCGTCTCCATCCTCTCGGTGATCAACGCCACGCGCATCCTGGCTATGAAGGATTAAATCAGATTTTGCATTGCATAGACAAACGCGCCCCCGCCAGATTGGCGGGGGCGCGTTTCGCGTATACATCTCATGCATCGCACTGCACGGCGTCCACCTTACGCGCGCCGATGAGCATATAGGGCAGCGCAAAGCTGAGCACATCGCCCGTTGCGCGCAGGCCGATGCCCGCCCCGTTCCCGTCCGCAGCCAGCTGGTGCAGCCACTTGGCCAGCGAGCGGGCGCGCGCCACGTCCACCCCCCGCGCCCACTGGGCATAGGTAGTGCGCACGCTGGTGGCCAGGCGGTAGGTTACCTGCATGCCCAGCGCGCAGAGCACGCTGCTGATGGCATCGATGGAATGCAGCTGCACAAGCTGCGGGTCGCTCACATAGGCGAGCGTCTGCTGCATGCGTGCCGTGCGCGGGTAGGCGTCAGCCATCTGATCGCAGAGGACGAGGCGTCCCCCCCGCTTGAGCACGCGGCGCGCCTCGCGCACCAGCTGCGTGACGTACGCCACGCTGTGCAGCGCGGAGCGGATCAGCACCGCGTCAAACGTCTCGTCGGCAAAGGGCATCCGCCGCGCGTCGCAGCGCATCAGCGCATCGCCCGATACATCCATTTCCTCAAGGGTATGCACCAGCATCGTCACGCCCGGCGCATTGAGCGTGCCCCGCTGCGCGTCCGTGCGCAGCACCACGTCCAGCACGCGCGCCTGCTGGGGTACCTGCGCCCGCTTCATGGCTACGGCCAGCATATCGCCCATGGTGCTGGCGGGCGCCATGCGCAGCTGCTCCACCGGCCGGTGAGCCTGCTGCCACAGCCACCGCTGCTGCGCCAGCGCGGCGCGCTGTTTTTCACCATCGCGCATAAAATCCAGCGCCTGCTGCCGGTCCAGCACAGGCGGGTGCTCGGGCAGTTCTGCGGCAGATGTTGCCGCTGCATTGGCCGGTTGTGCCGCGGGCGTGGACGCCGCTATGGGCGGCTTTTCCGGCGCAAGGCTATCCGACGCTTTTTCCTCCGGTGCAGGCATGTCGGCCACGCGCACCGGCGCTTTTTCCTCCGGCGCATGGCTATCCGCCACGCGCACGGGGGTTTTCTTTTCCTCCGGTGCGGGCATGTCGGCCACGCGCACGGGGCTTTTCTTTTCCAGTGCAGGGCTATCCGCCACGCGCACGGGGCTTTTCTTTTCCAGTGCAGGGCTATCCGCCACGCGCACGGGGCTTTTCTTTTCCAGTGCAGGGCTATCTGCCACGCGCACGGGGCTTTTCTTTTTCTCTGGTGCGGGCATGTCGGCCACGCGCACCGGCGCCTTTCCCTCCGGCACGGCGTCCTCCGTGCGCGTGCGCTTGGTTGGCAGAGGCACTGGCTCCGCGCCGCGCCGCAGCGGATACATCTCCAGCACGGACGCGTCGCGCACCTGGCGCTTCTGCGGCGCGCGCACATCGGGCGCGGGCATATCGGCAATCGAAATGCCTCCGCGGCGTGCTTTTTTTGGCGTTTTCTCTGGGGCGCGCTTTTCCGCCGGGCGCGCGGCGCCCCGCGGCGGCTGCGCAGGCGCCTGCTCTGCTGCCCGCAGCGCGGCGCGCACCATATCCACCTGCGCCTCTTCACACGCCTGGCCCGCCTCCATGCGTCGCAGCGTCCAGACATTGACGCCCGCGCGCGTGGCCAGCTCCTGCTGACTCCAGCCCTTGGCGATGCGCTGTGCTTTGATCCATGCCGAATGATCCATGCTTGTATTTCCTTTCTATCTCCATGCCTCTGGCGCCATGCTGCCGGAGGCGTCATTTCTTTGCTGGCTTTTGCGGATGGGGCAGCTGCTTGAGCAGCTCCACGCACAGCGCCTTCTGTGCGGTGGCCTCCATGGCGGTGAGCGCCAGAAACAGCATCTGTTCCTGACGCACATCCACCGGGCCATTGGCCGCCAAATGCGCGTGCACCTGCTCGATGCGGTGCTGGGTATGCTTGTGGAACCACGCGCGGTAGCCGTCCACCATCTGGCGGAACACCTCATAGGTGCGCTCCTGCTGCGCGGGGTCGGACGCGTCCGGCGTCAGCGCCAGCATCTGCCCGATCTCCTGGATAGACAGCACGGATTTGAGCAGCGTCACGTACAGCAGCCTGATCATGTGGTCGTGCCCATACTTACGCTTGCGCGCCGGAGGCAGCACCCCCGCCTTGACGTAGTTGTTGACCATGGTCTTGGTCAGGGCAAACGTCTCGGCCATGTTGCGTTTGGGGTCCAGCTGCTTATCAAAAAACGCCAGCACCTGCTCCATATACAAATCAATCTGCGGAATACTTTCAGCGCGCACCATGTCGATATCCGTCAGCTGCGCAACCTGATCCATCACCATCTGTTCCCACTGCATAGCTTTTGACCCGCTTTTCTCCTTACCCACACCCGCGCCCTGCCACGCATGATTTTTCTCCGCGTGCGGAACCATTTGCCTTGCCCGGCGCATACAATATTCTTGGTTTTATTATACGGGCGGCGCCTCTTTATTGCAAGGCGCCGCGCGCCCTGCCATCCACCGCGCATTTTTCCATGGATATTTGCATAATCTTCACACTTTTGCCGCAGAAATACACCTAAAGGGCCATTGATTTCGCAGTTATCGTATGGTATAGTAGTTAATATAGTTTTCAAAACTACATCTAGAGATTCTAAGGATGGTAACGCCGGTTTGGTAACCGATTAGGAGGCACATATGGCGCAAGAAAGAATTGCTATCATGACCGATTCCTCCTGCGATCTGCCGCAGGAGATCATCGACAAAATGGGCATTGTGATGCTGCCGCTGCGCATTCTCTATAAAGAGGGCGAGTATCGTGACCGCATCGAGATCACCGCCCAGCAGATTTACGACCGCCTGGCAGAGGAGGTGCCCAAATCCAGCCTGCCCATGCCAGAGGACATCATGCGCGAACTGGACCGCCTGGCAGAGGCGGGCTATACGGATGTGCTCTACATCTCCATTTCCTCCGGTCTGTCGGGCACCTACAACATGGTGCGCAATGTGGCCAAGGAGTACACCCGCCTGCGCCTGCACGTGTACGACAGTCTCATCCTCTCGATGGGGCTGGGCTTTCAGGTACTTGAGGCGGCGCGTACGGTGGCTGCGGGCGGCGGCATTGAGGACGCGCTTGCGCGCATCCGCCTGGTGCACGCGCAGATGGAGGGTATGTTCGTGGTCAAAACGCTGGAGTACCTGCGCAAGGGCGGGCGCATCGGCTTTGTGGAGAGCGCCATCGGCACCCTGCTGCGCATCATGCCGGTGATTGGCGTGGGCAAGACGGACGGCGTGTATCACACCATCGTCAAGGCGCGCGGGCGCAAGCAGTCGGTCAGCGCCCTCATCGACCAGTTCCGCCAGCGCTACGCCAACAAATCCATTCACGTGGCCGTGGTGCACGGCGACGCTGAGCAGGAGGCCTACGGCATCCTGGAGACCGTTAAGAGCTTTGCCCGGGTGGTGGAGAGCATGGTGGTGCCGGTCAGCCCCGTGCTGGGCGTGCACACAGGCCCCGGCCTGCTGGGCATCATCGCATACGACGCATAGAGGCGACCTGCACAGAGCGCCGCACACGGGTGTGTGGCGCTTTTGATTTGCAGCGGCGCGCCCGTTCCCTTATAATAGGAGCAAATCTGCAAACGATAAAGGAGCAATACCATGGAAAAACATGCCTATGTCTGCCCCAAATGCGGCAACCAATCCTACGTAAGCGACCAGTTCCAGGCTACGGGTGGCAACTTTGCCAAGATTTTTGATGTACAGAACAAAAAGTTTATCACTATCAGCTGCACCCAGTGCGGCTACACGGAACTGTACCGCGCACAGACCAGCACAGGCTGGAACATTTTGGACTTTCTCTTGGACTAAAACGCATCCCAGCATGGAACGCTGCGCGGGCCGCTCTCCCCATTTGGGAGAGCGGATCTTTTTGCGTATCTTGCGCACATCCGCCCCGATTGGCATGCTGCGGCGCGCAAAAGCATCGTATGGCGCAAAATATGCGCGCGCTTTTGCCTATAAAAAGGCGGCGGGGATTTTTCCCCGCCGCGCTGCATGCGCCGTTTATACCTTCAACTTTCCATCGCCCGCCATCAGGTCGGTCATCTCCTCCACCTTTTCCAGTGGGAACGGCGGGAGCGCCACAGGCTTCATTGCGATTGAAAGCAGCTTCATAGGATTGTCATCCGCCGCGATTCCGTTGGATGAGAGCGCCCCGCATCGGCGGCAGCGGTGGATGACCGCCCAGTCGCCGTTTTTGCGCACCCATACGGCAATCGGCTCCATAACGCCCCCGCAGTGGGCCGCGCGGTCGCCAGGCACTAAATCCACGTGCAAACTGCACAGGCAGTTGGGGCAGTGGTTGCGGTGGTCACTCCCGGCGCCTTCCGGCACCACGGGTCTGCCGCACACCTTGCAGGTAAAGCTTTCGTTGCACGCGTGCGTTCTGTAATAGCCTTTTTCGTAGCGTTTTCTTTTGTTTTCTCGATTCACGGGATGATCCTCCAAAAAGTCCATGTGATGATCTTCTTTGGAGGTTTGGCAGAGATTGATTTTTACGCAAACCTCCCAGGTTTGCGCACAATCTCCAGTAACGCATGTTTCTTCATCAAAACGGCTCCTTTTTTCGGGTGCTCACCATAGATGCAAGCCTGCAGCGCAGGCCCTTTGGCCGTGCATCTGACGCGCGGCGTCAGCTTGCAGCGTGCCTGCGCCTGGCGCGGTCCACTTGCCGCAAAAGCGCAAGTCCTTACGCGCGTGCTGCAGCGTAAGACGGTGCACTGCACAAAAGGTTGCGTGCACCAAGGCCGCGCGCCCGGGCATTGCATGGTGCCCCTATCCTGTTTTACGACGCGACTTTTTCACAACAGACAATCATCAGGCGTTCTTCCTTTCGTGTTCTGCGTTGGCAGACAGTATAAATCATAGCACATCTCTGCGGAAAGCACCACCATGCCTGACGGCCCGCCGCGCTTATTGCGCCACGCGCAAGTCAAATCGGGGGTGTCCCTGTCTTGCACGCGTCCCCTTGTCGCATACACGCTACCAGTTTGATGGCTGCGGGGGCGCGTCAATGACCCACTGCGCGGTGAGGTCCTGCGCCTCCTGCTGCCAGAGGGCGTATTGCCCGCTCGCCTCTACAATGGCAATGATGGGATTGACCTGCTCTGCCAGCGCCTCGCTCCCCTTGGGAAAGAGCACGTAGTTCTTCTCATCGCTCACGCGCACAACCACATTGCTCAGCGCCAGCTCCGGCGCGCTTTCAAGCACCCGCTGGGCAAGCGCGCGGTTGACGGCGAGCAAGTCCGCCTTGCCCTCCTTTAGCTTTTGGGCGCCCTGGGGCAGATGAGCCACAAACACCCGGTAGGCATTGGGTATGCACAGCGTCATCATCTCATTTTGTATGCTGGTGGCCTGCACCGCGATGCGCACCGAGGGCTGATCCACATCCTCCAGACGGGCGTAGCGTCCCTCCTCGCCCCTGCGCGTCAGCAGCGACATCTCGATGTTGCGCTCAAAGGGCACACTCATGAGAAACGCCTCGCGCCGCTCCGGCCGGTCGCCCAGCGCCCCGAGCGCCATATCGCACGCGCCCTGGCGCAGCGCCTGCAGTACCTCCTCGACGCTTTCCTTGTAATGAAACTCCGCCGAAAGGCCCAACTGCTGCGCAATATGGCGCCCCAGCGCGATATCGCAGCCCACGTATTTGGTGGGCGGGTCTAGCATGTAATCCTCCGCAAATGCATAGGGCGCGATATTGGCGCACACCGCGATGCGCAGGCTGCCCGAGACGCGAATTTGCGCCATGCTGCGCGCCGCGCTCGTCTGCGCAGTGGGCGTGGACGGGGGTGATGTCCGCGCAGGCTGCCCGCATCCGGCAAGCAGCGCCAGCGCGCATATCAGCGTAATGAGCGCACGCTTTGGGTGTTTCATTGTTCCGCCTCCTTCGCATCAGCCTTTCTAGGGATTATTGTATCGCATGGCGCGTACTTTCGACAATATTTGCGCAAACTTTTGCCAACGCGCAGCTGGTAATTATGGTATGATATGGACAGATACATTTCAATGCGCACAAGGAAAGGAAGGCCGCACATGCATACAACCACCGGCATCAGCACGCGCCGCATGACGCTGAGCATCGTCTTTAGCGCCATCTCCATCGTGATGCTGTTCCCCCTGAAGATCACCTGGACGTTCGCGTTTTTCCTGTGCGCGATCGCAGGGCTTGCCCTCGCCATCTTCGCGCGGGTGCGCGCCAACGCCTACAACGCACTTATCACAGGCGACCAGCCCTTTGACAGCGCCACCGCAGAGCAGATGTCCAAAAGCGTGCGCGTGCTGGATTTGACGTCCTTTGGTCTCTCGCTTGCCGCCTTTATCGTGATGTGCGCGCTGACGTTTTTAACCTGCGCGCTGGCGTGCAGCCTGATGACCTCCGCGATGTAAGCGCCAGAGCGCCCCGCCGCACACGCGGCAGGGCGCTCTTTTACGCAGTTCTATTATTCTTCGTATAGTAGTGTGCTATGATGCATCCAGTAAGTGGACCAATAAAGGAGGCCATGCCATGACGCAAAAGGAATTCATGGAGCAGCTGGCCAGCGCGCTTTTGGGCAAGATGAGCGCCCAAGACGCGCACGACGTACTGGCTGAATACAGGGCGTTTTTTCAGCAGGGCTTGAGCGAGGGAAAAACGGAGCAGGAGGTTGCGCGCGCGCTGGGCGAGCCCGCGCGCATTGTGCAGGCCCTGCTGGACCGGGACCTGCCCCCCATTGCGGAAAAGGCGCCCATGCGTCCGGCATCGTGCTGGCGGCGCTTCGCCGCTTTTACAGTGGACTGCGCGCTTTCGGCGCTGCCGCTGCTGCCTTTGATGATGGGCGCCGCGCTCTATGCAAGCTTTGATGTGCGCATCGCGCTGCGCGCGGTGGTGGGCTTCGTCCAATCGGCGCATGGGGCAGCTACGCCCTGGATCGCCGCCGCGCCGGTTGCCTGGCAGCTCGCCGCGCTGCTTGGCCTGTGCTGGTTCTTTTTGCTGACTCCGCTGTGCATGTGGTTGTGCAAGGGCCGTTCGCTGGGCCAGAGGCTGCTGGGCGTGCGCGTGGCGGCGCGGGACGGCGGCCCGCCCACCTTTATGCAGTGCCTGCTGCGCGAATGGGCGGGCAAGCTGGCGCTCAACGTGATCTGCGCGTATTTCTGGTGGCCGCTGGGCCTGCTGCCCACCCTCGCTTCGCTGGTGCTGTGCCTGATCACACGCGAGGGTATCACCGTATGGGACCTGCTTGCCGGCACGCGGGTGCTGCCCGCCGGCAAGCGCAAAGCGGGGTGAGGCGATGGACAGCCAACTGCTCAAGGGGACTTTGGAGATGTGCGTGTTGCACACCCTCTCGGACGGCGCGCTCTACGGCTATGAGATTATGAAAATCATCCAGCGGGTGATACCCGAGGTGTACGATGGCTCCATCTACGCGGTGCTGCGCCGGCTTCACGCCGCGGGCTATACCCAGATCTTCTGGCAAGAGTCCACCGGCGGGCCGCCGCGCAAGTACTACCAGCTGACCGACATGGGGCGCAAGCGCCTGCTTGAGACGCGCGACAACTGGCGTAGCCTGCAGCTGGCCGTGCAAAAGCTGGGCATGGCATAAAAACGTTGCGCACGAAACAAATGCGCAGGCAAAGCGGCAAAAAACGCATGACAAAACCGCCCGCGATACGCGCGGGCGGTTTTTTAATTGGGGTTCGTCTTTTTTGATTACAGCGCGGCCATATCCACCATGTCGATGTCCTCGACGTGCTTCTTCTGGCCCAGGCAGTCCGCCACCACGCGGGCGGTATCCACCGCCGTCAGGCAGGCGATGCCCCGCTCGATGGCGCGCCGGCGCAGCTTGACGGAGTTGCGCTGCGGCTGCCGGCCGTGATCCGATGTGGAGATTAGATAATCCACCCTGCCTGATTCCAGCAGCGAGAGCATGTTGGGCTCCCCCTCGTCCAGCCCGCGCACAGAGTTTGCGGGGATCATGTTTTCGATCAGGCGCGAGGCCATGCGCGCCGAGGCGTAAATCTTAAAGCCCTGGTCGTAGAACTTATGGGCGATGGGCACCATCTCCTGCATGTCCGCGTCGCGCACAGCGATGAGCACGCCGCCCTCGTGTTTGAGCTTCATCCCCGAGGCCACCAATCCCTTGAGCATGGCGTCCTCACGCGTCTTTGCCACGCCCAGCACCTCTCCGGTGGACTTCATCTCCGGCCCCAGCTGGCTGTCCACATCGCGCAGCTTTTCAAAGCTGAACACCGGCACCTTGATGGCGATCATGTCGCTCTTTTGATAGAGGCCCGTGCCGTAGCCCATGTCCCTGAGCTTCTCCCCCAGCATGCAGTGGGTGGCGATATCCACCATGGGCACGCCGGTCACCTTGCTGATGTAGGGCACGGTGCGCGAGGAACGGGGGTTGACCTCGATGACGTACACCTCGTCTCGATACACTACGTACTGGATGTTCATCAACCCCACCACGCGCAGCGCCCGCGCCAGGCGCGCGGTGTAGTCCACAATGGTGTCCTGCACGCGCTTGGAGAGGGTCTGCGCCGGATAGATGGAGATGGAGTCGCCCGAATGGATGCCCGCGCGCTCCACGTGCTCCATGATGCCCGGGATGAGGTAGTCCTCCCCATCGCAGATGGCGTCCACCTCGGTTTCGGTGCCCATCAGGTACTTATCGATCAGCACGGGGTTCTCCAGCGCGTGCGCGGTGATGATGGTCATGTACTCCTTGACGTCCTCGTCGTTGTGGGCGATGATCATGTTCTGCCCGCCCAGCACGTAGGAGGGGCGAAGCAGCACCGGATAGCCCAATTTACGCGCAGCTGCCAGCGCTTCCTCTGTGGTAAACACCGTGGTGCCCTGCGGGCGCGGGATGCCGCAGCGCTCCAGCAGCGCATCAAAGCGCTCGCGATCCTCCGCCTCGTCGATGGCGTCGGCACTGGTGCCCAAAATGCGCACCCCCATATCCTTGAGGAAACGGGTCAGCTTGATAGCGGTCTGCCCGCCAAACTGCACCACCACGCCCCAGGGCTGCTCGGTCTGGATCAGGGACGCCACGTACTCGGCGTTGAGGGGATCAAAGTACAGCCGGTCGCCCGTGTCAAAATCTGTGGACACCGTCTCGGGATTGTTGTTGGCGATGATGGCCTCGATGCCCTTGTCGCGCAGCGCCCAGGCGCAGTGCACGCAGCAGTAGTCAAACTCAATGCCCTGCCCGATGCGGATGGGGCCGGAGCCGAAGACGATCACCTTCTTTTTATCCGTGGGGTGGGACTGGATGTATTCCAGCGCTTCGTTATCGTCCCCGTCAAAGGCCGCGTAAAAGTAGGGCGTTTGCGCCGCAAACTCCGCCGCGCAGGTATCCACCATTTTGTAGGTGGCGTACTGCTTTTCGGGGAGCGGCTGGCCGCTGAGGCGCGCGATGGTCTTATCCAAAAAGCCCATGCGCTTGGCCGCGCGGTATTTTTCCAGCGTGAGCGGCTCCTGCGAAAGGGAAAGCTCCATCTGCGCCAGGTTGCGCAGCTTGGCCAGGAACCACTTGTCGATCATGGTGATGCCAAAGATGGTGTCAAAGGGCACGCCCCGCTTGATGGCCTCGTACACCACAAAGATGCGCTGGTCGTCCTGCTGGTGCAGCAGTGCCACGATCTGTTCATCGCTCTTTTGCGCCAACGTATCGAGCGAGAGGGTCTCCATGCCCAGCTCGATGGAGTGCACCGCCTTCATCACCGCAAGCTCAAAGCTCTGGCCGATGGCCATCACCTCGCCGGTGGCCTTCATCTGGGTGCCCAGCGTCTTTTCCGCGTAGACGAACTTATCAAAGGGCCAGCGCGGAAACTTGACCACGCAGTAATCCAGCGCGGGCTCAAAGCAGGCGCAGGTTTTGCCCGTGATCATATTGGGAATCTCATCGAGGCTGTACCCAATGGCGATTTTGGCCGCCACCTTGGCGATGGGGTAACCCGTGGCCTTGGAGGCCAGCGCAGACGAACGGGAAACGCGCGGGTTGACCTCGATGACGGCGTACTCAAAGCTATCGGGGAAGAGCGCGAACTGCACGTTGCAGCCCCCCTCGATGCCCAGCTCCGTGATGATGTTCAGCGCCGAGGAGCGCAGCATCTGGTACTCCCTGTCGGTGAGCGTCTGGGAGGGCGCCACCACGATGGAATCGCCGGTGTGGATGCCCACGGGGTCGATGTTTTCCATATTGCAGACGGTGATGACGTTGCCCTTGCCATCGCGCATCACCTCGTACTCGATCTCCTTCCAGCCCGCGATGCACTTCTCAATCAATACCTGGTGAATCGGCGAGAGGCGCAGGCCGCCGGCGCAGATCTCACGCAGGGCGCGCGCGTCCGCCGCGATGCCGCCGCCCGAGCCGCCCAGGGTGTAAGCGGGGCGCACGATCACGGGGTAGCCGATCTCCTCTGCAAAGCGCAGGGCGTGCTCCACCGAGTGCACCACCTCCGAGGGGATGCACGGCTCGCCGATGGCCAGCATGGTATCTTTAAAGCTCTGGCGGTCCTCCGCCTTTTTGATGGTCTCGGGGTTGGCGCCCAACAGCTTGACCCCCTGCTGCTGCAAAAACCCCTCCTCGGCAAGCGTCATCGCCAGGTTCAGGCCGGTCTGGCCGCCCAGCGTGGGCAGGATGCTGTCGGGCTTCTCCATGCGGATGATCTTTTTGACCACCTCGGGCACCAGCGGCTCGATGTACACCTTGTCTGCCATGGCCTTGTCGGTCATGATGGTGGCGGGGTTGGAGTTGATGAGCACCACCTCGATGCCCTCCTCGGCAAGCGCGCGGCATGCCTGCGTGCCCGCGTAGTCGAACTCCGCCGCTTGGCCGATGACGATAGGGCCGGAGCCGATCACCAGCACCTTTTTGATATCTGCACGTTTAGGCATGCGCGCTTCCCCCTTCCATCATGGCGATAAAGGCGTCAAACAGGTACGCCGTATCCTTGGGGCCGGCGCTAGCCTCGGGATGGAACTGCACCGTAAAGCAGGGCCGCTCGAGATAGCGGATGCCTTCGACGGTGCCGTCGTTTGCATTGACGTGGCTGATGTGGCAGGCGCGCGTATCCACGCTGTCCGCCACCACCGCGTAGCCGTGATTTTGGCTGGTGATGTAGGTGCGGCCCTGGTCCAGGTCGCGCACCGGCTGGTTGGCGCCGCGGTGCCCGTATTTGAGCTTTTGCGTGCGCGCGCCGGCGGCGAGCGCTGCCAGCTGGTGCCCCAGGCAGATGCCGAACACCGGCACCCCCGCGTCCATCAGCGCGCCCACGTTTGCGATCACTTCCTTATCCTCGGCCGGATCGCCCGGGCCGTTGGAGAGCATGATGCCATCGGGCTTCATGGCCAGGATCTCCTGCACATCCATGTGGGCGGGCACCACCGTGACGCTGCACTTGCGGCTGAAGAGGGATTGCACGATGTTGTGCTTGTAGCCCAAATCCAGCAGCACCACGTGATGCTGCGCACCGGGGCAGGCGTAGCGCTCCCAGCCCTCGCACGTCACCGAGGCAATGGCATCTTTAACGCGGTAGGACTGGATGTCCCACAGCAGTTTTTCGCGGTTGAGCATGTCATACTCGGTGGTGATCGCCCCGTTGATCACGCCCGAATCGCGGATTTCCTTGGTGAGCTTGCGGGTGTTGATGCCACAGATGGCGATGACACCCTGCTGCTTGAGATAGGTGTCCAGCGTCATCGCCACGCGGAAGTTGGAGGGCTCGCTGCAGCACTCGCGCACTACATATCCCCTAACCCAGCTCTTGCGCGACTCCATATCGTCGCGGTTGATACCGTAGTTGCCGATCAAAGGATAGGTCTGCACCACGATCTGCCCGTAGTAGGACGCGTCGGTGAGCACCTCCTGGTAGCCGGTCATGCCGGTGTTAAAGACCACCTCGCCGATGCTGGTGCCGCGCGCGCCGAAGGACTGCCCCTCCAGCACGGTGCCGTCGGCCAGCACCAAGTGGGCCTGTACAAATTCTGTCATATGGTTCGTCTCCCCCCTTGCGCGCTATTAAAACTTGCGGCTGCCCGGTTTGACCACGGGCGCGCCGGCTTCGCACAGCGGGCAGGAGGCGGGATCGTAATTGGCGATATCCAGGCGGATGGCGGAAAACACCGGGCAGAAGATCTCTTCTTGGCTGCGGTCCACGATGCAGGCGATGCCCACCAGCTTGCCGCCGCACTTTTCAATGACGTCCGCCGTCTCCTTGGAGGATTTGCCCGTGGTAACCACGTCCTCGGTGATGAGCACCCGCTCGCCCGGCTGGATGGCAAAGCCGCGGCGCAGGGTCATCACGTTGTTTTCGCGCTCGGTGAAGATGGCGCGCTTGCCCAGCTGGCGGCCCAGCTCGTAGGCTACGATGATGCCGCCCATGGCCGGGCCTACCAGCACGTCGATATCCATATCCTTGAGTTTATCCGCCACCACGCCCAGCACCGCGGCGGCCTTATCGGGGTACTGCAGCAGCTGCGCGTTCTGCGCGTAGCGGTCGCTGTGCCGGCCCGAGGACAGCAAAAAGTGCCCCTCCAGCAAAGCCCCTGTCTCCTTCAAAATCGCAAGTACGTCCACTGCCATTTGTGTCACCTTTACCCTTTCTTCGTCTCTGACGGTCTATCTTGATGCTTCAGGCGCGGATGCATCCGCGCAGCTCGTTTACGTGTGCAATGCCCTGCTGCCTGAGCAGCGTCTCCATTTTTTCGATGATGCGCAGCGCGGCGTCCGGCCGCGTGAAATTCGCGCTGCCCACCTGCACGCACGTGGCGCCCGCGCAGATGAACTCCAGCGCGTCCTCTGCGCACGCGATGCCGCCCATGCCGATCACCGGGATGTCCACCGCCCGGCACACCTCGTAGACCATGCGCAGCGCGATGGGCTTGATGCAGGGGCCCGAGAGCCCCGCCGTCACGTTGTCGAACACGGGCTTTCTCGCCCGCCAGTCCACCGCCATGGCCTGGAAGGTATTGACGAGCGACAGGGCGTCCGCCCCCGCGCGTGCGCAGGCCTCGGCCATGCGCACGATGTCCTGCGCGTTGGGCGAGAGCTTGACGATCAGCGGCTTGTTGCTGACACAGGCGCGCACCTTTTGCACCACCTCGTAGGCGGTGTCCTCCCGGATACCGAAGGCCATGCCCCCGTGCTTGACGTTGGGGCAGGAGATGTTCAGCTCGATAAAGTCCACGCTTGAGGCGTCCACCAGTGCGCACCCCTGCACGTACTCCTCGATGCTGCCGCCCCCCACATTTGCCAGTATGGCGGTGCCCAGCGCGCGCATGCGGGGCAGCTCGTCCGATAAAAACGCCTCCACCCCGGGATTCTGCAGGCCGATGCTGTTGATCAGGCCGCTTGCCGTCTCAAAGATGCGGCGGCCGCTGTTGCCGTAGCGGGGGTGCAGCGTCAGGCCCTTGGAGGAGATGCCCCCCAGGCGGGAGACATCGAAAAACGAACTGTACTCCTGGCCAAAGCCAAATGTGCCCGAGGCGGCGATCACGGGGTTTTTGAGCGTCTTGCCACAGAGCGTTATATCAAGCATCCGCCATCACCTCCCGCGCGTCGAATACCGGCCCGTCCTTGCAGACGCACTTTGCGCCGGAGCGGGTCTTACAGGTGCAGCCCAGGCAGGCGCCCACGCCACAGGCCATGTGCCGCTCCATGGATACAAAGCACGCTGTGCCCGCGCGGGCGCACATGCCGGCCACCTTGCGCATCATGACCTCCGGCCCGCAGGTAAGCACCACGTCGTAGGCGGCGGGGTCCAGTAGGTCCGTTACAAAGCCGTGGTGCCCCTCCGCGCCCGAATCGGTGGCGACGCAGATTTTGCGCACGTGCGGCCGGAAGGCGTCCAGTGCGTAGCTGGCCTGGCGAAAGCCGCAGTAGAGGTCCGCCTGGCAGCCCTCCAGCTGTTTGGCCGCATAGAGCAGCGGCGCAATGCCGATGCCCCCCGCCACCAGTGCCACGCGGCCGCGCACGCGCGCTGTGTCAAACCCGTGGCCCAGCGGCCCCAGCATGCAGATCGCGTCGCCCGCACGCATTTGAGCAAACTGCGCGGTGCCATGGCCGCGTACCTCGTAGAGAAAGGACACACTGCCGCCCCCCGCGTCAAACAGGCTGATAGGACGGCCCAGGAAGGTATCGCTGCCCGGTTTACGCAGCATGTAGAACTGGCCGGGCGCGGGCGCTTCATGCGCGCGCACGCGCATGCAGTAGACGTCCTGCGCCACCGCGGCGTTTTCCAGAATCAGGGCCTCCTCATAGCGCGCAGGCATCGGCGATCTCCTTTCGCATGCGCAGCACCTCCGCGCGCGAGGCGTCCTCAAATCGCGCCTCGTCCCCCGCCTTTCTGTAGGCGAGCAGCACCGAGCGCGAGGCGTTGACCACGCCGCCGTTGCCATCCTTTAGATACAGTGCGATGTCGCTGGCCTTGGCGCCCTGCGCGCCATAGCCCGGGATGAGGAAGAATGTCTTATCCAGCGCTTTGCGGATGGAGACGGCTTCCTCCGCGTGGGTGCCGCCGATCACCGCGCCGATGGCGCTGTAGCCGCACGCGCCCATGTGATCCACACCCAGCTGCTGCACCCTACGCCCCACAATATCGTAGAAGGGGGTGCCCGCATTGTCCGTCACGTACTGAAAATCCTTGGCGCCGGGGTTGGAGGTGCGCACCAGCACAAACATGCCCTTGCCCTGGTGCTGGACGTAGGGCAGGTAGGGCGCGATGCTGTCCATGCCCATGTAGGGGGACAGCGTGACGAAGTCCGCCTCAAAATCCCCCTCAAAGTGGGCCTTGGCGTACATCTCCGCCGTTTTGGCGATATCCCCGCGCTTGATATCCGCGATCACGGGTGCGCCGTGCGCGCGCAGGTAGGCCAGCGTATTGCGGTAGGCCTCCAGCCCCTGCATGCCTAGCGATTCGTAATAGGCGATCTGCACCTTGTAGCAGCCCGCCACGTCCAGCGTCGCATCGATGATGCGGCGGTTGAATGCGAAGATTGCCTCGCCCTCCTGCTGATACGCGCCCTGCAGCGCCTCGGGCAGATAGCTGTAATCCGTATCCAGGCCCACGCATACCACGCCGCGCTGAGCGACGGATTCGTACAATTTGTCCATCATCATAAGGCTTTCATATCCTCCCTTTACACGCCTGCGTTATAGGTAACCTGTCCCTGTTTCATGGTGCAGCGCACCGCGCCCCACAGCGTGCGCCCCGCAAACGGGGTGTTGCGCCCCTTGGAGGCGAACGCTTCGGGGTCCACGCTGAAGCTCTTGCGCACATCCACCAGCACCAGATCCGCATCCATCCCCGGTAAAATCCGCCCCACGGGCAGGCCCATCAGCTTGGCGGGCCCCGCGCTCATGAGGTAGGAGAGCTGCGAAAGGCAAATGCATTTGCGCCGCACCAGATGGGTGTAGCACACGGCAAAGGCTGTCTCCAGCCCCACCAACCCGCAGGCGCCCGCGCGCTTGTCGCGCAGGGTGTGGGGCGCGTGGTCGGTGGCGATGCAGTCCACATACTCCCGCTCGATGGCGACGAGCAACGCCTCGGAATCGCGGCGGGCGCGGATGGGCGGGTTGACCTTGTAGGCCTCGTCCCACAGCGCCAGATGGTGGGGCGTCACCTCGCAGGTGACGTTTACCCCCCGCTTTTTGGCCTCAATGATGCTCTCGATGGCCTCCTTGGTGCTGACGTGCGCCATGTGCAGGCGCGCGCCGGTGGCCTCGCACAGCTCCAGATCGCGCACCGTGGCGATGTTCTCTGCCAGGCGGTAGTCCGTGGGCGAAAGGTCCATGTCCTCCGCGTGGGAGATGATGGTCATGCCCCGCTCTTTTGCCTTGCACATGGCCTGCCACATCGTGTAGTTGCTCATCACGCCGCGGCCGTCCTCCGAGAGGAAGCGGACGTTCTCGTCCAGCGCGTCGATATGATCCAGGCTCTTGCCGTCAAAATCCCGCGTCAGCGAGGCGCACTGGTGCACCCGCACCAGACCCACCTGCGCCGCCTTGCTGCGCACGTAGCTGATGGTGCGCATATCGCTGGCCACGGGGTCTGTGTTGGCCATCAGGTTCACCGTGCTGTAGCCGCCGTGCGCCGCCGCCAGGCTGCCTGAGGCAATGTCCTCCTTTTGGGTGTAGCCCGGGTCGCGAAAGTGCGCGTGCATGTCCACAAAGGCGGGCATCAGCACAAGGCCGCTTGCGTCCACCACCTCGTCCGCACCGTCCGCCGCAAAGTCAAAGCCCAGCGCGGCGATCCTGCCGTCCTTGATCAAAACGTCTACCTGCTCGTCCATGCCGGCGTCCACCACGCGGGCGTTGCGTATCAGTTTTTTCATGCTTCATCCTCCTTATCGGGAACGTATTTGCTGTCGCAGTACACGCAGCGCAGCCCGTCGTGCGCCATCTTAACCAGCTTGGGCAGGTGGGGCTCGCCCCGCAGGATGCAGCGGGGGTTTTTACAGTGGGTATGCGCCGGCGCGTTGCTCTGGGGCAGGCGCTTGTAGCCCACCTCGTGCAGATTGGAGCCGCACACGGGGTTTCTGCCCAGCATGCCCAGTAGGGAGATGATCAGCGCCATGCGCACGTACATGCCGTACTGGGCCTGCACCAAATAGCAGGCGCGCGGGTCGGTATCCACCTCTTGGGCGATCTCATGCACGCGGGGCAGCGGGTGCAGCACCATCATATCCGCCCGGGCCATGGCCATGCGGCGGGCGTCGAGCACGTAGCAATCCTTGAGGCGCTCGTACGCCTCGCGCGAGGCGAAGCGCTCCTGCTGGATGCGCGTCATGTAGAGGATGTCCAGCGCATCGATGCAGTCGTCCAGGCTCTCCACCTCGCGGAAGTTTGCCGCGCCCTGGGCCTGCAGTTCCTCCCACACGTAGGAGGGCACGCGCAGCTCTTTGGGGGAGATCAGCACAAATTGGACGTTTTTGTAGCGGGACATCGCCCGGATCAGCGAGTGCACCGTGCGGCCGAATTTCAGGTCGCCGCACAGGCCCACGGTGAGGTTTTCAAAATGCCCCTTGACCTTGCGGATGGTGTAGAGATCGGTCAAGGTTTGGGTGGGGTGCAGGTGCCCGCCGTCACCCGCGTTGATGACGGGGATGCCCGAGTAGAGCGAGGCGGCCATGGGCGCCCCCTCCACCGGATGGCGGATCACCGCGATATCGGCGTAGCCGTTGATCATGCGGATGGTGTCGCTCATCACCTCGCCCTTAGAGCTGGAGCTGCTCAAAGGATCGGAAAAACCGATCACCTCCCCGCCCAGCCGGAGCATCGCCGCCTCAAAACTCAAGCGGGTGCGGGTGCTGGGCTCGGAAAAGAGCGATGCGAGGATTTTGCCCGCGCATGCTTTGGCATAGAGGTGGGGGTGGTCGACGATATCGTCGCACAGCCGGAACACCTGCTCCATCTCCTCGACGGAAAAATCAGTGGGACAAATGAGATTTCTACCCTGTAGCATACAGACGCACGCCCTTTCTTTAACCGCGTTCTCTGGGGGAAACGCCGAAAAAAAATGCCTCCCGCACGCGGAAAGCATTTTGCCTGTGAGCAAAAACAAAAACGCCAAGGCCCACAGTAGCGACACTGTGGTTATAGATCGCGTTGTCGCTGTATGCATGCCAGCCTGCACGCCCGCACAACCGCGTCATTCCCTCTCCCCCTCGCGTTTTTTGCCTAAACTTTCAATATTATAGCAACGGTATGTGGTATTGTCAAGCGTATCTGCGACGGCGACGCGTTGTTGCTACATGTTGCCATGCGGCCGGACAAAACACGCTGCACCGCAGCAGCCAAATGCGTCGCCACATCCTTTGCGCCGCCAGGTTTTTCAGCCAGGCTGAAGGGGGCCTATTTCTTTCTTTTTGCGGAACATATCGCAACAGCAGCGCATACGATCGCCGCGCCGACCGCGATCCATAGAGCTAAACGCATGCAGCCATCCTCCCGTTATTTCCCCTGTATGGGTGGGGCACAGAGACCTGCAGGCGCGCCTCCTTTGCGAAAGGTCGCCCGCAAGCTTTTTGAAAAGCAACTATATCCGTGTGCACCACGCGGGCCATTTGGCGAAACGCCAGGCATTTGCCCTGTAAATGGGGCGGTAATGCATTCCCCGCCGCGCTTCGGCGCTTCAGCGCTGCACCCGACCCGACCCGTCGCCGTGGGCCAGCGCCCATACCTCCTCTGCGCACACGTGGTTGGTGTCGCCCGGGATGCTGTGCTTGAGCGCGTCGGACGCCATGGCGAAATCCAGCGCGTCGCGCGCGGGCAGCCCCTTGCACAGGCCGTAGATCAGCCCCGCGTCAAAGGCGTCGCCCCCGCCCACGCGGTCGACGATGTGCACGTCGTAGAAGCGTGAAACCAGATGGGTCTCTCCGTCGTAGAGCATGGCGCCGATGGTGTTGTTGTCTGCCGAAGCGCCGCTGCGCAGCGTCAGCGCCACGTACCGGCAGCCGAAGCGCGCGTGCAGCTGCTCGGCGGCGTAGCGGCTCTTTGCCTGCAGGTCCGCCGCCTCGTCAGGGCAGGCGATGCCGAAGAGCACGCGGGCCTGCTCCTCGTTGGCGATGCACACGTCCACGTAGGGCATGATCTTCTCCAGCGTCGCACCCGCCTCGGCCTCTCTCCACAGGTTTTTGCGGTAGTTGATATCGCAGCTGACGGTGACGCCGCGCGCGCGTGCCTGTTTGCAGGCCGCAAGGCACATGCCGGCAAGCGGCGCGCCCAGCGCCGCGGTGATGCCGGTAAAGTGGAACCAGTCGGCTCCTGCGAGGATCGCGTCCCAGTCAAACGCGTCTTCCGTAGCCTGCGCAAAGGCGGAGCGCGCCCGGTCGTAGATCACCTTGGAGGAACGCTGGCTTGCGCCCTGCTCCAGATAATAGACACCGATCCGCTCCCCGCCGCGCGCGATAAACGTGGTGTCCACGCCATAGCGCCGCAGGAAATTGACCGCGGCCTGCCCCAGCTCATGCGCAGGCAGCCTGGTCACCAAGCAGCTGTCCATGTCCCACTGTGCAAGGGCCACGGCCACGTTAGCCTCGGTGCCCCCGTAGACGATATCAAAGCGCTCGGCCTGCACAAAGCGCGTGTGGCCCGGCGGCGTCAGGCGCAGCATGATCTCCCCAAAGTTTACGATGCGTCCCATAGCAAGCTTCCTTTCTATAATGCCTCAAATGCCTCTGCTCTAATATACCTCTGGCGTTTCTTCATCGACCCGCCACCTTGCGCGTGCACGTCGCTTGCGCACAGTCTTACTGCGGCGCGCACCTGTTGCCATCGCATGCGCTGCATCGGCGGCGCCCATGCGCGGCGGGGCGGGCGCATGGCAATCCATTGCTCCTGCGCGGGGTTCTCTCAACGCGCGTGCACCGTTCCCATGCGCGGTAAGAGGGGCGCATGTCCATCCAGCCGGGCCCTATTGCGCGGCGCGCATGGGAGCGTCCTTGCGCCGGCTGCTTCCCCAAACGCTCCCCCGCGCAAGGCGTGCATACGCCGGCAGCGCTTCCGGCATTGCCCGCCGCGCGCATCCAGACGCGCGGGCATATCTTTGCGCATGTCGCCCGGGCGTTTACCGCGCCGGCACATCCGGCGCGCCCTACAGCGTCACACCGTCCTTAAAGATGGCGATCTCTCGCACGCCGTGCTTCTCGCTCTGGGTGCGCGCCTGGCCCGAGGCCACACTTCGGATGTACTGGAAGAAGCGCTCCGCCGCCGCTTGAAGCGGTTCCCCTTGGGCGATGGGGCCCGCGTCAAAATCGATCCATCCCCTTTTAAAGGCGGCAAGCGCGCTGTTGCTTGCCACCTTGACCGTAGGCACCGGACAGCCGAAGGGGGTACCCCTGCCCGTGGTAAAGAGCACCAGGTGCGCGCCCGATACGGCCAGCGCGCTTGCGGCAACCAGATCGTTGCCCGGGCCAGTAAGCAGGTTGAGGCCGCAGCTTGCAACCGGCCGCCCATAATCCAGCACGTCCACCACCGGCGCGTTGCCCCCTTTTTGCGTGCAGCCCAGGGATTTATCCTCCAGCGTGGTGATGCCGCCCGTCTTGTTGCCAGGCGAGGGGTTTTCATAGACCGGCTGGCCGTGGCGCATGAAGTACTGCTTGAAGCCGTTGATCATATCCACGGTTTTATCAAACACCGCCCGGCTTATGCAGCGGCGCATCAGCAGCCGCTCGGCGCCGAACATCTCGGGCACCTCGGTGAGGATGCTGGTGCCCCCGCGGGCGATCAGCGCATCGGAAAACGCGCCTAATAGCGGGTTGGCCGTGATGCCGGACAGGCCGTCCGACCCGCCGCACTTGAGGCCCACCACCAGCTTGGAGACGGGCAGCGGCACGCGGCAATCGCCGCGCGCGATCTCGATCAGCTCCCGCACGATGCGCGCGCCCTCGGCCACCTCGTCTTGGCAGGACTGCGCCGCAAGAAAGCGCACCCGCGCCCCGTCCACCGGCCCCAGCGCCTGCTTGAACGCATCGATGTTGTTGTTCTCGCACCCCAGCCCCAGCACCAGCACGCCCGCGGTGTTGGGATGGCGCACCAGGCCGGCCAGCGCGCGCTGGGTATTTTTGTGGTCCTGCCCCAGCTGGGAGCAGCCGTAGGGATGGGGGAAGGCGTACACGCCCTCCACACCCCCGCCGATATCGTCCGCACATGCGCGGGCGATGGCCTGGGCGCTTGCGTTGATGCAGCCTACCGTGGGCACGATCCATATCTCGTTGCGGATGCCCGCGCGCCCGTCGGGGCGCGCGTAGCCCAGGAACGTCTCAGGTTCTACGGGCGCAAGCGGGGTAAAGCTTGGCACGTACGCGTACGAAAGCACGTCCGAAAGCAGCGTGCGCACGTTATGGGTGTGCACATGCTCGCCAGGGGCAATGTCCTGCGTCGCCTCGCCGATGGGCGCGCCGTACTTGATGATTCGTTCCCCCCTGGCGATGGGCGCAAGCGCGATCTTGTGACCGAAGGGCACCGCCTGCCGGCAGCGCAGCGCCTGCCCCGCTGCGCACACCTGCTGCCCCGCTTCAAGCGGCCGCAGCGCCACCACCACGTTGTCCTGCCCGTTGATGCGCATCACATCCATCGCTTATTCCTCCACCAGTTCCTGGAGCACCGCCCGCATGCCGATCTGGTCGATGCGCGCAAGGTGCGCCGCCACGGTATCTGCAAAGCCTTCGATTTGCGAGAGGTCCTCGCCCCAGAAATCCACGCGCGCGCACAGCTCCCAGGCAAACGCCGCGCGCGGCAGGCGGGATGCTTCCTGAAAGAACGCAAGCACCTTGGCATCGTCCACAA
The DNA here is from genome assembly GCF_900604345.1 of Maliibacterium massiliense. Taxonomy (GTDB): domain Bacteria; phylum Bacillota; class Clostridia; order Christensenellales; family Maliibacteriaceae; genus Maliibacterium; species Maliibacterium massiliense. The sequence continues at coordinate 661,195 of NZ_LR026983.1, forward strand.
TGCGGTATGCCTCCTTGCCGCGCCTGCCGAGCAGCGCGCCTTCCTGCATATCGCTTGCAGTATAGAACGCCGCAAGCGCCGCAAGGGAGAACGTCAGCAGCCGGGGCAGTTTGCCCGTCTCTTTGAGGCTGTCCTTGAGCGAGGGCAGGATGCGCGCACGCCATTTGGCCACCGAGTTGAGCGCGATGCTCAGCAGCTGGTGTTTGATAAAGGGATTTGCAAAGCGCTCCAGCACGTCGGCCGCAAAGGCCTCCACCTCCGCCCGCGGCAGCTTGACGGTGGGCACGATCTCGTCAAACACCACGCGCTGCATGTAGCTGCGGATCAGCGGATCCTGCATGCACTCCAGCACGATGTCCCTGCCCGCCAGATACGCCGCCAGCACCGTGGCGGTGTGCGCGCCATTGAGCACCCTCACCTTGCGCTGCCGGTAGGGCGCGATATCCTCGGTAAAGCGCACGGGCAGCCCCGCCTTATCAAGTGGCAGCACATCGCGCGCCCGCGCCGGGCCTTCGATCACCCACAGGCCGAACGGCTCCCCCGTCACCAGCAGCGCGTCCTCATAGCCCAACTGCTTAAAAATTTCCTGCGCGTCGTCCTTGGGGTAGCCCGTGATGATGCGGTCCACCAGCGTCACGCAGAAGTCGTTGCAGTCGCACACCCACGCTTTGAACGCGTCCTCCAGCTGCCAGGCCTCGATATAGCGCAGCACGCAGGCGCGCAGCAGGTCGCCGTTGCGTTCATTGAGCTCCACAGGAAAGTGCACCAGCCCCTTATCGGGCGCGCCATGAAAATGTGTGTAGCGCTCGTAGAGAAAGCGCGTCAGCTTGCCCGGAAAGCTCTGCGGGGGGCGCATGTCAAAGCGGTCCGTCTCGTCAAAGGCGATGCCCGCCTCAGTGGTATTGGACACCATCGCCTGCAGCGTATCGCAGCGGGCCAGCGCCAGGAGGGCGTCAAAATCCGCGTAGCAGTCGATGGCCTGCTGCACCGCGTGCACCACGCGCGTGCGCACCTGGGGCGCGCCTTCCACCACGCCGCGCAGCATCACCGTGTAGGTATTGTCCTGCGCGTCAAACGCAGAGAGATTGCCGCGGTTTGTGGGCTTGACGATGGCCACCGCCCCGTCGTAGACGCCCTTTTCATTGGCGATATCCACCATATCGTCCACAAAGCCCCGCAGGAAATTCCCCTCGCCAAACTGCACGATGCGCACCGGCCGCGCACGCAGCGACGCATCCCGTTTGCATTGTTTCATCGTCCCTCTCCTTTGCAAAACGCGCATGATAAAAGCGCAGTCGTTCCAAGGTCATGGTACTTGTTGGCAATGCCCTCTGTCAAGCGCCCACAGGCTGTTTTGCAGCGATGCGCACCTTGCACGGCGTGCCTTGAGATCGTATAATAGTTGAAAAGGCTTTCACATAGGTTGTTTCTCGTTCAGGGGAGGTGCGAACGCATGAACATCTACGACATTGCCCGCAAAGCCGGCGTCTCCATCGCAACGGTTTCGCGCGTCATCAACGACAGCGCGCACGTGCGCGAGGCCACGCGCCAGAAGGTGCTGTCCGTCATCGCGGACGCCAATTATACCCCCAATGCGTTTGCGCGCAACTTAAGTGCCCGCTCCAGCCGCACCGTGGGGGTGCTCTGTACGGACATCTACGATAATATGTACTACACGCGCGCCATCGCCGTGCTGGAGCAAAAACTGCACCAGTACGGGCTGGACGTGCTGCTCTGGTGCACAGGGCGCGATTTGGAGGATAAGAAAAAGGCGGTCAATATGCTGCTGAGCCGCAAGGTGGACGGCCTGGTGCTGGTGGGCAGCGACTTTACCGAGCAGAAGGACCACAGCCACATCGCCCGCGCGGCCGCAAACGTGCCGGTGATGATCATCAACAGCCTGCTGGAACTGCCCGGCACTTACTGCCTGCTGTGCGACGAGCAGGCTGCCGAGCACGGCGTAGTGCGCGCGCTGTATAGGGATGGATACCGCAACATCGCCTTTGTCTACGCAAACGAAGCCAGAAGCACCCAGCTCAAGCGCGCAGGCTACAAGCGCGGCATCGCCTCCTGCGGCCTGGAGGTCAACCCAAGCTGGGTGCTCAAGGCCCCCAACGATATCTACCGCGGCGCGACGGTCATCCGCAAAATGCTTGAGGCCATGCCCAGACCCTGCGCCGTGGTGGCCAGCGGCGATCTGCTGGCCTGCGCCGCGCTCAAGGCGGCCGCCGCGCTGGGCCTGCGCGTGCCTGAGGACGTAGCGGTGGTGGGCTGCAACAACTCCCTTTTGTGCACCTGCGCAACCCCGTCGCTCACCAGCATCGACAACATGGCCGACGGCCTCTGCACCCGCGCCATCGATATGATGCAGCAGCTCTTTGGCGGCGAACAATGCCCGCAGGTGGTCACGCTGCCCGCGCGCCTGGTGGTGCGCGAGAGCTACCGCCCCGCGCACACCAAATAAACCATCCAAAACATCCTTACATCATTTGGAGGCGTAGAAGCGTTATGAGCAAAGCATTTATGGACAAGGATTTTCTTTTAACCAACGATACCGCGCGGCATCTGTTCTTCGATTATGCCCAGGATATGCCCATCATCGACTACCACTGCCATATCGACCCGGCCCAGATCGCGCGCAATCACGCGTTTGCCGATATCGCCGAGGTGTGGCTGGGCGGCGACCACTACAAATGGCGCATCATGCGCGCAAACGGCGCGCCTGAAGAGGAGATCACCGGCAACGCGCCCGGGCGCGTGAAGTTCCAGCGCTGGGCCGAGGCGCTGCCCCGCGCCATCGGCAACCCGCTCTACCATTGGACGCACCTGGAATTGCAGCGCTACTTCCATTACAACGGCATATTGGGGCCCGATACCGCCGAGGAGGTGTGGCAGCACTGCAACCGCATGCTCCAGCGCGAGCAGCTGCGGGTGCGCGGCATCATCGCACAGTCCAATGTGCGCGTGCTCTGCACCACGGACGATCCCGCCGACTCGCTGCGCTACCACAAAGAGATCGCCCAAGACGCCTCCTTTCAAACGCGGGTGCTGCCCGCCTTCCGGCCCGATAAGGCCGTCAACATCAACAAGCCGGAGTTTCCCGCGTATATCCGCACGCTGGCGCAGGCGGCGGGCATGCCCATCGCCACGCTGGAGGACCTCTACGCCGCGCTGGAGGCGCGCATCGATTTCTTTGACGCCATGGGCTGCTGCGCGTCCGACCACGGCCTGGACGCGGCGGTGTTCGTGCCCTGCGACGCGGCGGCGCTTGCGGGCATTTTTGCCCGCGCGCTGGCCGGAGAGATCCCGTCGGCTGTGGAGGCGGACCAGTACAAGACCGCCATGCTGTGCTTCTTCGCCCGCCAGTATGCCAAACGCGGCTGGGTTATGCAGCTGCACTACGGCGCCATCCGCAACACCAACCCCCCCGCCTTTGCCCGCCTGGGGCCGGATACCGGCTACGACTGCATTGGCACGCCCGATTGCAGCCAGGCGCTGGTTTCCCTGCTGGGCGCGCTGGAGGAGACAGGGGAGCTGCCCAAAACCATCCTGTACGCCCTCAACCCCAACGACAACGCCATGCTGGCAAGCGTGGCGGGCTGCTTCCAGCAAGGCGGCGTACGCAGCCGCGTGCAGCACGGCGCGGCCTGGTGGTTCAACGATACCAAAGAGGGTATGACCGCCCAGCTGACCACGCTGGCCAGCTTGGGCATGCTGGGCAATTTTGTGGGCATGCTCACCGACTCGCGCAGCTTCCTTTCCTATGCGCGGCACGAGTACTTTCGCCGCATATTGTGCAACCTGATGGGCACGTGGGTGGAAAACGGCGAGTACCCGCAGGACGACGCGCAGCTCAAAGCCCTGGTGCAGGACATCTGCTACCACAACGCGGCGCGCTTCTTCGGTTTTGACAAGTTTGACAAGTGACATCACCATACGGGGCGGGCGAAAGTAATTTTTCGTCCGCCGTTTTTAATGCGGACATGCTGTTGTCCGCTTGCATCCGCTATGATAGAGATATACCAGGGGCGCGATACCCCTGTGAAAAAGGAGGATCTTACGCATGCAAGAGACACGTTACTGCCAAAGCTGCGGCATGCCGCTGACGGACGACCTGTTGGGCACGCAAAAGGACGGCAGCACGCAGCAGGACTACTGCGTTTACTGCTACAAGGACGGCGCATTTACAAGCGATGTGGACATGGAGGGCATGATCGCTCAGTGTGTCCCCTTTATGTTGGAGGCGCACCCGGGCATGGACGCGGCGGAGGCTGACGGCATGATGCGGCAGTTTTTCCCCACGCTCAAGCGCTGGCGCTAGGAGGGCGAAAGGCACCATGCAAATCATCACCTTGGACGCGCAGAACCTGGCGCGCGAGCATATCTGCTGCGCGATCAGCGATAAAAAGGGCGAGACGTGCGTCGCCACCAAAAAGGCCTGGCTGGCCGCGCGCTTTGCCGACGGGCTGACCTTCAAAAAGATGGACCTGCGCGGCAAGGCGTTTATTGAGTACATCCCCGCTGCGCGCGCCTGGGCCCCCATCCAGGCCGAGGGGTACATGTTCATCAACTGCCTGTGGGTGGCGGGCCAGCACAAGGGCAAGGGCTACGCAAACGCGCTTGTGGATGCCTGCATACAGGACGCCAGGGCTCGGGGCTGCGTGGGGCTGTGCGCGCTTGCCAGCGACAGGAAGCGCCCCTTCCTCTCTGAGCCGGGCTTTTTGAAGCACCGCGGCTTTGCGGCCGTGGACCAGGCCCTGCCCCACTTTGTGCTCTACAGCCTGCCCTTTGACGCATCCGCGCCCACGCCCCACATCCGCCCCTGCGCCAGGGACGGCGCCATCGATCAAAAGGGCATGGTGCTTTACTACAGCGACCAGTGCCCTCACACCGCCAAGTACGTGCCCATCGCCTGCGAGGTGGCGGCGAAGTATGGCTTTCCCCTGGAAGCTGTGCACTTTGGCACATACGCGCAGGCGCAGCAGGCCCCCTGTCCCTTTACCACCTATGCCTTTTTTGACCACGGCGCGTTTGTGACAAACGAAATCCTCAGCCCTGCAAAGCTGGAAAAGTACATGCAGGCGCGCAGGGCGGCCGAAGCGTAACAACACACAAGACGCGCGCGGGCAGATGGATATCCGTCTGCCCGCGCGTTTTATGGTATACTGTGTTTAAAATATGACCCCCTAACAAGGAAGGTGTTCCCCCCTTTGTATACCAACGACTACATCATGCGCCAGATCGCCATGCTCTCCCAGATTCTGGGTCGGGTACTGCTGCAGAAAAGCAGCGCAGCCACCACGGACATCATCGACGCGCGCGGGCATTTGGCAAGCGACAAATATTTGGCCTACCAGCTGCAAAAGGGCATCAGCCAGGGTCGCATCAACGAGGCGGAGAACCTGCTTTTTGAGGTGATCGAACAGGACAAGAGCGCTGCCAACCTGCAGGCGGCGCTGGATTTTTACGAGCGTCTGGATGCGCTGAGCGACGAGACGCTGCAGGCACGCGGCTTTTCGCGTGAGGAGATCATGGAGGGCCTGGCCGCCGTGCACAAACACTACACTACGCGCTGAAAAAGCGCGTCGCGCTGCGCCATGCCCCAAGGGGGCGCGATCCCTGTGCCGGATGTTTTGTCCCGTGCAGAGCCACAGCAGACACGCCGCTTCGGGCGCTTTTTCATGCGTGCGTCTAGGCAGCCCAACAGTAAGTGCGCCGCTTCGGGCGCTTTATATATTTATGTCAGAAAAGCCTTACAGCACTGCACACGTACCCGCGCCCCGCGTCAGATTTCTTATTGCGTGCCATGCAGCAAGCGCCCCCTCCCCTTTGCCGGCAGCGATGCTGCCGTGGGCGGCGGCGCTTTTTTGTGCTTTGCTTATGCCTCGGGCGTATCGTCCCCCTGCGGCGCGCCCTTCTGCGCGCTGCACTGGAAGCGCCACCCCTTGGCAATAGGCGTCCAATCCCCCGCCTTGCCCTCGTGCATCATGCCCAGCGCCAAATGCGCCATGGCGATACCTCGATCCAGCGGCCCGTAGCCGAAGTTGTTGCCGTCTGCCAGCACGTCGATGTGCCCGGGTGCGGGCGCAAAGCGCCAGGGTTGGTTGTTGAGCGCCGAGGGCGCCACCTGGGCGCAGCGCAGCGCGGAGAGCTGCCACTGCTCCAGCAGCTGCACCTCGGATTTGGAAAGCTTGCACAGCTTTTCGATGCTCTTGCGCTTTTTGGCCGTGCCCACGCGATCATACTGCCCCACCGCGATGATGCAGGTGATGCGCTCCTGCGGTCCCACCTCCGCCAGCAGGCGCGCCGTCTTTTTATCAAACGTGCCCAGCCAGCAGCAGCCCAGGCCCATTTCATAGGCGGCCAGCACCAGCATCTCTCCCAGGTAGCCTTCCCACTCGCCCGGCGCCTCCTCCTGCGCCACCACGGCCATAAAGCAGTTCGTGCCCGTGATATTGCCGGGCAGCGCGTCGCCCTGCAGCACGGCAAAGCGCACGTGGTCGTTGCCCAAAATATCGCCCAGGGCGCGCAGTGCGGCGATCTGATCGGGCAGGGGCGGCTGTGTATACGTGCGCACAGACACGCGTTTGGCGATTGCCTCCCACCACTGCGGCTGCAAACTGACATGCGGCATCATAAATTTCATCATGACTCGCCCCCTTGAATCGTTTTTCTATATTATACCATAGTTGCGCAGGCCACTGGCCACGCACTTTGCGCGTCATACGTAAAAAGCGCCCAGATGCAATCCCGCAGGACGCATGGGCGCCGATACATTTCCAGCAAACGCTTAAGCGACTTTGGCGCCTGCTCCGCCCTCGATGCCCGCGGGCACCGGGATGCTCTCCAGCTTGTTGAAGCTGTTGTAATCCATGCGGATCTCCATCTGTTCGCAGGAGAGCGACGCCGCATCGCCCAGCAGCTTGGCGGCCTTCTGCATCACGTTGCCAATGGAACCGGACAGATCCATCGCGATGCGCACCGGCTCGCTCGTTTTTGCGTCCAAATAGATATCCACAGGCATTTCGCCCATCATCTTATAGATCAGCTTGGCCTGGGCTGCGTCCGCGCCCGTCATTGTATCGAGCATGCCGCTTGCGCTGAGCATGTCGGAAAGATCCTCCGCGCTGAACTTGCCCGCCAGCTTGACCACCTTGCGGCCGTTGATCTCCTCCTGGCCGACGAGCTCAAATTTGTCCGCCGCGTTCAGGTAGGGATCCAGCTTTACCATGCTGTCAGCCATCTTGCGCAGCTGGTCAAGCTGCTCGGTGTCGCCATCCACCTGCTGCCAGGTACCGCCATTGCCTGCATAAACTTGCGTCTGGCCCGCCTGCTCGCGCAGAAATATGTGCACCGTCTGCTTCTCACCGTTAAGGCTGATATTTATATCCATCTGTGTCTGCAGGGGATCAGCCACGGAAAGCAGCGACATCTGCATCTGCATATCGATATCCTCACCACCGGCGCCCATCTTCATCCCCATGTACATGCCCGCATCAAGGCTGTCCACCCGTTCGATTCGCTTCTGCGCGGCGTCAAAATACGCCTGGACGGATTTCCCTTTGGCTTTGCAACCGCTGAAGGCCAGCGCTGTGGCAAGGGCCAGCAGCAACAGCGCCGCTCTCTTGATGTGTTTCATAGCTTGCTCTTCTCCTTCTTCCTTCGCGCGCCCTGGGCGCGTATGTGTTTACGGTATCCATTGTACCATAAGCCCGCGCGCTTTTTTCAGGCAATATTGCGCAATCCGTATTTATCCCGCACCCGCGCAAGCTTGCGCCGCCATGGCTGGTAGATCAGCAGTAGGAACACCGCTGTGGAGAGGGCGTGCGTCGCGTTGAACAGCATGCCCGCGCCGTAGGCGGCCGCTGCCGCGGGCCAGTTGATGGGCGTGATAAACCCCAGGATATACCAGCTATCCAGCAGCAGGCCGTAGAGAAAGCTCGCCACCACCCCGTAGCACACCGCCTGGCTGGTGCGCGCAAGCCAGCCGCGTGCGGCCAGCGTGCCCGCCACGTACCCCATCAGCCCCCAGGCGTACATCTGCCAGGGAGTCCATGGCCCCTGGCCGAACACCATGTTGGAGGCCAGCGCGGCCAGCGCGCCGATCAAAAAGCCGCTCTGGCTGCCGAAGCAAACGCCTCCCACAATCACGATGGCGGATACCGGCTTGAAGTTTGGGAAGGCGCCAAAAAGCGCCCTGCCCGCGACCGCCACCGCGGCCAGCACCACGATGGGCATGATATCGCGCGGGCGGGGCCGCTGCTTTTCAAAGCGCAGGAAAAAGGGCACCAGCGCAAGCGCTGCCACCGCCCCGGCCAGCAGTGCCGTGTTCTCGTAGCGCAGCAGCGCGCACAGCACAAGGACGATCGGCACGCCCAACAGCGCCAGCGGCTCGGCGACCTTGAGCAGGGCCTTAAACACTTTGGACACGTTGCAGCACATCCTCCAGCGTCACACACCCATCGATCAGCCCCCGCGTCATGCGGTTGACCGCCGTGGTGTAGAAGTTGTTGCCCAGAAAGAACTCCCTGCCCGCGTCGCTTGCCAGCAGCTCTCCAGCAAACATCATGGCGCAGGTATCGCCGTGGCGCGCGGCAAGCTCCACATCGTGCGTCACCACCGCAACCGCGCGCCCCTGGCGCGCCAGCTGCTCAAGCAGCAGCGCGATCTGCTCGCGGGCAAAGGCGTCCACCCCTTTGGTGGGCTCGTCCAGCAGCAGCACATCGGGCCGCATGAGCAGCACCTTGCACAGGGCTGCCTTCTGCATCTCCCCACCGCTCAAATCATAGGGGTGCCGCTCGAGCAGATGGGCCACGCCCAGCCGCTGCGCCCAGGCCTGCATATCCGCATGCGTATATCCCCCCTGCCCCGCCTGGGCCATCAGATCCGCCTCCAGCGTGTCCGCGGCAAAGAGCGCCTGCGGGTTTTGCATCAGCAGGGCCACGCGCGCGCCGCGCGCGCGCGTGACGCTGCCCCGCTGTGGCTTGCACAGCCCGCACAGCGCCAGCAGCGCCGTGCTCTTGCCGCTTGCGTTGCCCCCCAGCAGCATGTGCAGCGCGCCGCGGCGCAGCGCGATATCCAGCCCCCGCAGGGCGGGCTGCTCCGCTTCGGGGTAGGCGTACCACACGCCGCGCGCAGAGAGCAGCACCTCTCCCTTGGGCGTGGGCGCGGCCTGCTTTGGCGCAGGGGAACCTGGCGCGCGCGCCGCCACCATGTTCCGCCCCTCGCGCACGCTGATGGGATAGGGTGGCGGCGCCTGCAGCGCCAGCGCCAGGCGCGCCGCCTCGGGCAGGGCCTGGGCAAAGCGCGCCTGCGGATGGGCGGCAATGTGCGCCACAAAATCCCTGGGCGCGCCCGCAAAGGCCAGCTTGCCATCCGCAAGATAGGCCACCTGGTCAGCCAGCGGCAGCACGTCCTCCAGACGGTGCTCGCTGATGACCACCGTCACCCCCAGCTCGCTGTTGACGCGCTCGAGCGCCTGCAGAAAGTTTTTCGCCGCGATGGGGTCCAGCTGCGCGGTGGGTTCGTCAAGCACAAGCACGCGAGGCTGCATCGCCATGACGCTGGCCAGGTTGAGCACCTGCTTCTGACCGCCTGAGAGGGACTCCACCCTGCGGGAAAACCAGGGGGCAATGCCGAAAAAATGCGCCGTCTCCGCCACCCGGCGGCGGATCACCTGGGTAGGCAGGGAAAGGTTTTCCAGGCCAAAGGCGAGTTCATGCCACACGGTGTCGGTCACCAGCTGGTTTTCCGGCTGCTGCATCACAAAGCCCACCAGGCTGGCGGATTCCTTGGGCGCGAGCGCCTCGCGCGCCTTGCCTCCGATATAGATCTCCCCTTGCGCGCGCCCGTGGGGCGCCAGCTCCCGCTTGAGGTGACGCAGCAGCGTGGTTTTGCCGCTGCCTGAGCGGCCGCAAAGCAGCGTAAAGGAACCCTCGTCGATCTGCAGATTGACGCCCTGCAGCGCGCGCTGCGCCTGGTTTGGGTAGGCAAAGGAAAAATCGCGCACCTGGATGATCGGCATCAAAACACCTCCCTGCACTGCACAAGCAGCGGAAAAAAGAGCAGCAGCGCGTAAGGGGCGTACCACAGCGGGGAAAGCGCGGGCCATGCGAGCACGGGATAGAAGGCAAACCCCCGCAGGCACAGCGCCATGCCCCACACGCTCGCAGCCAGCAGGCATACAAGCGCGCCCAGCGCAAGCGCATCCACGCGCCGGAAGCGGAACAGGGAAAACGTGGTGCGCCCGCGCCCCGCCCCGTAGCCGCGCGCCCGCATGGAGTCCGCCGTCTCAATGCTGTCCTCCATGCTCCAGCCCACCAGCACCGACGCGTTGCGCGCCGCGCTGCGGATGCTGGGCCGCTGCGCCTGCCCCAGCAGCGCGTCCTGCGCCTGCACGATGCTGCGCGCCCGGTATCGGGCCGTGGGGATCAGCTTAAGGATCATCGAGAGCATCAGCGCAAGGGTGGGCGCCGCGCCGCCAAACAGGTAGAGAAACTTTTCATGGGTGATGAGCGCCTCAAGGCAGCTGCACCAGATCAGCACGCCTGCGAGCATCGCGCCGGCGCATACGCCGTAGAGCACGGCCTCCTGGGTGACGGGGTTGCCAAACAGGTAGAACAGCAGCGTGGCGCCCCTGTGGTTGAAGAGGGGGTTTGCCAGCGCAACGAGCAGGAACATGGGCAATATGAACTTGAGCGAAGCGCAAAAGCGCCTCGCCCCATGCAGATAGACCGCGTAGCAGCTGCCCGCCGCAAGCGACAGCGCAAGGTACACCGGATGCAGCGTGAGCATGCCCAGCACCAGCGCCGCGGTGATGTAGAGCATCCCGACCGCGGGATGATAGGTTGCAAAGACGTGTTTCATCCCCTATACACCGCCGCCGATGTCTTTGCCGCTGTTTGTGGTGTAGCGCCACACGATGCGGTCGCCCTCCTGGACGATCTGCGCGCCGCAGCTCTTTTGCACGTACGCGCCGTTGACGCTATACATCCAGCCGCTCTGGCCGCCTGCATCGCCCTCGCTGATGCCGCCGATGCCCGTGACGTAAACGCGGCTGCCGCTACCCTGCTTGGCTACGGAAATGCTGCCCGCGGCCGCCCGCAGTGCATCGTAGACGCTGCTACCCTTGGGCAGTTCCACCCGCGTGGCGCCCAGCAGCGCGTTATTCTTGCACAGGCCCGCCTTGGCCGCAGCTGTGGTATCGATGGCAACGCTGCACGATACGGTCTGCTTCTCTGGCGTGGGCGTCGGGGCCGGCGTGGGCACGGGGGTAGCTGCCGGCGTGGGCGCCGCGCTTGCAGCAGGCGCGCTGTTTGACGGCGCCTGGGCGGCGCTGCGCGCGGGCGTGACCTTGGCCCCCTGCCCCGCGCTGGAGGGTGCGGGCTGCGCGGAGGCCTCCGGCTGCGCTTGTGAGGCCTGCGCACTTGGCGTCTGCGCCTCTGCGGACGGCGCGCCGCGCTGCGTCACACTGGGCGCAGGCGCGGCAGATGCCTGGGGCGAAAGTGCCGGCGCGTCCGCTGCGCCGCCCGCGCAGCCGGTGAGCGCCAGCGCAAGCGCCAGCAGCAGCGCGATAAGATACTTGTGTTTTTTCATACGCTCTTGCCACGCTTTCTATACAGAATAAATGCGACGATACCCACAGCCGAGAGCGCCAGCAGCCCGGCCAGCAGCCACACCGGCCAGAGATTGTCCCCCGTACCAGGGCTGCCCTGCGATCCCTGCTGCGCGCCGCCCTGCGGCGCGGGCTCGGTGCTGGGCGCGGGAGTTGGGACAGACGCCTGGCTGATGGTGACGGTGTAGCTTGCCTGCGACGTGCTGCCGGAGGCCGCGTCCAGCGCGCGGGCGGTGATGGTCACCGCGCCCGGCGCGAGCGCGCGCACCACGCCCTGCGCGTCCACCGTAGCGCGCGCGGGGTCGCTGCTCTGCCAAAGCAGCTGCTTGTCAGGCGCGTCCTGCGGGGTGAAGGCGGGCTGCACATCCTTCGTCTCCCCCACAGCCATGGTCACGGCCTCTTGCGCAAACGCGATGCCCGTCACGTGGATATCGCGGCTGCCCAGCGCCACGAGATACCCCGCGTTGTTGGTATAGTAGAGCGCGCCCGAGGCATCAGCAATCAGGCTGGCTGTGGAATACTGGCGCATGCCCGCCGCGGGGGTGTAGAGGGTCTCCACCCTGGGCGTGGTGTTGTGCGCGCTGTCCTCCACGCGCACCACACTGCCCGAGGCCTCGTTGAGCGCCACATAGAGGTATACCTTCTGATCGTTTTCGTCCGTGGCGTAGGCTGTAGAGAGCAGCGGGGCGGACTGGGTGATGCCCCCAAGGTCGACGCGGTAGATCTCCGCAAGGGTGTCCGCGTCCAGCACATGGAACGCGCCGTCGCTCATCACGCTGCCGGTGCTTGCGTACACCCGGCCGTTGTATACCACCGGCGTGCTGGTGGACTCGCTCTCGTCCGCCATCTGGCGCGAGCGCAGGCTGGTCCTGTCAAAGGTGCCGTCCGCGTTGACTTTGACGCTGTGTAGCGCGCCGTCCTTGGTGGTGAAGTACGCGCGAGAGCGCTGCACGTCAAAGGCAGTGGCGCAGCGGATGTCGCTGCCCACGTCGATGGCGTCAATCACCGCATCGTCCACAAGCGCGTGGGAGATCAGCTTGCCCTCGTCGCTGCCAAAGAGCAGCGCGCCGCCCGCCACCGCGCCGCCGCTCCAGTAGAAGCCCTTGCGCGCGCCGCCTGCGCGGTACTGCCATACGTAGGGGTTCTCCTCCATGGCATGGAGGGCGTCTGCATCCTCGGCCTTGATGCAGAAGAACACGCCGTCCAAACTGGTGTAGGCCGTGCCTGCAAAGGTGCCGGCGTAGACGTAGCCCTCGTGGTAGAGGATGGAGGTGTTGATCTGGTGCCCCGCCTGCGCCGGGCTGATCCACAGCGGCGCGAGCGTGGCGGCGTTAAACGCCTGGATGCGCCCGTCCGATACGGGTACAAAGATCATGCCGCCGCCGTAGGCGATGTTGGCAAAGTAACCGATATCGCTGGCCAGCGTCGCGCGGCTCAGCTGCGCGCCCTGCTTATCCAGCTTGTAGAGCTGGTTACCTGCGGCGATATAGAGGGCGTCGTCCACCAGTATGGGCGCGCCGATCGCGCTGGTGGCCTCCGGCTGGTAGGCCTGGCCCAACTTGGTCGCCCACAGCAGCTCGGTCTCCGCCGCGCTGCGCGCAGTGGCGGCGCCTGTCAGGCCCATGTTCTGCGCGTTGCCGCGCAGCGAGGGCCAGCTGGCCGCATAGTCGGGCAGGCCGCCGTAGCGGTGCATGCGCAGGGTGTAGGTGCGCGACGCGCCCCCCACCGAGACGCGCAGCTGCACCTGATGGCTTTCTTGCCCCATGCTGAGCATAAAGTTATTGGTCTGGCCCACCCGGCTGGCCCCCACGGCGTCGATGACGGCGCTATCCTCCGCCGCTTTGGGCGTGAGGATCACCGTGGAGGTGCCATCCGGCACATACACGTCGTAATCCAGCGTGTCCGGCGCAAAGCTGATGCCGCTTTCCGCATAGCCGATGTCCCGCAGTGCCGTCGAGTAGGCGGGCACCGCCACCTTAAAGTGCTTCTGCTGGGATTGACCGTTTAAGCTGATGGTGGCGGTGAGCGTCGCCTCGCCGTCGGGCTGTCCCACGGCGGGGCGATGCACCGTGCCGTCCGCCGCGATGAGCGCAGCGTTGCTGCTCTGCCAGGTGATGCTTGTCGCCCCTGAGGCCCCATGCGCGGGCAGCGTCAGATTCTCTTTGGCGGTTGCCGCAAGCAGCAGGCTGTCCGCGTCCGCCGCGACGAACGCCGCCTCATGCCCCGCTGTCGTGGTATACACTTTGACGTTTGCGTAGGGGCGGCTGATATCGATAAAATCCGGCGTGCCATACTGCCGGCGAATGGCGGAAATCTGGATGCCCGCCGCGTCCGTGGGTGCGTCCAGCGTCAAAGCCGCCTGGCCCGAGGCATCCGTGGCGGAGAACGTCTCCGTATCGGCGCTGCCAAGCGCGTCCGCCCGGGTGATCTGCGCGCCCGCAATGGGGCTGGAGACGCTTTGCGCAGGGTACGCGTAGCCGTTGCGCCCCAGCAGCGTCACGGTGATGGGCTGGCCTACCAACCCCACGTACGTCTCGCTTGCAAAGTGGGTGTAGTAGGGCGGCGCCGCGGGATAGGCGCTCCCCACTGAAAAGATCGCCACACGGTCCCCCGTCTGCAGCTGCTGGCTGCCGACGCCCAAATCGGCGAACGCGTCATTGACGGTGAACATCAGCGCCACGTTGTTCGCGTTGTTGCTCACCAAGCCTGTGTAGCCCCCGTTTGCAAAGCCCAAGCCGGGCAAAATCGCGTTGAGGTAGGCGCCCCACTGCCCCTGGCTTGCATCAATACAGTCGCCCATGGTATCGGTCGACGCATAACCCGCATCAAGCATGTACTGCGCCAGCGCATGCAGCGGCGTCACGTAGCCCGGGTCCGTTAGGCCCGCAAGGCCGTAGTCCGCAAACGTCTTGCCCGCAGGCACCGTCACGGACGTGGGCGCGGCAACGGTGGTCGCGTCCAGCTCCACGCGCAGCGTCACCGTCACATCGCCGGGCGCTGCAAACGCCCCCGGCGCAGACAGCGTCAGCAGCAGCAGCGTGCTTAACAGCAGCGCGCAAAATTTGCCCATGGTTTTCATGTTGGTTCATCCTCCCCTTTGTCCGTGCAAGAAAAAGGCAAGCATCATGTCCCACCATGTCTCTGGCAAAAAAACACCCCCAGCTCGATGTTCCGAAGCGGGGGGTAAGCACAAAAGACGAACCCTCTTTCCCTCCGAAAGATTGTTTCATGGCGGTCATTGGGCAGGTCTTCCGGCTCAGGGATCATACGGAGCAAACGCAGCGAACCTTCCCAGTTGCAATGGCAACCAGTGGCCGCGCCCGCATCAGCGGACGGCTTTGCTGCGCCTCCTCTCCCATCACGGCAGCGGGGGCTGCGCTGGTCTCGCACCAGCTTCCCTATTCTTCCCCGTATTGCGGGGAAACCCAACGCACAATGCGTTATGCAGTTGATAATTGTATAGTAGCACAGAACCAAAGCCGTGTGCAAGGACCGTGCGGCTTTTCTGCATCGCGCGCCACGAAACTCCGCCCATTGCCGCTACCAGGGGCTCCGTGTTTTTCGCCGCATGCATCAGCGGGAAAAAACCTGCGCATTTTCCTGCAAACAAGGCTTGCTTTTTACGCCATGTTTCTTTATAATATGGATGTTGTCGCCTCATGCGGCCGGCGATGTGATGCTGATGTAGCTCAGGAGGTAGAGCACTTCCTTGGTAAGGAAGAGGTCTCGGGTTCGAGTCCCGACATCAGCTCCAGCGGCAAGTTGCCGCTCCCAAATTCGCAAACTACTTTGGCGGTTTGCGAATTTTTTATTGCCCGCAACAGGGTATCCATATCGTCAGGCCCAGCCAGCGGACGGTGTCCGCACCCAAGTTCGCAAACTGCTTTGGCGGTTTGTGAACTTTTTTATTGCCCGAAATAGGGTATCCATATCGTCAAACCTTGCCAGCGGTAAGTTGTCGCCTCCAAAGTCGCATCTTCTATAGGAGGATGCGATTTTTCATTGCCCGAAACAAAGCGTCCATATCCTCAAGCCCAGCCAGTGGACAGTGCCTACACCCAAAGTCGCATCTTCCATTGCTGGGAAGCGATTTGGGGTTGCCCGCAATAGGCCGTCCACCAGCAGCACTCTATCTGGCGGCGCGGCGCCAAAAGCTACAAACAAAATACTTTTGTTGGTTGTGATTTATGACAAAAACCTGGATAAAAGCTCTCTCCCCATCTCTGGCGCATCTTTTTTGCGCGCACGCGCGATTTTCCCTTGACGGCCCATACTGTAATACATATAATTACAGATAAGGATGGACGCATCCTCACTCTTTGAAACAAAAGAGCGATCCATATATGGAGGCAAACCAGTTTATGACGAGTGAATTCAGCATCGCGCTGCACGCGCTTGCCTATCTTGCCAAGCACCCTGCGGCATGTGTCAGCAGCCAGCAGCTGGCAGAGAACGTGTGCACCAACCCCGCCCGCATCCGCAAGGTGATGGCCGCGCTGAAAAAGGCGGATTTGATCACCACCAAGGAGGGCATTGGCGGCGGTTACCGCATCGGCAGGGCCGCCGGGGATATCACGCTGGACGCGCTGCCCCAGGCGCTTGGCATGCCCATTGTGCCCGCGCCCGCGCACACGGGGGATGTGGACTGTGACTGCATGATCGCCTCGGGCATGGGCGCGGTGATGGACGATCTCTGCGTGCAGCTTGACCAGAGCTGCCGCGCGTGCCTGGCGCGCATGACGCTGGCCGATATCATAGACACGCTCGCCGCCCACAGGGCCGCGCTGCAAACCGACGACGCAGGAAATGAGGTTATCTATCATGAAGGATAAAAAGGACTTTGCCCGCAAAAAGAATATAGCGGTTGCGCTGGCACTGCTCTGCGCGCTGCTGCTGGCCGCCTGCGCGCCCAAAGACAAAGGCGCGCCCACACAGAGCCCCCCTGCCCAAAGCGGCGCCGCCTCGCAGGCGCCAGCGGGCACAGCCGAGGCATTTGGCAGCTTTACCAGTGTCGACCTTGCGGGCCAGAACGTCTCAGACGCGCTCTTTTCCCAGCACGAGCTGACCATGGTCAACGTGTGGGCCACCTTCTGCGGCCCCTGCCTGCGCGAGATGCCCGACCTAGGCGAGCTCTACAATGAAAACCAGGCCAAGGATGTCAACATCGTGGGCATTGTGCTGGACGTGCTCAAAAGCGACGGCTCCCTCGATGAGGATCAGGTGACGCTCGCCACACAGATCGCTTCGCAGACCGGTGCCTCCTACACCCACATCCTGCCCTCGGCAGACCTGATCCGCGGTCGCCTGCAGGAGGCAAGCGCCGTGCCCACCACCTTTTTTGTGGACCGCCAGGGCAACCTTGTGGGCGAGCGCATGGTAGGTTCGCGCAGCAAGGCTGCCTGGCAGAAAATTATCGACGAGCGCCTGGCGCTGGCCCAGTGACAGCGCGCTGGCTGCAAGGGGAGGGTCTTGGCCATGGCAAAGCGGCATCATCGTCTGGCGGTGACGCTGGCGGTGCTTTTGTGCGGCGTCGCGCTTGTGTGCATCGGCATCTATCGCGATGAGGTGAGCATCGTGCTGCGCAAGGCAGTCAACATATGTTTGGAGTGTATTGGCATTGGGTAAGTGGTTTAATCGCCTCAGGGCGAACGCGCGCCTGGGTGTGCAGATTGCCTTCACCGCGCTGAGCAACGGTTACGTGCAGGGCTTTGCCCGGGGCGAAATTTACACCGGCCCCAGCAAGGCGGTGTGCCTGCCCGGGCTCAACTGCTATTCCTGCCCGGGCGCGCTGGGCGCCTGCCCGCTGGGCTCCCTGCAGGCCGTGCTGGGCAGCCGCGGGCACTGGTTCGCCTTTTACGTGGTGGGCTTTTTGATGATCGTAGGGGCGCTGGTGGGCCGCTTCGTCTGCGGCTGGCTCTGCCCCTTCGGGCTGGTGCAGGACCTGCTGCATAAAATCCCTTTCCCCAAAAAACTGCGGCGTCTGCCCGGAGAAAACGTCCTGCGCAGCCTCAAATATATTTTGCTCATCGGCTTTGTGATCCTGCTTCCCCTCTTTGCGGTGGACGCCTTCGGCCAGGGGCAGCCGTGGTTCTGCAAATACGTCTGCCCGTCGGGCACGCTGCTGGGCGGAGTGCCGTTGCTGAGCGCAAACGAGGGGCTGCGCGCCGCCGCGGGATGGCTCTTCGCTTGGAAGGGCGCGCTGCTGGCCGTGCTGCTTGTGCTCTCCATCCTCCTCTACCGCCCGTTCTGCCGCTACCTGTGCCCGCTGGGCGTCATCTACGGCTTTTTTAACAAGATCGCGCTGCTGCGCTACCGCGTGGACGCGGAAAAATGCACTGCCTGCGGGGTGTGCCAGCGTACCTGCCCCATGGATATCCCCACGTACAAGACGCCCAACAGCGCCGCGTGCATACGCTGCGGCGCGTGCGTCAAGGCGTGCCCGCACCGCGCCATCGGCACCACGCTTGGGCGCAGAGAAGCGCCCGCAGCGCAAAAGCGCGTCTGACAGGCGAAAAAACGCCCCGGTCGATCGACCGGGGCGTTTTTAATGCGCGTCATTGGTTCTCAACCGGCTCCACCTCGTCGCCAAAGCGGTACACCACGCGGCCGTTGATGATGGTGTAGCGCGTTTGGGTAAACACCTCCATGGGGTTGCCGTCAAAGATCGCGATGTCCGCGTCCTTGCCCGGCGCGATGCTGCCCACCCGATGGGCGACGTTGCAGATTTCCGCTGCGTTGATGGTGATGGCGCGCAGGCCCTCCTCCACGCCCAGCCCTTCGCGCGCGGCCAGGCCCGCGCAGATGGGCAGGTACTGGATCAGGGAGACGGGGTGATCTGTAGTGATCGCCACCTTGACACCCGCTTTGTGCAGGATGCCCGCGGTTTTAAAGTCCATGTACTGAATCTCAATCTTGTTGCGCGATGCGATGGAGGGCCCCACGATGGCGGGGAAGCCGGAGGCCTTGACGTCATCGGCGATCAGATGCCCCTCGGTACAGTGGTCCAGGGTCATGCGCAGGCCGAACTCCTTGGCGATGCGCACTGCGGTGAGGATGTCGTCCGCGCGGTGCACGTGCGCCTTGAGGGGCATTTCCCCGCGCAGCACGGGCAACCAGGGCTCCAGGCGGAAATCCGTTTCAAAGTCCGCGCCCCCCTTCTGCTTCTGTTTGGCGTACTGGCGCGCGTGCGTCAGCTCCTCGCGCAGCATGCCCGCAATCGCCATGCGCGTGGCGGGCATCATGTTCTGGCCGCCGTAATTGCCCTTGGGGTTTTCACCGAAGGCCACCTTCATCGCCGCGGGCGCCAGCACGATCATATCGCGGATGTTGCGCGCGTCCGTCTTGATAAAGGCGAACTGCCCGCCCACCACATTGGCGCTGCCCGGGCCCACCATCACGGAGGTAATCCCCGCGCGCACCGCGTTGTGAAAGGCCGCGTCCATGGGGTTGATCGCGTCGATGGCGCGCAGATAAGGGGTCACGGGCGTGGTTACCTCGTTGCAGTCGTTGCCCTCCATACCCTTCTTTTCCTCGGAGATGCCAATGTGGCAGTGCGCCTCGATGATGCCCGGCATCACCCACAGGCCGCGGGCGTCGATCGTCTCCACCTGCTCGGCGGGTGCCGATACGTGCCGGTCTACCGCCACAATTTTTCCATCTTTTACAAGGACGCTTCCTTGCTCCAGGAGTTCGCCTTCCATCGTAAGGATGCGTCCGTTTTCAATCAGCAGCATACATACCGTCCTTTCTATTGCACGCTTTCCACTTTATTGTGCATGCGTTATGCGCGATTATACACGCATGTAAATTTTGCAAGCAGCCCGCAAAAAATCGCTGTATCCCTTGCGCGCCAGCACTTTGCGCAGATCTCCTCGTTTCGGATAAAACCGCTTTGGGTGCAGATACTAAGCGCGTAATCCCCAATGCGAAAGGAGGTGCAGTGGCACATGTCTTATAATTTCCAGAACAACAGCAGCTCGCAGCAGAGCAACCAGCGCAACAACCAGCAGGACAACCAGCGCAACAGCCAGCAGAGCAACCAGCGCAACAACCAGCAGGATAATCAGCGCAATAACCAGCAGCGCAACAGCCAGCAGAGCAACCAGCGCAACAACCAGCAGAACAACTACTAAGGTACTTGGTAGTATGCCTGTAGCAACATAACCCCATGCATAAAGGGCAGCGCACTTTCGCATTGCAAAAGCGTACTGCCCTTTATTTTTTTTGCAGCAGTACGCTGGTTGCGCGATGTCACGCACTCGGCAAGCGTGCCATGCGATTGCGACATATTGTCCAATCTGTGGATTGACACATTTCGTGTTGCTTTTTATGCTGTGGGAGGGTGATGCATTCGGTTTACAATCTTTGCGTTCCTAAAACACAACAAAACGAAAGGGGTGTTTGCTTGATTATTGTGTTGGTTGTCGATACGTTCGACCAGTTAAACAACGGCACCACCATCACCGCCTACCGCTTTGCGCAGAGCCTGCGCGCACGCGGGCACACCGTACGCGTCGTATCTACGGGCGATGCGGGTCCGGACAAATATATTGTGCCGGAGGCATACTATCCCGTTGCCACGCGCTTTGCGCACAGCCAGGGAATCGCGTTTGCCAGGGCGGACGAGCAAGTGCTGCGCAGCGCCTTTGCGGGCGCGGACGTGGTGCACCTGCTGCTGCCGCTGCGCCTGGAGTGCAAGGCGGCAAAGCTCGCGCGGCAGATGGATATCCCCACCTCGGCGGCGTTCCACCTGCAGCCGGAGAACGTAACCTACATTTTGCACATTGACAAGGTCAAAGGGCTTGCAAACGGCATTTATCGCTTTTTCCATCACATTTTCTATAAGCACTTTGACCACATCCACTGCCCGTCGCGCTTCATCGCCGAGCAGCTGCAAAAAAACGGTTATACGGCAAAGCTGCACGTGATCTCCAACGGCGTGGACGACGATTTTGCCCCGCCCCAGGCGCCGCCTGCGCGCACGGACGGTCTGTTTCGCATTCTCATGGTGGGCCGTCTCTCGCCGGAGAAGCGCCAGCGCGTGCTGCTGGAGGCGGTGGCGCGCTCCAAATACGCCGCGCGCATCCAGGTGTATCTGGCTGGAAACGGCCCCTGCAGGGAAAAGCTTATGCGCCAGGGCGCTTCCCTGCCCCACAGGCCCATCTTCGGGTTTTACAGCAAAGCGGATTTGATTGCTCTGGCGCACAGCTGCGACCTGTACGTACATGCGTCGGTAGTGGAGATCGAAGCCATCTCCTGCATGGAAGCGTTTGCCTGCGGCCTCGTGCCCGTGATCTGCAATTCCCCGCAATCGGCCACGCGCCAGTTTGCGCTGGACAGCCGCAGCCTCTTTGCGCCGGACAATGCGCAGGATTTGGCGCGCAAGATCGATTACTGGATCGAGCACCCTTGCCAGCGCGCGCAGATGTCCCGCGCGTACGCCGCGCAGGGGGATGAATACCGGCTGTGCAGATCCGTGCAAAAGGCCGAGGCAATGTTCCGCGAGGTCATTGTGGATCACCAGAAACGCCGCGCCGAGGCGCCCGGCGCGCAGCATCGGGATATCCCCCATGAAGCAGCGGACGTCTAAGCGCCCCCTCACGCGCGCGCTCTGTGCCCTATTCTTCTACGGCGTGGCCATGCCGCTGCTCTACGTCTTTGACGCGCTGTTCTTCGGCCTGCGGGTGCGGGGCCGCAGGCACCTGCGCGCGCTGAAAAAAACAGGCGCCGTGATCGTGTGCAACCACGTCCACTACCTGGACTGCACGTTTGTGGGCATCGCCCTTTTGATGCGCCGCGGCCTGTACGTCTCGCTGGAGCAAAACTTTCACCTGCCCGTGGCGGGTGTGCTGATCCGCATGCTGGGCGCCACGCCCCTACCCGCGCAGCTAAAGGCGCTGCGCGGCTTCATGCAGGAGATGGTGTCTCAGGTGCGCGCCGGGCGGCTTGTGTGCATCTATCCTGAGGGCTGGCTCATTCCCTACTGCGACCACCTGCGCCCCTTTAAGGCTGGCCCTTTTGCCATTGCCGTAGAGGCAGACGCGCCGGTGGTGCCGCTTGTCATCACCCCGTGCAGCAGGCGGGGCATCTGGCGGCTGAAGCGCAAGCCCTGCTTCATCATCCGCGTGGGCGCGCCGCTCTATCCCGCGCACACGCACAGCCCGCGCGCCGACGCCCGAACGCTGCTGGAAAGAACCCGCGAAGCCATGGCGCGCATGCTTGGCGATCAGGCGCATACGTAATCTGACAAGCAATCAAAAACGCCCGCGTGTGCGGGCGTTTTTTTGCTGGGCAGCGGCATGCCGAGCATGGTATGATAGTAAAAACACATTTTTTATTCCGAACGCGCTTCTTTCCCCCATACAGATCGATAAAGAAAGGACGGATTTGCCCATGACCGATTACAGCAACGTCTCGCGCGCAGAACTGCTCGCCCAAACGCGCATCCCTTTGGAGATTCTGGAGACCGAGGAGGACATCTACCACGACATGGCCCGTGTGATGCTCCAAGAGGTGCGCACAAACAACGCCGCGGGCAAAAACACCGTGATGATCGTGCCCGTGGGGCCGGTGTTTCAGTACCGCCGCTTTGCGCGGCTGGCCAATATGGAGCAGCTGGATTTGAGCGGACTGACCGTCATCAACATGGACGAATACCTTACCGACGACAAAAAATGGATTGACGCTGACCATCCGCTGAGCTTCCGCGGCTTTATGCAGCGGGACTTCTATGGCCTGCTGCAGGGCAAGTGCCGCATTCCGGAGGAAAACCGCGTCTTTCCTGAGCCGGGCAACGAGGGTGCCATTGCAGCGATCATCCAGGCGCGCGGCGGCGTGGACTTGGCGATGGGCGGCGTGGGCATCTGCGGCCACATCGCCTTCAACGAGGCGCTGGATCCCGGCGAAGCGATGTCCAACGAGGCGTTCGCGGGCCTGCCCACCCGTGTGCTGCCCCTGACGCGCGAAACACGCACCATCAACGCCGTCACCGGCCTGGGCGGCTACATCGACGGCATGCCCAAGTGGTGCATCACCGTGGGCATGCGCGATATCCTCGGCGCCCGGCGCATCCGCTTTTACATGAACCGTCCCTGGCAGCGGGGCATCGTGCGCAAGGCCTGCCTGGACCCCGTATCGGGCCACACGCCGGTCACCTTCTTCCAGCAGCACCCCGACGCCAAGCTCATCATCGCCTCCTACGTGGCCGACCCTCCACAGGGCGAGATCCGCTAGCGCGCGTTGACAGCGCACCCTTGTTTCGCTACAATGCTCTGGTAAAGGGGGCGCACAAACCATGTACGCAGGCGCAACCACCGAGCGCAAAGATCGAATTAGCTCCGCAGCAATATTGCCTGCGACATGTTGCGGAGTCTGATGGATGTTGTATCGCAGGGACGCCTACAAGCACCATGCATGGACGCCGGTTTTGGCGCATGCCTTTTTGTGATGCTTGGCAGCAAGGGCGCCCTGTTTTTGAAGCGAAAGAGCAGCCAAAAAGCGGCGAGGACATGCCCTCGCCGCTTTTTTTCAATACAGGTAAGGAGAAGAATCATCATGAAAGAAAATAAATACGACGATCCCGCGTTTTTTGACGCGTACAGCCACATGTCCCGCTCCGAGCAGGGGCTCTCTGGCGCGGGCGAGTGGCACGCGCTGGAAAAGCTGCTGCCTGATTTTACAGATAAACGCGTGCTGGATTTGGGCTGCGGCTACGGGTGGCACTGCCGCTACGCCGCCGCGCACGGCGCGCGCAGCGTGCTGGGCACAGATATCTCCCGAAAGATGCTGGATGCGGCCCGCGCGCGCACCAGCCAGGGCAACATTGCCTACAAACGCCAGAGCATCGAGGATTGGGAAGGCGCGCCCGATTCCTTCGACGTGGTGCTCAGCTCCCTGGCCTTCCACTACGTGGCCGCGTTTGAGGATGTGTGCCGCAGGGTGTACCGCTGCCTAAGCAAGGGCGGGGATTTCGTTTTTTCCGTGGAGCACCCCGTCTTTACCGCCTATGGCACGCAGGACTGGCACCGTGACGAGGCGGGGGGCATCCTGCACTGGCCGGTGGACCGCTACTTCGACGAGGGCCCGCGCAGCGCCACCTTTTTGGGCATGCAGGTGACCAAGTACCACAGGACGCTCACCACGTATGTGGGCAGCCTTTTCGCGTGCGGCTTTGCCATCGAGGCGCTGGTGGAGCCCATGCCCCAGGCGCACATGCTGCCCCAGATGCCCGACGAGCTGCGCCGACCCATGATGCTGCTCATCGCCGCAAAAAAGCGCTGATGGGCAAGGCTCTGCCTTAGCGCCAAACAAAAAAAGCGCGCCGCACGCATCACACGTGCGGCGCGCTTTTTCTTACGCCTGCTGCGCCTGGCGCCAGTCCAGCTCCGCGGCGAGCAAAGCGCGGATATGGGGTGCGTGCGCCTGTGTCACCGGCAGCAAAAAGGCGCTGTAGCGGCATTTCTGGTAGGGCGTATCCTGCATCATGAAGGCATACCCCATGGCGCAGCGGCTGCTGCAGTCGCCCGTCTGGGCGAGGCGCTTGCAGTCGGGCGCCTTGACGATGCAACTGCGCAGCGCCTCGGGCAGCGTGTCGAGCAGCTGCTGGTAGGCGGCCACGCCGTCTGCGTACAGGCGGATGAGCAGGCCGGTTTTGCGGAACACAAAGTTGGCCAGCGCCTTCTTGGTGCGCGGAGCGCTGTAGGAGACCATGTAGCCGCTCTTGGCCTCCTTGATCCGCAGGGCGCAGCCCGCCTCGAGCATGCGCGCGTGCAGCTCCTCGACAAAGGGACGGATATCCGGCGCCACCGCATCCAAAAACGCGGAGGCATCAATGGTGCTTTTACTGGGCATGTCTGGGGCGCCTCCTCACACATTCAAATGATATGCATGCAGTATAGCATGCCCCAAAAAAGGTTCCTTGTAAAAAAGCGACATGGCAGTGTTTACCGGCAGCGCTGGTAGGCGATCCGCTCCGCGCCATCGGCCAGATGGATCACGCCGCAGCGCACAAAGCCGTTTTTGGCCAGCGCCCCCTGCATGGGCAGATTGTCGCGGTGGGTATCAATGCGCACATTGCCGCAGCGGGCAAACGCCCATGTGAGGCAAAAGGAGGCCACGCCGCGCGTGCCCTGAACCGCGGCAATGCGGTGCACCACGCCGTAAGGGGCGTCACACAGCCACGCGCCCTGCGCAATGCGCGCGTAGGTGGGCTCCTCTTCCACCGCGAAATAGAACGTGCCCACAATCACGCCCTGGTGGGTGCACACGTAGCTTTTGCCCTGGGCAATGTCTTGGGCGATCAGCGCCCGGGTCGGGTGGTGCGTCCCCCACTGGTGGGGATTGCCGTGCGCGCGCATAAAGGCGCGCGCCGCCGCAAAGAGCGCCATCACATCGGGCAAATCGTCCATCGTCGTCTTTCGTATCTGCATGCCGCAGCCGCTCCTTATCCCACGTTTACCCGTACTATAGCACAAAAAACGCGTCTAAAACAGGCGCGATACCGCCAGCGCCAGCAGCAGCAGTCCCGACAGCCAGGATAGATCCCCCCGCACCACGCGCGCGCATCTGCTGCCCACGTACCAGCCGCCGCACACCGCCAGCAGGTGAAAGAGCGCCGAGAGCGCCACCACCTCCAGAATATTGATCTGCGCAAGGCCGCTGCCCAGGCCCGTTGCCAGCGAGTCGATGGAGAGCGCCACCGCCAGCATCAGCGCCTCGCGCGCGCTGATGCTCATGGATCCGTCCATGTCCGCCTGCTCGGGCTGTAAGTATACGCGCAGCACGATGCGGATATCGCACCACGTCAGCTTCACCGCGCGCGCATTGCCGCCGCGCCTGCGCAGGTAGGTTTTGAGGCTGCCCTCCAGCAGGTTTTTGACGCCGAAGAGGGCCAGCAACCCCGCGCCGATGTACACGCCCGCCTGCGGGCTGACCACGCGTTTGATGCCCTCTGCCGCCAGCAGCGCCAGCAGCAAAAACAGCGTGCCCACCGCGTCGATGATGAGCGCGGCCGGCCAGGTGATGCGGATTTTGCGCGCGCCATAGGCTAGGCTGACCACAAAGGCGTCCACGGCAAGGGCACTTACCAGCAGTATCGATTCAAGCACACGGCATAACCTCCCCCTTGCCAGCCTATGATCGCGCGCAGTGGGGGGTTCCGGCGCGCGCTGATACAGGTTTTTTGCCGTTTTGCGGGAGGTTTTTTACAGGTGCGACGCAGTTTGCACACCATTTTCATACAGTTTTGCCGTCCACGCGCGGGATACTCTGCAGCGTGAGGTGATGTACATGCGACGTTTTAAGCAACGCACTTTCAGGGGACCAATTGCCAAAAAACCGGCTTTCTTGCGCTGCCTGCCGCTTGCCTCGGCCTGTACACTGGCGTGCCTGGGCATTTTTTTGCTGCTGCACACGCTGGGCGCGCCGCAGGCCGCGTTGGTCACCCCCGCCGCTTCGCGCAACAAAGCGACTACCGCCCGCTCGCCCGCGCCTACAATCGCCCTTGTGCCCGCGCCCTCAGCCGCCCTATCGCCCGTGCCTTCAGCCGCCTCCTCGCCCGCGCATTCAGCCAGCTTTCGAGCGCAGACCTCCTTACAGGTGGGCGTGCTGCTGCGCGTGCCCTTTCTGCCCCAGGGCGATGTACTGCCCACCGGCTGCGAAAGCGCAAGCGCGCTGATGGCGCTGGAATACTACGGCCAGGGCATGGATGTAGATACCTTTGTGGAGCACTATCTTGCGCGACAGAAGCTTTATACCGCAGGCGGCGAGACCTACGGCCCCCATCCGGCGGATGCTTTTGTAGGCGACCCGCGGCAGATTGCGGACAGCTATGGCTGCTATGCGCCGGTGATTGCGCGGGCCATGGACGCGATCGATCCGGGGCGCGGCTGGACGGCGCGCACGGACTTGACGCTCGACGCGCTGTGCACGCAGTACGTTGCGCTGGAAAAGCCCGTGCTTGTATGGATCACCACCGACCTTGTCGATTCCGTCCCGGGCCGCACGTGGAAGACGCAGGACGGCAGCATCTTTGTCTGGAAGCGCAACGAGCATTGCGTGGTGCTGGTTGGCTTTGACGGCGAGGCCTACTACTGCAACGATCCTTTGGCTGACCAGGCCCCGGTGCGCTATGACAAAGCGCGCATGGAGGCATGTTTCCAGCAGATGGGGATGCAGTGCGTGGTGCCCGAGACATGAGAAAACGGGCGCGCAAAGCGGAATAATCTCCCCTTTTGCGCGCCCCTGCGGCTTCTATATTGTAAACCATCCAGAAAGCGTTTACGTTATACCCGCATCGTGCGAGGGATGGGCAGGCTGTCAATGAACTTTTTGACCTCGCGGTCCCAGAAGGGCCACTCGTGCGCCACGCCCACCTCCTCATAGTAGGTCAAATCCACCTCCAGCGCCTCAGCTTTTTTGCGGAAGCGCTGGTTGTTTTCGTAGAGGAAGTCGTCCAGGCCCACCGACTGATACAACCTGGGCAGCGGCTTGCCCGAGGCGGCGGCCCGCTCCAGCAGGTACATCACATCGTTTTCGCTCTTCTCCCACGTATCGGGCGGGCCGAATACCAGCTCCTTTTCCCGCTGGGTCTGCACATGGCCGTCGCGCCGCAGCTGATCCACCACGTCCAGCACGCCAGAAAAGCTCGCTGCCACGCTGAAGTGCTCCGGATGGCGCAGCGCGATCTTAAACGCGCCGTAGCCCCCCATGGAAAGCCCCGCGATAAAGGTCTTCTCCCGCGCCTGCGAGATGCGCAGGTAGCTGGACACCACGCGCGGCACCTCCTCGGCGATGTAGGTGTAATAGGGCCAGCCGTGGGCCATATCCGTGTAAAAAAAGTTCTGGCAGCCCGGCATCACCGCGATGATGGGCTTGCCCGACTTGGTGATATGGTGTTCGATGCGCGATTTGCGCAGCCAGCTGTTGTGGTCGTCATTGTAGCCGTGCAGCAGGTAGAGCACGCACAGGTCCTGCGTGTGCGCCGCCCTGTCTTCCCAAAGACCGAAGTTGCGCGGCTCCGGCGTGATGATGGTCAGTGTGGATTCAAAGTTCATGACCTCTGAGAGAAAGTTCACGTTGAGCAGTGCCATGGATCACACCCCCTTATCCGCCGCGCACCGGCAGCCAGTCAAACAGCTTTTGCACTTCGCTGTCCCAAAACGCCCATTCGTGCCCCATGCCCGGCTGCTCAAAGTACGTAAGGTCGTACCCCAGCGCCCACGCCTTGTCGCGAAACGGCGGGTTGTACTTGTAAAACACCGTATCATCCAGCCCCACCGACTGGTACAGCTTGGGCAGCGGCTTGCCCGACGACCTGCAGGCATCTAAAAGGTGCATGGTATCGTTTTGCGAGCCAAAGCGCGCGTCCTCATGCCCAAAGATGTTGTAAAAGATGGGATGGCGCTCCGGCACGGAATCGAGTGAATACTGCATCGCGTCGGTCACGCCGGAAAAACTCGCTGCGGCGGCGTAGCGCTCCGGATAGGTGAGCGCCAGCTTCATCGCGCCGTAGCCCCCCATGGACAGGCCCGCCACAAAGGTATCCTCCCGTGCCGGAGAAATGTGGAACATTGTGCGCATGATCAGCGGCAGTTCCTCGGCGATGTAGGTGAAGTAAGGCCATCCGTAGGCCATATCCGTATAGTAATAGTCCTTCATGCTGGGCAGCACCACAATCATGCGCAAGCCGCTGTCCTCCAGGTAACGCTCCACGCCGGTGCGGCGCAGCCACCCCAGGTGGTTGTCCGTGTAGCCGTGCAGCAGGTAGAGCACCGGCAGGGGCGCGACATCCGCCTGCCCCCGCTCGGCCAGGCGCAGCACCTTGGGCTCAGGCAGCAGCACGCTGACCTGCTGATCAAAATTCAGCACGTCGCTGCGAAAGGAACACTCCATAAACGCCAAATCAGATTCCCCCTTTATCGATGATGTTCAAACAAAAAATGCACCGTTTGGTTTATTTGCTATCAGTATACCATCGATCGGACCAATCGCCTACCCTCGCGCCTTGACAAACGTTCTCTTTCTGTACTAAACTAAGGAAGCATTCATCCATATTTGCATAACGGCGATGAAGAGAAAAACCGCATGGGTACGCCTTTTTTTCCGTAACGTACAGAGACCGGCCGGGTGGTGCGAGGCCGGGTGGAAGGGCGCATGCGCATCTGGCCTCGGAGCTCCGGCGGGGATAAGCCGCCGGCGTCCTTGCCCGCGTTAGGGGCGGTGCACGCGTGCACCACGAGTGGTGGGGGTTCCCCCATCAAAAGAGTGGTACCACGGAAAGCGGATCTGAACGCCTTTCGTCTCTTTATCCGGAGAGATGAAGGGCGTTTTCCATATGGCGGCACCGGACGCGCAAGCGCGCGCCCACTGGCATCATACAAAAGGAGCGTATGTACATGGATTTTAAGGCAGTCGAAAAAAAGTGGCAACAGCGCTGGGCCGACACCCATCTCTACGATTTCCATCCGGAAAACGTGGATAAAAAGCTCTATTGCCTGGAGATGTTCTCCTACCCCTCGGGCGCGCGCCTGCACATCGGCCACTGGTTCAACTTCGGCCCCACCGACTCTTGGGCGCGCTTCAAGCGCATGCAGGGCTACGAGGTGTTCCAGCCCATGGGCTTTGACGCCTTCGGCCTTCCGGCGGAAAACTACGCCATCAAAACAGGCATCCACCCGCACGATTCCACCATGCAGAACATCGAAACCATGCGCGCGCAGCTGCGCCACATGGGCGCGTCGTTCAACTGGGACAACGAGGTGGTCACCTGCCTGCCTGATTACTACAAGTGGACGCAGTGGATGTTCCTGCAGCTCTATAAACACGGCCTGGCCGTGCGCAAGGACGCGCCGGTCAATTGGTGCCCCTCCTGCAACACCGTGCTTGCAAACGAGCAGGTGATGGCGGACGGTACCTGCGAGCGCTGCGATACCCTCGTCGAGCGCCGGAATCTGACGCAGTGGTTCTTCAAGATCACGGACTATGCCGAGGAGCTGCTGCAGGACCTGGATAAAATCGACTGGCCGGAGAAGACCAAGCAGATGCAGCGCAACTGGATCGGCAAATCCACCGGCAGCGAAGTGGATTTTGCCATCGACGGCCGCAGCGAGCACTTTCGCGTGTTCACCACCCGCATCGACACGCTCTACGGCTGCACCTACGTGGTGCTGGCCCCCGAGCAGCCGCTGGTGGACGCCATCACCACAGACGCCCAGCGCGCGGCGGTGGAGGCCTACAAGCAGCAGGCCGCGCACGCAAGCGAGATCGACCGCCTGTCCACCACGCGCGAAAAGACCGGCGTGTTTACCGGCGCCTACGCCGTCAACCCGGTCAACGGCCGCAAGGTGCCCATCTATGTGGCGGACTATGTGCTTGCCACCTACGGCACCGGCTGCGTGATGGCCGTGCCCGCGCACGACGAGCGGGACTTTGCCTTTGCCACCAAGTACGACCTGCCTATCGAGCGGGTGATCAAGAGCGCAGACGGCACGGACGACGCGCTGCCCTTCTGCGCGGACGGCGTGCTGGTAAGCTCCGGCGCGCACACCGGCATGACCAGCGCGCAGGCCCGCCAGGCCATCACCGAATCGCTGGCCGCGCAGGGCAAGGGCGCCTTTAAGGTAAACTACCGGCTGCGCGACTGGCTGGTCTCCCGCCAGCGCTACTGGGGCGCGCCCATCCCCATCATCCACTGCCCGCACTGCGGCGCGGTGCCCGTGCCCGAGGACCAGCTACCCGTGGAGCTGCCCTACGACGTGGACTTCACGCCGGACGGCCAGTCCCCCTTAAAGAAGCATGCGGGCTTTATGCACGTCAAATGCCCGGTGTGCGGCGCGGACGCCCAGCGCGACCCCGATACCCTGGATACCTTTGTGTGCTCCAGCTGGTACTTCCTGCGCTACCCGGATAACAAAAACGCGGACGCCCCCTTTGACACCGCCTGGATCGACAAGATGCTGCCGGTAGACAAATACGTCGGCGGCGCGGAGCACGCCTGCATGCACCTGCTCTACGCGCGCTTTTTTGTCAAGGCGCTGCGCGATATGGGCTATCTGCACTTTGACGAGCCCTTCCAGTCGCTGGTGCACCAGGGCGTCATCCTGGGGCCGGACGGCAACCGCATGAGCAAGTCCCGCGGCAACGTCGTCTCCCCCGACAGCTACGTGGAAAACTACGGCTCGGACGTGTTCCGCATGTACCTGATGTTCGGCTTCTCCTACGTGGAGGGCGGCCCGTGGAACGATGACGGCATCCGCGCGGTCAACCGCTTCCTGGAGCGTGTGGAGCGCTTCATCGCGCGGGTCAACACGCTGCGCGCGCAGGGCGGCGACACGGATACTATGGGCGAGGCCGAGCGCGACTTGGACGCGGTGCGCCATCACACCATCATCCAGGTGACGCAGGATACCGAGCGTTTCCAGTTCAACACCGCCATCGCGCGCATGATGGAGCTGTTCAACGCCCTGTACAAGTACGATGGCCAGGGCGGCAAAAACATCGCGCTTATGACCTCCGTCGCCAAAGACGCCATGCTGCTGCTGGCCCCCTTTGCCCCGCATACCGCGGAGGAACTCTGGGAACAATCGGGGTATGCCTACTCGATCTTCAACCAGCAGTGGCCGGAGGCGGATGCCTCCAAACTGGCGCGCGACACGGTGGAGATCGCCGTGCAGGTGGGCGGCAAGCTGCGTGCGCGCATCACCATCCCCGCGGACGCGGACCAGGCCCAGGTGCAAAAGATCGCCCTGGCCGATGAAAAGGTGGCAAGCGCGCTGGCGGGCAAGACCGTGCGCAAATTTATCTACGTCAAGGGACGCCTCGCCAACATCGTGGCGGGCTGAACAGTACACTCGCAAGGCCTCTGTTTGAGGCCGTGAAAGGAGCCAATGAATATGATGGAATCCAACACCGTGGTCCTGACCGGCGACGACGGCAGCCAGATCGAGCTGGACGTCATCGACATGTTCTTCCACGAGGGCCAGCAGTACGCGGTGCTGATTGACGCCCTCTCCCCCGATGAGGCGGAGGCCCTGGCCGAAGGCGACGGCGACGAGCACGATGAAGCATGCGGCTGCGACGCCTGCGCGCACGAGCACGACGAGGACTGCGGCTGCGACGCCTGCGCGCACGAACACGGCGAGGGCTGCGGCTGCGAGGAGGGCGTGGACGCCTACATCATGCGCGTGGTCACCGAGGGCGACGAGGAGCAGTTCCTGCCCATCGACCCGGACAAATTTGAGGAGATCGCCGCCATCTGCGAGCAGCGCATGATGATGGAGGATGACGAAGAAGACGGGATCGATATCGAGTAATCCTGCGCAAAAAGAGCTGCCGCTGGTATATGCCGGCGGCTGTTTATTTTTCATCTGATAATCCAAGAAGATAATCTACGGACACGCCATAGAGTTTTGATAGTTTAACGAGATGCCGCACGGGCATGTCTCTTTTGCCTGTCTCGTAAATGCTATACACGCGTTGGTCAATGCCTAATAAATCGGCGACTTGTGTCTGTGTCAACTCCCGCCGTATCCTCAGCGCGCGCAGGCGATTCTTGCTCATTTTCTCACCCCATGGAGAGTATAACTTACTATCTAAAAATTGTATTGATTTTACTATCAAAGAATAGTAAACTATTTTTAACGACGATATTCGACATTTTGAGGTGAGCATATGCGCAAATTCAAAATCCCCGCCGTGCCCAAGCGCACCAACAAATCCATCCGCTTTCCCCTGCCCCTGATCGCGCGCGTGGAGCGGGTGATCGCGCGCACGGACTGCTCCTTCTCCGCCTTTGTGGTGGCGGCGGTGCAGGACGCGCTGGACAGTTTGGCGCAGGAGGAGGGGCAAGAATAAATCGCCACCGCAGCGCAGCGGTGGTATACTGGTTGCAACAACCCAATACATAAGGGGGCGCGTTTTTTATGAAGGTGGGCATCATTCGCTGCATGCAGACGGAGGACTATTGCCCTGGCACGACGGATTTTCGCATGCTGCGGGAGAAGGCGGGCGCTTTTGCGGACGTCGCTGAGGAAATTGAACTGGTGGGCTTCTGCTCCTGCGGGGGCTGCCCAGGCAAAAAAGCGCCGCTGCGCGCGGCGCTGTTGGTGGAACGCGGTGCGGATACCATCGCGTTTGCCTCGTGCATCATGAAGGGCACGCCGCTGGACTACCCCTGCCCCTTTGCCAAAAAAATGCGGGCGCTGGTTGCGGCGCGCGTGGGCGCGGGCGTGCGGCTGCTGGATTACACGCACTGACCAGTGCCGTGCGCCGTGTACGTCGGGAGGGATCGCATGCTTTTTATCCGTCAAGAGACGCCGCAGGATTTTGATGCGGTGTACGCGCTGGTCAAGCGCGCCTTTGCGCAGGCGCCACACCGCGACGGCCATGAACAGGACTTGGTGGCTGCCCTGCGCAGCAGCGACGCGTTTGTGCCCGCATTGTCGCTGGTGGCGGCGTCAGGTGATCAGCTCATTGGCCATGTGCTTTTTACGGAGGCACGTGTTGACAATCAGCCTGTGCTCGCGCTTGCGCCCCTGTCTGTGCTACCGGCGTATCAGCGGCAAGGCGTGGGTACGGCGCTGCTGCGCGAGGGACACCGCATTGCCAGCGCGCTGGGCTATGGCTACAGCGTGGTGTTGGGCGATGCGGCATACTATCCGCGCGTGGGCTACGCGCCGGCAGCATTGCTGGGCATCCGCGCGCCTTTTGACGTGCCTGCCGAAAACTTTATGGCCATTCGGCTCCGCGCGGACGCGCCGCCTGCCTGCCCTGCGGCGTGATCGCCTACGCGCCACAGTTTGGCATCTGCTGATGCTTTGTGCGCTACGGCTGTATCTGCGCCACAGTGGACGTCGCCGTCTGGTAGCTGCGGTGCGCGGCCACGCCCGCCATGCACTGTAGCAGCAAGAGCACCACGCACGCAATGAGCACGCCCAGCACGATGTGCCAGATACGCCGGCCGCGCTTGTTTCGCTGCGCGAGCAGGGCGTTTAGCTGCTCCAGCTTCTGTGCCACGTCGCTCTCCTGCCTGGGCAGCGCGACCTCCCCGCCCAGCAGCGCGCCCACGGGCGTCTCAAAGATATCCGCGATCCGCAGCAGCGCGTCCGCGTCGGGCACGGAGCGGCCCTGCTCCCATTTGGAGACGGTCTGGCGCACGACATGCAGGCGGTCCGCCAGTTCCTCCTGCGAGAGGCCCTTAGCCCTGCGCAGGCGTCTGAGATTCTCTTGCAACATGATTTTTCTCCTTTAATCCGTTTTTACACCCTTGCCTGCCCTTACCGTATCGCGTGCGGGCCCGTTGCGGCAAGCAACGCAAATGCACATGCACGCAGGATACGCATTTTACGGCGTGGGACGGCATGCCGCGCACATGGGGTGAAAACACTTCTACCGGTGCGGGCCGCTCCATAACGCGTGCGTGCCGGCATGCCATCTTCGCCCTGGTTATCCCCCGCGCCGGCAAATTGTATACGCGCGCGCCGATGTGCCCACGGCGGGAGGGCGGGGCGTCCATTGCGCGCACCTACGGGTCATCCCGCTATTGATACGAATATCGAAAAAGCGCAGACGGGGCCTTGCGCCCTGTCTGCGCTTTTTTCTTTGGATGTTACTGCGCGGCGTTCTCCTGCCAGCGCGTGGCGGGGTTGATAAAGCGGGTGTACTGCCCCTGCCACAGCAGCTTGATTGTGCCCGTGGGGCCGTTGCGCTGCTTGGCCAGGATGATCTCCGCCATATCGTCCGCCTCCTGGTCATAGTACGCGTCGCGGTACAGAAAGATGACCACGTCCGCGTCCTGCTCGATGGCGCCCGAATCGCGCAGGTCGGAGAGCATCGGCCGGTGATCCTGCCGGGCCTCCGCCGCGCGCGAAAGCTGGGAAAGCGCGATCACCGGCACGTCCAGCTCGCGGGCAAGCCCCTTGAGCGCGCGGGAGATGTCGCTGATCTGCTGCTGGCGGCTCTCTGAATTGCCGCCCGACATCAGCTGCAAATAGTCGATGGCGATCAGGTCCAGTCCGTGCTCCATCTTGAGCCGGCGGCACTTGCTGCGCATCTCCATGACGCTGATGCCCGGGGTATCGTCGATGTAGATATCCGTCTCAGAAAGGGCGCTCATGGCCGCGAGCAGCTTGGGCCAGTCCTCGTCCTCCAGCTCGCCCGAGCGCACGCGCTGCATGTCCACCAGCGCCTCGGAGCACAGCATGCGGTTGGCCAGCTGGGCGACGCTCATCTCCAGGCTGAACACCGCCACCTTGGCCCTGTGCTTGATGGCCGCGTTCTGCACCAGGTTCATGACAAAGCTTGTCTTGCCCATAGAGGGGCGGGCCGCCACCAATATCAGCTCGGAGCCGTGGAAGCCCGCGGTGCGGTTGTCCAAATCCACAAAGCCGGTGGGGATGCCCGTGACGCGCTGCTTGGTGGCATAGGCCTGCTCAATCTGCTCGTAGGCGTCCATCAGCACGTCCTTGAGCGGCGAGAACGCCTGGCGCGTCTTACGCTGGGAAATATTGAAGATGGCCTGCTCGGCGGAATCGAGCACCTCCTCCACCTCGCCGGAGGGCTGATAGCTCTCCTTGGCGATGCCCTCGCCCGCCGCGATCAGGCGGCGCAGGGTGGATTTATCCTCCACAATTTTAATGTAGGCCTCCACATTGGCCGCGCCGGGCACGGACTGGGAGAGGTCCACCAGGTACGTCGGCCCGCCGATGCCGTCAATGGAGCCGCGCGAGCGCAGCTCGTCGGTGACTGTGACCAGGTCCACCGGCTTGCCCGCGCTGTAGAGCGCCAGCATCGCCGCGTAGATCTCCCGGTGCGCGGGCACGTAAAAATCCTCCGGCGCGAGCACTGCTGCCGCCTGCGCGGTTGCCGCCTCGGAGAGCATCATGCAGCCCAGCGTCGATTGTTCCGCCTCCATGCTGGAGGGGGGCATCCTGTCCTGTACCATACGTTACCCTTCGTTCGCCTCAACCGACACAGTGATCTGCGCGGTCATTTCCGCGTACACGCGCACGCTCACCTGCACCTCTCCCGCCTGCTTGATGGGCGCGGCGAGCTCCACGCGCTTTTTATCCAGCTTGATGCCATGCTGTTTTTCCAGCGCATCGCAGATCTCCTTGCTGGTCACCGAGCCGAACAGCCGGCCGTCCTTGCCCGCCTTGACCTGCACGCGCACGCGCATGCCGCTGAGTTTTTCGCACAGCGCCTGCGCCTCGGCCTTCTCCACATCCTTGCGGTGCTGTAAGGTGCGCTTCTTCTGCTGGATATTGTTCAGGTTGTTGCCCGTGGCCTCCAGCGCCAGGTTGCGCGGGAACAAAAAGTTGCGGGCGAAACCGTCGCTCACCTGCACGATATCGTCCTGTTTGCCCGTGCCTTTGACATCCTGCAGCAAAATCACTTTCATGGTTACTCGTCCTCCTTATGCTTCTCATGGTCCTCATCCTCCCCGTCCGGCGTCGGGGCGTCCGTATGTTCCTCCTGCGCGTCCGGCGGCGTGGGCGACTGGGGCTTTTCCCCGCCATCCTGCGGGGGCATCATGTCGTCGGGAAAGCGCATCATCTGCTTGAGGCGCGGGCCCAGCTCCATCATCAGGCGGAAGCGGAACACGTGCTCGAAAATGCCCAGCATCGTCACAATCGGCGCGGTGATGGGCGCAAGCAGGATCAGCAGCAGCGCAAGCAGCGCGATGCGCGCGGCCCTTTTCATCTTCCAGCGCTGCAAAAAGTAGGAGCAGCACGCAAGGCCCTGCACAAAGAACACCACGCTCAGCAGCGTGTAGAGAATATCCTGCACCGCGTTAAAGCTGCTCCAGCCGAAGAGGGACGCCAGCAGCGCGAGGATCATCAGCAAAAACAGGCCGTTGCCGATATCACGCGGCACTTCCCACAGTTTAAACGGGGGCAGCTTGCGCCGCGGCGCGCCCGTAAGGCCCAACAAGCCCCTGCCATTTCGCTCCTTGGCCAGCTTGCCCGCCGCGCCCGCGTAGACGATCAGCCCGCCGATGGCGCTGTATACCACCACCAGGTAGGGCAGCACGCTGCGGATCAGCGTCTCGATGATGGTGCCGGTCTGGGCCACGAGGGTATCGCGAGAGAGCGCCGCCGACTGCTCGGCCACGCGCACCGCGTCCGCAAAGGTGAAGCTTTCGCTCAGCGTCACCCCGTCGATGATTTTTTGGGACTGCCACAGTATGCGCAGCGTCTGCATGCTCGCGGGGGTATCCGCCTGCGCCAGGCCCTGGTGCAGCGCCTCGGAAAGCGCGCCGATGGGCTCGCTGCCCACCGCCATGGCCGCAATGCCCCACACGACAAGCAGTGAGAGCGCCATGCCCATGCACGCCATGATCAGCCCGTCAAAGTGCGGGCCTTTGGGGCGCTTCTTCCACCAGAGGCCCACCATCAGCGTGGGGATGCCCAGCAGCGCAAGCAGCACCGCCACCGGCACCCAGTCGATGCCAAACACCAGCAGCGTGCCCAGCACGCTCATGACCACCAGCATCGTGGCCAAATCCCGCCGGCCGCCGCAGAAGAGCACCAA
The DNA here is from genome assembly GCF_900604345.1 of Maliibacterium massiliense. Classification (GTDB taxonomy): domain Bacteria; phylum Bacillota; class Clostridia; order Christensenellales; family Maliibacteriaceae; genus Maliibacterium; species Maliibacterium massiliense. The sequence continues at coordinate 698,336 of NZ_LR026983.1, forward strand.
AAGCAGGATGATGCACGCCGGCAGCAGCAGCGGCACGGCAAAGCCGAGCACCAGCAGCACCGCGTAAAGGCATCCAACCAGGATGTCCCTGCCCCATCTGCCCGAGGCGCCTTTGTCTTTTTGCACGTTCATTCCTCCCAAAGCGCGCGCACCCTTCTGGCTTTAAGGGCCCTGGCGCGCCGTCACACGCACAGCGTGCATCCATTGCACAATGTATCTGATAATTATAGCGTCTTTTGGGCAAAAACACAATGCCGCCCGCCCAGCTGCCTGCGCGCCCGCCACAGCGGAAAAAAGCGCTTGACTCTCACGCGGCGGCATGCTTTAGTATGTGCGTATAGCAAGCAGGGAGGTTGGCATGCATGAAAACCGTGAAGGAAGTCTCGCAGATGACGGGCATCAGCATCCGGGCACTGCGCTACTACGATGAGATCGGCCTGCTCAAGCCCACCGCGTGCACGGACGCGCGCTGCCGCCTCTACGACGCGGACGCGCTGGAAAAGCTGCAGCTCATCTCTCTTTTGCGGGAGCTGGAGGTGCCGCTTACCGAAATCAAGCGCATGCTCGCACTTCCCAGAGAGGCGTTTTGCGTGGCGCTGCGCGCGCATAAAAAGACGCTCGTGCGCAGGCGCAACCGGTTAAACGGCCTCATTGCCTACATCGAGGATACGACAAGCGGCGGGGACGCGCCGCGCTTTGCCCCATTTGACAAGGCGCAGATAGATGCGATCTTTGACCACGCACTATCGCTGCAAAGCGCGGCGTCCATCCAGGCGATCACTGATCACTTCGGCAGCATCGACGCCCTGCGCGCCATGTTCACCCGGCACCTGCAGGACGAGGCGGTGAGCGCACATGTTTCCCATATGTACGCCAACAAGGAGAAGGCGGTCTGCGCCAGCCTGCAGCATATGGGGGACGCGCAGGCGCTTGCGGCGCATAAGGATGCGTTCGACGCAGTGTACTGGCAGTTTGCCCAGGCCATGCAGGCAAAGGACGAGGCGCTCGCCATGGACGCGGTGCAAAAGCTTGCCAACATCTATCAAGCCATGTTCCGGCTGGATAACGCAAGATACCTGCTGCTGAAGGTGGCGGCGGACTATTTGGAAAACCAGCAACATCCCGAGGTCATCGCGATGACGGAGGCACAGTACGGCGCAGGCATCGCCGCCTACATCGGGCGGGCCATCCGGCAGTACTTTGGGGTGTGACACGCCGTCATGAATACAAAAAACCGCGCTGCCGCAGTTGCGGTGGCGCGGTTTTTTCATCAAGGGTTGCGGCGCGCGGATCAGTCCGCGGTGTAGGGCAGCAGCGCCATCACGCGGGCGCGCTTGATGGCCATCGCCAGCTGGCGCTGGTGCTTGGCGCAGGTGCCGGACATGCGGCGGGGCATGATCTTGCCGCGCTCGGTCATGTAGCGGCGCAGGCGCGCGATGTCCTTATAATCGATCTCGTCCATCTTATCGACGCAGAACGCGCAGACGCGACGGCGAGGCCGGCGGCCGCCGCGGTTGGGGCGGCGCTCACGGCGCTCCCCCTGCGGGCGGCCAGCATTCTCCGTATGCTGCTGCGCAGGGGCTTCCGTGCGCGGCGCTTCAACGGCCTGATTCTCAGCCATAGCAAATGCCTCCTTCAAAAGCAGTGATTAGAAAGGCAGCTCATCGTCGTCGATGGACTGCATGTCCTCCGGCATATCGTACTGCGGCGCGCCGCCGTCACGATGCGCGGGGGCACCACCGCCGCCCTGGGGCTGGGTGGTGATAAATTCAACTTCGTCGGCAACAATCTCCGTTACATAGCGGCGGGTGCCGTCTTGGGCGTCGTAGCTGCGGGTTTGGATGGTGCCGCAGACCGCCACGCGGCTGCCCTTGTGCAGGTAACGGTGGCAGCTCTCCGCCTGGCCGCGCCACACCACGATGGGCAGGAAATCCGCCTCGCGGGTTCCCTGGGCGTTGGCAAAGCGGCGGTTGACCGCCAGTGTAAAGGTGCACACCGAAATATCATTCTGCGTCTTGCGCAGCTCGGGGTCCTTGGTGAGGTTGCCCACCAGTATTGCTCGGTTCATGCACGTGCCTCCTTATTTTGCCGCTTTTTCCTCGGGCTTGCGCGTGACCATAAAGCGCAGGATATTCTCCTGGATCAGCATGTTGCGCTCCAGCTCACGCGGAAGCGTAGGCTCGCTCGAGAAGTTCATCAGGACGTAATAGCCCTCGTTCATGTCGTTGATGGGATAGGCCAGCTTGCGGCGGCCCCACTCATCCACGCTGTCAACCGTGCCGCCGTTTTCACTCACCAGGTTGGAGAACCGTTCCACGATCTCCTTCTTCTGAGCTTCCTCCAGCGAATCGTTGATGATGTACAACACTTCGTATTGATTCATTGCTCTTTCACCTCCTCTTGGACATAAGGCCCTGTGACCATCCGCACAGGGCAAGGATAGTTGCTATTATAGCACAACGCGCGCGCCATCGCAAGGACGCGCGCGCATGGAACGTACAATTTTTACAGGCCCAGTTTGCGTTTGGAGAGGGCGATGCGGCGCATGGTCTCCTGCCGGCCCAGTATCGCGGCGATCTCGATGGCGCCGCCCGCGGTGGACTGTTTGCCCGTGATGGCGATGCGCGCCGGCCAGAGCACCTGCCCGTTTTTGACGCCGAGGTCTGCCACCAAGCCAAAGAGCGCCTCGTGCAGCGCCTCGGCCGTCCAGTCCTTTACGGATGTGAGGACCTGCTCGATGCGCGGCAGCATCTCCCGCGCCTGCTCCACGCTGGTCTTCATCTTTTTGTGGGCGAACAGCGCCAGGTCGTAGTCCTCGTCCATGCGGCCGAAGAAGCCCACCAAATCCGCAATCTGGGTGAGCACCTCCACGCGGGGCTGCAGGATGTCCAGCAGCATGTCCACATCGGCCAGCTGATCCACATCCAGCGCCCGTGCAAGGTAGGGCATGGCCGTCTTGCGCCACTGCTCCCTGGTCATTTTGCGGATATACGCCGCGTTGAACCAGGTGAGCTTAGCCATGTCAAAGATCGCGGGGGCTTTGTTGATGCCCTTGATATCGAAGGCCTCGATGAGCTCCTCTTTGGTGAAAAGCTCCTGGTTGGTGCCCGGGTTCCACCCCAGCAGCGCGATGTAGTTGACCACCGCCTCCTTGAGAAAGCCCGCGCGCAGCAAATCCTCAAAGGAGGGGTCGCCGTGGCGCTTGGAGAGCTTCCGGTGGGTGTCCTTCATCACCGGCGGCAGGTGGATGTAATGCGGGATGGGCCAGCCGAACGCCTCGTAGAGTAGATTGTACTTGGGCGAGGAGGACAAATACTCCGTACCGCGCATCACGTGGGTGATGTGCATCAGGTGGTCGTCCACCACGTTGGCAAAGTTGTAGGTGGGCAGCCCATCGCTCTTGAGCAGCACCACGTCGTCCAGGGTGTCGTTCTCCACGGTGACGCTGCCAAAGACCATGTCCTCAAAGGTGGTGGTGCCCTCTGTGGGCATATCCTGGCGGATAACGTAGGGCTCGCCCGCGTCGATGCGGCGCTGGATCTCCTCTTGAGACAGAGACTTGCAGTGCTTGTCGTATTTGAACGTCTCCCCCTTTGCCTCGCAGGCGGCGCGCAGTTCGTCCAGGCGCTCCTTGGTGCAGAAGCAGTAGTACGCCTTGCCCGCGCGCACCAGCTGCTCGGCATACTGCCTGTACAGCGCCCGCCGCTCGGTCTGGATATAGGGGCCGTAATCGCCGCCCACGTCCGGGCCCTCGTCGTAATCCAGGCCCGCCTGGCGCATGGATTGGTAGATCAGCTCGGTGGCGCCTTCCACCTGGCGCTGCTGGTCGGTGTCCTCAATGCGCAAGATAAATTTACCGCCCGCCTTGCGCGCGAACAGATAGGTGTAGAGCGCTGTGCGCAGGCCGCCGATGTGCAGGTATCCGGTGGGGCTGGGGGCAAAACGGGTGCGTACCGTATCAGGCATGATCATGCTTTCCTCCTTTGAAAAAAAGACGCGCGCCCCGCCTTGCCCTGCACGCGCTGCGGTATGCACCAGAAGAAGGCTTAGGCACTCCCTCCGGCTCCAGTGCAGGCGACGCATTTTGCGCGCAGGCACGCCGGGCGATGGGACGCTTGTTTTTTTACCGTGCTGCTTTGCCTATTCATTATATCCGCGGGCAAAACCCCTGTCAACGCGCGCTAGGCGCCTTGCGCGCGCGCCCCCCGCTGCGCTATGATAAAGGCACATCAACCGCGTTCGTATGCCAAAAGGAGGGCTCTTTTTATGGATATCCCGCAGTACCGCAAACCGAGCATGCCCAACCAGGCGCCCTTTGAAGGGCCGGGCTTCTTTCTCAAGGGCAACCTGCACACCCACACCAGCCTCACCGACGGCGCGCTGGGCCCGCAGGAGGTGGTGGACATCTACCGGCGGGCGGGCTATGACTTCATCGCCCTTTCCGAGCACTTTCTCTATGTGCGCGGCGATCAGTACGCGCAAAACGGGATGCTGGTGATGCCCGCCATTGAGGTCAATTTTGACGACCCTGCGAACTACCACTATGATCACATTTTGGGCATCCTCGTGGAGCCGGACAAGGGGGGCTATCCCGACATGGCGCGCGTGGTACCCTATCCCCGCTACAGCGGCGCGGGCGTACAGCAGATAATCGACGAGCTGCACGCGCGGGGGCATTTCGTCATCTATGCCCACCCCCGCTGGAGCCGGCGGGACGTCTCGCAGATTCTGCACTACCAGCATTTGGATGCGCTGGAGATCTACAACCATTCGGCCGAGCACAACGTGTGCGCGGGCTACGCGGACCAATACTGGGATGCCTTTTTGCGCCGCAACCGGCGCCTGTACTGCACCGCGGCGGACGACGCGCACCATTTCAACGATGACCGGCTGGGCGGCTGGGTATGCGTCAAAGCCACCGAGCGCAGCCGCCAGGGCATCGCCCAGGCGCTGCGAAGCGGCCGTTTTTACGCCTCCAACGGGCCGGAAATCCACGATATCCGCGTGCAGGACGGCGTGTTTTCCGTGCGCTGCTCCGAGGCGCGCGAGATTCATCTGATCACCTATGAGTACTGGGGCCGCAACATCAAGGCAGCGCCGGGCGCGTACATTACCAGCGCCGAGATGCCCCTGCGCGGCGACGAGCTCTACGCGCGCGCAGAGGTGATCGACCACGCGGGGCGCAAGGCGTGGAGCCAGCCCCTCTACCTGTACTGATGGCGCGCGCAGCGCAGGCGGGCCTGCCTGCAAGCGACCTTTTTGTGCGCGCCGTCCAGGCGCTGCCCCCGCCGCCGCAGGACGCCGACAGCTACGTCTTTTCCCTGCCCGTGGTGCGGCATCTGGGCAAGGGCGCGTTTACCAGGCGCGTCACGCTGCTGGTGGGGGAAAACGGCACCGGTAAATCTACGCTGCTGGAGGCGCTGGCCTGCCACTGCGGCTTCAACGCCGAAGGGGGATCGCGCAACTTCAACTTTGCCACGCGCGACACCACCGCTCCCCTGTATCGCGCCCTGCGCGTAACGCGGGGGGCGCGCCGGCCGCGGGACGGCTTTTTCCTGCGCGCGGAGAGCTTCTACAACGTGGCGAGCGAGGTGGACCGGCTGGACGCCGAGGGCCCGCCCGGACTGCTGGAGCGCTACGGCGGCCGCTCGCTGCACGCCCAGAGCCACGGCGAGAGTTTTTTGGCGCTGATCCTGCACCGCTTCGGCCCCCAGGGGCTCTACCTGCTCGACGAGCCGGAGGCGGCGCTCTCCCCCGCGCGGCAGATGACGCTGCTGTACCGCATCCACCAGCTGTCCCAGAAGGGCTGCCAGTTTATCATCGCCACCCACTCGCCGATGCTGATGACGCTGCCCGATGCGGACATCTGGCTGCTGGAGGCGAGCGGCATCCGCCACGTGCCCTACACAGAGACTGAGCACTACCAGCTGATGCGCGCCTTTTTGGATCAGCCGCAGCGCATGCTCAAAACACTGCTTGCAGACGACTGACGCGTGAAGGGAGCTGCACACATGCAACAAACGTATACCATTGACCCCTGCAGCGGCCGGGCCATCGACGTGCGGGCAGGGCAGACGATCACGGTAACGGACGTATCCGGCGGCCAGGTGGCGGACTTTTTTGCCGAGGCGCTGGGAAACCCCGATGAATTTCTCTCCACTGGCGTGACGATCGACTGCAACGCGTCGCTCGCGCTTAGGGTAGGCGATTATCTCTATACCAACCGCTACCGGCCCATGTTTCAGCTGCTGGCGGACGACGTGGGCGCGCACGACTTGCTGCACCCCTGCTGCCGGCGCGAGATGTACGATTTCTTTTATCACAATGGCGAGGGCCACGCCAGCTGCCTGGACAATATCAACCATAGCCTGGGGGAGCAGCGCCCCATCATTCATCCCTGGAACATCTTCATGCATACCCGCGTTCTCCCAAACGGCGAAATCCGCGTGGAGGCCCCGCGCTCCAAGGCGGGCGCGTGCGTGGTGCTGCGGGCGGCTATGGACGCGCGGTTGGGCATCGCCGCATGCAGCGTGTGCGAGAGCAGCTGCAACAGCGGCAGGTGTACGGCCATCCAGGTGACTGTCTCGGACGCGCCCGGCGCTGGACAGGGGTGATCGCTGTGCAGGCGCGTGCAAGCGCGTCTTGACGCACGCCGGGGCCTGGCGCGCTTTATGGCGGCGATTGCCCCGCCTGCAGCAAGGCCAGCGCGCTCCGCGCATTTTTCAGCGCCGCCTCATGCGGCGATCAGGCGCTGTGCGCAGGCCCTTTGTCCGTTTTTTTCGCCTGCGCGCCCCTGTCGCGGTACAGATGGCGCGGGGGCTGACGTTCTCTTTTTTGTCCATCGCAGCCCAAATCAAATGCCCTGCGCCGCACGGAAGCGACGCAGGGCATTTTATATGTGCTTTTTACATATCTCTGTGTTATGCCGCGGGCATGGCGCGTCAGCCCTTTTTCTGCAGCTTTGCCCAGGTATCCTTTAAGTTGACAACGCGGTTGAACACCGGCGCGCCGGGCTTGGTATGCACGCTGTCCGCGCAGAAGTAGCCTGTGCGCAAAAACTGGAAGGTATCCCCCCCCTTGGCCTGGGCCAGCGCCCGCTCCACCATGGCGTTTTCCAGCACCTCGATGGAATCCTCGTTGAACAGATCCACCACGTCGGCATCCGCCGATTCGCTGGGGTCGCGCAGCAGCGCGTCGTAGAGGCGCACTGTGGCGGGCACGCACGTGCGGGCGTCTACCCAGTGCAGCGTGCCCTTGACCTTGCGGTTCGCACCTGGCATGCCGCTTTTGGATTCCATATCCACGCTGCAGCGGATTTCCTGCACCAGGCCCGCTTCGTCGAGCGTCACATCCTCGCACTTAATGATGTAGGCGCCCTTTAGGCGCACCTCCCGTCCGGGGGCCAGGCGGAAGAACTTGGGGGGCGGGTCCAGCGCGAAGTCCTCGCGGTCAATGTAGAGCTCCCGCGAGAAGGACACCATGCGCGTCCCCATCTCGGGGTTTTCCGGATTGTTCTCCATCGGCAGTATTTCTTCTTTATCCGCAGGATAATTTTCCAGCACCACCTTGACGGGGCGCAGCACCGCCATCAGGCGGGGCGCCTTGGCCTTGAGGTCCTCGCGGATGCAGTGCTCCAGCAGCGCTGCGTCCACCTCGGAGTTGGCCTTGGCCACGCCCACACGGCTGCAAAAGTCCCGGATGGCGCTCGCGGTGTAGCCGCGGCGGCGCATGCCGGCCAGCGTGGGCATGCGCGGGTCGTCCCAGCCCTCCACCTTGCCCTCCTCCACCAGGCGGCGCAGGTAGCGCTTGCTCATGGGGGTGCGGGTGATGTTCAGGCGGGCAAACTCGATCTGGCGGGGGGGCTGCGCGATGCCGCAGGCCTCCAGCACCCAGTCGTAGAGGGGCCGATGGTCCTCAAACTCCAGCGAGCAGAGCGAGTGGGTCACGCCTTCGATGGCATCCTCCAGCGGGTGGGCGAAATCGTACATGGGATAGATGCACCATTCGTCGCCCGTGCGGTGATGGTGCGCGCGCACGATGCGGTAGAGCACCGGATCGCGCATGTTCATATTAGGCGATGCCATGTCGATCTTTGCGCGCAGCACACGGGAGCCGTCGGGGTACTTGCCGGCGCGCATCTCCTCAAAGAGTTTGCGGTTCTCCGATGCGCTGCGGTTCCTATAGGGGCTTTCTTTGCCCGGCTCGGTCAGGGTACCGCGGTAGGCGCGCATCTGTTCGGCCGAAAGGTCACACACAAAGGCCTTGCCCGCCTCGATCAGCCCCAGCGCGTACTGGTAGAGCTGCTCGAAATATTCGCTCGCGTAGCACAGCTTGTCCCAAGCAAAGCCCAGCCATTTGACGTCTCCCATGATGGAGTCCACGTACTCGGTATCCTCCTTGCTGGGATTGGTGTCGTCAAAGCGCAGGTTGCACTTGCCGCCAAATTTCTCCGCGGTGCCAAAGTCCACGCAGAGCGCCTTGGCATGCCCGATGTGCAGGTAACCGTTGGGCTCGGGTGGAAAGCGCGTCTGCACGCGCCCGTCGTAGCGGCCCGAGGCGTTATCTGCCACAATCGCCTCTTCAATGAAGTTGGTGGGATGCATGGTCTCTGTCATGATCGTACTTGCCTGCCTTTCTATCCTTCTGCGCGCCCTCAAACGAAGGGAAGCGCGCCGTCTCTGCTGCTAGAGGATGGTGACGAGCATGTTCATGTTCTCGTCGGTGGTGATGCGGATGCGCTTCTCACGCTCCAGCGCCTTCATCATGTCGCTGAATTTGCGGTACCCGATGGCGCGCTCCTCAAAGCCGGGGAACGCCTCACAGACGCCCTCCTTGATGATGCTGGGGTTGACGCGCTCAAAGCCATCCGCCTTGAGCCTGTCCAGCACGCTCTGCACGCCCGCAATCCAGTTGGTGCGGTTGAGGGTGCCCTGCTGCTTGCCCTGCTCGCCCACGTAGCGCACCTTGAAGTTGTAGTGGTCCGTGGTGCAGCGGATGGTGGCGAACTTTTTTTCCAGCGAAAGCAGCAGCCGCCCGAAGGTGGACTCGCCGTAGGCCTTCTCATTAAAGTCGGGCCGCAGGCGCAGCACCACGTCCTTCAGCACGCTTGCCAGCATCCAGCCGTCGGTATCCGCCTGCTCGCGCAGGATGGTCTCGATGACGCGCATCAGCTCGGCCTCGTCCTCATCGTCCGAATCGGCGGCATTCTGGGGCACGGGCGCCTTGGGCGTCTTCTGGCGCACGGACTCCAGAAAGAGAAACTCGTTGCAGGCATTGATGAACACCGTGGACGCGCACTCGCTGCGGCTGATGCCCAGCACGTACTTGCCCATGGATTTGAGCCTGCCCACAAGGGGGGTAAAGTCGCTGTCGCCCGATACGATGCAGAAGCAGTCGATCAATGGGTTGGTGTAGGCCACCTCCAGCGCGTCCACCACCAGCTGGATATCCAGGCTGTTTTTCTGGCTGGTGCCGTAGCGCAGAGACGGGATGGCTGTAAAGGTGTTGGACAGCAACACCTCTTTGAGCTCCGCATAGCGGTCGCTGTAGCCGTAGACGCGGCCGATGAGGATATTGCCGCGGATTTTCAGCGTCTCGATGATGGTCTCCAGCGCCGAGCGTTTGCCGCCGGCGTTCTCCATATCGATGAGCACCGCAAAGTTTTTGCGGGATGCAGTTTGTTCCAAATTTCATTCTCCTCTGATAGGTACCAAAATATGTATACTCCGGCCCATTATTCTCTTTATTCTATCGGTTTTACCTGCGCTTTGCAAGCCGCCATGCGCGCGGCGTAGCCGATAGCCTCCACCAGGCTCTCGCTGGAGGCCACCCCTTTACCCGCCACGTCAAAGGCGGTGCCGTGGTCCACGCTCGTGCGGATGATGGGCAAACCAAGGGTAATGTTCACCCCGCGCACCCCGCCAAAGCCGCCGGCCGCCTGATCGTAGGTGAACCCCGCCACCTTGACGGGAATGTGCCCCTGGTCGTGGTACATCGCCACCACGCCGTCGTACTTTCCCCCCAGCGCCGCGGCAAACACCGTATCGGGCGGGATGGGGCCCTCCACGTCCATGCCCCCTGCCCGCAATGCGGCCACGGCCGGCGCGATCTGTTTGATCTCCTCATCCCCGAACAGGCCGTCCTCCCCCGCGTGGGGGTTGAGCCCCGCCACCGCCAGATGGGGATGGGAGACGCCCAGCGCGCGGCAGGCATCAAAAAGCAGCTCGGCCACGCGCACCACGCGCGCCTTTTGCACCGCGTCGCACGCCGCGCGAAGCGACCTGTGCGTGGAGACGTGCGCCACGCGCAATTGTCCCTCGGCCAGCATCATGCACGTATCCTGCGCGTGGCACAGCGCGGTGAAGATCTCCGTGTGCCCCGGGTAGGGGCAGCCCGATGCGTGCAGCGCCTGCTTGTTGAGCGGCGCGGTGACGCACGCATCCAGCGCGCCTGAAAGCGCCCAATCGATCGCATGGGCGATGGCGCTGTACGCGCCCGCGCCCGCGCGGGCGCTGACCACCCCTTGCGCGGGCAGCCCCTCATCAAAGCAGGCGATATCTGCCACCGGCAGCGTGCCCGGTACGTAGACAAGGTCCTTTGGCGCGTCCGCCGTCACCATGGCAAGCGCGCTGCCTGTCTGCGCAAGCGCCCGCGCCATCGCGCGGGCGTCCGCCACCACCACCGGATGGCACGCCTCCCACACGCACGGCTGCTCCAGCGCCCGCACAATGATCTCCGGACCGATGCCCGCCGCGTCCCCCATGGTGATGCCCAAGCGCGGTTTGTCCATCATCCTTTCCCCCTTTACGCCTTGAATGCCCCCGCGGACAATGATAGAATAAATACAATCTTCTACATTATACCGCACATGCAGCGCACACGGGATATTTTTTGTCGGGACTTTTCTTCTACATGGTTTTTTGTGCGCGTGCGGCTATACTCTGTGGAAACACCCCAATACAAAGCAAATGCTATCAAAAAAGAGAGGTGTCTTTTCGCATGCCAGAACTATCGAGTGTTATCAACAGCCCGTTTCTGTTCGTGCTGGCGGGCATCGTCTGCGTGTTTGTGATCGCGCAGTCGCTGTTCTTCGGCGTACGGGCCTACCGCAAGGGGCTTGCCATGGGCATGGAGAAAAAATCCATGAAGCGTGTCATCCGCTCCGCCGCCATCTTCAGCATCGTCCCCTCGATCCCCATCCTGATCGGCCTTTTGACCATGGTCAAGGCGCTGGGCCTGCCTCTGCCGTGGGTGCGTCTGTCCATCGTCGGATCGGTCTCCTACGAGCTGATCGCCGCGGATCTGGCCGCCAAGGGCATGGGCGCGCCGCTGGGCATCGCGGATGCAAGCTTCAACGCCCAGGGCTTCGCCGGCGCGGCGTGGATCATGACCATCGGCATCATCTGGGGCCTGCTCTGCTGCATCTTTTTGATGCCCAAGGTTCAGGGCGGCGTCAAAAAAATCCAGCAGAAGGACAATGCCTGGGGCACGATCCTGTTCGCCTCCCTGTTTATGGGCATGGTGTGTGCGTTCCTGGGCCAGGGCCTGGCCTCCGGCTGGGTGGGCATCATCACCATGGTGGTGGCCGCGCTGCTGATGTTCCTGCTGGAGCGCTTGAGCAAGGTCAAAAAATTTGAATGGGTGGGCTCCTTTGCGCTGTCCATCTCCATGGTGTGCGCCATGGCCCTGTCCATCCCGCTGACGACCTGGCTCGGTTAAAGGAGGTGCGCTTATCATGGCAAAAAAGTCTGTACAAAAAACCGTGATCCAAGATCCCTATGAAATGGCGACCCACCGCGTGGGGCGCGTGTGGTGCATATTGGCGCTGCTGGTGATGTTTATGGTGCCTGCAGGCATCTCCCTGCGCTACAACCTGTGGCCCCCCATCGGCGCGCTTGCAAGCGGCCTTTTGAGCGTGGTTGCGGTGTACCTGCCCATCGCGATCGTGGAGTTTATGACGTACGCGCCCATGCTTGGCAGCGGCGCCTCCTATCTGGTGTTCGTCACCGGCAATCTGACCAATCTAAAGATTCCCTGCGCCTCCATGGCCATGGACATCGCCAAAGCCGGCCCGGGCACCCCCGAGGGCGAGATCGTCTCCACGCTGGCCATCTCCGCCTCCTCCATCGTGACCACAGTGATTATCGCGCTGGGCGTAATGCTGATCGTGCCGCTGCAGCCCATTCTCAATTCGCCGGTGCTCAAGCCCGCGTTTGACAACGTGTTACCCGCGCTCTTTGGCGCGCTGGGCTACCAGATCATCTCCAAAAACCCCAAGCTGGCCATCGTGCCCGTCATATTGATGGTGATCATCTTCCAGATCGCGCCCAGCGCCAACATCGGCGTGCTGATCCCCATCTCGGTGCTTGCCACCATCGGCGCCTCGCGCATCCTCTATAAAAAAGGCTGGGTCAAGGACGCCAAGCTTTAATCAAGCTTTAATTTTGACAAGGAGGTTCTCTGTATATGCTGTGGTTATGGATCCTTCTGGCAGCGCTCGCGCTGCTCGTCACCGTGCTGCTGGTGCGCACCTTCACCTTCAAGGCGCCGGAGCTCTCCGGCATTGCGCCGTGTGATCAGCCCCTCGTCGATGTGGACAACGACCGCGTGGTGGAGAGCCTCGCGCGCGCCGTCACCTACAAAACCATTTCCTACACCGACCACGCCCGCATTGATTATACCCAGTTTGACGCGTTCCATAAGTACCTGGCCGAGCGCTATCCGCTGGTGCACGCGCGCCTGGAGCGGGAGGTTGTAAACGGCTACAGCCTGCTCTACCGCTGGAAGGGCAAAGACGCGGGCAAGCCGCCCGTGCTCTTTATGGCGCACCAGGACGTGGTGCCCATCGACGAGGCCACCCGCGATACATGGGAGCATGATCCCTTTGCGGGGGATGTGGCGGACGGCTACATCTGGGGCCGCGGCGCCATGGACATGAAGAGCCACTTGATCGCGGTGCTGGAGGCGGCCGAGGCGCTGCTTGCGCAGGATTTCACCCCTCAGCGCGACGTCTACATCTCGCTGGGGCACGACGAGGAGATCGACGGCCAGGACGGCGCAGCCGAGGTCAAAAAGGTGCTGGAGCAGCGCAACATCCGCTTTGCCTTTGTGCTGGATGAGGGCGGCGCCATCGTGGAGGGCAAGCAGGTGGGCGTCGACGGCGTGCTGGCGGTGATCGGCATGTCGGAAAAGGGCATGTGCAACGTGCAGCTGACCACCCAGGCGGGCGGCGGCCACGCCTCCATGCCCCCCAGGCAGACGGCTGTGGGCGTGATGGCCCGCGCCATCGACCAGGTGCAGCGCCACCCCATGCGGGCGGTGCTCTCCCCCGCGGTGCGCCAGATGTTCGCCTTCGCCGGCCCGCGCATGGGCTTTGCCCGCAAGATGCTGATGGCCAACCTGTGGCTGTTCGCGCCGCTGGTCGCCAAGGTGCTCTCCGGCTCGCCCACCACCAACGCCATGGTGCGCACCACCACCGCGCCTACCCTCGCGCAGGGCTCCCCCGCGCCCAATGTGCTGCCGCAGGTAGCCAGTGCCAACATCAACTGCCGCATCGCCCCGGGGGATACGGTGGCATCGGTGGAGGCGCACATCCGCCAGGTGATCGGGGACGCGCGCGTGGAGGTAAAGGCCACCCAGGGGCACAACCCCTCGCCCGTGTCCGACGCCTCGGAAATGGGCTTTAAGATCGTGCGGCGCAGCGTGCAGGACGTGTTCCCCGACGTGGACGCGATCCCCTACCTGATGATGGCGGCATCCGACGCGCGCCAGATGTGCGGCCTGTCCGATTGCGTGATGCGCTTTAGCCCCTACTACGCATTTGGCGACGCGCTTAGCCGCGTGCATGCCAACAACGAGCGTGTGCCCGCAGATGGCATGGCGCGCATGGTGCAGTTTTTCGCTCGCGTGATGCAGCAGGTGTAAGAAACCGCTTGATTTCACCGACAGATTATGCTATCATAACGCTTGCTTGGCCCAGCGCCAGGCAAGCGTATCTGGAGGAGTATCGAAGTGGTTGTAACGGCCCCGACTCGAAATCGGGTTGACGTGAGAGCGTCACGTGGGTTCGAATCCCACCTCCTCCGCCACGTCGGAGCAAAGTCCGCTTTGCTCCGACGCTTTTTTTGTAAAAAACGTCATCCGCCCGCTTCCTTGCTCCTCCTCTTTCGCAAAAAGTCACGCTTGGCTCACCTGTTCGGTTGTAAACGCCCTCGCCGCGGCGCGCAGCCGCCGCCAACCGTTTGCGGGCAGAAACGCCCTCCCATTAAGCGCAACATCGGTTTTAACCGCCTGATGTAGCAGCGTGACGCTGCACCCAATATCGCAGTTCACTGCAGTGGATTGCGATATTTTTGTTGCCCGAACCGAAGTGTCCATATCGTCATATCCTGCCTCCCCGCCGCAGGCAAAGTATCGCTCGCAGCGGCTTTTTTACGAAAGCCGCCGATACATTCGTCCCCTCCACATGTAAAAGGGCAACAACAGGCCTGTGCTGTTCTCATGCAGACACCCTTGCGGCGATACGCTGTTGTCGCAAGCTTTGGGCGCGCTATGAGGGTTCCATTTCCTACGCGGAAGATGCCAAGACACCTTCTCTATCTGCCTCTCACGTTTACATAAAAACATTCCCTTTTCCAATGCTTTTTTCTGTATGGCACAACAAAAGACGTATGCTTGCCTTCAAAAACAGCGGCGTGGGGCCACCTGCGCCCGCGCACGCAGCGCATTTACTGCATTGTAACAAAAAACACTTGCGCTGCGCTGGCGCGTTTGCTATAATCAGCTTCACTATCTTTTGTGAAAGGCGGTGCTTTGATGTCCATTCGCTAAAACTGTGCAACCAAAGACGACTCCGCCAAAGAGAGGCTTTTTTGTTGCACTTGTTTTGCGAATGGGGATCGGGCACAGTTTGTCTGCCGCCTTACCCGCGCACGCGCGCGGGCCTTGTTATGCACGGCAAGTGAAGCGGATGCCTCTATTTGGATGAGAGGCATCCGCTTTTGTGGTGCGCCGCTCATGCCAGGGACCGCATAAACAAGGAGAATACACATGGCAAAAGAAAACCGATGGAAACGGACATTTTTGATCATCGCACTGGGACAGGCAGTCTCTCTCATCGGCAGCTCGGGCGTGCAGTTCGCGCTGATCTGGTGGCTGGCGGAAAAGACGGGTTCGCCGATGATCATGGGCCTGGCGGGTCTGGTCGCCTTCCTGCCCATGACGCTGCTAAGCCCCTTTGCGGGCGTGGCGGCGGATAAATACAACCGCAAAAGCATCTGCATTGCGGCCGATATGTCCATGGGCGCGCTGGCGCTGCTCTACGCAGTCGCCCTGCACTTTTTTGATCTGCCCATCTGGAGCGTTCTTGTCGTGCTGGGCCTGCGCGGCGTGGGCAACACGTTCCACCAGCCCGCGATTCAGTCGATCATCCCCCAGCTGGTGCCGCCCGACGATCTGGTGCGAGTCAACGGCTGGATGCAGCTGATGACCTCGGGCTCGTTCATTTTGGGGCCCGTCATCGGCGCCGCCCTCTACGCGGCTGTGCCCATGCCCGTCATTTTGCTGACGGATGTGCTGGGTGCGGCTTTTGCAAGCGCCGCCCTTGCGGTGGTGAAGATCCCGCGCCTGCCCTGCACAGAGGCCAAAGACCCTGGCTTTTTTACGCAGTTTAAGCAGGGCCTGCAGATTTTCAAGGCGGACAGGCGCCTGCTGCTCATCGTCATTGCGCAGGCCCTGTGCATGTTTTTCTTTGCGCCGCTCTCCTCCTTCTATCCCCTGATGACCAGCAGCTATTTCAGGCTCTCGGCGCTGCACGGCAGTATTGTGGAGATCGCCTACGCCGCGGGCATGATGTTCACAGCGCTCCTCTTTGGCAGCGTATTGAAGGTTAAACACAAGCTTGCGGTCTCCTACATCGGGCTGTTGGGTATGGGCGCCGCCACCATAATCGGCGGCCTGACCCCGCCCGCCTTTACGGGCTGGGTTGTCTTTGCGGTTGCCTGCGCCTGCCTGGGCGCGTTTAGCAATGTGCCCGCCATCCCGCTGACCGCCTATATGCAGGAGACCATCGCGCCGGATAAGATGGGCCGCGCATTCTCGCTGTTGGGGCTGGTCGGCTCCCTGTCCATGCCCCTGGGGCTGCTCGTCAGCAGCCCCATCGCCGAGCAGGTGGGCGTGCACGCATGGTTCGTCATCTCCGGCGTGGGCATCCTGCTGATTACCTGTATGGTTTCCCTCATCAACCGGGCCATGGGGCGCGGCGGGGAGACGCGCAGGGCGTAACGCCGCCAAATACCGCAATCCTGTACGAAAAGAACCGGCCGCGCATACGCGCGGCCGGTTCGCATCTATTCTTTTTGCACGGAAGCGTCAGGCGACGCGGGATTTCTTTTTGCCGCGCGGGATCAAAATAAAGCACAGCGCGCTTACCGCCATGAGCGCCGGATAGAACATAAAGGGCAGGATGGCCACCGGCGAGAGCATGCCATACCCCGCCGCGGTGAGCATCTGCGCGCCGTAGGGAATCACCCCCTGGAAGACGGAGGTAAAGATATCCAGCAGCGACGCCGAGCGGATGGGCGAAATGCCAAACTGCCCGCTGATATCCTTGGCGATGGGGCCTGCCATCACGATGGCCACGGTATTGTTGGCCGTGGCCATATCCACCGCCGAGGCCAGCGCCGCGATGCCCAGCTGGCCGCCCTTTTTCCCCTTGATGTGCCGGTGGATGAGATCCAGGATGAACTGGATACCCCCGTTTTCCTTCACCAGGGCCACGATGCATGCCACCACGATGGAGATCACTGTAATATCGTACATGCCGGCGACGCCGTCCCCCACCACGCTAAATAGCTGCGCGGGCAGGATGGCGCCCGTGCATACGCCCACCACCAGCGAGGCGACGATGCCCGCGATCAGCACCAGAAACACGTTAAAGCCGATCAACGCGCCCACCAGCACGATCAGGTAGGGTATGATCTTCCAGACGTTGTAGCTTAAATCGCCCGGTACGACGAACGCGGTGTTCATCGTCAGCAGAAAGAAGATGACCGCCGTGATGAGCGCCGCGGGCAGCACGATGAGAAAATTCGCCTTAAACTTGTCCTTCATCTCGCAGCCCTGTGTGCGCACCGCCGCGATGGTGGTATCCGAGATCATGGAAAGGTTGTCGCCAAACATCGCGCCGCACACCACCGCAGCGATGCAGATGGCCATGGGGATGCCCGTCTTCTGGCTGATTTCCACCGCAATGGGCGCCAGCGCCGCGATGGTGCCCACGCTCGTGCCCATGGACAGCGAGATAAAGCAGCCGATGACAAACACGCCCACCACCGCCATGTTGGCAGGCAGGATGGACAGGCCGAAGTTGACGGTGCTATCCGCGCCACCGGCCGCCTTGATGGCGCCGGAAAAGCCGCCCGCCACAAGGAAGATCAGGCACATGGTGATGATGTTCTCATCGCCCACCCCTCGGGCGATCACCGCAAGCTTCTGCCCAAACTTTAGCTTGCGGTTTTGCAAAAACGCCACCAGCAGCGCCACCAGAAAGCCCACAATGGCGGGCATGCCGTAGAAGTCGTTGAGCGCGATGCCCATGCCGATAAAGATGAGCAAAAACACGCCGATGGGGAGCAACGCCCATCCGTTGCCCTTTTTTGCCGTCGTTTCCACGCGAAAACGCCCTCCCTGATTGACAGATATTTTGTAGAAAATGCATTGCTATCGTTACCATAGCATGTCCGCCCGCGCCTTGGCAAGGCGCAATATCGTGCCGCGCAGGCAGCGAAGGCGGCGGCGCGGCCTGCGGTTTTGCGCGTCTGTTTTTTGTTGTGTTCTTGCCCGGCGCGCCCTACAATAGAAAGTAGATACAGGATCGGCATATTTTTTGTTTGTTCAAACCAAGTAACGGGAGGTGTCTATGGATATCGAAGCATGCATCCGGCGCATGACGCTGGAGGAAAAGGCCAGCCTCTGCTCCGGCGGAGATTTCTGGCACACCAAAGCTGTCGCGCGTTTGGGCATCCCTGCGGTAATGATGGCCGACGGCCCCCACGGCCTGCGCAAGCAGATCGGCGCGTCAGACCACCTGGGCATGGGCCAGAGCGTGGAAGCGGTCTGCTTTCCCACCGCGGCGGGCCTTGCCTGTTCGTTTGACCGCGACCTTGTGCGCACCCTGGGCCAGACGCTGGGCGCACAATGCCAGGCCGAGGGCGTAGCCATGCTGCTCGGGCCCGCGGTCAACATCAAGCGCTCGCCGCTGTGCGGGCGCAACTTTGAGTATTTCAGTGAGGACCCCTACCTGGCTGGCGAACTGGCCGCGGCTTACATCCAAGGCCTGCAGTCCCAGGGCGTGGGCGCCAGCCTCAAGCACTTTGCCGTCAACAACCAGGAGCACCGGCGCATGAGCGTATCAGCCAACGTGGATGCGCGCACATTGCGCGAGATCTACCTTGCCCCCTTTGAAACCGCTGTCAAAGAGGCGCAGCCCTGGAGCGTGATGGCCGCCTACAACCGCGTCAACGGCGTGTACGCATCGGAAAACAAATGGCTGCTGGAGGACATCCTGCGCAAGGACTGGGGCTTTGAAGGCCTGGTGGTCACCGACTGGGGCGCGTGCAGCGACCGCGTGGCGGGCCTCGCCGCCGGGCAGGACCTGGAGATGCCCGCAAGCGGGGGCGCCAACGACCAAAAAATCGTGGACGCCGTGCGCGAGGGGCGCCTGGACGAGGCAGTGCTGGATTGCGCGGTGCGGCGCATCCTCAGCATGGTGGCGCGCAGCGTTGAAGTGCGCAGGCCGGCCGCGGTGTTCGACCGGGCGCGCGACAGCGCCCTTGCGCGCGCGCTGGCGCGCGAATGCATCGTGCTGCTCAAAAACGAGGGCGGCATCCTGCCCTTTGAACGCAGCGGGCGCATCGCCTGCATCGGCCCCTTTGCGCGCGCGCCGCGCTACCAGGGGGGCGGCAGCTCCCACATCCACGCCTCTGCAATATGCGACGCCGCGGGCGCGCTGGAGGCGCTGGGCGCGCGCATCGATTATGCAGAGGGCTTTGCGCTGGATACCCAGCTGCCGGATGAAACGCTGACGCAGCAGGCACTTGCCTGCGCCGCGGCCGCGGACGCGGCCGTGGTGTTTGCCGGCCTACCCGACGCGTGGGAGTCCGAGGGATACGACCGCGCGCACATGCGCCTGCCCGAAAACCAGAACGCGCTCATCGCACGCCTTGCCGAGGTGCAGCCCCATCTGGTGGTGGTGCTGCACAACGGTGCGCCCGTCGAGATGCCCTGGGCGGATGATGTCGCCGGCATCGTGGAGGCGTATCTGGGAGGCCAGCAGGTGGGTGGCGCGGTGGCGGATATCCTGCTTGGCGAGGCAAACCCCTGCGCCAAGCTGGCCGAAAGCTTCCCGCTGCGCCTGGAGGACACCCCCTCCTACCTGGACTTCCCCGGCGCGGGCGACCAGGCGGATTACCGCGAGGGGGTGTTTGTGGGCTACCGCTACTACGACAGCCGCCGCATGCCGGTGCGCTTCCCCTTTGGGCACGGGCTCTCCTACACCAGCTTTGCCTACAGCGACCTGCGCTTAAGCGCTGGGGCTATCACCGACGAAGATGCGCTGCAGGTAACGCTGCGCGTGCAAAACGCGGGGGCGCGCGCCGGCAAGGAGATCGTGCAGCTCTATGTGCACGACGCAGCCGGCCGTGTGGTCACGCCCGAGCAGGCGCTGCGCGGCTTTGCCAAGGTGGACCTGGCGCCCGGGGAGCAGACGGATGTGCGCTTTGCCCTTACCAAACGGGACTTCGCCTATTACGACGTGGCCCTGGACGACTGGGCGGTGCCCCAGGGGGCTTTTGAAATCCGCATAGGCCGCTCCTCACGCGATATCGCGCTGCGCGCCCAGGTGCAGGTGTGCCCCGCGTGCCCGCCGCCGATGACAGTGGACCAAAATAGCGTGGTGGGCGATCTGCTTGCGCATCCCGTCACCGGCCCCATCACCGCGCAGCTGGTGCAGTCCTTCATGCCACCCGTGCCCGATGGAAAGGACGCGCTGGGCGCGGGCACGCGCCAGATGCTGCTGACCTCGGTGCGGGACCTGCCCTTGCGCGCCGTGCGCAGCTTTGTGCCCGATATTTCCGAGGCGCAGCTTGCAGACATCATTGCGATGCTCAACCAGGCGCTCGGTAAGCGCGCGTAAGCACGCATCAAAAGAAAGCGGCCGAGAGCAATCTGCTCTCGGCCGCTTTTTGTATGGACGCGCGCTCACCATTTGGGCTCGGTCGTACCGTCTACACCGTACCCCATCGCCGCAGCGTACTGGGCAGCGCGCAGGTTATAGGCCAGAAACCCTTTTTCCGCAGAGAAGTGTATGGTCAGCACGTACGCGTTGTTGTTGATATGCAGGTATAGCTGATAGAGATCGTTCTTCTCGTCTACATTGAAATAGTCCACACCCTCAGCCTCATAATACTGCTGCACAAACGCGGTGATCGTCTCCAGTGTGGTATCGCTTCCTTCGTGCACCTTGCTGCTGTCGTAATCCGCGTTCAACATATACACCTTGCCCGTCACGCTGTCAAGTACCGCATAGAAGTTCAGGCCGCTTTCCTGTTTTCCCTGCAGCATCCAGTACGCGGCGTCCAGGTTGTTGCGGTTCTCCCGCACGGTAAACATCTCCATGGAAATTGCTGTGTTTTCCGCTTTGAGGTCGCTGCCCTCCCACGAGACGCCAAGCAGGTTGAGGATCGCCTGCCAATCGCGCATGAAAACCTCGCGGGCCTCCTCCTCGGTCAGCTCACGCTCACGCGGCAGGCGCTCGCTGTCAAAATCCATGGTGTAATCCTCGCTGCCCATCTGCGCCTCCACGATCATGCGCATACGGTCCTCGCTGGAGGTGGCGTACTGGTAGGCGCGGTAGGTGTCGTCCGCCACCTGGATACGCCCCAGCAGCTGTGCGTCCTTAGCCTCGGCCAGATAGGAGGGCGCAAATAGGCTCACCGCCGCCACGCCCAGTGCCAGCAGGCCGCTTACGATGTAGCGCCACAATCCTGTGCGCTTGCGGTGGCGCTTTCTAAGCCTCATCGCCATCCTCCTCCTGCGCCTGCTGCACGGCCGTTGCCTCCAGCGGCAGCGTCACCGTAGTGCCCACGCCCACCTGGCTTTCAAACTGCAAATGCGCCTCGTGCAGCTGCGCGATGCTCTGGCACAGCGCCAGGCCCAGCCCCGCGCCGTTCTGCGCCCGCGCGCGTGATTTATCCACCATGTAAAACGCCTCGGTGATCTTATCCAGTTCCTCCGGCGGGATGCCGTAGCCGTGGTCCGTGACGCCCATCACATAGCTGTGGCCGTAAAAGCGGCCGAACAGTAGGATTTCATCGCCCGGGCGCGACGCCTTGCGGGCGTTGTCCACCAGATTGACCAGCAGGGTTTTGATCAAATCGCTCTCCACGCTGATCACCGCATCGTCCGCCTCCACGCGCAGCAGCATGCCATACTCCGCCACCGCCGGCGCGAGCAGGCCCGCGATATCCTCCAGCAGGATGCGCCCGTTGGCGCGGCGCAGGGTGTAATCCTGCTTGCGCAGCACGATCAGATCCAGCAGCTTCAACGAGAGCGATTCCAGCCGCTTGCCTTCGCTGAAAATGTAGCTGGCCGCAGTAAAGGACTGCTCCAGGCTCATCTCCTGGCTGCGCAGCATGTCCGCATAGCCGATGATGGCAGTCAGCGGCGTCTTGAGCTCGTGTGCAAAGCTGGCTACAAAGTCCTCACGCTGGCGCGCCACCCGCTCCAGCTCAACCATCTTATCCTCCAGCGCGTCCGCCATTTTATTGAAGCTTTCGCTGAAGGCGCCGATCTCGTCGTGGCTGCGCACTGCCGCGCGCTGGCCGTAGTGGCCCTCCGCAATGCTGCGCGTGGTGGCCGAAAGCCTGCGCAGGGGCCGCGTCATCCACAGCGAGATGCCCGCCATGACAATGGCGCACGCGCTGAAGATCGCGATGCTGAGCAAGCGGTACTGCGCATAGAGTGCGCTGCGCTGGGCAAACACGCCCGATACGTCGCGCGCCGTCTCCAGCAGCACCGGCGCGCTGGTCTCCAGCTGCAGCTGGGTGGCCACCTGCACCGCGTACGTCCCCTCCACCTGTGCAAAGCGGTAAATGCGCGCGCCCGGGTAGTCGCGCACCCGTTCGGTCAGCGCATCGCCCATCTCCACAGTGATGTTGTCGTAGATGGCGCCGCCCTCATTTTTGCGCACGGCCAGCATCCGCCCATCGCGCCCGATCTGTTCGGCCACGTTGCGCAGCACCTCGTCGGAGGGCGCGTTGCCCTGGATGGTGTAGTTCATCACGCCCGTCTCGTAGGCCAGCTGCATCAGCTGGTTTTCCTGCAGGGCGCGGTTGGCCTCCGTCTCCAGCGACGCGGCGAACATGGAATCAATCAGAAAAAAGGCCCCGCAGGCAAATGCCGCCGCAACCATCAATAGTGTGGATATGAATACCTTCCACGAAAACTTCATGCGTTACACTTCCAGCCTGTAACCCACCTTGTAGACCGAGACAATGCGGTGCTCCCAGCCCATCTTGCGGCGCAGGCGCTGCACGTGCAGGTCCACCGTGCGGGTGTCGCCCATGTATTCGCTCTGCCACACCCGCTCAAAGATCGTCTCGCGAAACAGCGCGATGTTTTTGTTGCGCACAAAAAGCAGCAGCAGCTCGTATTCCTTTTTTGTGAGGTTGATGCGCTGCTCACCCTTCTGCACGATGCGCGACTGGGTGTCGATCACCACATCGGCCACTTCCAGCTTCTTTTCGCTCTTGTTGTAGCGACGCAGCACCGCCTCCACGCGCGCAAGCAGCTCCACCACCTCAAAGGGCTTGACCAGGTAATCATCCGCGCCCAGTTGCAGGCCGTGCACGCGGTCCGCCACCGACCCCTTGGCCGTGATAAAGATCACTGGCATGTCCATGGGGCGGATATATTCCATCAGCTCGTAGCCGTCCACGCCAGGCAGCATCACGTCCAGCAGCACCAGGTCGTAGCGGTTTTCTGCAAGCAGGTCCGCCGCGCGGATGCCGTCCAGCGCGCACGTGCAGCTGTAGCCGCAGCGCGTCAGGTTCATGCGGATCAGCTCAGAGATCGCCTGCTCGTCCTCAACAATCAAAATCTGTACCATATGCTCCCCTACCCGTCTTGCCTGTATTGATACCCGCATCATAGCGCGTGGTTGTATCATAATTGCATCGGTATTTCTATTATACCATGGGGCCGCCACGCGTTTCCCTGGTAAAAAAAGCCCTGGAACGCACGTGTTCCAGGGCGCCTTGATGCTCTTTACGCGCGCTTGCGCCAGGTAGAGGGGGCAAACAGCAGCAGCATGGGATAGAGCTCCAGCCTGCCCAGCAGCATGTTGAGGCTCAGCAGCAGCTTTACCAGCGGCGAGAAGAGAGAAAAATTGCTCATCGGCCCCACCAGCCCCAGCCCGGGGCCGATGTTGCTGATGCAGGAGATCACCGCGGTGGTGGATGTCTCCAGATCGTAACCGTTGACGCAGGTGATCAGCGTGGAGATCAGGATAATGCCCAGGTAGCTGCAGATGAACACGCCGGTTGCGCGCACCACGTTCTCATCCACGGTCGCGCCGTTTACCTTGACCACGTCCACCGCGTGGGGGTGCAGCAGGTGTTTGATCTCGCGGCGGGCGGACTTAAAGGCAATCACCAGACGGGAAACCTTGATGCCGCCTGCCGTGCTGCCCGCACAGGCGCCGATGAGCATCAGCACCACCAGGATGCTGCGCGACAGGCTGGGCCACAGCTGAAAATCCGTGGTGGAAAAGCCTGTGGTGGTCACAATGGAGCTGACCTGGAAAAACGCGTGGCGCAGCGACGTGCCCCAATCGCCAAAGAGCTGCAGCACGTTGATGGTGATGACGATGATGGCCGCCAGGATGATGCCCAAATACCAGCGCAGCTCCTCGTTTTTTAAAATGCTGCGGATATTGCCCAATAGAAGCAGGTAGTACAGGTTGAAGTTGATGCCGAACAGGATCATGAACGCGCCCACCACCACCTCGATGTAGGCGGAGTCGTAATAGCCGATCGACAGGTTTTTGATGCCGAACCCGCCCGTGCCCGCGGTGCCGAAGGCGTGCACAAGCGCGTCAAACAGGGGCATGCCGCCGCACAGAAGGAAGATGATCTCCATCACCGTCAGCAGGATATAAATACCGTAGAGAATCATGGCCGTAGACTTCATGCGGGGCACGAGCTTGCTCTTGGTGGGGCCGGGCACCTCCGCGCGCATGATGTGCACGCTGCGTACCTTGGCCATGGGCATGATGGCCATGACGAACACCAGCACGCCCATGCCACCGATCCAGTGGGTAAAACTGCGCCAGAAAAGCAGCCCGTGGGGCAGCGCCTCCACGTCAGTCAGGATGCTGGCCCCGGTGGTGGTAAAGCCGCTGACCGTCTCAAAGAAGGCGTCCACAAACGAGGGGATATACCCCGATAGATAGAAGGGCAGCGCGCCCGCCAGGGACATGCACACCCACGAGAGCGCCACGATCACAAACCCCTCGCGCGCGTAAATCTGCCCGCCCTCATGCCTGGGCAGCACACACAGCGCGGCGGCGGCCAGCAGGACGCAGATGGTGCAGAGGAAGTATATGACGCTCTCGCCATAGAGCAGCCCCACCAGCACCGGCAGCAACAGCAGCACCGCCTCGATGAGCAGGATGCGGCCCAAGATATGCAACACAGCTTTATAATTCATACGCCTATGCCAATACGTCCTTCAGGTTGCGCAACATGCCGTTGCCCGTAAGAAGAATGACGTGGTCCCCTTTTTCGATGGTGGTCTGGCCGTTGGGAATGATGGTGCGCCCGTCGCGCACAATGCACGCGATGAGCGTCTGCGCCTTGGTGTGCAAATCCTTCAGCGGAATGCCCAGTATGGGGTGATCCCCCGCGCGCACGTGGAAGTCCAGCGCCTCCATGCGCCCGCCCAGCAGCTTGTACATCGTCTCCATGGCGCTGCCCTCGGAGTTCTGCATGGCGCGCACGTAGCCCACGATGACGTCCGCGGTGAGCGCCTTGGGCGATATCACGATATCCAGGCCGATCTTTTCCATCAGCCCGGGGAAGGTCACGCTGTTGACCTTGGTGATGACCTTGGGCACGCGGCAGGCGCTGGCGTACATCGACAGAATGATGTTCACCTCGTCGTAGCCGGTGAGCGTGACAAAGGCGTCCATCTGCTCAATACCCTCCTCCTGCAGCAGCTCCTGGTCGCTCGCGTCCCCCAGCAGCACGCGCGTATCGGGCAGCAGCTCGCACAGCTCCCTGCAGCGGGCGGGATCGTTGTCGATGATGCGCACCCGCACGCCCATCTCCCCCAGCTGGCGGGCCAGGTAATAGGCGATACGGCTGCCCCCGGCGATCATCACGTCCTTTACCTTGTAGCGTGCCAGGCTGATTTTGTCAAAAAAGCTGTTGACCTGGCGGGGCGCGGCCACCACGCTGATCTTGTCGTGCGCGGCAAGCACAAAGGCGCCATCGGGAATAAAGACCTCCTCTCCCCGCAGCACCGCGCAGACCAGCAGGTCGCACCTATAGGCGCTCTTAAGCCTATGCAGGGGCATGCCCGCAAGGGGGCTATTTTCATCGATGCTGAAGTCCACCAGCTCCGCGCGGCCGCGCGCAAAGGGGTGAATTTTTGTCGCCGCCGGGCAGCGCAGTATGCGCGAGATTTCCCCTGCGGCCGCAAGCTCCGGATTGATGCACAGCGACAGCCCGAGCTCCTCTTTGAGCAGATGCATCTGCTGGGAGTACTCCGGATTGCGCACGCGCGCGATGGTGCGCTTGGCCCCCAGGTTCTTGGCCACCATGCAGCAGATCAGGTTGCGCTCGTCCGAGGAGGTGGCGGCAATCAGCACATCGGCCCTGTCCACGCCCGCCTCCTGCTGCACCGCATAGGAGGCGCCGTTGCCCACAATGCCCATGACGTCCATCTGATCGATGCTGTGGTTGAGCGCGCCTGCGTCGTTGTCGATGACCACGATGTCGTGCATCTCCTGCGAGAGTTGCTGTGCGAGCGTGCTGCCCACCTTGCCATCGCCTACAATAACGATCTTCATGTGACAAGATGCCTTTCCATAAATTTGTGCGCATTAAGATGCCATTAATAAACACATCATAGCATAAAGATTGCATAAAGGATATGGCGCGACACATTTTTCCATGCTTCTGCAAAGCGCTGCCCAAAAGCGTTCATTCACAAACAAAAAAGGGACGGTTGCCACGCATGGCAGGCGTCCCTCTGATCGTCAACTTCGCACTTTGGTTTACATTGATTTCGTCTTTTTATGGGCATGATCCGCGCGGCGCTGCTGCAGCGCCATCACGCCCAGCCCCGCCAGCAGAAACACCAGGTGCCACCAGGCAAAGCCCTGCGCCGCGATCATCCATAGCATCAGCACCACCGATCCTGCGGTAAAGCCCAGCACCGCAAAGTAGGCGTAGGCGCGGGCGCGGGCAAAGAGCAGACGCACCGCGTGTACTAGCGCCAGGCTCACCGCGCCAAAACCCAGCGCGATGGGCACAAGCGTCCAGATTTGCAGCGCGGAGATGGCCGCCATAAACGGGGCGTACATGCCCATGTAGATCAGCAGAAACGATGTGCTCACCCCCGGGATCACCACGCCCACCGAGAGGATGCCGCCGCAGAGCAGTCCCTCTGCAAAGGAGAGCTGCCCGCCTTGCGCGCGCGGGGGCGCAGCGCGTTCCAATAGCGCAAAGGCGCCCAGGAGCGCCGCGCCCGCGGCAAACGCCCACAGGTAGCTCTTGGAAAAGCCGTCTCGGCTGCCCTCTTTGACCAGGGCGGGCGTGCTACCCGCCACCAGGCCGATAAAGAGCAGCAGCACCGGCCCCGCATAGCGGGCCATCAAATAGCGCATCAGATTGCTCATGGCCAGCACCCCGACGCACGCGCCCAGGCCGATGGGCAGCAGCAGCTTGACATTGCCCCTGACATCGCGGAAAAACCGGCTGACCGCCACGATCATGGGCTCGTAAAGCCCCATGGCCACTGCCATCACGCCCCCGCTTACGCCTGGGGTGATGGCGCCCACGCCCATGCAGATGCCCGCCAGCAGCCGCCATGCAAAGCGCCCAAGCCTTCCTTCCCTCATCAGCCCTCCGATTTTTTGCGGTTGGCCACGGCGCTCAGGATTTTAATGAGCAGGTAAAACAGGATCAGCGCCACAAACACGCCGCCCAGGCCCATGCCCATCAGATACCAGCCCAACGTGATTTCCGTCATTGCTATCTACCTCCTTAACCCAGCAGCGTCAGCAGCCAGGGCACCACCGAGAGCACCAGGCCACCGGCCACCACCGAGCCCAGCTGGCCGGCCACATTCGCGCCCGCCGCCTGCATCAGGATAAAATTGGAGGGATCGTCCTCCTTGGCCATGCGCTGCACGATGCGCGAGGCCATGGGGAACGCGGAGATGCCCGCCGCGCCCACCATGGGATTGATTTTTTTCTTGGAGAATACGTTGATCAGCTTGGCAAAGAGCACGCCGCCCGCCGTATCAAAGACAAAGGCGACCAGGCCCAGCGCGAGGATGACCAGCGTCTGCCACTGCAGAAACTGCGCGTAGTGCATGGTGGCGCCGATGGTGATGCCCAACAGCAACGTGACGATGTTGCTCAGCTCGTTCTGCGCCGCCTTGGTCAGGCGCTCCACCACGCCCGCCTCGCGCAGCAGGTTGCCAAACATCAAAAGGCCGATCAGCGGCGCGCTGATGGGCGCAATCACCGCCGCGATGATGGTCACTGCGATGGGGAAGACGATCATGATCCACTTGGGCGTGTTCACGCTGGAATACTCCATGTGGATCATGCGCTCCTTTTTGGTGGTCAGCGCGCGGATGACGGGGGGCTGGATGATGGGCACCAGCGCCATGTACGAGTAGGCCGCCACCGATATGGGGCCGAGCAGATCCGGCGCGAACTGGGAGGCCACCACGATGGAGGTGGGCCCATCCGCCGCGCCGATGATGCCGATGGCCGCGGCGCTCTTTAAGTCAAAGCCCAGCTGCGGGAACAGCGCGCCGATGCCCAGCACCGCCAGGATGGTAAAAAAGATGCCAAACTGCGCCGCCGCGCCGAAAAAGATCATTTTGGGCGAGGAAAACAGCGGCCGGAAATCCGTCATCGCGCCGATGCCAATAAAGATCAACACCGGAAACAGCTCTGTCAAAATGCCCGCGTTGTAGAGCATCTGCAGCACGCCCGGCGCCTCATGCTGCACCCACACCATGTTCAGCGGCAGGTTGGCCAGTATCGCGCCGAAGCCGATGGGCAGCAGCAGCATCGGCTCGTAGTCCTTTGCAATCGCAAGGTAAATCAGCACCCCTGCGATGGCGTACATGATGAGGAACTCCCAGTGGAATTCCAGCACGCCCTCAAATACCTTAGAAAACCCTTGCATACCTCTCGTCTCCTACCTCCCTATGTGATGCGCCGGGCTTGTCCCACCGCCGGCGCCAGCCCGTCTCCGCGCACAAACCGGGGCGCGATCAGGCGTACAGGCTTTGTTCGGTCAACGGTTCTTGATGGCCACGCGCTCCAACAGGTTGGCCACATCCTCGCAGGCATCGAGCACATCCTCCATGTAGCCGTAGACTTCCTTCCATTTGAGCGTGTGGAGCATATCCGCGCGCGGGTTGGCAAACAGGTTGCGCACGCTTGCGCGGTAGAGGCGGTCCCCCTCCTCCTCGCAGCGGTTGACCTGGATGATGCACTCGCTGAGGCGCTTGGCGTTCTTGAAGCGCTCAAACTCCTTGACCGCCACGCAGAGCGCCTCGCAGCTGGTGACGATCATGTGCGTCATGTCCGCCGCGGCCGCGTCGATCTTCTGCACCACCAGCATGTCAAAGGCGTTGGCCACGTCCTCCACCGCGTCGGTAATGCTGTCAATGCCGTTGCCGATATCCAGAATGTCCTCGCGATCCAGCGGCGTGATAAAGGCCGCGTTGACCTCCTGGATCATTCTGTGCAATAGTTTATCACAATCATGTTCGATCGTGTGGATATCCTCCGCCTTTTGGGACACATCGGTAAAATTGTGTACCAGGTCGTCCAGCTGCATCGCAGCGCGGTGGGCGCACACGCTCATCTCATAGAGCAGCGTAAAGTAGTTGGTGTCCTTTTTACGTGTCATTGCCATCGTCTCTATCCCTCTTCCTTAAAACAGATGCATAAACAGTTTTGCCATGCCAAAGCCAATCAATCCGCAGCCCGGGAAGGTCAGCACCCAGGCCCAGATCATCTCGCCGGCAACGCTCCAGTTGACGCTTGACAGCCTGCGTGATGCGCCCACGCCCATAATCGCGGTCGTTTTTGTGTGGGTGGTGGAGACCGGAAGGCCGGTCAGCGACGCAAGCAGCAGGCTGATGCTCGCCGCAAGGTCGGAGGCAAAGCCCTGGTACTTCTGCAGCTTGACCATGTCCATGCCCACGGTTTTGATGATGCGCCCGCCGCCCACCAGGGTGCCCAGGCCCATCACCGCCGAGCAGAGTAGCATCACCCAGATGGGGATGTTGAACGCGCCCGAAGCGTTTTTCTCGGCATAGCCATTGAGAAACATGGCCAGCATGAAGACGCCCATGAACTTCTGCCCGTCCTGCGCGCCGTGCAAAAAGGCCATCAGCGCCGCAGAGGACGCCTGGCCGCCCGCAAAAAAGCGCTCGGTCCTGCGCCTGTCCATATGGCGGCAGATGCGCTCGATGACGCGCGTGATGACGAAGCCGCCACCAAAGCCCAGCACTGTCGATACCCCCAGGCCGATGAGCACCTTGGACCATTCCCCCATGTTGATGGCAGAAAAGCCCCCCAGCGCAAGCGCCGCGCCCGTGAGCCCCGCGATGAGCGCGTGGCTCTCGCTTGTGGGGATGCCGAAGAACCAGGCCGCCGTGGCCCACACCACGATGGCGACCATGGCCGCCGTCAGCGTGATGAGCGCCTCATGCCCCGCCGCGCCGAAGTCCACCATTTTGGAGATGGTCTCGGCCACCTGCGCGTTGACCGCGGTCATCAGCAGTACGCCTAAAAAGTTGCATACGACGGCCATCAGTATGGCGGCGCGGGGGCGCAGTACCCGCGTCGCCACAGCCGTGCCGATGGCGTTGGGCGCGTCGGTCCATCCATTGACGAACACGACCGCCAGCACCAGTACGATGCTTGTGATAAATGCAATATTCATGTCGCTTTTGTTATTCCCTTCTCATTTGGCGCGGTTAAAAGACCGCGCACGTCAGAAACAGCACCGCCGCAAGCGAGGCCACCAGTGATACCACCGTCACCTGGGTATTGATGGAGGGGCCGGCCGTGTCCTTGAAGGGGTCGCCCACCGTGTCGCCGATGACCGCAGCCTTGTGCGCGTCAGATCCCTTTCCGCCGCAGTGCCCCGCCTCGATGTACTTCTTGGCGTTGTCCCACAGGCCGCCCGCGTTGCTCATCATCATGGCGATCAGCAGGCCGCAGAGGATGTTGCCGGCGAGAAAGCCGCCCACCGCCTGGACGTTGCCCACAAAGCCCACCGCAAGGGTGACCAAAATGGCCATCGCGCCCGCGGGCACCAGCTGGCGGATCGCGCCCACCGTGGCGATGTCGATGCACTTGTCATAATCGGGCAGCACGCCATCCTTGCCCTCCTTCAGGCCGGGGATGGTATCAAACTGCCGGTGAATCTCCCGGACCATCCGCTGGGAGTTGCGGTCCACGCCGCGAATCAGCATGGCGGAGAACACCGCCGGCACCGCCGCGCCCACCAGCGCGCCGAAGAAAACCAGCGGGTCCATCAGATTAAAGGCCAGCATCACGCCGGACGCTTGATAGACAATTTCCCGAAACGCGCCCAGCAGCGCAATGACGGTGAGGCCCGCCGCGCCGATAGCAAAGCCCTTGGTGATGGCCTTGGTGGTGTTGCCCGCCGCGTCCAGCTCGTCGGTGATCTGCAGCACCCCGTCGCCCAGGCCGGCCATCTCCGCCACGCCGCGCGCGTTGTCCACGATGGGGCCGTAGGCGTCGTTGGAGATGATCATGCCCACCACAGAGAGCATGCCGATGGCGGCGATGGAGATGCCCAGCATCGCGTAGCCCGGTCCGATAGGCTCGCACAGCTTATAGGCGCACAGCGCCGCAGCGCCGATGCCCGCAAGCGCGGGAAACGCGCTCAGCAGCCCGTAGGACATGCCCGAGAGAATCGTAAAGGCGGGGCCGCTCTTGCACGCCTCGGCCACCTTGGCCACGGGCTTGCGGTTGTCCCCGGTAAAGTAGTCGCTGGTAAGGCCGATGACCACGCCCACGATCATGCCGATCATGGCCGCGCCCCACAGGCGCAGGTCAAACCTGCACAGCAACGCGGCCGCAAGCGTCAGCACGGCAAAGATGCCGCACGTAAGGTAAGTGCCGCGGTTGAGCGCCGCGCTGGGGCTCCCCTTTTTGCCCACGCGCGCCACCAGCACGCCCAGTATGGAGGCCAGCAGCCCCAGCGCGCCGAAACAGAACATCAGCTCGATCTGTCCCAGCGGGATGGCGATGACCATGGTGGCGGCCAGCGCCGCGATGTTGGAGTCGAACAGATCCGCGCCCATACCGGCAACGTCGCCCACATTGTCGCCCACATTGTCTGCGATCACCGCGGGGTTGCGCGGGTCGTCCTCGGGGATACCCAGCTCCACCTTGCCCGTCAGGTCCGCGGCGATGTCCGCCGTTTTGGTAAAAATGCCGCCCCCCGCCTTGGCAAAGAGCGCAAGCGAGCTTGCGCCAAAGCTAAAGGCGAGCACCACATCCGGGTTCTGCGAGAGCAGATAGAGCACGGCCGCACCGGCGAGGGATGTGCCCACCACCGCCATGCCCATCACCGCGCCGCCGCGAAAACCCGCCATAAACGAGGGAGCCAGCCCTTTTTGCGCCGCGGTGGCCGCCTTGATGTTGGCAATGGTAGCGATGCTGATGCCGATCCAGCCCGCCAGGGCCGAGAGCGCCGAGCCCAGCACATAGGCGCCTACCATGCCCAGGTTGCGCATGATATCGCCGCCCGCCCACACGGGCTGGGGAAAAAGCAGGAACATGGCCGCGGAAACAACCAGCATGAAGATGCCCAAAATGCGATATTCCCGCTTGAGGAATGTGAACGCGCCCCTGCGGATCAGCGCGCCGACGTGCTGCAGCTTGTCGTTGGCGATGGGCAGCTTCACCACCCAGCGGTAAAAGTACGCCGCCACGAGGAAGGAAAAAGTGGAAACACCAATGGCAATCCAGGTCCACACGTGTGATAACCCCCTTTTGTCGCGAAAAAGGATATGCAGGCAACAAAAAAGCGCGTCCGGACGCACGCGCACTTCCGCGCAAAAGGGAGAAAAGCTGCCGCCCGCCCTATCCTATCCGTATGAAAGCGGCGGCGCGGTTCAGTACCGCGCGGGCGCTTGGGATGACAGATAAAACACAGCGGCGGTGTTTCCCCGCCTCTTTCGCCGAGGGCGCGCGTCCCCTTACGCGCAGGTAACCGGAGGGGCGTGGCCGCCGAACGGGGTGGCCAGTATGGACTGTTTGCGCACGCGCGCGCCGCGGCGCGCCATGCGGCAAAACACCGCAAAAAACGCAAGGCACAGCGCGCAAAGCGGTATGACAAATAACAGGCGGCTGAGGCCCGGGCGCAGCTGCCCCGCGCAGGCGCGCACATTGTGTAGGGTGTATGCGGCAAGCTTTTGGGCAAACGCCTGGCCCACACTCTGCACAGGCTGCACGCCGCTTGCGCCGAAGACGCCCGCAGGCAGGTAGCGGCTGGCGTCCAACAGGTCGATGATGTCAAAGCAGATCATGCACAGCACAAAAAGCGCCAGTACCATGGCAAGGAGCGCATACGCGCGCACAGGGCGCCTGCTGCTCATAGGCTGTGCCTCCCTCTCTGCATAAATGTACAACTTTCCCCATGATTATTGTATATGCCGCATCCCGCAATCGTCAATGCAATATTTAATGCTCTCGCAAAATTTTATGACGGAAGCGCGTCTTATAAAAAGCACCTATACAACATCTACACCGGATCAAAAAGCGCCGGCCTTGCGAAAACAAGCCGGCGCTCTTCTCATACTCCTTAATGCTCGCCCATGCATTTGCGCGGGAAGCGGACCGTTTCAGGCGTGGCAAACATGTGCACGTGGGGCACACCCTCCTCCTCATACGGCGCGCCAAAGGGTGCGAAGCCAAAGTGCGCGTAAAAACCCACCGTCTGCTGCTGCGACCCCAATTCCAGGCGCTTGGCGCCCGCGTCCAGCGCGCGGGCCATCATCATGCGCAGCACCATGCCGCCCACGCCGATGCCCCGGTGCGATTTGCGCACCGCGATGCGGCCCAGCTTGTAGACGCCGAATGTCTCGGGGATCAGCCGTCCGGTGGCCACGCACACCCCGCTGTCGTACAGCGCGATATGCGCCGCACGCGCGTCGAGCGCGTCGCGCTCCAGTTCGGCGGAAAAGCCCTGTTCCTCCACAAAAACCTCCTGGCGCACCGCAAGGCACGGCGCGATATCATCCCGGCAGCCCAGCAGCCATACTGCGCGCAGCATCCCCATAAAGCGTTCCCCCTTCTTTTTGATTGCCCCTGGCCGCGCCCTGGCGCCGCCTTTTTTACTATAGCGCATCTTATGCGTATTTGCCAGCGGGCGCAATGCAGGAATTGGCGCGCCCCGCGTCGAATGTGCATCATAACCAACCCACCTATGGGAAATATATACGAACAAGGAGGCGACAATCAAGCGCATGCTTTCACAAGAGCAGCTATCCCGCATCAACGAACTGGCGCACAAATCGCGCACCGGCAAGCTGACGGATGCGGAAAAAGAGGAGCAGACGCTGCTGCGCGCAGCCTACTTGGCCGCGTTCCGCGCGCAGTTTCGCGATATGCTCGAACACATCACCATCGTAGACGAACCGTCCGGCCAGGCGGATGCAGCGCCGCAGGAGCCGCCGCAATAGCCCAATAGATGCGCGCAAAAGGTTTGCATGCGCCCCGAATCTCCTCTATAATTAAGATATTATATCGTGCGCGTCTTTCAACAGGAGGCGCGCGCAACTTAAAGGGGATTGTGCAACCATGTGGCAAAACTTTACGCCGTATATCGGCCATCTGCTCCTGCTGCTCATCGTGGGCATGGGTTTTTCCTGCATCCGCCCCACGCTGTGGCGCATCAAAATGAACGACGTCGCCTTTGCGTGCGTCTATCCCATCCGCGCCCTGCTGGGTAAGTTTTCCTTTTCCTATCATCACAAAGCCGCCTTCTGCATCCATATCCGCGTGCATGGCGCCGTCAACGCCGTGGGTGTGTTGTGGCAGGCTTTTTTTAATCTTGCCCTGCTGACGATGCTCATCGGCACGGCGACGGGCGCGCTCAGCGCCCCGGTACTGGCCAGCATTGTGCTGGTGGTGGACTACGTGTTCCTCGCCGCCACGGTGCTGGTGGCGGTGCTGGGACTGGTCGCAGACAACCGGACCCGCTCCAAGTACAAAATGGAGAACGTCATCATTGAGGACGTGCGCGCGCACGAGCAGGCCGTAGCCGAGGCCGTAGCCGAGGCGGCAAAGGAATTCCAGAGCGCGCTTGCACCCTTGGGTTACAGCTGGCGCGTGGAGGTGCGCGTCACAGATCTGATGCATCCCGATCCGGGGAAAAATCCGGAGTCCAAGTTTAAGGCCATGCTCAGCGGCGAGGGCATGAACAATCCCCATTACATCTCGCGCATGGTGCTCAACCTGCTCAAGGACGGCGAGGAAGTAGGCATGCCCTCTCGCGCGCGCAGCGATTATGAGATCTGTTACACCGCCAACAAAACGCTGGTCGTGCACAGCGTATCGCGCATTTCGGAGGTGGCGCACGGCATCATGGAGGAGAACGCCATGCTGCTGCGCCGCTGCGCCAAATGACGCAGCGCGTCCTTGACTGCGAAAGGAACGGTTTGTAAGCTACGATGTACGATTGTCATTTGCACTCCTGCATGTCCAGCGACTCGGATACGCCCATGCAGGATATGGTGCGCGCTGCCATAGACAAGGGCCTTGCGGGCATCACGTTTACCGAGCATGTGGACATTGATTTTCCAGGGCACGATATCTCGTTTGATTTGGATTACGGCGCGTACGAGGCCAACATTGCCGCGCTGCGCAGGCAGTACCCGCACTTTCCCATCCTGATGGGCGTGGAACTGGGGTCGCTGCCGGGCATCGGCGAAAAGAACGCGCGCGTGGTCAGCGAGCATCCCTTTGATATAGTGATCAACTCCGTGCACGCGGTGGACAATTTGGACGTGTACCTCAAAAAGTTTTTTGTGGGGCGCACGCGCGCGGAGGCGTTTGTGCGTTATCTGGAGGATGTGCTCTACTCCACCACCGCCTACGCCAGCTATAATGTGCTTGGGCACATCGGTTTCGTCTCCAAAAGCGCGCCCTACGACGATCCTACCCTGCGGCGCAGCGACGCGCCTGATATCGTCGATGCGATTTTGAAAAACGTGATCGCGCAAGGACGCGGCATTGAAATCAATACCTCCGGCTACCGCACCACCGCGGGCGCGCTGCCCGGCGAGGATATCGTGCGCCGCTACCGCGCGCTGGGCGGGGAAATAATTACATTGGGTTCCGATGCGCATATTCCCCCGTACGTTGGGTATCATTTTAATCGTGCCCTGGATATGCTTGCGGCATGCGGCTTCCGTTATGTGGCGCACTTTGTGCGCATGGAGCCGGTAATGACACCAATTGCGAAAGTGGGATGAGCAAAAGCATCATGAACAGCCGGCAGAAGAAACGCATCTATAGCCCGCAGGGCACCCGCAAAAAGGCCGCCTGGGCGCTGGTATTGATCTGCGCCGCCGCGCTGTGCGCCATGCTGCTCTTCTCGGATTCCAGCGCGGTGATCGCCATCGGCGTGGCCGTGGTGCTGGCGGCAGCCTACATGCTGCTTCCCGTCATATTTCGCTGCAACAGGCAGATCTCCGCGCAGCGCGTGCGCGCGCAGGAATCGCGCAAGCGCCGCGCCTACATGCACAGCGCCGCCACGCGCGGCAAGGTACTCACCTTTCCGGGCAACAAGCGCTCGGCCAACAAGTAGGATCGTTTAAGCCAAACGCCCCGCATGCGCTTCAGGGCATGCGGGGCGTTTTTTTGCTATCCCTAACACTGGATATGCTGTTTTCGTTTTATGTACTTCTATGATGTCGCCTCTGGCGCGCACAAGAGGCCGCGCGCTGCACGCGTGTGCGCATGCGCAAACCAACGGCGCCTCTACGGGTGCGGCGTCCCGCTGGGGATCGCGCTGTAAACCCGCTTGTGCCACTTGCGCCAAAGGATTATTCGTCCTTTGTTTGCGGGGCCTCACCGTGCCCTGCGTCGTACACGCCGGACTGCTGCATCACGCTCAAAAAACGCTTGACGGTGCGCAGGTCGTCCGCGTTGCTGATGCGGTCGATCATGTCGTGCAAATCGTCGTACACATCGTTTTTTTCGCCGTCGATCAGATAGTCGAGCCCCACCCCCAGCGCATGCGCAATGCGTTTGAGCGTAAAGATATTCCCCCGTCTGCGTCCGCGCTCTACCATGCCGTAATGGTGCAGTGATATGCCCGCTCTTTCGGAGACCTGCTCCTGGGTAAGGCGCAGGGATTTGCGCAGCGTGCGCATGCGCCGGCACATCGCACGGTACCGCTGTTCATCGGTCATTACTGCGTTTTTCTCGTCCGACTGGCTCATTGCTGTTCACCCACCTTTGCTTGAAAAATAGCTCTGTGCCTATATTAGATAGGGTAACGCAGCAAGTTGTGAATGATAACTGCCATTTTGATAGATTGATCATGCCTATATGTGTTACATTTCAAAAAAAATCATGATTCATGGAAATCTTACCCATTTTTATGCACATTATGTGATTTCGGCAAATCCGGATCGGTGATCTCCTCCGCAAAATGGGTCATATTCCCGCTTTGCTGGCGCATGGCGCGCATCAGATCGCTGGCGCCCTGGGTCAACTGCTGCGCGCGTGCCTGCGCGTCCCCGTCGTAGGGAAGCTGCATCATCTCCAGCTGGCGCACCAGCCCGTCGTTCTCCTGCTGCAGCTGCTCCAGGCGCGCCTGCGCCTTGGCAAGGCGCATCTGCGCCCACTCCGCCTGCGCGGCCAGGCCGTCCATTTTTTCCTGGCTGGCGCGGCTCTGCGGTGCGCGCAGCACGCCGGAGGCAAGGGCGCTTAAGCCCTGCATCAGCGGGATCACCTGGTTCACCGGCAGCTGCGCAAACTGCCGCTCCAATCGGTGCCACAGGCCTGCCGCCACCTTGCGGGCCTGCGCTTCGTCGCCCACGGCCACGTCCATCTGGGGGTGCAGCCCCGTCATACGGGCGTAAGGATCGTAGACAGGTTTGCCCTGGCGCTGCATATCCGCCATCACCTCGCGCACCAGCGCCGGCCGGTTTTTGATCAGGCTGCGGTATTTGTTCTGGTAACGCAGCATGGCCGAGCGGTCCCCCGCGCCCATCTCCATGGTGCACTTGCGCACTGACACCCCGCGCGCCTGCGCCTCCAGCACGCGCTCTAGCAGCGTGCGGATTTCATCGGGCGTAAAGGTGTCAAACGGCGCGCGCAGGCGCGTCTGGCTCCCCTGCTGCTGGGCACGGAATGTGGTGTAGTAGTAGTTGCGGATGCTGTTGGGCTTGCGGCCCGTCCGCTCCGCCACCCGATCAAAGACGCTCTTGAGCGGGCGTCCCTGCGCCAGCGCCTCGGTCATTTCCTGCTCGAGCAGCGCATTTTCCTGGCGGGTCCAGCCCGTCTTGCCCATCATATCCGCATCGCGCTGCATATCTTTCTGCTCCATTGCCATGCATGCACCCTCCTTGTGCTGTTGTTCATCATCAGTCTTGCCGATCATGCATAAAGCTATACACTGAAAATAAAAAAGCAAGAAGCTTATGCCACTTCTTGCTTTTGTATATACCCATACATATGCACGCCGCGGGCGCTTCATGCCCGCCTGGATGCAGGATGCAAAGTACATTATTATATATGTTTGCCGGCGACGTTTTAGAAGGACGCGCTGCCCACCGTGCGCGGGAAGGGGAGCACGTCGCGGATGTTGGCCATGCCGGTGACGTACATGATCATGCGCTCAAAGCCCAGGCCGTAGCCCGCGTGGTGTGTACCGCCGTAGCGGCGCAGG
Organism: Maliibacterium massiliense; assembly: GCF_900604345.1. Lineage (GTDB taxonomy): Bacteria > Bacillota > Clostridia > Christensenellales > Maliibacteriaceae > Maliibacterium > Maliibacterium massiliense. The sequence continues at coordinate 736,594 of NZ_LR026983.1, forward strand.
TCCAAATACCAGCCGTAGGAGGCGGGGTCCATGCCCAGATCGCGGATGCGCGCCTCGAGCACCTCCAGACGCTCCTCGCGCTGGCTGCCGCCGATGATCTCTCCCACGCCAGGCACCAGCAGATCCATGGCCGCAACGGTCTTGCCGTCGTCGTTGAGGCGCATGTAGAACGCCTTGATTTCCTTGGGATAATCGGTGACGAACACCGGCCGGGCGAACACCTCCTCGGCCAGATAGCGCTCGTGCTCGGTCTGCAGGTCGCATCCCCAAGAGACCGGAAAGGCGAACTCCCTGCCGCTTTTCAGCAGGATATCCACCGCCTCGGTGTAGGTGACGTGCGCAAAGTCGCTGGAGACCACGTTGTCCAGGCGCGCAAGCAGACCCTTGTCGATGAACTGGTTGAAGAAGGCCATCTCCTCAGGCGCGTTCTCCAGCACGTAATGGATGATGTACTTGACCATGTCCTCCGCCACGCGCATGTCCCCCGCCAGATCACAGAAGGCCATCTCCGGCTCGATCATCCAGAACTCGGCCGCGTGGCGCGCGGTATTGGAGTTTTCCGCGCGGAAGGTGGGGCCGAAGGTATACACGTTGCGGAACGCCTGGGCGTACGCCTCGGCGTTGAGCTGGCCCGACACCGTCAAATTGGCCTGCGCGCCGAAGAAGTCCTGGCTGTAATCCACCGCGCCCTGCGCATCGCGGGGCACGTCCTGCATATCCAGCGTGGTGACGTGGAACATCTCGCCTGCGCCCTCGCAGTCGCTGGCGGTGATCAGCGGGGTGTGCACGTAGACAAACCCGCGCTCGTTGAAGAACTGGTGGATGGCGAACGCCGCAAGTGAGCGCACCCGAAATACCGCGGCAAACGTGTTGGTGCGGGGACGCAAATGCGCGATGCCGCGCAAAAATTCAAAGGAGTGCCGTTTTTTCTGCAGCGGATAGTCGCTGGGGCACGCGCCCTCCAGCGTGACGCGGCTGGCCTGGATCTCCAGCGGCTGCTTGGCCTGGGGCGTGCGCACCACGCTGCCCTCCACGATCACCGCGCTGCCCACGCCAAAGTGGGAGACCTCGGCAAAATTGTCAATGCCGCCATCCTGGTAGACAACCTGCAGATTCCTGAAAAAGGATCCGTCATTGAGCTCAATGAACCCCAGGCTCTTGGAATTGCGCGAGGTGCGCACCCAGCCCGAGACGCGCACCTGCGCCCCCTCGTAGGCGTCCGGCTGCGCAAACAGGGCTTTGACCGATACTTGCTGCATAAACATATCCGCTCCTTTTATTGACAGTGCCGCTTTTCGGCGCATAAGGCCGCCCGAAAGCGCCCAAACTGATGAAACAACGCGTGTTGCGCCTGCACGGGTGAAACTTGTCTTATTGTACACCAGCTTTTGCGCGCCATACAAGGGGATTGCGGTATTTAGGCGCGTATTGCGACAATTTCGCGCGCGCTTGGTTGACAAACCGCACCAGCTGTGACACACTGTTATCTACTATAAAGGTTGCCGCGCTTGGCGCGCCTTATACCTGCTACCCTGCCCGAAAGGAGCCTGAAGCATTCCATGTTGTTTTACCCTATCTTTGACTGGACGTTCCTGATATTGATTCCCGGCCTGATTTTCGGCATGTGGGCGCAGAGCAGGATCAACCGTTCCTACCAGCGCTACAGCCGCGTGCTGGCGCAAAACGGCGTCACCGGCGCGCGGTTGGCGCAGCTGCTGCTGCACAGTCAGGGCATCGACGATGTGCCAGTGGAAATCTCCCCCGGCGGCGGGCTTTCCGACCACTACGACCCGCGCGCGCGCGTGCTGCGCCTCTCGCAGGGCGTCTATAACTCCTCATCCATCGCGGCACTGGGCATCGCCGCCCACGAGGTGGGCCATGCCTACCAGCACCAGGAGGAGTACGCCCCGCTGAAGATCCGCAACGCCCTTGCGCCAGTGGTCAGCTTCGCCTCCACCGCCGCCATCCCGCTGCTTTTAATCGGGCTGTTCGCCGCGACGGACGTGCTGATCACCATCGGCCTGATCGCCTACGCCTCGGCGGTGGTGTTCCAGCTGGTGACGCTGCCGGTGGAGTTTAACGCATCGCGCCGCGCCATCGCCGCGCTGGAGACGGGCGGCTATCTCTCGGCAGAGGAACTGCCCGGAGCGAAGGATGTGCTGTCCTCCGCCGCCATGACGTACGTGGCCGCGGCGCTCGCCTCCATTTTGCAGCTTCTGCGTCTTTCGCTGCTCTTTGGCCGCAGAAACGACTGACCCTCACAACACAGCATAAAAAAAGATCCGTCGGCGCAGGCGCGCCTGTGGCGGATCTTTTTTTATCGGTGCACGCGCATAAACGACGCGCAGGGCGCCTTGAGCGCGCCCTGGCCGATCTCCAGGCAGTCGATGCGGCAGCGCTGCTGGTCGTTGTAATAACAGCTGCGCACGTCGCACGAGACGATGGGAGGCGGTGCAACCGAGGCGTGCAGCGCGCCCTGCGTCTCGGGCACAAGGGGCGATGCGATCTCCATCGAAAATCTGGCCCTGCCACCCGGCGCGGCCCCGCGCGGCCAGAAGGCGGCGCACACCGCGTCGCCGCGCGCGCTCTTTGGCGTCACCTCAATGGCCACCGCCCGGCAGTAGCCCCCGCCGTTGTGGTTGCAGTAGGCGTTGTCACAATAAAGCTTCTCCGGCGACATGGCTCACTTGCAGCGGAACGAGGCGCACATGCTGTCCTCCTGCGTATCCACATGCGCATCGTGGCAGCAGGCCACCTGGATGGTCTCCAGGCTGCAGTGCTGTCCCTCACGGTTGAAACGGCAGTCGCGCACGTCGCAGTAGATGCACTGTTTTCCCATGGGATTGCTCATAACGCTTCCTCCTTTTTTCGTATGATACCCTAGCGTGCGACGGCGCGCGCGCCGTTATGCTGGCAAGTTTTGCAAATTGGCCGTATAATACAAGGCGTACCCGGCTTTATTCGTTTGATCGTCTTATGCAAAAGGAGGAACAACAAACATGGAAAAACCAAGCATTGCCGTGATCGGCGCGGGCGCCATCGGGGGCATCACGGCCGCCTTTATGGCCCAGGCCGGCTGCGACGTGGAGCTGGTGTGCAAGCACGAGGCAATCGCCGCGCAGGCGTGCGGCGAGGGGCTGCACGTGGTGGGCGTGCGCGGGGAGCACACAATTGCGGTGCCCGCGGTGGCGCGCATCGATGCGCTGCACGGCAAAAAAGATCTGGTGCTCATCGCCACCAAGGCCTACGACATGCCCGAGGCGGCCCGCCAGGCGCTGCCCTTTCTTCGCGAGGATGCGCTGGTCGTCTCGCTGCAAAACGGCATCTGCACCGACGCGCTGGCGGAAATCGTGGACGGCACCCGCGCCGTGGGCTGTGTCATCGGCTGGGGCGCCACGATGCTGGAGGCGGGCAAGCTGGACATGACCAGCACCGGCGAGTTTATCATCGGCATGCCCGACGGCACCGCAGATAAGCGCCTGGAGGCGCTCAAGGACGCCATGGCGCACGTGGCGCCCACGCTGATCTCACAAGACATCATGAGCGAGCTCTACTCCAAGCTGATCGTCAACGCCTGTATCACCTCGCTGGGCGCGATCTGCGGGCTGTACCTGGGCCAGATGATGAAGATTGCGCGGGCACGCAATATCTTTCTTGCCATCATCCGGGAGGCCATGGACGTAGCGCGCGCCATGCGCCTGCAGGTCAAGCCCTTTGGCGGCAAGCTGGATTACGACAAGCTGATGGCGGGCACGGGCGCGCTGGACAACCTGCGCCGCCACATCATGATCCGCATCGTGGGCATGAAGTTCAAGCGGCTCAAGTCCTCCAGCCTGCAGTCGCTGGAGCGCGGCCGGCCCACCGAGATCGATTACTTCAACGGTTACATCGCAAAAAAAGGCGCGCAATTGGGGGTAAATACCCCCATCAACAGCCGCATGGTGTCCATGGTCCGTGAGATCGAGCAGGGCAGGCGTCGCATCGACGTGGCAAACCTGGAGGATCCCGCCTTTGACCAGGCGTGACACACAAACAAAACGCGCAAGGGGCATATGCCCCTTGCGCGTTTTTGATGCGTCCGTACAATACGCGCGGCGTCAGCGCCCCGCCTTGCTCTGCAGGAAGGCGTACGCCTGGCCGCCCGCGCCCTTGGTGAACGCGTCCTTCTGCAGCACCGCCATCACATGCGCCTCAAAGAGCACAATGTAGAGCCGGGGCGTCTCGCAGACGCGGCGCAGCTTGTCGTAGGGGATGGACACGGCGCGTCCCTGTTGCGCGTCCGTCTCCAGGTGGTCTTCATAGATGCGCGTGACGATGCGCAGCGGCTGCCCACCCGTGATCACCATCTGCTGCCTGTAGCGCCGCCTGACGGCGATGCTGGGCACGATCTTCCCTATCCATACGATCAGAAAGACGCCCAACGCCAGAAAAAAGAGCGCGTACCACGCGCTGGAGAGCAGCCGGCGGTACGCGAGCAGCGCCGTGCCCGCCGCCAGCGCAAACAGCACGCCCGCAAACGCATAGCACAGCACCCTGTACCACTGGCTGATGGTTTTGCCCGCGGCCTCTCTGTATAAATCCTCGCGTAAGACAAAGTCGTTTTCAAACAGTGGTTCCTCCATTGTTTCGGCAGCCTCCTCCCGTAGAAAAAGTGGCGGCGCCTCCGCGCCCGCAAGGCCGAAGGGGCCGCCTTGTGTTTGATTGGTTCATCACACGCGGTTGCGCACACTCAGATATATCACAATCGCGTACAGTCCCAGGTAGATCAGGTAGATGCCCACCAGCATGGTCTGCAGCTGCACGCCCACCATGGGCAAAAAGATGCTCAGCAGGCCGAACAGCAGGCTGATGACCCCCGGCACCCAGCTTAACGGACCGTGCAGAAACACCTGCGCGCGCCACGTCATCCCCGCCAGCTGGAAGATGCCAAAGAGGATCGCGCCGATGCCGACCACCCAAGAGAAAAACACCAGGCTCCCCCGCTGCGCAAAGAGCAGCACGCAGCCCAGTATGGCACACACCGCGCCGCTTATTAGCGACCACTGCGGGATGTCGCTGCGCTTGAGAAAGACCCGCACCAGCTGATACAGGCCAAAAAGCAGGATGAGCACCCCCAGTATAGTCATGACCACCGCCAGCACGCTTTGCGGAAAAATGAGCAGCAGCAGGCCCATCACAAGCGATGCGATGCCCCCGCCCAATGACACGACAGTCAACGTCCCCAGCATGGATATCACTCCTTTTTACGCGCTTCTTTCGCAGGGCGCGCACATGTGGTTTGTATATATTTATTATACACCAACGATGTCTTTTTTGATACCCGCGCGGGGACTGCGGATTGTGAAAAGATCGTGAATTTTCGCCCTTTTGCCTCAAATTGGCCCGTAACCCAGCGCCACCGCGCCCAGCAGCAGCAAGGCCGTGAGCAGCAGCACGCCCAACTGCAGCTTCCAGGTGAACTTGAACCATTTGCCGTAGCCCACCCCCGCCAGGCCCAGCGCGATGAGCAACACCGGGTTGGTGGGGTAGAGCAGGTTGGTAAACCCATCGCCAAAGACGTAGGCGAGCACGATGCTCTGGCGGGTCAGATCCACAAAACCACTCAGCGAGGCGAGCAGCGGCATGACCAGAAATGCCTTGGCAGAGCCCGAATTGATGAAAAACTCCAGCACCAGCACCAACAGATAGATCAGCAGTATAGAGCCCAGGGGGCCCACCCGCACAAGCCCCTGCGCGGCCGCGTTTAAGATGGTATCCATGATGCCGCCCGTCACGATAATCTGCTTGACGCTCATCGCCATGAGGATCAGCAGCACGCTGGGCGCAAGCGAAAGCATGCCCACTAGAAAGTCTCGCCCCATGCGGTCGCTGTAGCGCGCAAGCGCGCCGGCGGTGAGTCCCCCTACGGTAAAGAGCAGGCCCATCACCGGCAGCGACACGTCCGAAAGGCCGGGGATAAAGGTCCCCAGCAGCACGTAGAGCGCCACTGCAAGCATAAAGACGCCCAGCGCAAGCGCGCCTTTGCGCACATGCGCGTTCTGGAGGATGGCAAAATCCGGATTGCCGCTGTACTGGGCGCGCTTGGCGCGGTCGTTCTCATAGACCAGGGAGCGCCGCGGGTCCTGTTCGACGCGCCTGGCGTAGCGCGTCAGGTACAAGAGCAGCAGCGCGTAGATGAGCGCAAAGACGACCACGCGGTACCACAGCCCCGAAAACAGCGGTACCTGCGCTACGCTCTGGGCAATGCCTACCGTAAAGGGGTTGAACGTGCCCGCTGCAAAGCCAAAGCCCGCGGCCAGCACGCTGATGCCCATGCCCACAAGCGAATCCCACCCCAGCGAGATGGCCAGCACCACCGCGATGGGCGTTAAGGTAACCAGCTCCTCAAACATGCCGATGGTGGAGCCAAAGAGCATGAAGACAAACACCATCGCCGCCATGAGCTTGTACTTGCTGTGCTGGAAACGGCGCATAACCACCGCGATGATATAGCGCAGCACCCCGCTTTTATCCAGCACCAAAAAGGTGCCGCCGATCAGCAGAATAAAGGCAATGATGGTCACAGCCATCACCGCGTCCTCGCCCGCAAGTACCTCAAAGGGGGCAGTGAACACGCGCCACCAGGCGATGCGCCCCGTCTCCTGCAGGGCATAAGTGCCCGGGATGATCTCGGCACGCCCGTCCACCATCCGGCGCTGGAACTGGCCCTGGGGCAGCGCCAACGAGAGCGTCAGCGCCACGAGCATCAACATAAACAGGATGAGGACGGCGCTTAGAAAAACCTTTTTGCCGATGACAATCCCCTGCTGCGGGGCGGGCGGTGCATCCGGCGCCTTCTTTTTCTGTTTCAAAACGAGACCTCCTGTTATTTGAAACGCGCTTGGCTTTTTATGCACGTTTCACCATAAATATACATAAAGCCTCTCACGCTATTCGCCGTTTGGGCGCGATTTCCTGCCGTTGACTTTTATTTCTTCGCCGCGGTATAATAGGACAAAACTGCATCGGACAGTTCGAGACCATCCTGTCGGTAAACAAAACTATGGCGCAAACCCGGTAAGGCGCGCACTTAAAGCGGCGCAGCACCTTAGGCGGGTGCTTGTTTTTGCGCTTTTACCGTCTCGACGCTGCCTTGATGCCCGCAAAGGAGCACTGTCTGTATATGTTGCGCCAGAAGCGTATTTCCACCCGCACCATCGTCTTTGCCGCACTCATCGCCGCGGTGTACACCGCGCTTTCGATGGCGCTTAAGCCCATCGCCTTCGGCGTGTTCCAGCTGCGCGTCTCGGAGTGTCTGACGGTGCTGCCCGCACTCTTTCCCTTTGCCATACCGGGGCTGTTCGTCGGCTGCGCGCTGACCAACCTACTCGGGGGCTACGGCCTGCTGGATATCGTGCTGGGCAGCCTGGCGACGCTCATCGCGGGCTGCGGCACCTACAAGCTGCGCAGGTACATCTACCTTGCGCCCCTGCCGCCGGTGCTTGCCAATGCGCTGATCGTGGGGTTGGTGCTGCACATCGCAACCGGCACCCCCTATCTGCTCTGCGCGGGCGCGCTGCTGGTGGAGCAGGGCATCATCTGCTACGGGCTAGGCCTGCCCCTGCTGCTGCTTCTGCGCAGGCGCGGCCTCACGCCCAAGCTGTAAGGCCAGGCGTTTTTTTGCACGATACATCGCGGCATCCGCCCGCTTGCGCGCACGCCTGTGCTATGATATAAGAAAACGCGGAAAACAAGGAGGCGGGCGCATGTCCAGGGATTCCCTCGCGCCTTCCAAGCCGCTCTTCGACCGCATCGCGCTGCTTCAGCTCATCATCCCGCTGATCATCGAGCAGTTTCTGCTGATGGCCGTGGGCATGGCCGATACCGTGATGGTCACCGTATCGGGCGAGGCCGCCGTATCGGGCGTATCGCTGGTGGACAGCATCAACACGCTGATCATCCAGGTGTTCTCCGCCCTGTCCACCGGCGGCGCGGTGGTGGTATCCCAGTACCTGGGCAGGCGGGAGCGCGAAAACGCCCAGACCGCCGCCAAACAGCTCTTTTACATCATGACGGGCGCATCGCTGCTGCTGACGGCTGCCGCGCTGCTGCTGCGCCAGCATATTCTGGGCATGGTCTTCGGCCAGCTGGACCCCACGGTGATGGACAGCGCCCTGATCTATTTTCTGCTCACCGCGGCCGCCTACCCGTTTATCGGCATCTACAACGCCGGCGCGGCGCTGTTTCGCGCCATGGGCAACAGCAAGGTTTCCATGCTCTGCACGCTGGTGGTCAATTTGATCAATATCTCGGTCAACGCGCTGCTCATCTACGGCTTCCGCATGGGCGCCGCGGGCGCGGGAATCGGTACCCTGGTCTCCCGCATCGCCGCGGCTGTGATCATCATGGTGCTGCTCAACCGCCCCCAGCACACGCTGCAGATCAAGGCGCTGTTTCCCCTGCGCTTGCGTGGGGATATGGCCAAGCGTATCCTCTTTATCGGCATCCCGGGTGGCCTGGAAAACGGCATGTTCCAGGTGGGCAAGCTGCTGGTGCTCAGCTTGGTCACCACTTTCGGCACCTCGGCCGTGGCCGCCAACGCCATCGCCAACAGCATCGCCGGGGTTGTCAACGTGCCCGGCATCGCGCTGGGCCTGGGCATTATCACGGTCATCGGCCAGTGCATGGGCGCCGGCCAGACAGATCAGGCCGTCTACTACACCAGATGCCTGGTCAAAATCGCCTATCTGTGTATGGCCGTCATGGGCGTGACGCTCTTTTTTACGGCGGATTTCCTGGTCACGCTGTTCAACCTCACCCCTGAGGCGATGTCCATGGCCGCCCAGGTGCTGCGGCTGTGCGGCATGGGCGTCGTCTTCTTTTGGCCCATGGCCTTTACCCTGCCCAACTCCCTGCGCGCATCGGGCGACGCCATCTTCACCATGGTGGTATCTCTGTGCTCCATGTTCGGCTGCCGGGTCGCCCTGAGCTATGTGTTCGGCTGCCCCTGGGGGCTGAACCTCGGCCTCGTGGGCGTGTGGCTGGGCATGGTCGCCGATTGGGTGGTGCGCGCCGTGATCTTCCTTGTGCGCTACTGGCGGGGCAAGTGGAAGCGCATCAAGGTCATCGGCTAAAGGCGCCGTCCGCGCGCGTGCCTCCGGCAAAGACGAGAAGTTTTTTCCCACTTGCAAAGCAGTGCTTTTATGCTATAATAGCTTGCGGTGCGCGGCAGAGACTTCGCGCATCGTATTGTTGTGCCCCGAAAGATGGAGGAGGAAAGAAATCATGACGCAGGATCGTTACGACGTCGTCATCATCGGCGCTGGCCCCGCCGGCATCTTTACCGCGCTGGAGCTGATGCGCACCGCGCCCAAGGCGCGTGTGCTGATTGTGGAGCGCGGCCGCCAGATTGCAAAACGCACCTGCCCTGCGCGCACGACAGGTAAATGCGTGCACTGCGACCCCTGCGCTATCATGTGCGGCTGGTCGGGCGCGGGCGCCTTTTCCGACGGCAAGCTTTCCCTCTCCGAGGAGGTGGGCGGCGCGCTGGTGGAATACCTGCCCCGCAAAGACGTGCAGGAGCTGATCCAGTATGCGGACAGCATCTACCTGGAGTTTGGCGCGCGCAAAGAGGTACACGGCCTGAGCACCCCCGACGTGGAGCGCATCGCCTATGAGGCGGCGCGCTATAACATCCAGTTGATCCCCTGCCCTATCCGCCATCTGGGCACGGACGGGGCTTACCAGGTGCTCAGCGGCATGTACGACGCCATTGCCGCGCACGACAACATCACCTTTATGGAGCGCACCGACGCGGTGGATCTGCTGCGCGTGAAAGAACGCGTCTGCGGGGTACGCATCAAGCAGGCGGGCGCGCCCGAGCGGGACGTGTACGCCCCCTTTGTGGTGGCGGCTCCGGGCCGCGGCGGCGCCCAGTGGCTCAGCGAGACGGCCCGCCGCCACGGCATTCTCACCACCAACAACGCGGTGGATATCGGCGTGCGCGTGGAGGTGCCCAATGCCATCATGGACCACCTGACCCGCTACCTCTACGAGGCCAAGCTGGTCTACTATTCCGATACCTTTGAAAACAAGGTGCGCACCTTCTGCATGAACCCCGGCGGCGTTGTCTCCGAGGAGCACTACGAGGGGGGGCTGGCCGTGGTCAACGGCCACAGCTACGGCGACGCGGCGCGCCGCACGGAAAACACTAACTTTGCGATCCTGGTGTCCAACACCTTTACAGAGCCCTTTGATGAACCCATCGAATACGGGCGCTACATCGCCCGTTTGGGCAACATGCTCACCGGCGGTCACGTGATGGTGCAGCGGCTGGGCGACCTGCTGGCCGGGCGGCGCACCACCGCCAAGCGCATCGCCAAATCCACCACGCGCGTGACACTGGAGACCGCGGTGCCGGGCGACCTTTCCTTCATGCTGCCCCACCGGCACCTGACCTCCATCATCGAGACGCTCAAGGCATTCGACCACATCGCCCCAGGGCTCTTCTCGCGCAATACCCTGCTCTACGGCGCGGAGGTCAAATTTTACTCCAGCAAGCTCAAGGTGGCGGGCGACTTCCAGACGCCGCTCGACGGTCTCTACGCCGCGGGCGACGGGGCGGGCATCACGCGCGGGCTGATGCAGGCATCCGTCAACGGCGTGGTAGTGGCGCGGAGCATCGCCGCGCGCCTGTAAGCGCGCAAGTTATGCGATCATGAAACAAAAAAGCACAGGCAGCGCTGCTGCCTGTGCTTTTTTGCCTTTTGGGGAAATAGGGAAGGTTACTCCACCGCGCGGATGTCGTCGACGATGCTGCCGCCCGACATGCTGCGGATGGGACCCATGGCGGTGCCCACTGCAATCACCGTGGCCACCAGGGCGCTAAAAAGGATATCCTGCCACGGGAAGAGGATGTGCATGCCCGTGGCCATGGCGCCCGTGAACACGGGCTGTATCAGGTTGAGCAGCACCGTGCCGGCAAGGCCGCCCCAGAACGTTGCGCTGAGGCTGTAGTGCAGGCACTCCAGCAGCACCATCTTGCGCATCTGCCCGCGCGACATGCCCACCGCGCGCATCAGCGCCATCTCGCGCTTGCGCATCATCAAATTGGTGTATACGGTGTTGAGGATGCTCAGCGCGCACACGATGGATACCACCACCACAAAGCCGTATAGGAAGATCTTCATCACAACCACCAGGTTGCGCATCTGCGCCTGGTTGGCGGCGATGTCGTTGTAGAAATTGCCGTACTCGCGCACCTTTTTCTCCATGGAGGCGCGCAGCGCGTCGATCTGCCCCTGTTTGGCCTTGACCTGCACCTGGATGAAGCGCTGCAGCTCGTCTTCCTCGCCCATGTAGGCGTAACTGAGGAAGTCCTGCTGGGGCACCAGCAGGCACACCTCCACCGCGCTATTGCCGTAGAGCGTGTACCAGGGCCGCTCGCGCACCACGCCGGCAAGCTGCACCTGTCTGTAGGCCGTCTCGTCGCCCGCGTACAGGTCGAACGTATCGCCCGCCTTGGCGGAGATGGCGTCCGCGTTGATGATGCGGCTGCTGGTGGCGATGGCGGTGTTGGCGATCATCAGCGGCTTGCCCGAGGCGCGCCACGCATCGTAATCCATGGCCTCGCCCGCGATCTTGAGCGCGTCGTATTCCTCCCTGCTGATGCCCATGATATACAGGGGTATATCCGTGGTGGACATGCCCGCCTGCGCATAAAGCGCGGCGACGTCCTTTTGCAGCGCACCTTCAGGGATCTTGGTATACACCTCGGTGCTCGCGCCCGCGTAGACCCCCTGCACGCTGGGCTCCTGGCGCAGCTCATCAACCAGCTTGGTGTGGTCTACGCCCGTGCGGCTGGAGATCATAAAATCCACCGCGTCGGGGGCGATGGTGCCGCCCAGCGTCACAAGCGAGTTGATCAGGCCGTTGATCACGATAAACAGCGTGATGGAGATGGCCATCGAAATCACCGTCACGCGGAAGCGGCGCTTGTTGCGCTTGGCGTTGCGCTGGGCGAGCATGCCCTCGGTGCCGCCGAGGGCGCGCGCCACGCGCGCCTTTTTCACCTTGCGGATGCTGGCGGTATTCTTATCGATATTGCCGCGCACAGCGTCCACCGGCGCGGTGCGCGCCGCCATGCGCGCCGGCATGCGCGCCGAGAACCACACCGAGAGCATGCCCAGCGCGAAGCCCGCCGCAAGCGGCATCCAGCCCACCACAAGGTGCAGATCGTTGACAAACTCAAGGTCAACCCTGCGCACAAAATAGAAGGTGATGGCCATGGCCAGGATGCCCACGCCCAGGCCCAGCACACTTCCGATGACGCCCATGAGCGACGCCTCTTTGTACACCATCTTTTTAATCTGGCGGGGGGAGGCGCCCACGCAGCGCAGCAGCGCGTACTGCTGGGTGCGCTCGGAGATCATGATGCCAAAGGCGTTGCGTATCACCACCGCCATCGCAACCAGCACCAGCAGGCATACAAACACGCAGATGATGCCCAGCGACAAAATCGGCGCCATGTTGCCGCCCTGGAAGTAGGTGGCGATGAGCATGTTGTTGAACACCACCTCGGCCGTGTCGGTAAGGGGCACGGGCAGGCTGTCGATGGCCTGCACGATCTTGACGCCCGGCTTGGTGTTCAAAAACAGGCGGCAGCCCTGCGCTGGCACGCGCGCGCCCATGGCGGTGATGCCGTACTGCACGCGGTAGGTGGGGCTGCTTGATTCAATCTCCTTTACCACGCCCACAATTAGGTATGTGCGCGCCTCATCCGGCACGAAGGTTTCCTTTTCCGATTCAATGTAGCGGTTGTGGGTGATGTACTTTCCGTCATAGCGGAAGCCGGTGTTCAGGGTGACGCTGTCGCCCACCTGCAGGCCCATCACTTCAAGCGAGGCCCTGTCAAGCACCAGCTCGCTGTCGCTCTCGGGCCTGCGGCCCTCCACCAGCTCGTAGGGCAGCAGGTCCCAGGCGCTCTGCTCCATCTCCATAATGCTGAGCACCCGCTGGTTGTTGATATCGTCCTCGGGCAGCTTATTGAAGGGATGCTCCTCGCCGCGCGACTCGAGCATGTAGTTGGGCAGCGGCCCGATGGGCGCGGACAGTTCATTGATGCGGATGCCGCTCTGGCGCACCGCCACGTTCTTTTGGATATCCCGCGCCTGCGCCACGCTGACGCCCCGCACCTGCGCAAACCAGCTGCCATCCGTTGCCTCAAACTGGCGGCGCATCATCTTGACGCTGCTTTCAAACGTCAGCCCCACGGCGGTGACCAGCGCCACTGAGAGGATGATCGCCAAAATGGTCAGGATGGTGCGGCGCTTATTGGCCTTCATATAGCGCCAAGAAAGGTTGCCCAGATTCATTTAGCGCACCTCCTCGATGCGGCCGTCGCGCATGCAGACGATGCGGTCCGCCTGCGCAGCAATGGCGTCATCGTGGGTGATTAAAATGAGGGTCTGGTGATATTTCTGCAGCGAAATTTTGAGCATGGTCATGATCTCAGCGGTATTCTGGCTGTCCAGATTGCCCGTGGGCTCGTCGGCCAGGATGATGGCCGGATGGTAGATCAGCGAGCGGCCGATGGAGACGCGCTGCTGCTGACCGCCGGAAAGCTGGCTGGGCAGATGATCCTTGCGCTGCTCCAGGCCCAGCATGCGCATCACCTCGGCAAGCTCCTGGTCGTTGACGCGCTGGCCGTCGAGCATCACCGGCAGGGCGATATTCTCCTGCGCGCTGAGCACGGGGATCAGGTTGTAAAACTGAAAGACAAAGCCGATGTTGCGGCGACGGAACACTGCAAGGTCCTTCTCGCGCATGCTTGTGATGTCCACGCCCGCGATCTCGATTTTGCCGCTTGTGGGGCTATCCATACCGCCGAGCATGTGCAGCAGCGTGGATTTACCGCTGCCGCTCTTGCCGATGACGGCGACAAATTCCCCCTGTTCCACCGTAAAATCCACGTTGTCCAGCGCGCGCACCTGCGTGCTGCCCGCGCCGTATACCTTGGTCAAGCCCTTGGCTTTTACAATCGCCATTGATGCATATCCTCCCGTTTGGTTGATACCACTAGTATGGAACGCAAAGCTTACGGGATGATGACGCGCAATCTTACATTTGCGTAAGAAAGGTGATGGTAAACGTCGCGCCCGCGCCGTAGGCGCTCTCCACGCTGATATCGCCGCCCAGGCGCTCCACGATGGACTGGGCCAGCGCAAGGCCGATGCCCACCGAATCCTTGTCCGATCCCCTGGCGCGGTAAAAGCGCTCAAAGACGTGGGGCAAATCCTCCCTGGCAATGCCGCTGCCGGTATCGCGCACGCACAGCTGCACCGTCATGGGGGTGCTTTTGGCGCTGATGTAGACGTGGCCGCCCGCGCCCGTGTGCTCCACAGCGTTTTTGATCAGGTTACCCACTGCCTCGGCCAGCCATGCCGCGTCATGGCACAGCGAGAGGTCTGCGGGGATGTCGGTATGGCAGGCCACGCCCCGCCGCTCTGCCAGCGGCTCGTTTGCCTGCAGGGCTGTGCGCACCGTATCTAAAAGAGGCTGCATTTCCATGCGCATCACCACGGTGCCCGACTCCAGGCGGGCCTGCTTGAGCAGGCCCGAAACCAGAAACTGCATGTGCTCCAGCTGTGCGATGTTGCGCTGCACGAACTGCTGGCGCTGGGCCAGGGGCATATCGGGCTGGGCAAGCAGCAGGTCATTTTGGATGCTCATCGCCGCGATGGGCGTTTTGAACTGATGGGATACGTCCGAGAGAAAATCCTTGAGATACGCCTTGTCCGCCGCCAGCTCCGCGATGGTGTGCTGCAGGCGCTGGCTCATGGCGTGCACCGCGTTCTGCAGCGCGGCAAAGTCTCCCTCCCCCGCCATGGCCGATACAGGCGCGCCCACGCGCACCGCCTCGCTTGCCTGCAGCGTCAGCGCGCGCATATCCCGATAGATGCGGCGAAAGGACCAAAGGCCACAGCCGAACAGGGCCAGCACCATCACAGCGCCCCAGAGCGTGATAAACCAGCGTACGCCCCTTGGAATGGTGGAGATGGCCGCGTTGAGCGACCAGGGCATGCCCGTTTGGTAGCCCCACTTGGCAAGGGCCTCGCTGCCCGTGCGCTCCGTCTCTTCGGCCACATCCGATACGCCCGCCAAGATCTGGGTGATGGCGTCCGTATCTTCGGGGTATTTTTCGATCAGCAGGCCCGCCACCTTGGCGTCCCGCGCCACGAGCACGTCCACGTTATCGCGCACCAGCGCGGCCGATACCAGCCACCCGCAGGCGAACAGAAACAAAAGCAGCGCCAGCGCAGTCACCGCCAGGCGCCGCATCGGCCTGTTGTCCCAAACGCTCCGTTTCATGCCTCATTCCTCCCAACGGTAGCCAACGCCGCGCACCGTGACGATATGGCTCTGACACGCCTTGGGATCATCGATCTTCTCGCGCAGGCGGCGCATGTGTACCGAGAGCGTATTGTCGTCCACAAACTGGCCCTGGTTGTCCCAGAGCGCCTCCAGCAGCCCACTGCGGGTGAGGATCCGCCCCTTATGCGCGATCAGATGCGCCAGCAGCCGAAACTCCAGCGCCGTCAGGTTCAGCGCCTGGCCGCCCTTGCTCGCGCTTGCGCGCTGCACGTCCAGTGTGATGTCGCCCGAGGCAAGCACAAGCGGCGCGGGCGCCTGGTCCCGCCTGCGCATCACCGCGCGGATGCGCGAAAGCAGTTCCCGCACCCGAAAAGGCTTGGTGATGTAATCGTCACCCCCGCGGTCCAGCCCGATCACCACGTTGTACTCCTCATCGCACGCGGTTAAAAAGATGATGGGCGTGCCGGCGCGTGCGCGCACCTCGCTGCACAAATCCAGTCCGCTGCCGTCGGGCAGCATGATATCCAGCAAGATCAAATCAAAGCACTGCGCTGCAAGCGCCTGGCGCGCCGCCTTAAGCGTGGCGGAGGCGCACACCTGCATGCCCTCGCTCTTGAGCATGTAGACGATGCCCTCGGCCACCGCGTCGTTGTCCTCCACCAGCAGTACGTTGTAGTTTTCCATGATACCTCTCCTTTGCGCAGAAGCAATGCATCTATTATAACAAAAAAGCCGCCCCTCTGCGCAAGGGGAGGATCTCTCCGCTGCGCAAAGAGGCGGCGCGCTGTGCTTATTTTGCGGTTCACGCACGGCCCCGCGTTCGTTATTTAGCCTTTGCGCCTGCCCGGGGCGTCGTACACCGTTTTTGTGTCGATCATCGCAGAGAGCAGCGCCTCGTAATTCTCCAGCGAATAGCCGTCGATGCCCTGGCGGCAGCCATACACCGCCACGCCCTGTTCCTTCCACACCGGCTCGTGGTACACCCCCCACATCATGCGAAAGCCGTAATCGCGCAGCAGCTGGTGCTTGGCATCCTCGGGGAACACCTGCTGGCCGTACGGGTAGACGTAAATCTTTGTGGGGCCCACCAGGGTGCCCACCTCGTCGTTCCACTGCTTGGTGTCTTGGGCAAAATAATTGTAGGACATCTCGCGTGAGCGGCCGTGGCCGTAGCCGTGGGAGGCAAAGGTGTAGCCCAGCTCCCTGAGGCGGGCAATGATGGGCTTGACCTGCTCGATCTCGCTTGCGCGGTTGGGGCTATCCGCCTGGGTGCGGTAACCAAAGATGCCCATGAACCCCGTCAGCGCGATGCACATGCGCGCGCCCGTGGGAGAGAAATCCGGATGCCTGGCGATAAAGTCCTCCAAGATGGGGATCACTTCCTTATCATAGGCGATCTCCTCTGTGCCGTCGGGCTTTTTTGCATAGGTGGCGATGTTGCCCTTATCATCGAGCACCAGTTTGGAGACCATGCCCCAGTCCATCTTGCGGCTGTCGTAAACCATGTCGTCCACCGATAAAATCAACGGCTTTTTGCCCTCGGGCACCAGCACGCTCTTTTTGGTTACCGTACCGTCTTGCCTTTCCTCAAAAATATCGTTGGTATCCACCAGCACGTAACCGTTTTGGTACACCTGCTGCAGCGTGCGCTGGAACTCGGGCACCGTGATGCAGTCGTTTAATGCGGACGGCGCATTTTTCGCGTCCGGATAGGCGATCAGGCAGTGAAAAAAGAGGTGGCGCACCTGCTCGGCGTCAACGGGCACCATTTGCGGCGGCGTGGGCGTGGGCGCCGGCGTGGGTGTGGGCTCTGCCTTGGCCATCGCCTGCGTGCGCGCCGGCGTGGGTGTAGCGCGCGCGCCCTGGGTGGCGACCACCGGTTCGGCCAGCGGCGCGCAGCCGCAGACAAGCAGCAGGCACAGCGCCAGTGCCCCCCATTGTGCAATGCGCATCTTTCGCATACGTGCGTCCTCCCTTGATACCCCAAAGTCGGGTTTGTCCACGCGATCTATTATATCTATTGTACCATTGTTTGGTATAAAAGGCGCCCTGATTTGACAATATTTGTACACATATCTTTTCCCGCCGTGCTTGCCGCGCGCGGCGGGCGTTTTTTGTGCGTATACGGCGGCGACGTTTTTTCCATACTAAGAACACATATTTCCAAAGGAAAGAAGGTTTTGATTGATGCAGCTTGCCCAGAGCAAAACGCTGAACAACCTCGCCGCCGCCTTTGCCGGCGAATCTCAGGCCCGCAACCGTTACCTTTTCTACGCCGAACAGGCCAGAAACGAAAAGCTCTACACCCTCGCCCGCCAGATTGAGGAGATCGCCCAAAACGAGCTGGCCCATGCCAAGGTGTTCTACGACCACATCATCAAGGGCGCGCCCGAGTGCGGGGACAACATCACCGTGCAGGGGGATTATCCCTACCACCAGGGCAGCACGCAGGACAACCTGATGCACTCCATGGAGGCAGAGCTGGACGAGCACCTCAACATCTACCCCGGCTTTGCACAGGTGGCGCAGGAGGAGGGCTTTACCGGCATCGCCGCCTCGTTTACGGAGATTGCCAAAATAGAGGAGCAGCACGCCAACATCTACCGCCAGCTCTACGAGCAGGTGAAGGAGGGCAGTCTGTACAAAAAGGCGGTGCCCACCACCTGGCGCTGCCAGAACTGCGGCTACATGCACACCGGCACCGAGGCCTGGAAGGTGTGCCCCGTCTGCCAGCACGACCAGGGCTTTGTGGAGGTCAAGGTGAGCACCGGCGGCAACTGATGCGCTGAAGTAGCTTAAAAGTAGCTTAAATAAACGACATAAAAAAACGCGGCCGATACCTGCCGCGTTTTTTCGTTGCCCTGCGCTTGATTTTCCCGCGCCCTTTTAATTGCGTCTTTGCGCGATCCCGCCCCTCAGTGTGCCCGCGCGTGAAGATGCGCGCCGCTTACGCCCAAGGCGTACGGCTACAAGCAACACGGCTTGTGCAACGTCGCGCCGTGCGCCCAGCCCGCGCGTGCGGCTGCCCCTCTGCGCCCTACGCCTGCGCGTCCGGGTACAGGCCCTCCAGCGCTTCAAAGTACGGTTTCCCAAAAAGATCGCAGTACGCCTTGACCGCCCGCTGCACCGCGCGCACGCCCGGCTTGCCCAGCTGCCGGGCGATCACCTTGCGCATGGTATCATACAGGTGCGCGGTGTGGTAGGCAAAATCCCGCCGGCAGCTGTCCCCCAAAAGCGCGTCTTGCCGCGCCAGGTACTGTTCTGCCTGCGCGTCCATGGCAAAGCCCATGTCAAAGGTGCAACAGTCGTCCCCGCGGCTTAAAAGGGTGGGCGGGATCAGGTGAAAGCCCTCCAGATAGCCCTGCGCAAGGTTGTCGTCCACCTGCTCGCAGTAATACCTGCCGTACGCCTCCAGGCCGTATTTCTTCCAAGCGTCGCACCATGGGCAGCGTTTGACGCGGATGGTGTAGCTGGGCAGTTTCTGCGCCACCTCCACCTCCTGCTGGCCGGGCCGCGCCCGCCACTCGCCGTACGCCTGATAGCTCAGCGGCGTGCACGTCTCGCCGTGGGCCCGGGCCCGCGCCGCCATGCGCGCGCCCCGCTCGCGCCCATAGCGCGCCACCCCCTGGCGTATTGCCCGCTCTCCATCCTCGCCGCAGGCCTCGATGGTGTGCTGCGCAAGCAGCGCGAACATCACCGCATGGTGCTCAATTTCCAATGGGACCATATACCCGTCCTCCCCTCTTTTTCTTCATTATAGCAGAACCGCAATCCAGCCGCGTGTACAAAAGCGCGCCGCAGGCAAATTGCCCGCGGCGCGCGCTGTTTGCGTCAGATCGCATCAAGTGCGATATCGATATCCTCCAGCAGGTCATCGATGTGCTCCAGCCCGATGGACAGGCGCACCTGATCCTGCGTCACCCCGCACGCCTCCTGCGCCTTCGGCGAGAGCTGCTGGTGGGTGGTGGATGCTGGATGGATCACCAGCGACTTTGCGTCCGCCACATTGGCCAGGTTGGAGAATACCTCCAGATGGTCGATAAACCTGCGCGCGTTTGCCGCGCCGCCCGCGATGCCCACCGTAAAGATGGCGCCCGCCCCCTTGGGGAAATAGCGCTGCGCAAGCGCGTAGTAGGGGCTGGCGGGCAGGCCGGGGTAGTTGACCCAGGCCACCTTGTCATGCCCCTGCAGGTGTTGGGCCACGGCCAGCGCGTTTTGCACGTGGCGCTCCACCCGGATGGAGAGGGTCTCCAGCCCCTGCAGGAACAAAAACGCGTTGAAGGGGCTCAGGCACGCGCCCGTGTCGCGCAGAAGCTGCACGCGGCACTTGGTGATGTAGGCCGCGCGGCCGCAGTCGCGCACGTAGCGCATGCCGTGGTAACTCGCGTCGGGCTCCACAAACTGCGGAAACTTGCCGCTCGCCGCCCAGTCGAACGTGCCCCCGTCCACAATCACCCCGCCGATGGCGGTGCCGTGCCCCCCGATGAACTTGGTGGCCGAGTGCACCACGATATCCGCGCCGTGCTCCAGCGGGCGGAACAGATAGGGCGTGCCAAAGGTGTTGTCCACAATCAGCGGGATGCCGTGCGCGTGGGCGATGGCTGCCACCGCCGTAAAATCAACGATGTTGATGCCCGGATTGCCCAGCGATTCAGTGTAGAGCGCGCGGGTGTTGTCGGCAATCGCCGCTTCAAAGGCGGCCGGATCGTCGGGATCGACAAAGGTCGTCTCAATGCCGTAGCGCGGCAGGGTGTGCGCAAACAGGTTGTAGGTGCCGCCGTAGAGCGTGGAGGCCGCCACGATGTGCTGCCCCTGCCCCGCCAGGTTCATGACGGCGTAGGTAATGGCCGCCGAGCCCGAGGCAACCGCAAGCGCCCCCACGCCCCCCTCTAGCGCCGCCATGCGCTGTTCAAAGACGTCGGTGGTGGGATTCATGATGCGGGTGTAGATGTTGCCCGAAGCTTTGAGCCCGAAGAGATCCTCCGCCTGCTGGGTATCGTCAAAGACGTAGCTCGTGGTCTGGTAGATGGGCACCGCGCGGGATTTGGTGGCGGGGTCCACGCGCTGGCCCGCGTGCAGCTGCTTGGTTTCAAAGTGATAGGATCGCGCCATGGTTTTCCGCTCGCTTTCTGGCACGCATTGCGCACCGGTCGATGGGCATAAGGGGCACGGCGCGTCACATTCGCTTGGCCGTCACGTCCATGGTGCAGAGGATACCCCTGCGCGCGGCGTTATCATCGCTTCGCCCCTGCATACGGCCACGTCCTTTCTGAAAAGTTGTTGCCATTGTAGCAGCATAAACCCAGTATGTCAATAGGAATTATGTGATTTATTTCCAATCCCCCGCAAACGTCCCAAAAGACATATCCTATAGAGGTGGGTTGTGCTATAATGGCTCTGGAAGCGGCATACCCCGCCGTTTGCACGCGGACCTAAGAATGTAAAAAGGAATGATCAGCATGTTTGAAATCCTGAAAAAACGCACGTTGAATCCCACGGTAACGCTCATGGAGATACACGCGCCGCTCGTCGCCGCCAAGGCCGAGCCGGGCCAGTTTATCATTCTGCGCGTGGATGCGGGCGGCGAGCGCATTCCGCTGACCGTCGCTGATTTTGACCGCGCGCGCGGCAGCGTGACGATCATCTTCCAGATCGTCGGGGCCACCACCAACAAGCTCAACCAGCTTAACGAGGGCGACTGCCTGCAGGACTTTGTAGGCCCGCTGGGCACCGCCTCCCATACCGAAGGGCTACACAAGGTGGCCGTGGTGGGCGGCGGCGTGGGCAGCGCCATTGCGTACCCCATCGCCAAAAAGTTGCACCAGCAGGGCTGCGAGGTGCACACCATCGCGGGCTTCCGCACGCGTGATCTGGTGATTTTAGAGGACGAATTCAAGGCCGTCAGCAGCAAATTTGTGCTGGTCACCGACGACGGCTCCTACGGGCAGCAGGGCCTGGTTACCGACGCGCTTAAGGCCCTGATTGACGCGGGCGAGCAGTACGACGAGGTAATCGCCATCGGCCCACTGATCATGATGAAGTTCGTCTGCAAACTGACGAAGGCATACGGCATCAAAACCGTGGTGAGCATGAACCCCATCATGATCGACGGCACCGGCATGTGCGGCGGCTGCCGCCTGAGCGTGGGCGGGGAAACCAAGTTTGCCTGCGTGGACGGGCCGGATTTTGACGGACATTTGGTCGACTTTGACGAGGCGATGCACCGGGGCACCATGTATAAGTCCTTTGAGCGGCACGCCTATGAGGAAAGCTGCAATCTGTTTAAGGAGGCGAACCGCAATGCCTAACATGAACCCCAAGAAAAACGCCATGCCAGTGCAGGACGCGGATGTGCGCAACCATAATTTTGACGAGGTGGCGCTGGGCTACACGCTGGAGCAGGCTCTCGACGAGGCGGAGCGCTGCTTAAACTGCAAGCATAAGCCCTGTGTGGCGGGCTGCCCCGTGGCCATCGATATCCCCGCTTTCATCGCCAAGGTGCGGGAAAAGGATTTGGAGGGCGCCTACCAAGTGCTGACAGCCTCCAGCTCCCTGCCTGCGGTGTGCGGCCGCGTCTGCCCGCAGGAGACGCAGTGCGAGGCCAAGTGCGTGCGCGGCATCAAGGGCGAGCCGGTGGGCATCGGCCGGCTGGAGCGCTTTGTGGCGGACTATCACATGGCCCACAGCAAGGAGGCGCCCGCCCAGCCCAAGCAGAACGGCCACAAAGTGGCCGTGGTGGGCAGCGGCCCCTCGGGGCTCACCTGCGCGGGCGACCTTGCCAAAATGGGGTACAAGGTCACGGTCTTTGAGGCGCTGCACCTGGCCGGCGGCGTGCTGGTCTACGGCATCCCGCAGTTCCGTCTGCCCAAGGAGATCGTGCAGCAGGAGATCGACGGGCTCAAGGCCATCGGCGTGGACGTGCAGACCAACATGGTCATCGGCAAGGTGTTCTCTGTAGATGAGCTCTTTGAGCAGGGCTACGAGGCCATCTTCATCGGCTCGGGCGCGGGCCTGCCCCGCTTTATGAATCTGCCGGGCGAAAACCTCAAGGGCGTGTACTCGGCCAACGAGTTTTTGACCCGCGTCAACCTCATGAAGGCGTACCGCGACGGCAGCGATACCCCCATCCAGCACGCCAAACGCGTGGCGGTGGTGGGCGGCGGCAACGTGGCCATGGACGCGGCGCGCTGCGCCAAGCGCCTGGGCGCGGAGGATGTGTACATCGTCTACCGCCGCAGCGAAGTGGAGCTTCCCGCCCGCCGCGAGGAGGTGGAGCATGCCAAGGAGGAGGGCATCGACTTCCGCATGCTGACCAACCCTATTGCCATTTTGGGCGACGAGGACGGCATGGTCAAAGCCATGACCTGCGTATCCATGCAGCTGGGCGAACCGGACGCATCGGGCCGCCGCCGTCCCGTGGTGATCGAGGGCTCTGAGCGCACGCTGGAGGTGGACTGCGTGATCATCGCCATCGGCACCTCCCCCAATCCGCTGATCAAATCCACCACCAAAGGGCTGGATACCAACCGCCACGGCTGCATCATTGCCGAGGAAGATACGGGCCTGACATCGCGCCTGGGCGTGTACGCAGGCGGCGACGCGGTCACCGGCGCGGCAACCGTTATCCTGGCCATGGGCGCGGGCAAAAAAGCCGCCAAGGCCATTGACGAATACCTTAGGAACAAGTAGCATCCGGCGCCCCCTGGGCACCATGCGTAAAACCTGTTTATATGGCAAGCAAAGCATCCCCCCGCGGTCATACCGCAGGGGGATGCCTTTTATGCCGAAGCCACAACCGCGCGTCCCGCGCGATAAGCCCTTCTTCCGTTATTACGCCGCAGCATCTCCATCATGCGCAGCCACACCGCGCTGTTTTGGATGCGGTAGCCTCCCTGATCGGCGCTTTCATAAAGGTAGTTGACGTCCGCGTCGCCCAGCACGATGTGAAAGGGCCTGCCCGCACAGATGCCGTCCAGCTCATAGCGTACATCCTGCAGGGGGTAGGGCGCAAAGGATTTTCTGTACCTGCTGCCCTTCATCAGGGAGAGCAGGTAGCCTAGCTCATCCAGATCCACGCGGGCCGTCATATCCTCGTACGTACCGTCAGGTGCTATGTACGTGACCCTGTGCAGCGCCGCTTTTTTCTCTCCGCTTTCATGGAAAAAGGTTTGCGGGGTGGAAATCAGCAGGGCGCATGCTGCCGCAAGCAGCAGCACCAGCGCGATGATGACGAGCCGACCCGTTTTCTTCATAGCGGTTTCCTCCCGTCGCCGTCCGGTCGCTTGCTTTTTCTTAATTCTACCAAAAAGCGTGTGCGCGTTGCAACCGTACGCCCCATGCGCCGCCACGCATTAAAGGAAGAGGATGCGGGCTGCCGCGCGCACCGTACTGCACACATGGGCAGTGATAAACCGGTAACCGCGTGCAGCATTGCAATGGCGCCACTATGCGGGCGGAGGGCTACGGCGGCCTGGCGGCCGCGCGCACCATGGCAGAACGCTGCAACATTGTGGCAAGCAAATGCAATCCCGCGCATGTCGCACTGCAATGCAGCCGTGTTGCAGGCAGAGCTGTGATAACGCAACGGCTGCGCGCACAGCGCAGGGCGGCCCGATAACACCGGCATGCCTCTCGTCTGCCGGTAGACGCGCTTACAGCTGCGCCGCCCCCGTAAGGCGCGCCTCTGCCTGGGATTTCTCCCCTGGGGAGGCGCACGCATCGCACGCGCTCCCCCTGGCCAGGCGCATGCACGCAGGCGCGACCCGTCGGTGCGCCGCGTGGTACGCCCGGCAGGCCGCACAGTCGCCATGGCGCGCGCACGCGCGCCGGCATGGGCACTTCTCCCTCCGCGCTTGCCGCATCTGATCTACCCCTTTCTCCGCATATCTCTTTTTATCGTATCACGGCCCTTGGGCGCGCGGAAACGGCAATGTCTGGAAACGGTGCGCCTTGCCCCTTTTCTGTTACAGTGGTATGCTTCTCTATGACACAAACAACATTTTATCAGCCACGAGGCGGTGCAGCACCCTTGCACGAATGCCACGCAAGGCGTCCCACCGGCTGCGCGTACCCACACGCCGCAGGGAAAACCAAACCAAAGGAGTTTTCACCATGAAAAAAGCCATACCCCTGATGCTTGTCCTTCTTCTGCTCACTGCCGCGCTGTGCGGCTGCGGCCCCCAGGCCAAGGCGCAGGACGCCGAAGCCACGCTCTATACCCACGGCCTTGCCATGGTGGGCCGCATGGCGCAAATGGCAAACAGCGAGGCGTACACCCGCGCGATAAGCGACGCCCCTGCGCTGACAAATACCGTGGCTGCCTTTGGCCAGGGCGACTACACCGCCCCAAGGGGCGTGTACCGCATCACGCTGCCCGAGGACGCGCTGCAGACCTTGTTTGCCGCGGGGGGGAGCGACAGTTTCTCCGCGCTGCCCGACGATCTACGCGCGGAGCTGGAAAAGCGCGTCAATACTTCGCTCGTCACCATGCTCAACGCCCAGGCGGGCGCCCAGGCGCTCGCCGCCACATCGCTGGTGACGGCGACAGACGCCTTTTTATGCCCGGGTGTGACGGCGCACCAGCTCTATCTCTATCTATTCGATGAGGGGACACCCGCAATGGTCTCCTTCCTTGCGTGCGGCGAGGACATCGTGACGGCCACGGGTTATTTCCTCCAGTGCGAGGATATCGATCTGGACGACGAGGACGCGCTTGCCGATTGGGTGGGCCAGCGGCTGGGCTGCAGCGTTGAGGCTGTGCAGATACCCGCCCGCTAATAAAAAAGCGCGCACGCGTTACCCAAGCCTGCCGGAAGATGACAAGGGCTTCGTCACGGTTTTGGGGCCGCGTCTGCATCACGACAAAAATTACAATTCAAAATGTATCAACAAAAAGCGCGCAGGGCAGCAGCCTTGCGCGCTTTGATCTCTCACGCACCTGTCGCCGCGGCGTTACGGCGGCAAACTTTTATCGCCCTGCAAATCAATCAAGCAAAGGCGCGCAACCCCGCATGGCCACCGCGTTTGTGCGCCATCTCGGCATTGCATCGGGCAAATGCGGTTAATAGGACTGCCCGGCCGATTGGTGTTTTTCCCCTGCGCAAGGTGCGCGTCCCCCGCTTATTTGCAGTGCATGTGCGCCTGCGCCTGCTGCCAGGGCACGCGGTAGCCCGCGCCGTGGCTGCAAAAGATGGAATCGGGCGTGTGCTCGGTATCCGCGCCGCAGTCGTAGCCGATGCGCGCGACCACCGCTTCGGCGTTGTGGCAGGGCGCGTATCCGTCAAACGCGCGCGTGATGCGCGCGCTGCCCCGGGTGGCGGCCAGCAGCGCGCGGCTGTACTCCATCAGGCCCGCAACCGGCGCGCGGCCTGTCAGCTCCGCCTCCCCTGCGCGCACCTGTGGCGGGTCGAACGTGCCGTGCATCTGCTGCACATCCGCCATCACCCGGCCGATGTACGCCTCCGGCGCCGCGATGGTAAACGCTTCCCAGGGCTCCAGCAGCACCATCTCGGCCTGCATCAGCCCCTGGCGCACCGCGCGGTAGGTCGCCTGGCGAAAATCGCCCCCTTCGGTGTGCTTTTCATGGGCGCGGCCTGCCACCAGCACCACGCGCACATCCGTAAGCGGCGCGCCGGCGCGCGTGCCACGATGCGTCCGCTCCAGCACGTGGGTGCGGATCAGCTGCTGCCAGGGGCGCGCCAGCACGTCGGTGGGGCATGCGCTTGCAAAGGTGACGCCGCTGCCCCGCACGGCGGGTTCCAGGCGCAGGTGCACCTCCGCATAGTGGCGCAGCGGCTCAAAGTGGCCGTAACCCATCACGCTGCGCGCAATGGTCTCCTTGTAGAGCACCTGGCAGGGGCCAAAGTCCACCACCAGACCAAAGCGCGTCCGCACCAGCGCGCGCAGCACCTCCAGCTGAACCGCGCCCATCACGCACACCCGCAGCTGCCCCAGCGCCTGCTGCCAGTCCACCTGCAGCGCGGGTTCCTCCTGTTCCAGCACGCGGAAGCAGGCCAGCGCCTGCGCGGGCGTGGTTCCCTCCAGCGGGAGCACCTGCGCGCTGAGGGTGGGCACAAGCTGCGCCTGCCAGAGGGGACCCGCCGCGCCGATCTGCTGCCCCGCGCGCACCTGCGCAAGCCCCGTCACCGCGCACAGCGTACCCGCGGCCGCCTGGGCCACGGCCTCTGATTTGGGGCCGCTATAGCGCCGGATCTCGTGCACCTTTTCCCCGCCCACGCTGTCCTTTGCGCGCAGCACGCCCCCCGTTACCTTCAAATACGTCCAGCGCGCGCCACGCGCGTCGTGCCGTACCCTGTAGGCGCGCGCCGTAAAGGGCGCCTGCACGTCCCAGCGTGTCTCCAGATAGTTATGCAGCGCGTCCAGCAGCTGCACGACGCCCGTGCCATCCAGCGCCGCGCCGCACACGCAGGGCGCAAGCTTGCGTTCCCCCACCAGCTGCCGCGCCTTGGCGCGCCACGCCTGCGCCTCGTACCCTTTGGTCAGATAGCGCTCCAGCAGTGCGTCGTCCTGCTCGGCGATGTACTCGATGCACGCCTCGTCCATTGAACCTGTCACGTCAAACGCGCAGGGCGCGCACAGCGCGCGGATTTGGGCAAGGGTGCGCGCGCCGTCCGCGCCCGCGCGGTCCATCTTGTTGATAAAGAAAAAGGCGGGCACATCGTAGCGCGCCAGCAGGCGGCAGATGGTGCGGGTGTGCGCCTGCACCCCCTCCACCGCGCTGACCACCACCACGGCCGCGTCCAGGATGCGCAGCGCGCGCTCCATCTGCGCTGCAAAGTCCACATGCCCCGGGGTATCCACCAAATGGTAGGTGTCCCCACGGTAGGTGAAATCCGCCTGGTCTGCAAAGATGGTGATGCCCCGCTGCCGCTCCAGCGGGTCGCTGTCCAAAAAGGCGTCCTGATGGTCCACCCGGCCGCAGGTGCGCAGCGCGCCCGCAAGATAGAGCATTTGCTCGCAAAGCGTGGTCTTGCCCGCGTCCACATGCGCCAAAGCACCGATGGTCTTTTGCATAAGTATCCCCCCTGGGCGATAGAAAAGGGGCGAGAGGCGCTCTTTGCATCGCGCGCTCTTCGCCCCTACCACTTATCTGTGTTTACAGCACCTTGGCCAGAAAATCCTGCAGGCGCGCATGCTGCGGATGCTGGAAGATCTGCTTCGGCGTGCCCTGCTCCACAATCCTGCCCTCATCCATAAACAGCACGCGGTTGGCCACCTCGCGGGCAAAGCCCATCTCGTGGGTGACCACCACCATGGTCATGCCGTCGTCCGCCAGCTCCTTCATGACCTCCAGCACCTCGCCCACCATCTCGGGATCGAGCGCTGATGTAGGCTCGTCAAAGAGCATCACGTCCGGGTCCATGGCAAGCGCCCGCACGATGGCGATGCGCTGCTTCTGCCCGCCGGAAAGCTTGGCCGGGTAAGCGTCCGCCTTATCGGGCAGGCCGATGCGCGTCAAAAGCTCCATCGCGCGCGCGTCCGCCTCATCCTGCGTCATGCGCTTGAGCAGCACCGGCGCCATGGTGATGTTTTGCTTGACCGTCTTATGCGGAAAGAGATTGAACTGCTGGAACACCATGCCCATCTTCTGGCGCAGGCTGTCCACGTCGCACTTCTTGTTGTTGATCATATTGCCCTCGAACCACACCTCGCCGCGCGTGGGCTGCTCCAGCAGGTTCAAGCAGCGCAGAAAGGTACTCTTGCCGCAGCCCGACGGCCCGATGATGACCACCTTTTCGCCCCGCTCGATGGTCTCGTTGATGCCGTCAAGCGCCTTTGTCTCGCCAAAGTGCTTTTCCAAATCTTTAACGGTTATCACTTCTGGCCAGCCTCCTTTCCACAACGCGCAGGCCCCAGCTGAGCAGCATGACCAGTATCAGGTATACCACCGCGGCCACAATCAGCGGCATGAACGCCACAAACGTGCGGCTGCGGATCAGGTCCGCCGCGCGCGTCAAATCCGCAATGCCGATGTAGCCCACCACAGCGGTCTCCTTAACCAGCACGATCAGCTCGTTGCCCAGCGCGGGCAGAATGTTTTTGATGGCCTGCGGAAAGACGATGGTGCGCATCGTGGTGCCCTGCGACAGGCCCAGCGAGCGGCCCGCCTCGGTCTGCCCCCGGTCCACCGCGTTGATGCCCGCACGCACGATCTCCGCCACGTACGCGCCGGAGTTGATGCCAAAGGCGATCATAGCTGTCACAGCCTCCATGCCCTGTGGGATGAAGGTGAAGATGACAAAGTACGCGATGAGCAGCTGCAGCACCATGGGCACGCCGCGGATCACCGTGATGTAGAGATCGCAAATCCACCCCAGCCAGCGAAAGCCGCGGTTGTTTGCGGCGTACACCTTCATGATGGCGACAAACGAGCCGATCAAGATGCCGATGATCACCGCGCCCAGGGCAATCTGCAGCGTGACGCCCAGGCCCTCCAGGTACTTCATCCACCTGTTGTCGCGTATGACGCAGCGGTAAAACTCGTCGCCGAGCTTCGCAAAAAATTCATACAATGCCAAAACACCCTTTATTCAAACGATACTGCCCGCCCGCGCGCAAAACGCGCGCACATGGGGCGATTCCAGAGTTCATCATATCATAAAATGCGGAGGTGCGTCTATCGCGCCTCCGCATTTACAGGCCTTTTATGCGGTTTTTCTGCGGAAAGCCCGCCCGAACCGGCTTTAGCCTTCCTTGGCTTTGTTGGAATGATCCAGCAGCGACTGGTCGATGGTGCCGTCCTTCTTCATTTTGGCGATCACCTCGTTGACCACCGCAAGCAGATCGTCCGCGCCCTTGTTGACCGCGACGGCGTACTGCTCCTCGGTGAGCTTATTGTCGATCAGCACCAGATCGTCGTTCTGCTCCACGATCACCTTGGCGGGCAGTTCGTCGACAACCAGCGCGTCGATGGAGCCCTTCTGCACGTCCATGGCGGCATCCATCGGGGTGTTGTACTGCTTGACCTCCTTGGCGTCGGTCTCATCAGAGCAGAAGAAGTCGCCGCTTGTGCCCAGCTGCACGCCCACTACTTTACCGGCCAGGGATTCGGCGCCCTTGGTATAGTCGCCCTCGTTGCCCTTTTTGACCACGATGTACTGCGAGAAGGTGCCGTAGTCGTCGGTGAAGTCCACGCTCTCGGCGCGCTCGGGGTCCACCGTCATGCCCGCGGCGATCAAATCGCCCTTGCCGCTGGTCAGCGCGGCAACCAGGCTGTCAAACTTCATGTTGACCACTTCCAGCTCCACGCCCAGCTCCTCGGCCACGGCCTTGGCGATGTCCACATCCACGCCGGAGATGCCGTTGACACCATCCTTGCTGTCCTCATATTCAAACGGCGGGAAGGAGCCCTCGGTAAGCATCACCAGCTTGCCTGCTTTTTTGATCTTATCGATGTTGGGCGTGCCCGTGCTGCCCGCGGATGCAGACGCGCTGGCGCTGGCAGACGGCGTCGCCTGTTTGGGTGCGCACGCGCCCAGCACAGCCGCCGCCATCACAACCAGCAGCATGCATGCAATAATTTTGCTGAACTTCTTCATGAAAATAATCCCCCTCTTTTATTCGCCGATATCAAATATCGTCTTCACAATCAATTATTATACACACATCCCAGGGAAAAGCAAGGCCTTTTTTCAATATTTCTGCATTTTTAATCATAATTTGGCCCATTCATCCCGCAAATATGGCTATTTATTCATTTTAAGTGGTATAATTACGCGTTGTTGCTTTAATTTGCGGCAAGCTGCCGGGATGCCGGTTCAGCCCTTGGAAGCATAATTGACACATCCTGACATAAATACGCAAGCATTTTTCGCCAGAATATACCATTTTTTACCAGTTTTCTTCCAGTGTTTTTTATGGGATGCTGGTACTAAACGTGCGCGAAAGGGCGATGCAAATGAATACGTATGGGTATGTGCGCGTATCCACAAGGGACCAGAACGAAGATCGACAGCTGCTGGCCATGGCCCAGTTCCCGGTAGCGCCGCAGCATATCTATATGGACAAGCTCAGCGGCAAAGATTTCAACCGCCCCGCCTACCGCAGGCTGCTGCGGCGGCTAAAAAAGGGGGACGTGCTGGTGGTTAAGTCCATTGACCGGCTGGGGCGCAACTATGACGAAATCCTGGCCCAGTGGCGCGTCATCACCAAGGACAAGTGCGCCGACGTGGTGGTGCTGGATATGCCGCTGCTCGACACCCGCCAAGGGCGGGACTTAACGGGCACGCTGATTGCCGATATCGTGCTGCAGCTGCTCTCCTACGTGGCCCAGACGGAGCGCGAGAACATCCGCCTGCGCCAGGCCGAGGGCATTGCGGCAGCCAAGCTCAAGGGGGTGCGCTTCGGGCGGCCCAGCCTGCCCGTGCCGCAGGAGTTTTACCCGCTCTACGCGCAGTGGCAGGCGGGCCAGATCAGCGGCTGTGAGGCGGCGCGCCGGCTGCACGTGGCCCACAATACCTTTTTTAAATGGGCGCGCAGCGCCACAGCCGGTCCCTCGGGCGCGCAGCGCACGCCAGCGCGCGCCACGAAGGGGCCGCACAGCGTGACGTAAGCATTGAGCAGCGCGCCGCGCGCGGCTTTCGTCCTTTTTGTTCCCTACGCGCCAGAAGAAATCCGCCGCGGCATCTTGCATTGTATACAGGAAGGCAATATACTTAAGGTAATTGTGTGGTGCGGCTGTGTGCAAGCGTACGTAAATTCACGTCGCGCGCTTTCATTTTTACAAGAGGCAAAAACAGCCAGGCGAAACGCAAACAAATTTTTCGGAGGTGGGTTCTTTGGCAGACAAAAACACTGTAAAACGGCTGGAAGAGCAGGCGCTGCGCATTCGCAAAGATCTGATCGATCTGTGCTTTGAGCAGCGGATCCATATCGGCGGCGATCTTTCGGCCGCGGACGTAATGGTGTCCATCTGGCAGTATGCCATGCATTACGATCCCAAACAGCCCAAATGGGAGGACCGTGACCGCTTCGTGCTCAGCAAAGGGCACGCCGCGGCGGTGACCTCGCTCAACCAGGTGCTGCTGGGGTGCTACACGCGCGACGAGGTCTTTGGCGAATACGCCACGGACAACGGTCGCTTCGGCATGCACTCCTGCAACCTGATCAACCCGCACGTGGAGGTTTCCACCGGCTCGCTGGGCCACGGCCTGCCCGTTGCAGGCGGCATTGCGCAGGCGCTGCGCCTGAAAAAGTGCAACAGCCGCGTCTTTGTTGTAATGGGCGACGGTGAGCAGCATGAAGGCAGCATCTGGGAGGCGGCGATGTCCGCCCCGCAGCTGAAGCTGGGCAACCTGGTGGCCTTCATTGACCGCAACGGCCTCTCGCTCGACGGCCATACCGAGGAATTGCTGCGTCTGGAGCCGCTGGCGGAAAAATGGCGCGCCTTTGGCTGGAACGTGGTGGAGCTCGACGGCAACGACATGGCGCAGCTGGTGGACGCGATCGACGCGCTGCCCGCGCCGGACTCGGACGTGCCCACGCTGATCATCGCCAAAACGACCAAGGGCCACGGCGTCTCCTACATGCAAGACGTCGTGGGCTGGCATAACGGCACCGTCAGCCAGGAGGATCACGACCGCGCGATTGCAGAACTGGACAAAGCATTTGCAGATAAGTGGGGTGACGCGTAATGGCAGATATGACCTTTAACATTACCAACCGTGATATGACCGCGGATGCGGGCGTCATGAAATTGGCGGAGCTGGGCGCAGTGCACGAGAAGATCGTCACTGTGGACGCAGACCTGCAGAACATTACCCTTTCCAACATCTTCGCAAAGCGGTTCCCCGATCGCGCCTTTGATCTGGGCATCGCCGAGCAGAACATGGTCAGCTTTGCGGCGGGCCTGGCGCACGAGGGCTTTATGCCCTACACGTTCACCATGGCGCCGTTTATGTCCATGCGCGCCTGCGAACAGGTGCGCACCGACTGCTGCTACGGCCAGCTGCCCGTGCGCTTTATCGCCACCGGCGCGGGCTATTCCAACGGCATCTCGGGCGCGACGCACAGCGCGCTGGAGGATGTGGCCATCTTTACCAGCATGGCGGGCATGAGCGTCATCGAGCCGGCGGACGACGTCCAGCTCTGCAAGATGCTCGAGGCCAGCGTGCTTTGGGAAGGGCCGCTCTACATCCGCCTGGGCACCCGCCTGACTGAGTCCCTCTATGAAGGCGATTACGATTATAAGATCGGTAAGGCGATGATCGCACACCCCGGCGACGACGGCGCGTTTATCGTATCGGGCGTTGTGGCGCACTACGCGCTGGAGGCGGCCAAGCGCCTCAAAGCCGATTTGGGCGCGAACATCCGCGTGGTCGATATGCATACCTTAAAGCCGCTGGATAAGGAAGCGATTGTAAGCGCGGCAAAGACGGGCAAAGTCATCGCTGCGCAGGATCACAACATCGCAGGCGGCCTGGGTTCCCTTGCCGGCACCGCCATCGCCGAGGCGGGCATCGCCTGCAAGTACCAGGTGCTGGGCTGCCCGGATCACTTCGTGCCGCTTGCCACCACGCCGTTCCTGTACCACATCAACCATTACGATGCCGACGGCCTCTACGAGGCCATGAAGGCTATGCTGTAAACCCATCAAGGTACGTCAAAAAAAGCACCGGAGGGGCGCAACCCCTTCGGTGCTTTTTTGCTTGTATCCTACCTGCAGGGCGGACTCAATATTGCATAATTTGGCATTTCATCGCTAAAATGGTAGACTTTTATTCCCAACTCATGTAAAATATAGAATGCTTGATTGGGTATTATGGCAGACTTTTTTAACCGGCACACAGGTATCGCCGCTGCGGTATTTCAGCAGTAAGTTTACTGCTTATTAACGCAACAAAAAAAGCGCTGTACAGCCAATCCAATCGATTTCATCATACAGGATATGGGAATAAAAGTCTACATTTTTGCCTAACAGGTGGCATGGTGCACCGGCAAGCGGGCTCAATTGCCATACATGTCCGGTGAAAACCGATGCGCGGCAGTGACCAAAGGAGTTATACCATGGCAACAAAAACCTTATTAGATACACTGGCCAATCATGTGGGATGCGCGTACCTCTCCAACCTGCACAGCCCTTACTGGGTGGCGCAGCTGGCGCCCGTATTGGATGCGCTGGACGCCGACGCCTACGGCCTTGCGGAATGGAACGACGCCGTCGGCTACATCACGGCAACGTCGTCCACCTTCCAGAGCGTGGAGGAGGCATACGCCCACCTGAAGGCGTATGTGCAGGGCTTTGCGCAGACGGGGTCTCCCCTCGCCAGATAATATATAATGATACAAGCGTCCGCGAAGGCCTGCAGGCTGCGTGGACGCTTTTCTTACGCCTTTTGCACGTATCCCCCTGCGGGGCGCAGCAGCCGCTGTTTCCAGCAGCTGTAGGGCACAAAGCACAGGCTGATGAGCAACGCAACTACGATGGACTGCCCGTAGCTCAGGGCAAGCCCTCCCACCCAGGCGGATGTCCACCACACGAAAAGTGCGTCGGTGATGGGGGTGAGCAGCCCCAGCACCACCAGGTTGAGCGGGGCGATGATTGCCTGCATCGCCGGGCGCAGCAGGGTATAGAGCAGCGTCAGCATCAGCGTGCCCCACAGCACGCCGCCCAAACTGCTTATACCCGGGAAAAGCAGGCCCGCAGCGCACAGCGACAGCGCGCAGCCGGCCACCCTTGCAAGAAAAGCCATTGATGACACCCCTTTTTATATGCCCACGGTCTTGATATCGACCTGGATTTCTCTGCCCTGCTCCTCCACATCCACGTGCACCAGCTGCTGCGGCGCCTCGTGCATGAGGCCCAGCATCATGGCCTGCACGCTGTCCACCGCGGCGCGCGTGCGCCTGCCACTGCTGCCAGCAAGCAGGCACAGCAGCGGGTCAACGCCCAGCAGCAGCTGGTAGAGCACATAGAGGGCGCAGGGTAGGCGCAGCCGGATACGGGGCCGCACACCCTTGAGACGGATGCGCGTGCTCAGCAGAAACGAGCGCCTACTCCACATACACGCGCACCTTCATCTGCGTGTCGTCCTGATCAATATCAGCGTTGACGATGTCCTCCTGGATGGTCTCAAAGGTGTCCACAATCTCGCTGATGTTCAGGTTGCGCAGGTCAATGCCGTTTTTGGCCATCTCATTGGAGGCGGACTCGGGCACGCACTTGGCGATGATATTATCGGCATAACGCGCCAGTACCAACGGCACGCTGACATTGACGTTGATCTTGCCCTCGTCCTTGGTGTGTCCCTTGACGTCTATGCGCAGTTTTTTGCCCTGCATGCGTTGGGCGTCCGCCTCACGGTGGGCATGCGCCGCGTCGCGCGCCTTGGCGTCGCCCTCCTCCAGGCAGTCCAGCAGGCGCGCTGCCTCCTGGGCATTGATGCTGCCATTGGCCAGCAGTTCCAGAACCTTTTCGCGTTCCGTTTGCATCTTGTTTATTCCCCTTTCATTTTACTGATGTGCGATAAAGAAGTAATAGAAGTGTAAAAAATTTTGCCGTTCCTATCCGGCACTTGGCCATTGTGTCGGATAGGTCGGGCGTTAGGCTTCGGGCAAGTCAATCTTGCCGACAAAGCTGTAATAAATCTCAATGTCCTGCCTGCGGGTGCCGTTCTCGTCATAACTGCACTCATGCACGACGATTTTCTCAATCATCTCCCGCAAGAGGGTGGGGGTAAGTTCCTCAAAGGCAAGGTGCTTTCGGACGATACCCATAAACTTTTCCGCGTTGACGGTGGCGGCCTGCGACTTGTCCAGTTCGGCCTGCAAAGCGGCGGCGCGGTCTTTCAGTTCCCGCTGTTCCTGCTCATAGTCTGCCGACAGTTCCATGAAACGCTCGTCGCTGATTTTGCCGTTCACATTGTCCTCATACAGCCGCTTGATAATGCGGCTCACTTCGGCAATGCGCTCCTGTGCCTGTTCAAGCTGCTTGGTGGCTGCGGCGGTCTTTCTCTTGCCGCCGATCTCGTTCTGCTGGATA
Source organism: Maliibacterium massiliense (assembly GCF_900604345.1). Classification (GTDB taxonomy): domain Bacteria; phylum Bacillota; class Clostridia; order Christensenellales; family Maliibacteriaceae; genus Maliibacterium; species Maliibacterium massiliense. The sequence goes on from NZ_LR026983.1 coordinate 771,944, forward strand.
AGCAGCTTCACAAAGCGGCTCTCATGCTTGGCGGCATACTCGGTCACTTGCCGGAGATTGGAGAGGACACCGGCGGTCAACAGGTCGGTGCGGATAAAGTGCGCCGTACAGTCGCGGGTTCGCTTCTTGTAGCTGCCGCAGATGTAACAGTCCTGCTTGCGGTTCTTGTTCTGATACCGCTGCTGGTACATCACATGGCCGCAGTCGGCGCAGAACAGCATACCGGAGAACAGTCCCACTTCATCATAGCGGTTCGGGCGTTTGCGCTGCTTGCGTAACTCCTGCACGCGCTCCCATGTTTCCCGGTCTATGATAGGCTCATGGTGGTTCTCAAAAACAGCCTGCTTCTCCACGGGGTTCTCTACACTGTGCTTGACCTTGTAAGAGGGCTTCTCCGTCTTGAAGTTTACCAGACAGCCGGTGTACTCCCGGTTTTCGAGGATATGAACGACGGTGTTCGTCGCCCATTTGCACTCATAGCCGGGGTGGTAGCGGCGTGTGCTGCCCGTCCTGCGGTATTCCAGCGTCCCCGGCGTGGGGATTTGCTGCTCCGTAAGCATACGGGCAATCTTGGTCGGGCCATTCCCGGCAAGGCAAAGCTGGTATATCTGCTGGACAACCGGCGCGGTTTCCTCGTCAACGATATAGTTCTCGTCCTCGTCCATGAGGTAGCCATAGACCGGCTTGCTGGTAACAGGCTTGCCGCTCATGCCTTTTGCTCGTTTTACTGCTTTGATTTTCTTGCTCGTATCTCTCACCAGCCATTCGTTGAACAGATTTCGCAGAGGGGTAAAATCGTTGTCCATGCCGCCGTTTGCGCTGTCCACATTGTCGTTGACAGCGATAAACCGCACTCCCTTTTGAGGGAACAGCATTTCCGTGTAAAACCCTACCTGCAAGTAGTTTCGCCCTAACCGGCTCATGTCCTTGACTATGACGGTTCCGACTTTCCCGGCCTCAATGTCTGCAAGCATGGCTTGAAAACCGGGACGCTGGAAGTTTGCGCCGGAAAAGCCGTCGTCGGTGTACCAGCGCAGATTGGTAAAGCCGTTCTGCTTGGCGTAGGTTTCCAAAATCCTTTTCTGGTTCGATATGGAATTACTCTCGCCTTGCAATTCGTCCTCATGGGACAATCTCGGATAAAGGGCGGTAATGAGGTTTTGGGTGGCTTGTCTTAACATAAAATCCTCCGTTTCCGACAGCCAGCCCCACTATTCCGTAGCTTTATTGTACCACGGAATAGCGGGGGCTGTATAGCGGCAAAAGTGTAAAATCTGCTTCTTTATGGTTTGTCAAATTGCCGGTTTTTGTGTAGCAGCGGCTTCCGCTTCCAGTACCCGCGCCATTTTGTCGGCGGCGGTGGTGGTAGTGTCTTTCTTGAAATAGCCGGACACGACAAGGACGGAATTGCCCATGCGGATTTCCGTCACGCAGTCGGGGCGGCGGGCGGTGCGGGTGTCGTGCTGCTTGTTATCTGCCATAGGCAATACTCCTTTCAGTCGGTAATCAGTTTCTTCATGCTCTCCATTTTCCGCTGCGCGGTTTCCTGCCGGAAGTTGTCGCCGGTAAAGCGTACCGGGACGCACATGGAAAGCAGCCGGTCATAAATCCGGGAATGGGCGGTGTCCTCCGGGTTCCGCAGTTCGTCCAGCGTGAGGTTGGTCGTGACGATCAGCGGCTTGCCGCTGCGGTAGCGGCTGTCAATCACATTGAAAACCTGTTCCAGCCCGTATTCCGTCCCGCGCTCCATGCCGAAGTCGTCAATGATAAGCAGCGGATAGCGGCAAAGGCGGGAAATGTACTCGTTGCGGTTCTCAAAGCTGGCGGCAAGGTCGTTGAGGATAAGGGCAAAATTCGTCATGTGGACGGGGATTTCTTTCTCCATGAGGGCGTTTGCGATACAGCCCGCAAGGTAGCTTTTCCCGGTTCCTACGCCGCCCCAGAACAGGCAGCCGATATTGTCGGCTCGCATATCCTCCCAATGCTCCACATACCGGCGGGCAATCCCGGCCTGCGGGTTCCTGCCGTTGTCGTTCTCAAAAGTCCAGTCCCGCATGGTGGGGTCGGTAAAGCCCCGGCGTTTCAGTTCTTCCACGGCGTCAAGGTACCTGCGCCGCTTCTCGGCGGCCTCCCGTTCCTCGCGGGCGGCTCTCTGGCAGTCGCACTCTGCCGGGTGGCGGTCGCGCCCGAAGATAGCGGCCTTATCCGGCGCAAAATAGGCTTCTTTCGGCTTGCGGCACTTGCCGCAGTACAGTAAACCGTCCTCGCCGGTGTAGTCCTCCGGCTCCGGGGCGGTGGTCGTCATATTCTCCAAAACAGCGTTGATTTCGTTCTTCATAAACTCTCGCCCTCCTTGCATGAGTAGTCTGGTATGCCCTTTTTCGGGGCTTTCTTGGCTGCGTCCTCCTGCGCCCATTTGTAGATTGTGGCGGCATGGCTGCGGTATCGCTTGCCGCTGGACGCGATATGGCAGGATAGCCGGTCAATGTAGTAGTTCCATTTGTCGGGCAGGTCTGCTTTCAGCCCGTCCAGTTCCGATTGCGAAAGAAAGACATTTTCATACCGGCCATAGGCGGCGCGGGCGGGCTGTCCCTTATCTAACTCTCGCTCTCTCTCTTTTTCTATCTCTATCTCTTTCTCTATCTCTATCTCTGGTGGACAAATGTCCGCTTGATATGGTGGACATTTGTCCGCCCCGGCCTTTGGCAAGGCTTTTTGCTCCTGCAAAGCCAGCCTTGCCCGCCGTTTCCGCTCCCCCTCGGTAGAGGATTGGCCGATCAGCAGTTCGATGTTGCTCATATACAGCGCGCCGCTTGGCAGCGGCTCCACAAGCCCCAGCTTCATAAAAATCTGCAAGGCTCGTTCTACGGTGCCGACTTGCTGGCGGGTAATGGTGGCAATCATCTGCGCGGTGTAGGGGATATTTTCATCAAGCTGCAACTTCCCGCCGTTTTTCAGCGATTTCAGGTACAGTTTCAAGAGAATGTTGGAATAGAGGATACCGTCCTGCATACTCTCCAGCAGCACGATAGCGTCCTCGTCAAAGTAATTCTCTTTCAGCTTGAGGTAGTAGTATTTTCGGTTGTCTGACATGGTTCCTCCTTTGGGTGGATTTGGGGCGTTTGTACGCATTTAGAACGCCGTTTCCGGGGGTAAAGGATAAATGTATCGCGTACCCTTTGACACCCACGAAAAAAGCCTTGATTTATGCGGGTTTGAAAGGCTCTAAAGCGTGACATCTCTGCCTTTGTTTCCGCTTTCTCTCGGCGGCTTTGATTTTCTTCATGCGTCCGGCGCAGTCGGGGCAGTATTTTCCCCGGTTGGATTTGGGGACAAATGCCGCGCCGCAGACCGCACACCGTTTCCGGCTCCCCCGGTACAAGAGGGCTGCGGCCAGCTCCCCGTCAAGGGGCAGGACAGCCACACGGAACCAGCGGCACATGAGGGAAAGGGAAATGCTCTGGACGCACACGCAAGGCTCCCCGTCGTCTAACAGCAGGCAGTTCCCCCCGTCATAGTTACAGCACTCATGTACCAGCCGCCGCGCCCGCCGGTGCTGGCGGTAGTCCATGCGGGGCAGCTTATCGCTCATGGATCTGCTCCTTTCTGCGGTGGGGTTCCTCCCGGCGCAAAATCTGGTCGATGTTCCGCTTGACGGTCTGCAACTCCTTGAACCGCTGTTTCTGTTCGTGATAGGTGTTATACAGGCCGTCTTTCTCGGAGATAAGCTGCTCGATCTCGGCCTGCAACGCTTTCCGGGCGGGCAGCTTGGTAATGCCATGCGCCTTGAAATACCGGGCGGCGGCTTCGGCTATGATAAAATCGCTCTCATTTGCCTGCCGGTAGGCGGCGCGGGCTTTTTCGGATTTCTGCGCTTTCAGCCCGTCACGGGCAGGCTTGGTCTTGGCATAGGCAAGTACCTGTTGCTGCAACTCCTTTTTCCCTTGTAGCTTCGTTTCCAGTGCTTTCAGTTCGCCGCTGGTCTGGCGCATTTCCTGATAGGCGGTATCAACGGCGGCTTCTAACTGCTCCGGGGAAGTAAAGCCGTATTCCTGATACACATTCAGCGTCGCGGCCATTTGTTTGAGGTTGTGCATGGTCGCCCAGCGTTCATAGCCCCGGCCTTTGCCCTCGGCTTTCTTCTGCTCAATGTCCACAAGCCGCTGCACGCCGTCTTGTTTCGGGGCGGTTTGTGGGGCTTTTGTGGGCTGTATGCCGGTTTTCCCATGCCGGGGGTATTCGGATATGGCTGCGGCCTTTTCTGTGGCTCTGGCGGCGTTCTGCTCCAAAACGGCAAAGACAGCGGCGCGGTCAAAGTCGTCACCCAGCTTCCGGGCGGTAATGGGTTTCGTCCTGTCCGGCGTGAGATAGGACAGCCGCCCCCGGCTCTCCTTGACGGTCACGCCCTCCCGCAGCAGCAGAGAAGAAAAGTCCTCGAATGAGGTCGCCGCAGACAGCGCAGCGCGTATGGTCTGCCGCAGCTTCTCTTTGTTCGTTTCAAACTTGGTCTGCCGGGGTGTGATACCGCCTGCAATCATGGGGGCGTTCTGCTTGTCCAGCGCGGCCTGTCCCTTTTTCTGCGCCCAATACTCCCGGTCGGTCACGCGGTTCTTGCTGCCGTTCAAGAGGTCGATTTGGTAAAGCCCCTCCCGGTGGCACATCTCCATGACTTCGGACTTGAAGTAGCGCAAGGCAGCGTCGGTACAGCGGTGCTTGCAACCGGCTTTTGTGTCGGCTGGCCTGTCCATATAGGGCAGGAACGGCACTTCCTCAATCCGCAGGCTGTTAATGACGATATGCACATGAATGTTGCCGCTGTGGTTATGCCCGTCCGGGTGGGTGCATACAAGGGCTTGGTGGCCGGGGAAATGCTCGGCGCAAAACTTCTCGCCCAATGCCTGCGCCCGGTCTACGGTCAAGCCATTGTCCGGGCCGTCCCGTGGGTCAAAGCTGATGATATAGTGGTGGCTTTTCACATCTTCCCGCCGCTGGTTCTTCCCGTAGCGGAGATTTGCCCGCATACACGCAACGGCAAAATCCTCCCCGCCGCAGTTCAGCGTGGACAGCCGGTAGTCCTCGCGGGGGATAAGCCTGCCGGTTTCATCAAGGACGGGCTTCATGGTGAACTCGTCATGCTCAAAAAGCAGGTATTGCTCGGCGGCTCCGTAGTCGGCATTTTTAGAGTTGATATGCTTGAGTGTTGCCAACCGCGTCACCTACTTTCTTGAGGACTTCATACTTGAGGGCGGCAAGGTCGGCTATGGCGGCGCGTACCTCGCCGGACAGCGCATTGTAGGGTGCGCCGTACTCGTTCAGATACCGGGCAATCTGATTGAGGTTGCCGCCGATCCTGCCGTACTCGGCGGCCAGCTTCCCGACAGCGGAGAGCAGTTCATCATTGACCGCCGACACATGGATAACGGGGCGTATGGTGGTGCGCCGTATCGCCTGCCGGAGAAATTCCGACTGGCTGATACCATAGGGCGCAAGCCGCTCTGTGAAGTCGGCGTATTCATCTTCGGACAGCCGGGTTTTCACAACGCGGCTGCGGTGGGGTGTGTTGTATCGCTTCGGCATGGGCTGTATACCTCCTTTCACTTATCACAAAAAATGCTCTTATCTGTTAGCCATTTCCGGGGCGAAAGAGAGAAAAAACTTTTCGCCGGACGGAAATCTTTTTGCGGCGCAAGCCGCATAGCAGGGTTTGGGGAAGGCACTCCCCAACAAGTTTCCCGCGAGGGGCAAAACCGCAGAATTGCGGATTTTGGCACCGTGGTAGAAACTTGCTCTAAGAAACTGCCGGACTGCCGTTCACTTCCTACTGCCACTTTTTCAGAAAATCGCAACCAACTTTTTCATAAAAGCTGCTGGATTGCCCTCACTTGCTACTGCCACTTTTTCGGGAAATCTATAACCAGCTTTTTTCATAAAAGGCGGCAGGCTGGCATTCTCCCCCCTTACTCCCTACAACACCGCAAAAAGCAAAAATGACGGACTTTCCGGCAAGAACTTTTCCGGTGGCTCGGTCTTTCCCGACAATAAGGCGTTTTGGAAGCTGTGTTTTGCCCGCTGTTTGATAGAAAACGGGAAATTTCCTTGCTCACATACCAGTACCGACACTTTCCCGATTTGCCAAAAATGGGCGCAAAAAAAGCAGCAAATCTTTTTCGGATTTACTGCTTCATGTGCCGCTGCGGGGCGGCGGGATATTCAGTTTTTATGTTATCGGTCAAACCGGAACTTGAACAGGCTTTCAATCAGCTTTGTTCTGATGTAGTCCTCCATATCAGAGTTATAATAGCCGTTCATCTTGGAGAAGTAGCGGATATATCCGGCGTATCGGTCAAGGACAGCTTGTATTGCTATGGGGTCGCCCTCATGTGCCTTTATGATAGTGTCATAGGGGAGAAGTCGGTTACTCATGGGACAACACCTCCATTTCCTCTTTCAGCCGCTTCAAGGCAAGCTGAATATGCCGCCCGATTGTGCTACGTGTCCAGCCGCTTTGTTCCCCGATTTCTTTCTGCGTCAAGTGCTGGAAGTAATACAAAAAGATTTCCTCCTGCGTTTGTTCCGGCAGCTCGGCAAGAGCAACCGCAAGGGAGCAGCTATCTAAAAGTATCGTCTGCCCCCGGACGGAGAGTGGATAAGTTTCGCCATAGTCTGGCACTTGAAAATACTCGTCTGTGGTGCTTAGTGGAACAAACTTTTCTTCGGTCAAGTATTCAAGGGAGATTTCTCGTTTCCACTTGGCAAACAGCATACGGGCAGCGTCTATGGAAGCATGGCGAATGACTATCCGGCAATAGGCGTTATGGGTGTACTGGATATGTTCTTTGTATTCTTTCTCGGTCATGGAAAATCCCCCTTTCTCTGATGATAGTGAGGGGCGGCAGCACTCCCTGCTGTCGCCCCTTGACTACCCACCAGCAAGGACAGGCGGGGCTGTCAACGGCGGGCGCAGCCCGTTCATCTTGACCGTTGACTGCTCCGGCTGGCTTTGCTATTTACTAACTGATTTGTGGAATAGTACAACATAACAAGTGTTGCACTAAGCAATATTCCACCCACAATATCAGTAAACCAATGCACACCAGATAAAACCCGCCCAATGACCATAAAACTTGCATAGATACCACAAAAAGCATTTACTATATTCCTTAATCTTTTGCTTGAAATCAAATGGTGAAATTGCATAATAGCCGTAGGCATAATGCACATCATAAGCATTGTTGTAGAGGACGGATAAGAGGCTTCCAAAACACCCTCAATCAAAACAGGTCTGTAATTTACAACAAAAAACTCAAAAAAGAGATATGCCAAAAATACAAGCACATAAAAACCGCCTAATACCAAAATACTGCTATCTACACGAAACAGACTTTTCCTTTTAATAAGTTGCACAAGACCTACCATTGCAAATCCGAACATGATAAACAGTACAGCAATACTCAACCAGTCTGTTATACTATATAGCAGCATATTCACACCAAACAGCGTATGAAAATATTGATTGACTTCCGCAAACCCGACAGATGAACCCTGTGGGCCGATTGGCTGCACATCAACAAACATAATTGCCACTGTGTAGAGAATGAACAAAGCCAACAGTCCGGCAGCTACAATAAAATTGTTTTGGATTTTTTTCTTTTCTTCTTTCATTTTTTTGCTCCTTTGTTTTTTATGTATTTGGCTCTTGCCTAATCACACTTTAACTTTGGAGTGAAAAAAACGAAAGAATTTGCCCGTCACATCATTGATACGCTTCGTGTCATGGGCGTTTTAGCAACAAAGCGCCCTTGATAATCAACAAAACAAATGTAAAAAAGGCTACATAAGGTTGAAGGCTTGCAATAAAGATAACAACGCTAATTATAGTCAATATCATAGATAAGATAGTCTTTGTTTTTATCCAAATAATGCTGGAATAATTTTGCAAAGCTAACGTAGCAATACCACAAGCAACTGTTAATAAAATGATTGCAAAATATGCAACTTTTATGAACAATGGTGTTTCCTGTAACGATAGCAAAGACACTTGACGAATTATCTCGCCCCCTTGCTGTCCAAAAAGAGGGATAAAAAACAACATTACAACAGAGCAATCAATCAAGCCAAATACTAAATCACGCATATGCTGTGTTTTTTGGTGACTATCTTTTTCTGCAATACAAATCAGTTCTCTATTGGATAACAGTTCATCTATTGTTACTCCGAAAAATTCTGCAATAGCTTTTAAGGAGTCAATGCTTGGATAGCCACGCCCTGACTCCCATTTTGAAATGGCAGTTCGTGAAACAAACAGTATTTCAGAAAGTTCTTCTTGTGTTAGATTTTTTTGTTTTCTAAGTTCTTGCAGCTTTTCGTGAAATTCCATAAGCGTTTACCACCTTGATATTTTTTGTTTTTATTATACCATACGGATACAACTTTTTATAGCCGGTCTTTCAAATTACGGAATAGGGGCGGTTGCCTATCAAATTATTGTGTTACTTTACCGCACATGAGCATTCACGCAGCGCGGCAACCGCCGCGTCTACATCGATTTCGCCTCTGGAGAGGCGACTCAGGATCCCTTGGCGCGCCTGCTCGTCCGCACTCTGCTGGGCATTGGGCTTCTCATCCAGGCCCAGCGCCGCCAGCGCCGCATCCATCATGTTGCGCACCGTGGGATAGCTCACCCCCAGCGCCTTTTCCACTTCCTTAATGGACCCCCTGCAACGCAGGAATACCTCCACAAACTGCAGATGCTTTTCCTCCAGCATGCAGAAACGACACGGCGCAAAGGTGCCCGTCAGCTCCGTGTTGCAGTGGGTGCAGTGCAGCCGCGTCACCTGCATGGTGGCGCCGCACACCGGGCATTTGGATGGCGCATGATAATCCATTGCATAATCACTTCCTTCCACAGCTATATAATAGCACGCATATTGAATAAATCAAGCATTTTATTAAATAAATTGATTTTAAAATTAATTTATTTAATTTTCACATGGTATAACCGCGCATTTCATCGTCCTCATGCACATGCACAAAAAATGCCCGCGCCGCATGCAGCTGCGGCGCGGGCGCTGGTTCCCGCGTAAAGCGTTACGCTAGCCCAAAGTAGGCAAGGATGCCGTTGTAGATGCCCCGCGCAAAGCTCTGCGGGTCCTGCGAGAGCAGCCGCGCGTCGACGGGGTTGGTGAGATACCCCATCTCCACCAGCACCGCCGGCATGGCGGTGCGCCGCAGCACGTAGAGGTTGGGGTTGACCATTACGCCGCGGTTGGGCAGGCCGGTCGCGTTGGCCAGGCCGGTGAGAATCTGGCGGGCCAGGGCTTCGGCGGGCGTGCCCAGGCGGTATATGTACACCTCGCTGCCGCTTGCGGTGGTGATGGGGCTGGAGTTGCAGTGCAGGCTGATGAAATAGTCCGCAGGCCAGCTGTTGGCCTGGTTGACCCGCGTGGCCAGGCTGCTGGTGTAGCTGTTGCCCACCTGCTCGGTGGGCGTGTTGCGCGAAAGGCGCACCTCAAAGTTGCCGTTGGCACGCAGCAGCGCCGCCAGCCGCACCCCTACCTCGTAGGTGACGTCCTGCTCGCGCACGCCGTTGGCCTCCGCGCCCGCGTTGGGGTTCTGGGGGTTGTGTCCCTGGTCGATGTATATCTTAATCATGCCGCAGTCTCCCCTTTATGCTAAAGATGCTACCAGTATATGCGCCCGATGGCTGCGAGGTGCGGCAAAAAAGCGCGGGGGCGCTGCGCCCCCGCGCTTTTTGATACATATGCGGCTGCGCGCGCCTGCCCGCGCTACGCCTCAGGCGCGTCAGGGGCGTCCATCGCCTCCAGCATGCCGTGCGTCAGGCGCAGCACCACGTCGGCCTGGCTGGCCACCTCGCCCGAGTGCGATACCACGATCACGCATTTGCCATCCTGGTGCGCGTTGCGCTTGAGCAGGGCTGTGATCCCCTGGGCCGTGTCCTCATCCAGGTTGCCCGTGGGCTCATCAGCCAGGATCACCGGCGCGCCGGACGCCAGCGCCCGCGCGATAGCCACACGCTGCTGCTGCCCGCCCGAGAGCTTGAGCACGTTGCGCTTCGCCTCCTCGCGCGTCAGCCCCACCTGCTCTAAAAAGGGCATTGGATCCTTTTTGGAGGTCAGATTCACGTTTTCCGCGGGCGTCATATAGTCGATGAGGTTGTAATTCTGGAACACAAACGCCACATTCTGGCGCCGGTGCTTCTCTAGGCCCAGCTGCTGGATATTCTTGCCGTCAAAGAGCACCTGGCCGCCGCTGGGCACATCCAGCCCCCCCATCACCGAGAGCAGCGTAGTCTTGCCGCAGCCGGAGGGGCCAAAGATCACGTACATCTTCCCCTGCTCAAAATCCAGGCTGATGTCCTTGAGCACCGGTTTGTCCTTGACATAGCTATGCGATACGTTTTTCACACTGAGAATGCCCATCATGCTTCTCCTTTCCAATAATTCTTTCCAATGATCCTTTTGTCAGCTCATGGTTGATAGCACCTCTTTGGGCCGCATGCGCAGCACGCCGATGGCAGAGATGCACACCGATAGCGCCACGATGACCAGCCCAATACCTGCCACACCCGCAAAGACGCCAAACCCTACATTTACGCGCAGCGCTGCCCCCTCGGCGACATCCGCGTCCTGTACAACTAGTGCGTTGTCCGCCGCAAGCTGCTGCGTCTGCGGCTGTGCGCCAAGCGCATAGACCACCTGCACCGCCCCGTCCGAGAGCAGGCCCGCCGCAGGGAAGGCCAGCAAAAAAGCGACCAGCGCCACTGCCAGGCATTCCGCAAGCAACTGCCCGAGGACGCCCCCCTTGCGCACGCCGATGGACAGATAGATCCCCATCTCATGCCTGCGGTTGCGGATCCACAGGGCGAGAATCAGCGTCAGCAGCACAGCGCACACCGCAAGCACAATGACTACCAGCGCCCGCATGATGCCCTGGATGCTCTTAAGGGGCCTGGCGGCGGCGCTGTACGCCTGGTCGTTGATGGTGAGCACCAGGCCCGTCAAGTCCTGGTGCGCGCGTATGTGCTGTGCAACGGCGTCCATCTGCAGCGGGTCCGTCACAAAGAGCGTCACGCCGTGGCTGTAGCGGCGCATGCCGTCCCAGTTTTGATAGTCCCTGCGCATTTGCCCCGTTGTAAACGTATCTGTATAAATGTAGTTGCCCGGAATATCCCACTGCAGCATCTGCGTGCGGTTTTGCACGTCCTGCACCACCTCATAGATGCCCACGATCTCAAAGCTGGTCGTTGCAAAGGGTTTGATGCGCGCCTGCGCGGTCTGTTCAAAGTGCGCGCCCTGGATGATATCCCCCACGCCAAGCTGATTCTGCGCGGCAAGTTCTCGGGATACCAGCGCTTTGTTCCGATCCTCGGGCTCGATGTGCCTGCCCTCCACAAGCCGCACATTCTCGTAGAGAAAACTGCTGTCCTGCCGGCTGCTTGTATCCGATACGAGCGTGGTCACGTGCCTGGTAACAGCATCGCCCGCGTTCTGCCCGGGCAGAAGATCGATATCCGGCAGTTGGATATCCAGATAATCCGTCGCGTTGCACGCCTTGACGCCCGGCGCATCCTGCACTTGGTCCACAAACGCATCGGTGATCTGCCGCGCCTGCTGGCTCTGGCCATCCTGCGTGATATGCAGATACCCGCCTAGGCTGGCGCGCAGCCGCACCGCAGCGGCCTCGGATGCCTGCGCAATGGCGATGCCCAGCAGCGATAGCAGCATCATGACAAAGCACAACAAAAGCAGCAGCAGCGTCTTGCCCCGTTGCCGGAGGATATAGAGCGATGCCCGTTTGAGCATGTTCATGCCATCGGCCTCCCTATATGTCATTATGCTATGCAAGAAAGTACAGGGCTTTTTACTTGAAATCAATATTTAACTATCTAATCCTCAAAAACCATTGATTTTTCAAGGCTTCACGCCTGTTTTCCGTTCAAACCTTATCTGTTTGCCCTTGTTTTTGCCCTTACGAGCCGCAACAAGGGCAACTTTTTATTCCCCGCCGACCACCTTATCCAGCAGCCTTGCGGAAGTACGCTTCGCTTCTCTTGTAGAGTGAGCGTAGATGTTCATTGTGGTACTGACATCAGAGTGTCCGAGAAGTTCCTGCACATCTTTCGGCTTTGCGCCGCCGGAAAGCAGATTGCTTGTGTAGGTGTGGCGGAGCGTGTGGAAATGAAAATCCTCAAGCCCTTTCACTTTCTTCTTTGCCGCCCTACACATAATCCCTACCGTACTCGGCGCTTCATACGCCCCGTCTGCTCTCAGGCAGACAAAGGAGATTTCCTTGTAGTCCTCCGGGACTTCCTCTGTCCTTTGCAGGCTGTAAACCTCATAATAGGTGCGCCCTTTTTCCTTTACTTCTTTGTAGTAGTTCAGGTGATAAAGTTCCCCGTAGCGGAAACGGTTTTTGCGTTGTTCTGTTCTTGCCGCCCGCAGGATTGCCGCCAGCGTGTCGCAGAAATCAACGGTGCGGACTTTGCTCCGCTTTGTCGTTCCCACTTCGGTTGTGTGCCTTGTTCCGTTATAGCGCATACTGCGGCGTACTGTAAGATATTGTTCTTCAAGGTTAATATCCTGCCAAGTTAAGCCACATACCTCCCCGATACGAAGCCCCGTATAGTAGGCTATCTGCACAGGCAGCAAAGCAGGATTATCCTTTGCCTTGAGAAATTCCTCCAGCTTATGGAACTGCTCATGCGTGATAGTAGGAATACTGGAAGTATCTTCCTCACTGTCCGAGAAAATATCCGTTTCCTGCTTCCTGCCTCTCAGCTTCACATACTGCATAGGGTTAAAGGTAATCAGTTTTTTCGGGAAAACCGCAAAGCGGAAGGAATTTTGCAACACCGCCGAGAACAGGAGCATATATCCTTTGCTCATGGGCTTTGAAGTTGTCCCGTCCGGGTTTGTCCCACCGTAGCTCAGAAAATCAATGAACGCCTGCAAATGGTCGGCGGTCACTGTTTTCAGCTTGCGTTTGCCAATGGGATATTGCTTGATACGGTTGACTGTTCCCTGATAGGACATGACCGTCCCGTTGCTTAAGTTGCCGGGTTTCAGTTCTTCCTCTACCCACATATCCAGCATATCGCCTACCGTGATGTTTTCCGCTTTCCCGACAAACTGCTTTTCCTCGTAGTCCGCTATCGCTTTGCGGAGCATGGCTTCTGTTTCCGCCTTGCTCTCTGTGCCTGCAAACTCTTTCTGCACTTTTCTGCCGCTTTCATCTTCAATGTAAAAGCGTCCGTACCACTTTTTGCCTTTCTTTCTTACAGAACCTTTTGCCATAGATAAAAAACTCCTTTCTATCCGTGGCAATCGGGACTGTGACATATGGTGTGCGTAAAGTAATTGTGTCACTTCCGCCAGTGGAAGTCAACTGGCGTCTTTACTTGTCAAGGTGCCACGGAATTTTCTTTTTCGGAAAGCCTTTCTTCGGCTTCCTCCACTATCCCGAAAAGTGCGCCCATCGACATTCTTGTGCGCCCCTCATCGTGGATATGTAAAATCCCGTCTAAAAACCGTTTCATATCCTCAATCGGTACTTCCATCTTCTTACGGTATACCTGCTCCATGATCGCCCCGGACTCTATGGCGTACCGCCCAAGAGACTCTTTCAGCCCCTTGTCCTCCGCCACACGGTCAACTTCCTCCATAGCGTCAGCAAAGTAGTAGGTCATAACCGTATACAGGTCAACCATCTTGCCGAGAAATGTCGTGAGAAGCTGCTGGTGCGGCTCGCCCTTTACTGTATGGGAAACTGTGTCCAGATACTTCTTGATGTGTTCCTCAATATCCCGCTGGCAGAGAGTATAGGTGTCATATTCCTTATCATCGGAAAGACCTGTCAGCCATTCGGGAGTTGTGAGCAACGCTTCCGCAAGACCGTTGATAACCATTGTGCGCTTCGGATCAACTCCGTCCGCTTCGTACCGCTGAATGGTGGATTTGTTCACGCCCACACGCCTGCCGAGTTCCGGCATGGTAATGTTTAACTCTGTGCGGCGTTCCTTAATCCGTCCACCGACCTGTTTTGCGGTGAATGTGGTTTCTTTTTTCAAGGTGTTCACCTCCTGACTGGTATCAGTATAACACACCGACGCTTATTTTGCAACCTTTGTCTCAATAAAAGTTTTAAATAAACTATGAACGGTTGCAAAATAGGTTGACAAGAGATAGCAGAATAAGTATAATGATAAGACAGTAGTTGCAAAATGAGTATTCTAAAAGGAGGTTGATAGAATGAGCGCAGTCAAAATGGGACTTACCATAGAGGAAGCCGCAGAATGTACGGGTATCGGCAGGAACACCATGCGGAAGCTGGTGGAATGGGGAAAGCTGCCCGTCCTCAAAGTGGGGCGCAAGACCATTATCCGCAGGGACACGCTGGAACGGTTTCTGACGGTCAATCAGGGAAGAAATCTTCTGAAGCCCGATGATGTCCGCAGAGTGGAATGACCATCCATTCTCTTTTCGGAAAGTAACCCTAAGCCCTCGGCGTTTGAGAGCGAAATACACCCCTCGCACAAACCTGCGGTTTGTACTCCGGGTATTTCGCCCTTGCAGGGGGCTTCCGTATCAACCGCCTGCGGCGTCTGATACGGGGCTGTCACCGCTGCCGCAGCGACAGCCGCAACCGTAAACGGTTGCAAAAAAGGACGCACCTTGACAACAGAAAACGGAGATGATGTATGCCGAGACACAGTTTTATCCAGATGTCAAAACTGCCCAATGTCAAAGGGCGAATATCGTATATTACAAGCCATGCAAGGCAGGAAAATCTCTATGCCACCTACCGCACCGCCGACAGCACCTTTTGGAGCAACCTTGCAAGGGAAAGCCAGCAGGAGTTTCAGCGCAGTGGCACAGAGGGTAAATGTATCGAAGCAAGGGAACTGATTATCGCCTTGCCCGAAATCTATACGCAATACGAGCCACAGCAGGTACTCACGGACTTTACAGAGGAGTTCCGCAGGCGGTACGGTGTGGAGTGCGTGTCCGCCCTCCACCACAACAAGCGCAAGACAAATTATCATATCCATCTGATTTTCAGCGAGAAGAGGTTGCTCCCCGAACCTGATGTAAAGGTTGCTTCCCGCAGCGTGTTCTTTGACGAGACTGGAAAGCGTGTCCGCACCAAAAAGGAAATCACGGGGGAGGACGGGCAGATACGGAAAGGCTGTACCGTCATCAAAAAAGGCGAGGTATACGAAAGCCATCTGTTTACTACCAAAGATACACGCTTTAAGGGAGAGCCTTTTCTCCGAGAGATAAAGGAAGTGTATACAGAACTTATTAACTGCCATATCTCTGATCCTGAGCAGCACTTAAAGGTATTTGATAAAAACAGCGTCTATCTGCCGACCAAGAAAATCGGCAAAAATAATCCCAAAGAGGACGAAATCAAAGCCGATAATGCCGCAAGGCAGGAATGGAACAGGACAGCGGATATGGCGTTATTATCAGGTATCTCCGAAGCAAAGATTTTAGAAGTCAAGCAGACAGAGATACACGAAAAGGCGAGCCAGTCTATCAAAAGCAAGGGCTGGCTTCCCAATCTGTTCCGCAGTATCGTAAACAAGGCTAAGGACTTCCTGCAAAACTTAATCCGTGAACACGATATGCCGCCGAAGCCTGTCCTTGAAATAGATATGGCAGAGTTCCGTACCATGCAAAAGCTGATGATAAAGGCGCAGGATAAGGCGAAAGAAATCCGGCATTTGCAGGATACGGTACTTCCGAAGCTGAAACAACAGCTTGCCGATACAAAAGGGATTTTCAAAGGTAAGGAGCGCAAGGCGCTCACAGAGCAGATACAGCGGACAGAAAAGGAAATCGCTGAAAATCTGGATAAACTGCCCGATGTTCTGAAAGAGGACGGTTATCCCGATGTGCAGGCGTTCATGGCAACCTACCGCAAGGCGGAGGCTGTTGTGGAGCAGTACAACCGTGACCTTGCCGCATGGGAGCGGCAGGTCAGGGAAAAACAGAAACCCGCCCAAAAAGAGCAGGCAAAGCCGCCCCGGCGGGAGAGCGTGCTGAAGCGCCTGCGCCAGCTTCAGGCGGAGGGCAGAAGGCAAAAGCCAAAGCCCAAAACCCACGACAGGGAACGATAGCTTTCACATCGAAAACAACACCGCAGGCTTCCTGCGGTGCATACATAAAGAATGCGCCCCGTGGCTTTCTTCCACAGAGCGCATGTTATATATGGATTTATTTGCTATATTTTCTCTTGCGGCTGTAAACGGCTGTGCCGGTCAGGGCAGTGCCCGCTGCAAGCAGTACCGCAATCCAAAGGGCGATATTGCTGTCATCGCCGGTCTGCGGCGATTGGGTATCGTCAGTAACAGCCGCTGCCTTGATGGTAAATTCCGTAGTAGCAGTACCGGTTTCAGAAACGATAGCCAGTGTGTGTTTGCCGTCAGACAGAGTTTCCAGATATTCAGCTTTCAAAGTGACAATGGTGCTGCCTTCCTTTACTGTGTAGTTGGAAGCATCCAGGTCTTTGCCATCTACCTGTACCTTCTGGAAGTGTTTATAAGCTGCATTGGAAGTAAAGGTAAGACCGTCCTTTGTGCCTTTTTGCCAGCTACCGTTTGTCCCGGCTGTGATGATGACCTTGAAATCGGAAGCAATCGCACCGCAGACAGTACATTTGCCATTGTCATAGCTGTGGCCGGTAGCCGGAATGTCTGCCACATCCTTCGTATTTGTGTAGGTCTGGCCGTTAAATTCAACGGTTGCTGTATAAGTGGTTACACCTGTTTCCGTGCAGGTAGCAGGGGTCTTTACTGCCGATGTAACCTTTACCTCCGGGGTCTGCTTGTGGGTTTCATCCTTTTCACAGGTAAACGTCACCGTGCAGGTCTTTCCATCCTCCGACCAGTTCCAAACAGGTTCGCCATAGCTGTGACCGGTGGCCGGGATGTCTGCCACATCCTTCGTATCTGTGTAGGTCTGGCCGTTAAATTCAACGGTTGCTGTATAAGTGGTTACACCTGTTTCCGTGCAGGTAGCAGGAGTCTTTACTGCTGATGTTACATCTACCTTCGGGCTTTCCTTATGGTTTTCATCCTTTTCACAGGTAAACGTCACCGTGCAGGTTTTTCCATCCTCCGACCAGCTCCAGACAGGATTACCCCATGTATGGACGTGCTCATTGACTGTCAAGGAAACTGCATCACTTGTGATACTTCCTGCGCTGTTGCTCACCACACAGCGGTATTGATAGCCGTTCATGCTGGTAGTGGTGGCCTCTGTGGTATAGGTAGCATCGGTGGCACCACCAATATCCGTCCAGCTTTGGCCGCTGTCAGTGCTTTGCTGCCACTGATAAGACAACGGCTCGGTGCCGCTGGTTACAACGGTAAAGATGGCGGTTCCGCCCTCGGTCACAGTCTGGCTTGTAGGCTGGGTGGTGATGGTGGGCGCATACTTCACACTGTTGCCCAAACTATTCGCAAGGTTTTCGTCCAGCGTTCCACCGTCCACGATCACATTATGATTTCCAGCGTTCAGGCTTGCATTGTCATCCAGCGTCAGGCTCTCGCCCTCGCCAATGGTGATGTCCTCCTGCAAGGTCACATCGCCGTACACGGTGCCATTCTTGCCGTCAAAGACTATACCGCCGTTGCTTTCGTTGCTGTCCGCGCCGATCTGAATGTCAGTGCTGGAATCATCGCTGATCCCGCCATTGGCTCGCACGATGGCATTGTTGCTGACGGTCACTGTGGGTGTGCCGCCGCCGGTCCCGCTACTGCCAAAAACATATTTAATTCCAGCATCGCTTCCGCTGGCGGTCAATTCCCCGCCGTTTACGGTAAGGGAAGCCGTGGAACTTCCGCCAGACCGCAGTATGATGCCCTGTGCCACATTATTTGTGGCAGTCACATCAACATTATTGATGGTTAGTTCCGCTTTGCCGTCGTTGCTTTGTACTTGAATTCCAGAGAAGCTGCCGCCACCTGTTCCTTCTGCGGTCAGACTGCCGGTACCGCTGATTGACAGCGAAGCATCTCCAAGTCTCGAGAACACGTAGATTCCAGACGCTCCAGAAACTTTGTTCTCCTCCTCCAACTTAATTGTCAGTGAAACGGCGCTGCCTGACATGGCTTCTGCGTAAATCCCGTTCTCGTTACTGCGTGAAATGTTCACATTGTGCAGCGTCAGGGTTCCATTGCCGTCGTAGTGTATGTAGCTATCTGCCGTTGGTTTATCCAGTTGTGAGGTCCAATTTGTCCCACCGTCACTGGATGTCCAATAGGCAGCGTTATCAGAATATTCTGTCTTCGCAACATCTGTGTTACCCACATAAAGAGAATAAGGCCTATCGTTTCTCGCCGCCAGCGCCGTGACGGGCAGCATAGGAGCTGCACCGACGCAAACCTTGTCCAGCTCGGCACCCTCCACAGAGCAGACCGGGCAATCCGCATTGATTTCTTCCTCGGTGCAGAGGGTTTCACAGGTACATTCTTCCGGCTGTGCGTCGGACGGAGTTGCCGGGTTCCCGCTGTCCTGTGCATTGCAAATCTCGCAAACATAGGTGCAAGGCGTTCCCTCTGTGGCGGGAACATAGCCGCAGGCTTCATCGTGGCTGTGATTGCAGGCTTCCGGGTCAGTCAGCCCGCCGCAACTCTCGTCGTGTTCATGGGAACAGGGGATTTCCGCTGTCCCCTCGGTGTAGCCGCAGCTTTCGTCATGCTGGGTGTGGTGTTCACACAGTCCGCTTGCGCTTGTGACAATGCCGCTGTCCTGTACGCCTGCTTCGGCAAACGCCATTGTCGGCAGCAGAGACACGATCATGCACAGGCAGACAAACGCCGCAAATAATCGTTTTTTCATAATGTTTCCTCCTTGTTTGAACTTGTGTTCCTTTGCTTTACCGAAACACAGCGCATTTTTTCATTGTGGCAGACACCCAGAATGGATTCGGCTGGCTGCCGGAAGTAGATACAGGAACCGCAGTCAATACTTGCGGGATCATCATCTACCATGACGGCGTGAGGACAGGCGTCCTCAATCGTCAGAAGAATGGGGCGTCCCTCCGGAGTGTAGATCGGGGACTGTTCTATAAATAAACTGTAATCCTCGATTTCTTTCTTTGAGTGTTCATCCCATCGCAGGGGAATCTCTATTACCTTCCCCTCATATTCATAGCGATTGACTTTACTCATGGGCATCACCTGCTTTCCAATCTTTACTCCCGGTTTTTGTGGCAATAAATGCCCGCAGGGAAGTACGAATTGCATTTAACTGTAACTGTAAATAGTCCTCGTCCTCAAACAGAGCAAAATGAACACAGGCACGGACAAACAGATAGGTCATGCCCTGGATAAAATCTGCAGGCATCCCCAGTTTGCCGGAAAGCAGTTCGGCATAATTGTGATACCTGATATTAACGCCTTTGAAAAATTCCTTGCCGTATTCCCGGTACTTTGGGCTTGCATACACCTGATACATAAAGCGGTATTTTGCCCCGTGGAGCTTTGCGGTGAGATAAGGCATTTCCTGCAAGAAACGTTCGATGTCCGCAAAACTGGTGGGGGCCTGTGCCATAAAGTCATTTTCCACCTTTGCCATACAGTGAGCGGTGGCTTCGATTACAAGATTATCCTTACTTTCAAAATAATAAAGTAAGCTCCCGTTGGTAACACCACAAGCATCTGCAAGCATTTTCAAACTCGTGTTTTCCAATCCGTTTTCACAAAAAGTATCAAAGCAGGTTTCCAGAAATGCTGTACGCCTTTCCGGGATCCCTTTTTCTTGCAATATAATTCACCTCCTGCTTTTTTGATTGACTAAGCGGTAAATTCTATGAGAAAAAAATTTGTACTGTTTATCAGGCAACACAAAAAGGCGTACCCCATCCGTATAAAAACGGGCGGAATACGCCTTTGAAAAATATGCGATTGTACTCTTGACAAGGAAAAAGGGCGCAGTTATGCTTTGCTTGCTTGCTTGCTTGCTTGCTTGCTTGCTTGCTTGCTTGCTTGCTTGCTTGCTTGCTACCAGTGTGCTTCCTGCCGCCATTTTTGTCAAGCCCCTTTCTGAACATAAATATACATATAAAATTTTATCACAAATCCCGCTGATTTTCAACCTCTATTCGAGAAAAAATGGGGTGCGCTATCAACAATTCAGGTCGAATCATCTATTCCGCCGTGTAGACATTTAGAGGTCAAAAAGGCGTGATTTTAAGCCGTTTCCAGAGCCTAAACTTTGAGGGGCAAAGTGTTTGTACCCTTACCCCTCGTTTTTGCGTCTGAAAGCGTTACAGGCTCATTTTTGCAGCTTTATCATTACCTCGTCTATAAGGTCTGTATATCTGCCCTGCGCCAGCAGCTTATTGCGGTACGCAAGCAGGGCGTTAAAAACATACCGTCTTTCTTCTGCCGTCAAATAAAGGTGGTATTTCTTCTTTCTCATACGAAGATCACCTCGGCATTGACGGTTTCCGTAACCGCCAACCGGAGGGCGTTCATTCTCTGCACCCACTCCATTTGATTGTCGGTTTTCAGCGTTTCGGTAATGCCCTCACGCTCTGCCCGCTGCTTCATAAGACGGTCAAACAGCTCCTGCGCCTGTTCCTCAACATCAGCAAGGTAGGAATGCAGCCTGCCGCTTGTCAAAAGGCTGGTATAAAGCGCCTTTTTATGCTCACGGATATACCGCAAATGCCGCTGCCCCCATACGCCGATGTGCCGTTCTTCTTTTTCGGTTGGTAGTTCCAAGCAGGGGATATAATAATCGCCCCATAGCTCATACCAAAGACCGTTTTGCTCGTTGTAGATGTACTGTTTCATTTTGTAATCCTCCAAAATTATATATTCGCACATACATCACAGTTTCCCGATTGCCACACTCTGTTATATATTGTTATGAGATTTTCTTGCCCTTGTATTTGCCCTTATGAGCAAGGAGAGAAAGAGTAAACTTGTGTGTAACCGTATAAAGAGATAAGGAGAATACATTGCGATAAATCCTTTATTTTCAGGGCTTTTGGAGGATTTTATTAAAACACTGTAACCTCTGTTGAGAGGTCATAATTTACTGATATTCAAATCAGTATTTAACAGCGTGCAAATAAAAACAGCGCGGCACCCACAAGGACGCGATGGTAATCGTAAAAATGGGCAGTGTATGCCCTCTTCGTCGAAGCATGTTCCTCCGCATACCGCAGGCGTGCAAATGGGTACTGAAAGATACAAGCGTCATGTGGCACAAAAAGCATGAATGTTACGTTTGTTAGTGTAATTATAACGCACGTGCGAAATGAGCGTCAATCATTTCGCAAAAACGCGCCCTGTATTGTCATCGTTACGTATCTACAAAAAACATGTTTTGTTTGCAATATAAGGGCCAGTTTCATGCATGTAAATGGATGGATATCTGGAAAACGATAGACATCTTGGACGTGTTTCTTTATTTAAAGCACAAGTGCAACGCTTCAAAGAACATAGCCTTTTTAAAACAACTGGTTTTACGACAGAATGAGGCATGCCAAATCCGCATCAATGTTTTACTGCGCACAAAAGCGTATGCAATTGCATTTATGATATAACACTTGCTTAATGCAAGCATTGTTTAAGCATGTAAGGTTTAACAAAATGGAATATGCATTCTCGGGCAACAAAAAATCGCATCCTCACAATGAAAGATGCGACTTTGGCGGCGGCAACTTGCCACTGGTGGAGATAAGGGGATTCGAACCCCTGACCTTACGGATGCGAACCGTACGCTCTACCAACTGAGCTATATCCCCGCGCGACGAAGCTATTATATCAAAACAAAAAGAGGAACGCAAGGGGCGTCCCTCTTTTTATTGCAGAAATTGTCAGGTACTAGGCTTCTTGGGCGTAGGTGGGCATGACCGCCGCAAACTGGGCGAACACGATGCCCGGATCCTCCAGCGTCAGATCCCAGCGCTTGACCCATTCCAGGGAATAGTAACCGTCGTAGCCGATGCCCGCAAGCGCGTCCACACACGCCTGGATGGGCACGTCGCCGTAGCCCAGCATCTTGTAGCGCACCGCGCCGTGCTCCACAACGCTATCCTTGATGTGCACGTGGCGGATATCGTCGCCCAGAATGCGCACCGTCTCCTCGGGCGTCTCGCCGTTGTAGCGGAAGGGATGGTGCACATCCCACAGCGCCTTGACCGCGGACGAGCCGATCTCATCGAGGGTCTTTTTCAGCTTTTCGCTGTCTGCGTAATAGCCGTTGGTCTCCAGCAGCAGCGTCACGCCCTTTTGCTGCGCGTACGCGCCCAGCTCCTGGCACAGATCGCGCACCAGCGCGGTATCCACCAGATGCCCCGGCGCCAGCACATCGTCGCCCAGCACGCGGATATACGGCGTGCCCAGCGCGTGCGCCACGTCGATATAATCGCGCACCTCCTGCAGGTTCTCCTCCCTGCGCTGCGGGCGGAAAAGGTCGCAGCCCGAGGTAAGGCAGGGTACCTCCAGGTGCAGCGACGCAAGCTTCTGACGCGTCTGCGCGATCACATCGGACTGAAAATATTTGAACTTAGGCGCGTAGATCTCACTGCGGATGCCGCGCACCTCAATGCCCGAAAAGCCCATATCATGCGCCATGGAGAGAATGTCGCGCCAGTGCCACTGCGGGCAGCCAAGCGTGGAGAAACTGATTTTCATCACACGTCACATCCTTTTTCTGTTTCGTTTATCGTATCACAAGCGCACAGGCGGTGCAATTGCTACGACCAGTCCAGCACGCCCTCGTCATCCATAAACTGCTCCATGGCCTCCATGTAGCTGTCCACAAGCTCCGCCATATCCAGCGCCGCCTCTTCGGATAAGCCGCCCTGCTCGGCCAGGCGGTTGACAATGTAGTCAAACGCCTCGTCGTCATCGTAGTAAACGTCCGCATCCCCCTCCAGCACGCCCGCCTGCTGCATGTACGCCACGTCCGCATCCACCGCGCCCGTGACAAAATCCACAAGCGTTCCCTGCTCCATCTGCCGCTGCGCCGCCATCTCCTGCAGCATGTCGCATACGGCGAACACCGCCTTTTGTTTGTCAATGGTCAATGCTTCTTCCCCCTTTTGTCCGCATTTACTGGGCAAGCCAGCCGTGCTTCTGTGCCAGTTGCTCCAGCTGGTCCAGCGTCTGGGCAAAGATATCCATCAGCTGCAGCGTGGGCGCGGGCGTGGATAGGTCCACGCCTGCGCGCCTGAGCAGTTCCAGTACGTCCGCCGAGCTGCCCGAGGCGAGAAACGCCATGTAGCGCGCTGCGCCGTCACCGTGGGCGATACCCTCTGCCAGCGCGGCTGCGGCCGAAAGGCCGGTTGCGTACTGGTAGACGTAGAACGCCCGGTAGAAATGCGAGACGATGGCCCACTCCATGGCGATCTGCTCATCGCAGGCCATCTGCTCACCGTAGTAGCGCTTGACGATGTTGTAATAGGTATCGCACAGGTAATTGGCGGTGAGCGCCTCGCCCGCCTGGGCGTGGGCGTGGATATCCCGCTCAAAGGCGGCAAACTGCACCTGCCGGATGCACGTGGTGCGGATGGTCTCCAAGCGGGTGGCCAAGAGCGATGCGCGCAGCCGATCGTCCGTGGATGTGGCCAGCAGGTGGTCCAGCAGCAGCCACTCGTTGACCGTGGAGGCCACCTCCGCCACAAAGATACTGTAATCCGCGGTGGGATAGGGCTGCCCCGCCTGGGAGTAGAAGGAGTGCATCGCGTGCCCCATCTCATGGGCGAGGGTGGAGACGTCCTCCAGGCTGCCCTGGTAGTTCATCAGCACAAAGGGGTGGGTGCCGTACACGCCCCAAGAGTACGCGCCGGAGGATTTGCCCTTGTTTTCATACACATCCACCCAGCCGCCCGCGAGGGCGCGGGCAAAGTCGCCGGCGTAGGTCTCTCCGATGGGCGCGACGGCCCGTTGTACCAGCGCTTTGGCCTGCTCGTAGGTGTATTTCTCCTCCCCATGCGGGAAGAGCGGCACGTAGATATCGTAGAAGTGCACCTGCTCCACACCCAGCGCGCGGCGGCGCAGGTCCATGTAGCGATGCAGCAGGGGCAGTTTCTCCTCCACCGCGTCGATGAGCGCGTCGTACACAGCGATGGGCACGTTGTCGTCCTCTAGGTTCATGGCGCGCACCGAGTCGAACCTGCGGGCGCGCGCGTAAAACAGGTCCTTTTTGATGCTACCCGAAAGCGCGGCCGACATGGTGTTGATCACCGAACCGAACCCCTTGTAAAGCGCGGCAAACGCCGCCTTGCGCACCGCGCGGTCCGGATGCTCCATGATGCTGCGGTAGCGTCCCATCGTCACCTCCATCCGCCCGCCCTTGCCATCGGGGATATCGCCAAACTGCAGGTCCAAATCCGACAGCATGGTGTGCACCAGCTCGGGCGCGCCCGCCATATCCCCCGTCATGGCAATGAGCTGCTCCTGGGCGGCATCCAGATAATGGGCGCGCATCCGGTCGATCTCGTGCAGAAAACGGGCGTAGATGGCAAGCCCCTGCTCCTCCCTCTGGTAGCGCGCAAGGGTTTGCGCGTCGATGTCCAGTATCTCGGGCGTCAGGTACGCGCCCGCGCTGGAGAGCTCCACCGACATCGCCGAGACCCGCTCCACAAAGGACTGATACTTCTCCACCGCGTTGTCCTCGTCGCGGCGCATGCGCGCGTAGACAAACAGCCGGCTGATAAAGTGCTCCGCATCAAAATTCACGTCCAGCGCGCGCAGCAGGCTGCGGGCGCTATCGCCCACCGTTCCCTGGCAGGCGCGCACGCGCGCAATCACCTCGGGCAGGCGCGCAAAATCCGCTTCAAACGCATCGTCGGAGGCAAAGATATCCTCCAGGCGCCATTTGTAGGCCGCATCGATTTGACTGCGCTGCGGCGCGCGCAGGGTTTCCTTCTGATCCATGTTCATTTCCTTTCTCAGCGCTTATATATGGAAATTTCTGCATCAGGCAGCCATTTCCTTCCTTGCGCGGCACAAAATCACATACCGCTATTATGCCCCCGCGCGCCCGCTTCTATGGATTTTGCGCGTCTTTCTATGATACGCTTGAAACAAAGCGCCCCGCGCGCCCCACTAATAGGGTGAAAGGGAGGTGAAAGGCGGCCGTGGATGACATTACCGCGCTGTATGAGCGCTACAGCGGCGACGTATACCGCTATGCCCGCGCCATGCTGGGCGACGCGCACGCCGCCGAGGACGTGACGCAGCAGACCTTCCTTTGCGCGATGCGCGCGCTTGCGGGCTTTCGGGGCGCATCCAGCGTCAAAACCTGGCTGATCGCCATCTGCAGGCGGCAGTGCTGCGACTATCTGCGCAAAGCGCCGCGCACAGCGGCGTTTGTCGAGCGCGCCAGCGCGCAGCATCTGGACGACCACCTTGCGGCCATGGACGTGCTGGCACAGATCCATCGTCTGGAGGAGCCCAGCCGCCAGATCATGATCCTGCGGCTGGTAAACGACCTACCTTTTGAACAGATCGCCCAGATGGTAGGCCGCAACCCCAGCACCTGCCGCGTGCTGTTCTACCGCGCAAAAAAACATCTGTTGGAGGTGGTTTCGCATGACTGAACTTCCCTGCAGCGTGGTGCAGGATCTTCTGCCCCTGTACAAGGAGGGCGTGCTCTCGCCGCAGAGCGCGCAGCTGGTGCAGGCGCATCTGGCATCCTGTCCTGCCTGCCGGATGGCATCCGACGCGCTGGACACCCCCATCGAAGCGTCCATCTTCGATACCCCTGACGCGCAGACCGGCCTGGCCATCATCCGGCGCATGCAGCGCGTGCAGGCGCGCGTGCGCTACCCCATCATCATCTTTTTGATGGCCGTCTCCGTGGGCGCGATGGTGTGGAGCCGCGGCGTGCTTGCCACCATCCCCTTTGTCCTGATCGCGGCGCTGCTGCTGCGGCTGTTGTATCGTGAAAATGTGGTGATGCTGCTCAGCACGCTGGGCGCGGCGCTGGCGCTGGGCGCGCTGCATGACAGTCTGGGTTACGCGATATTTTTCCTCGCGCCGCTGGCGCTTGCCTGCTGTGCAAGCGGTCTGCTGCTTGGCGGCAGCATCGCCGCCTTCCTCACCCAGGCCCCGCAGGGCGCGCCCTGGCGCGCGCGCACCCGCGTGCTCATCGCAATATGCTGCGCGCTGGGGATTGTGGCGCTGCTTGTGTGGCTGCTGCCCGCGTTCTTTGGCATTGGAGGTGCGCTATGAATAAGGCGCTGGCTTGGAAAATCACGAGGCTCTGCCTGGCGCTCGCGCTGGCTGCGCTGGTGCTGCTGGGGTACGCAAGCGTGTTTGGCTCGCCCACCCTCATGCACCGCGCTAGCGCGCGCGTGCAGACATATATCGACGAACAATACCCTCAGCAGCTGCGTATCACGGGCGCGGTGTACAACGGCAAGGTAGGCGCGTACATCGTGGACGTGCAGGCCGAGGAAGACGCGCGGGTGACGGGCGGCATCTGGTGGTTCCCAGGCACAGACGCCCTCTACGACGACTACGCCTTCCAATCGCGGCTGGTGCTGGACGAGAGCGCGGGCGCGATGCTCTGTGCCATACTCAACCAGTACACCGGCCAGCAACTGACCGGCACCCACGTGCGCTGCAGCGTGAAGGATACCGGCACGCGCACATCGCCTGATGCTGTCAGCGGGCGCAACGTCTACGACGGACGCGCGCCGATGGAGGTGTTCATCGATCTGCCCGCGCAGTACCCCAGCCTGGAGGCCTTCAGCCAGGATGCCTATCCGTTTGTGCAGGCGCTCGACCGCCAGCCCTTCCCGCTTACGGCGGTGACGATCTGCGCCTTTGACAGCGCGCATGGCGACGCCCGCTACGTGCTGACCTATGAAGGCAAGGGCGCCTTTGCGGACGAAGCCGCAGCGCGCGCCGCCTGCCAGTGGCAGGATAGGCTGAAGGAAAAGGATATCCTGGATCAAAAGCGGGACGCGCCTCAATAAGCGTACGCTGCAAAAAACCAGCCCGTGAAACGCGGCTAAACGTTTCGCGGGCTGGTTTTTCTCGCGCCTGTCAGGTATGGTTATGTACAAAGTCAGCGCGGATCATCGGCGGGAAGGATTCCTCCATCTGGGGCGGCAGCACCTCGATATGCACGCCCTGCAGCCGATCCTTGACCTGTACAATGATATTGCCCGGGCCCAGCGGCTCGGGGGACTGGCCGAAGATCACCTCGCGCGCCTTGTTGTAGAGCGCGTACTGCACCAATGATTCCGCCACATCGTCAGAGCGCAGCACCGCCATATCCGCCTCATACTGTTTGCTGATGTGGAACAGGTACTCCAGCGCCTCGCCCTCGTGTTCATCATCCAGGAAACGGTGACCACTTTGCGCGACATGCACCACGTGCAGCGGCGCTTTGAGCGCTTTGGCCGTGCGCGCGCCTGCTTTGATAAGGCGTTCGCACGTCTTTTGGCTGGTCACGCAAACCATCACCGATGGTTTCTTTTTCACCGTGGTTCCTCCTTTATATGGGGGACGAAAACCCCTTGGCATAAAGATGGGCAGTTTCTCTTTACCCTATCTTATGCGCGTTTGCTTACGCCGGCACGATCTCAATCCAGTAGCCGTCGGGGTCTTCAATAAAATAGATGCCCATCTCCTCGTTTTCAAAACAGATGCAGCCCATCTGTTCGTGCCGCGCATGCGCCTGTGCAAGATCGTCGGTGGCAAAGGCCAGGTGGGATTCGTTGTCGCCCAAATCGTAAGGACCCTCTTTATCGCGCAGATAGGTCAGCTCCACCCCTGCGGGGCTGACGCCGTCGCGCAAAAAGACAATGGTGAAGCTCCCGTCCTTCGCCTCGATGCGCCTGGCCTCGCGCAGGCCCAGCGCCGCTTCATAAAAGGCGATGGAGCGCGCAAGATCCGTCACGTTGATATTCGCATGGTTGTACACGAACGCCATAACGCTTTGCTTGCCTCCTTTCACGCTTGCATAGATTTACGCCAAATCATCCGGGTCAAAATCACAGTAATCGCCGCGCATCTCCGGCGCCCAGGCCAGCTGGCCCGCGCGCATCATCTTATCGGCAAACGCCGTGCCGGTGGCGATTTTATCCTCAAAGTGCATGGGAATGATCAGCGCTGGTTTGAGCGTGCGTGCAAAATGCGCCGCGCCTGCATCGTGTCCGCGCCCCATGCGCGGGTCCACCGGGAAAAAGGCCACGTCAAAGTGCACGCCCTTGAGATGCTCCAGCTCCTTGAGGAAGGCGCGCTTGGCCCACTTGACCTCCTCAGGGGTGGATTCCTCAATCCAGTGCCACAGGTTCAGATCGCCTGCGTGGAAGAGGGACAGGCCATCCGCCTGCACGGCAAAGGATACCCCCGCGTCGGTAGAGCCGTAGGTGTCGATGCCCAGGCCGCCCAAATCGATGTGCTCGTAGGGCGCCATGCGCACGCATTTGGAGCGGGTGCGCACATCCGAAGCCGCCACGTATTCCACATGCGGGTGCTCCTTGCGCCATTTGAAGATCACGGGGTTGAAATGATCGCCGTGGTTGTGCGACACAAACACCGTCACCTGCTTCTCCTGCGGCAGGTCCGCCGCGGTAATGACTCCCTCGTCGATACAGCGCCGCTTGCCGCGCGGCACCTCGTCGAGATAATAATCGAATACAAGAAAATGATGTTCCGTCTCCACGGCGAAGCCGCTGTGGTACAGATACGTAATATGTGCAGATTTCATGGTCCGACTCCTTCCACGCTTTTGGAATGCCAACAGCTTTCCATCTTCTAAATTCGCTTTCCCATACGAAAATCCTGCAACATATATTTGAATAATCCGTGAACTACGTGCTTCTTTTTTGTAACAAATACCTATATATATGCTGCGGGACGTATATGAGACGCTCCGCCGAGGCAAAAAGTTTCACAGCCAGTGCGCACAAAGCGCGAATCATGCTATAATACGTATATTGTTTTAACCTTGCACGAAAGGACGATACATCAACATGAAGAAACGTTTTGCCGCGATATTGGCCCTGGCGCTGATCGCATGTGTACTGGCCGGTTGCAGCAAGCTGCCCGGGGATGTGCCGACGCCCAGCGACTACAAGTACAAAGTGGGTGCATTTACGGTAAACGACGTCAAGATTTACGATACCAAGCGTGATTGCGCGGTGGGCTTCGGCATGAACCGCGGCGACGTGGAGACCATCTACGGCGCGGGCAAGGTGCTCATCAGCCACGAGGGCGTGGATATCGTGGAGTATCCGCAGGATGACAACCTGCGGCTGTATTTTCGAGACGGCCGTGTGGCGCGCATCGTGGTCAACGATCTCTACGGCGACCGCTTTAAAACCTTCCGCGGCATCGGCACTACCAGCACGCCCGACGATCTGCGCAAGGCGTACGGCCCCGAGACCAGCAGCGACGCAAACAGCAACATCCTCACCTACAGGTTCACCATCTACGGCCGCTACGCCGGGCAGATGAGCTATCTCTACGATTACGAGAGCCAGTCGGGCAGCTTTATGATCGGCGACGACGGGGACGACCTGGGCGCAGCCATCAACGCCTACACCTCGCTGCCTTCGGAGCCGGCCGACGACGGCGATACAGAGGGCGGCGCAGGGACGGCGCCCAGCCCTTCGGCCAGTCCCTCGCCCAGCCAAAGCGCGGCGCCCAGCCCCTCGGCCAGCGCCTCTCCGGCGGCATAAGGCGACGGCTGCTGCGTCCCTTGCGAAACAGAGGCCGTACGCCCAGGCGCCAACCGAGGCGCTTTGTATGCACAGCGATCGCCGCAGGGACCCCGTCGCCCATCAACGTGCTTTGGACGAGCACGCAAATCGAGAACAAAAGGCCGTCATGTCTATGTACAGACATGACGGCCTTTTTGTCATTCCACCAGCAGCGCGCGCCCCAGCGCAAAGGTGTAGAGATAGCGCGCGCGCACGCGCCTGCCCGTGAGTGCCTCCAGCGCGCGGGCGTACCAGTCAAGCTGCGGCGCGTAGCGCGCGATGAGCGCTTCCCCCGCATCCCATACGCGGTCGCTCTTAAAGTCCACCACCACAAGCCCTTCACCCTGTGGGAACCAGGCGTCAATCGCGCCCTGCACGATCACCCTGCCCGCCCCCGCGCCGCCGGGCAGCTCCTGCGCAGGCACCGCCAGGGTGAAGGGCGTCTCCCGCCGCAGAACGCCCACGCGCTGCGCATCCGCAAGCTGCTGCCCCAGCGGGCTGCATGCAAGCGCAAGCAGCTGGGGCACGCGCACGCTGGCCGCGTCTTGCGGCGCCAGCAGGCCGCGGCGGATCATCTGCGCCAGCTGTGCCTCCACTTTGGCCTGGCTTTGGGCATCGGTAAAATCCAGATGGCGGCAGGCGACGTGCAGCAGCGTTCCCAAGCGCGCGCCCTGGTCCGCCTGCTGCTGCCAATCGGGCCGGCTGGCCAGCGGCAGTGCCTCTGTGGGCGCATCCTCCGCGCGCAATTCCTCGGGCAGCGCATAGGCGCGCGCAAGCTCGGTGACCGAATGCTTGGAGCGGGTGCGGGTATCCTCCAGATGCGCATAGCGCCACGAGAGCGCGTCAAAGACGTCATACGCGTCCGCCGCGCCGACCGCCGCGCCCGGCGTGACCTCTCGTCCATCTTCCTGCGCCCCGGTAAAGCGGATGCTCGCCGCGTCGTGCAGCGTGATGCGCCAGCGCGCCGGCCGCGTCTTTCGCGCCAGGCGCGCGTCGAGCATATCTCGCAGCGCGCACGGGCCGATCCAGTCCATCAAGCAGCGCGCGTCCGCCACGCGCGCATCGTCCATGGGCGCGCACCAGGCGCGGTAGGGTTCGCACGGCGTGGTTGCGGTCAAAATCAACTGTTCGCGCGCGCGCGTCATCGCCACGTAGAGAATACGCATCTCCTCGGCCGTGCCCTCCATCACGCCCGCGCGCGCAATCGCCATGCGCGCCAGGTTGTCCCTGCGCGTGCGTGCCTGCACGTCGTAGGACCACACGCCCATGCCCAGCTGCTTATCCAGCCACACCGCTGCGTCCTGCCTGCGGTTGAAGCGTCGGCTGAGCATGGGCAACAGCACGATCGGAAACTCCAGCCCCTTGCTTTTGTGGATGCTCATGATGCGCACCACGTCCTGCTCGCTTGCCAACACGTGCGCCTCCTGCATATCCTCCCCTGCGCGCGCCTCGTCCACCATGCGCAGAAAGTCCGCCAGCTCGTTGTGCGTCTGCGCCTGAAAATCCCGCGCGCGGCGCAGCAGCAGCCGCACATTGGCGCGGCGCAGCTGTGCAAGCGGCCAGGCCGCCATGATATCCAGATACCCCGTCTCGTCCAATATGGCCTGCAGCAGCCCCGCGATGTGGGTGGCGCGCGCGCGCAGCCGGAAGCGGTCGATCATCTCCAGCGCGCGGCTGCACTTGCGGCCCAACGCGTCCTGTTTTGCCGCGGACGCCCGCACCGCCTCGATAAACGGTCCCTTACGCGCCGCCAGGCGCACACGGCACAGCTCCTGCACGCTGTAGCCAAAGAGGGGGGAGCGCAGGCAGGCCAGCAGCGGGATGTCCTGGTAAGGGTTGTCGATCACGCGCAAAAGCGCGATGAGCGCCTGCACCTCCACCGCGTCAAAGTGGCGCATCGCCACGTCCGCGTAGGCCTCGATATTCTCCGTAGCCAGCGCCTGCACCAGCATCTGCGCCGTGGCCGCGGGGCTGCGCAGCAAGATGACGATATCCCGCTTTTGGACGGGACGCCTGGCCTTGATCGCATCGTCCCACACCGCCCCTTTTGCCAGTAGGTCTTTGACGCGCAGCGCGACCAGGCGCGCCTCCCGCTCGTCGCGCACCATGGCGGCCAGCTCGTCGTCCCAAGCGGTGTCCCTGTCGCTCTTGAGCAGGTGGATTTCCACCGCGTCCTCGCCCGCAGAGGCGTCCTCCCTGCCCGCGCGCAGGCGCGCGTCCGCATCGTAGTCCAGCCCGCAGACGCGCTTGCGCATGATGCGGCCAAACACGCTGTTGGCCGCGCGCAGCACCCCCGCTTTGGAGCGGAAATTGTGCGCCAGATCGATGCGCGCGGCCTGGGGCACATCGCCCTTGCCCCAGGCGTGGTATTTTTGCAGAAACAGCGAGGGGTCCGCCAGGCGGAACCGGTAGATGCACTGCTTGACATCCCCCACCAAAAAGAGGTTGTCCGCGCGCGCCACACGGCGGATGATCGCCTCCTGCACGGCGTTTGCATCCTGGTATTCATCAAAAAAGATGGCCTCGTAGCGCGCGCGGCACTCCTCGGACGCGCCCGCGTCCAGCGCGCGCAGCGCGTACTGCTCCAGGCCGCTGAAATCCAGCACTCCCACCTCCACCATCGCCGCGTCCAGCGCGTGCATGTACGCCGCGGCCAGGCGGCAGAGCTCCGATACCACCTCGCAGGCGCGTGTCTGGTCCTGCTGCGCCTCCGTGCCCGAGAGGGGTACCAGCGTCTCGGCAAGCTCCTGCACCGCGTCCTTGGCCCGGGTGCGCAGCTCTTTGACACGCGTCTTGTAGCTTTCGCGCGCGGTATCCTCCTTGCGTGGGGCAGTCATGCGGGCGAACGTCACGCCCGAGAGCGCCGCAAGCAGCGGCTCCCATCCCTCTTTGGCGCAGGCTGCCAGGCGCGCGGCCTGCACCTGATCCGCGGCAATGATCTGCGCGTAATACGCCGGCCCTTCGGGGCGGCGGGCCAGGCGCATGGCGCGGGCAAGGTCGCTCTGCGCGCCAGCCAGGCGCATCTGCGCCTCGCGCAGCAGCTGCCCTCTCCAGGCATCTTGCTCCGGCTGCGCGTACATGTCCGTGCAGCGGGCAAGGTATGCCTCGGGGTCCTCCTGGCAGCGGGCAAAGTCCACAATGCGCAGCAGCGCGTCGCGCAAGGGAGCGTCTCCCCAGGCATTGGCGTAGATGCGCGTGAGGTGTTCAAATGGGGGGCGCATCTGCGCGTATTGCTCCTGCAACAGCGCCTCCAGCACATCCCCGCGCAGCGCGGCCATCTGCTGCTCGTCCGCCACGCGGAAATCCGCCTGCACGCCCGCTAAATGAAAGTAGCGCCGCAGCAGCCTGGTGCAGAAGGTGTGCATGGTGGAGATATCCGCCTGGCTGAGGTTGTCCAACTGGGATGCCAGGCGCGCGGCGCGTGCCTCGTCCTGCGCGTGCGCGGCTGCCTCCTCCAGCGCGCGCTGCAGGCGCGCGCGCATTTCCGCTGCCGCGGCTTTGGTAAAGGTGACGACAAGCAGGCGGGAGACGTCCATCTCATCTTCCACCACCATGCGGATGATGCGCGCCACCAGCACCGCCGTCTTGCCCGAGCCTGCCGCCGCGCTCACCAGCAGGCTGCTGCCCGTGCGCGTGATCGCCTCGCGCTGTTTATCCGTCCAATTGGGCATTATCCGCGCACCTCCTGCTGCATTTTCTCCAGCGCCTCCTGCTGTTTGAGATCGGGCATAAACTGCATGCGCAGCGGGCGCATGCGCACGTCGTAGCCGCAGAGCGGCCTGTAGGCGCAGTGCGCGCAGCCGTCCTGCCCCTTGCGCTTTGATGGGCATATGTCCGAAACACCCCGCGCGATGCCTTCCGCCAGCGCGCCCAGTTTTTTGCGCGTATAGGCAAGCAGCGCGTCCATGGCCTCCCTGCCCAGCAGGTTTTGCCCCTCGCGCGCAGAAAGGGGCGCCACGGGGCTGGTCTCCTTTTCCCCGCGCGCGGTATCCATGGCGCGGATGACCGCCGCATCCTTGAGAATCAAGCCCCCCATGCGGTAGGGCCGCGGCTCATTGAAGGGGATGTCCCCCAGCTTGAAGTAAAGCATGCCGCCGGGCGTTGCGCGCGTCTGCCCCACCGCGGCGGGCACGTCCTCCAGCGCCAACAGGTAGGCCGCCAGCTGCAGGTGCAAGCCGTAGTAAATCTCGTCAATTTTGACGGTGGACAGGCCGGATTTGTAGTCCACCACGCGCAGCGCCGCCTCGCCGTCCTCCAGCAGCGCGCCGTCCACGCGGTCGATGCGCCCGGTGAGGTACGCCTTGCCGCCGTGGGGCAGTTCCACCGCCAGCGAGGGCAGTTTCTCCCCCTTACCCATGCCCAGCTCCGCGCCCCAGGGACGAAAATCCGAGCGCTTGAGCGAGCGCAGCACCCCCCAGGCGATGTTACAGCACATCCCCTGCAGGCGCGCGCGCAGCGCCTGAGAGGCGGCGTCCGCATCCAAACGGGCCAGATACCCCTGCGGCGCCTCCTCCACCATGCGCGCAAAGGTGCGCGCTACCCAAGTGCTGCACGCCGCCTCATCCGCCGTGGCCACATCCAGCGCGCCACACATGATGTCGCTTGCAAGGGCGAAGAGCACGTCGTGCAATAGGGAGCCGGTGTCCCTGCGCGCGCCGGGGGCGTGCACCTCGCGCTCCCGCGCACGCAGGCCGTAGCGCGCAAGATGGGAAAACGGGCACACGGCGAACTGCTCCAGCTGGGTAACCGCCATCGACAGGGGGCGCGCAAACAGCTCCTGGGCGAGCTTTACGGGCAGCGGGGGCACCGCGTTGTCATAATCAAGCGCGCGGCGCACGCTGGCA
The DNA here is from genome assembly GCF_900604345.1 of Maliibacterium massiliense. Classification (GTDB taxonomy): domain Bacteria; phylum Bacillota; class Clostridia; order Christensenellales; family Maliibacteriaceae; genus Maliibacterium; species Maliibacterium massiliense. The sequence continues at coordinate 806,497 of NZ_LR026983.1, forward strand.
AGGCGGCTCTGCCAGGTTTCCTCCCCCTCGTACCAGAGTGCGGCCGCGTCCACCCACGCGGGGTAGGCGAGGCCGTCCTTTTTGCGGCGCAGGCCCGCCACCATGCGCGGGAACGTGCCGCCCGGCGTGGCGAGCGCGTCGGCGCAATCGTCCCGGCTGCAGCGGGGAAAGATGCCCTCCAGGCGGGCAAGCAGCGGCGCGGGCGAGAGCGGTTCGCCCGCCACGTCGCCCAGCGGGCAGCTGACGCACAAAAGCTCCCTTGCGCGCGTCAGCGCGCCGTAGAGATCCCGCCGCAGCTGCGCGGCATAGTGTTTGGCGGAAAATCCGATGGCAAGTTCCGCCTCGCTGCGCAGCGCCTGGCAGTCCGCATCATCCAGCAGCGCGCCGTCCTCGCCGGATACGCCCAGCGCCTCGTCGGTCGCGCCCACCACAAACAGGGCGCGCACGCCTGCGCTGCGCCAGCGGCGCAGGCTGGATACCGTCACGCGGTCCAGCGTGGTGGGGATGATGCCCAGCTCCACGCCGGCAAAGCCCTCCTCTAAAAGCGCCCCCATCTCGCGCAGGGAGATCTCCTCCTGCGCGCTGACGCTGCCCAGCTGGCCCAGCACGCCGCAGGTGGCCTCCCATACCTGCGCGCAGGCGGCCGCCTCCTCCAATAGGTCGTGCCGCTGTAAATCCGCCACAAACGCCTCCAAATGCTGGGGCACATGCAGCGCCTCCAGGCAGTCAAACAGCACGTCCACCCGCGCGCGCGCGCGCGTCTCTCTGCGCATGCGGGCGATGTACGTATCCAGCGTGCCCACGATCAGCGCGCGGGCCGCTTCTACATTTTCAGGCGCCTCGCGCCAGGGCATATGCCATGCGCGCGCGCCGTCAATGCCCCGGGCCAGCACCAGGTTCTCCAGCGCAAAGGCGGTTTCATCGTCCACATCGGTCATGCCGCTTTTAAGCAGCGCCAGCACGTTGCGCGTGGCGTAACCGCCCGCAAGCAGCAGCAGCGTGCGCTGCAGCGCCTCCATGGCGGGGCTGTGCAGCACCGGCCGCTTGAAATCGTAAAACGCGGGGATGCCGTGGCGCACCAGCGCGTGCTCCATGCGCGCGCAGTCCCCCGCCACGTCGCAGAGCACCACCGCAATCTCCCGGTAGCGGTAACCCTGCTGCCGGCACAGCGACACGATGCGGCGCGCTACCACGTCCGCCTCCTCGTCGGGCGAGACGGGCCGCAGCAGCGCGATGGCGGACGCGTCCTTGGGATAGACCTTTGTGGGGTACTGGTAGAGCTGCGCCTCCAGGTGTGCAAGCGCCGCGTCATGCGCGCGTTTGTTGCCCGCAAGGCGCACCGTCTCGCACGGCCAGCCGCGCTGCACCGCCAGATCGCGCAGGCGGGCGCGCAGGGCGCGCTCCACATCAAAGAGGGGATTCTGCGCGGCGGTCTCGTCGGCGTCGATGCAGAAGGTCACCGTCATATCCGCCGATGCGCACATCAGCGCATAGAGCACCTGCTCCAGCTGGGGCGTCAGGCTCTCAATGCCGTCGATATAGAGATGCGCGCCCTGCAAAAAGAGCGCCTGAGGTATGCGCGCGGCCACCTCGGCCATCGCGTCGGTTGCGGCAAACCCCGCCTGCACCAGGTAGGACGCGCCCGCCTCCATGATCAGCGCGGTATCAAAGAGCTTATCGCGCAGATGGGGGGATTGCACGCGCCCCGCCGCGTCGCGCAGGTCGTCTGGTTGCACGCAGAACTGGCGCAGCAGCGCCATCTGGCGGGCGATGCGCGCGGCAAAGCCCCGCAGCCCCACACTGCCGCCGTAGAGCAGCAGCTGGTCCTTGATGCGCGAAAGCACAACCCGCATGGCCATGGCCTGGCCCGTGGCGTCCAACCGGCTCTGCGCCAGGCCGCCGGTTGCGTCCAGCACGCGCGTGCACAGGCGCGCAAAGCTGGTCACCTCCACCTCCAGCAGCCCCGCGTCCCCGCTCTGCTCCAGATAGCGCCGCTCCGCCTCGGCGGTATACTGCTGTGGCACGATCAGCAGCACCTTTTGCATGCCCGCGTGCACCTGCTGCGCCATCTGGCGCAGCACATAGGTGCTCTTGCCCGTTCCCGCGCGGCCCACCACCATGCGCAGCATCAAAACATCGCCTCTCCTTCGTCCCGTGTCAATCGTCCTTTGCCGCCGGCGCCTTTTTTTCAAACGTCAGCGTGTGGTCCGCCCGCACCACGATCGTGCCCGTGCGCCCCGCAAGGCGCCCCTCCTTAAGCAGGGCCTCCACGTGCTTGGCGGTAAGCATGGGCCCTCCCAATCGCCTGAGGCCGTCTTTCCACCAGGTAAACTTGCAGCCTTCGCGCCAGCGGGTGCAGTAGTACGCCTTGGCGTTCTCCCGGATCTCCCCCTGGCCACAGAGGGGACACGCGCCCAGCGCGAGGCCGGGCGCGGACGCCCCCCTGCGCCCCTTTGTTTTGGCGCTGCGTTCAAAGCGCACCGTCTGGGGATCCTCCTTGGCGTGCAGCACGATAAACTGCACAAACCTGCGGATGCTCTGGGCAAAGGGCTCCTCCTGCATCTGGCCGCGCGCCATCTTCGAGAGGCTCTGCTCCCATTTGCCCGTAAGCTCCGGCGAGCGCATCTCCTCGGGCAGGATGCCGATCAAATCCACGCCCTTCTGGGTGGGCACAAGCGCCTTGCCTCTACGCTTGATATACTCCGTATCGATCAAACGCTCGATAATCGCCGCGCGCGTGGCGGGCGTGCCCAGGCCGCTGTCCTTCATCTGCTCGCGCAGCGCCTCGTCCTCGATCATGCGGCCCGCGTGCTCCATGGCAGAGAGCAGCGTCGCCTCGGTGTAGGGCGCGGGCGGCTTTGTCTCCTTCTTTTGGCTGGATACCTTCTCCACTTTGCGCGTCTCTCCTTCAGAAACTGCGGGCAGGGTCTCGGCGGGCTCATCGTCTTGCTTTTTCCCAGCCTTGGCCTCCGCGCTCTTGGGATAGAGCGCCTTCCACCCCAGCTGGCGCGTGATCCTTCCTTTGGTGATAAACGCATCGACGTCCACGCGCGTGGTGACGCGCACGTCCTCATACTCCCATGCGGGGTAAAATACCGCCACAAAGCGGCGGCAGATGCGGTCGTACACCTTCTGTTCGTCGGGCGAGAGTGCGGCAAAATCGCACGCACGCCCCGTGGGGATGATGGCGTGATGGTCGCTGACGCGCTTGTCGTTGACGATGCGCCCCGATACGGGCAGCTTGTCCAGCGCAAGCAAAGGCGCCGCAAAGGGGGAAAGCGCCGGCACGCCCATGCGCGCCAAGGCGGGCTTGAGCTTGCCTACCATATCGCCTGTCAGGTAGCGGCTGTCGGTGCGCGGGTAGGTGATGAGCTTTCTGCGCTCGTAGAGCGCCTGCGCCACGGAGAGTGTCTTTTTGGCCGTAAAGCCAAACATCCGGTTGCAGTCGCGCTGCAGCTCCGTCAAATCGTAGAGCAGCGGCGCACCCTGGCTCTTTTGGTCGCGCTGCACCTGGCCGATGCGGCCCTGCCTGCCGCGCACGCGCGCAACCACCTGCCTGGCCAATGCCTCGCTGCCCGCGCGCAGCGCGCCGCTACTGGGGTCCTCCCAAAGCCCTTTGTAATCCCCAAAGTCCGCAGTGATTACCCAGTAGGGCTGGGGCGTAAAGGCGTCGATCTCCTTTTGGCGCGCCACGATAAACTGCAGCGTGGGCGTCTGCACGCGTCCGATGGACAGCAGCGCGTTGTAGCGCACGGTGTAGGCGCGCGTGGCGTTCATGCCCACCAGCCAGTCCGCCCTGGCACGGGCGCGCGCCGAGATGTAGAGGTTGTCGTAGCGCTGGGCGCCCTGGATATCCGCAAAGCCCTGCTTGATGGCCGCGTCCGTCATGGAGGAAATCCACAGCCGCTGCACGGGCTTTTTGCAGCCCGCCATCTCGTAAATCCAGCGGAAGATCAGCTCCCCCTCCCGCCCCGCGTCGGTCGCGCAGATGATGCTGTCGATCTCGCTTGCGTTCATCCACTTTTTGACCACGCCAAACTGCTTTTTCGTTTTCGGCAGCACCTTTAAAGGGATGTCTTGCGGCAGCATGGGCAGCGCCTCGAGCGTCCAGCGCTTGTACTTCGGGTCGAGATTCTCCGGCTCTGCCAGGCCCACCAAATGCCCCAGCGCCCAGGTGACCACGTGCGTCTCTCCCTGGCGAAAACCCTCCCCGCGCTGCGTGCACTTGAGCACGCGCGCGATGTCCGCACCCACGCTTGGCTTCTCCGCCACCACCAGTATCCGTCCCATTGCATCGTCTCCCATGCCGGCATTTCGCGCCTGTCGATTGCATCTATTATACATCATCGCGCAGGGCTTCGCCTAGGCGTCCAACGCGGCGTATGTTTTACGCCGGTTGTGGCAAAGCTTATTGACAATGCCTCTTCTCCTTTGGTATACTTGTTAGGCATCCGTGGAGAGATGTCCGAGTGGTTTAAGGAGCTAGTCTTGAAAACTAGTGATGCCGCAAGGCACCGGGGGTTCAAATCCCTCTCTCTCCGCCAGAAAACTTTATAGCGCATGATGATAGAGGGCATGGAGAAGTACTCAAGTGGCCGAAGAGGCGCCCCTGCTAAGGGTGTAGATCGGGCAACCGATGCGAGGGTTCAAATCCCTCCTTCTCCGCCAGCGGCAAGTTGCCGCCTCCAAAATCGCATCTTCCATTGTGAGGATGCGATTTTTTGTTGCCCGAAACAAAGCGTCCATATCGTCAAGGCCTGCCAAGCCGGAGCAAAGTTTCCTTTGCTCTAGCCTTTTTGCAAAAACAAACCATCCGCCCGCTGCCTTGCTCCTCGTTCTGCGCAAAAGGTCACGCTACGCCTTTGCTGCTCGCTTATAAACGCGGGCGCGGCGCGCCGGCTTGCTAACAACCTTTTTCGGGGGCACAAGGATTCAAATGCATCCACCTAACTGCCGGAAATATCTTTTTTATAGTCCTTAGACAGCGTCAAGTTGCTGCCTCCAAAGTCGCAACGTACTTTTGTGGGCTGTGCTCCTTTTTAAAGCCCGTAAATGGGCTTCCTCCCGCCAGGCTTTTTCAGCGTCCAGCCTTGCGCCAAGGGCGCGGCCTGCGCTTGCAGGTTGCGGTGTTTTCTGCGTCTAAAAGTGCACCTCCGTTTCCCAAAGCCTCTCAAGCGGACAGCGCTCCATTTCAAAGCGGCATCTGCCATGGCAGTGGGTGCGCAAAATGGGACGGTCTTTCACAGGTATTGACGGGAGCGGCGCTGCGCCAGCTCGCCCGCGCCTCCCTTGCCAATGTATCGCGCGCGTGCTACAACTAATATAGGTGTTTTTTCTGGCGCTGCATCATTTTGCAAAGGGGAGGCGGGGAACATGTCACATCTGCACAAAGGGGTCGTCTGCGCGGTTGCCTTCCTGCTATTGCTTGCCGCCGTGGCAGGGGCGGCGGCCCTTTCCCTCCCCTATGCGGACGATGTGCGCCTTCAATGGGGAAGTGTGGCGCACGCTTCCGAAAGGTGGGATGTGTCCGTATCGCCGCACGGGCATACGGCTACCCTGCAGACCACGCTGGGCGGCACGCTTCCTCCAGAAGCTTCGATCGCCTTTGCGTGCGGCTTTATGTCCTGCCGCGCGTACCTGGACGGCGCGCTGTTCTACACCTACGGAGAGACCCCCCACGCGCCGTTCCAGAGCGTTTTGGGGCGTCCCTACCTGGTCGTGCCACTGCCAAAAGACGCGCAGGGCAAGCAGCTGCGACTGGAGCTGACGTCCGTCAGAGGACCCATACAGAGCCAGAGCGCGTCGCAGCTCGCGCGCCAGGTCTATCTGGGCGCGCGGGGGGATATTCTGTTCTTTTTGCTGCAAAAAAACGCCGGCCCCCTGTTTTTCAGTGCGGCGTCGCTGCTGCTGGGCCTGCTGTTTTTGCTGCTGGCCATCTTTGTGCGCGTCAAGCGGCACATCTTTCATGCCTACCACGGTTTTCTGTTCCTGGGGATGTTTGTGCTGCTGGCGGGCCTGTGGATCGCAAGCGACGCGACCCTCCTGCAGTTTATCACAGGCAATGTGCAGGGCGTGTTTCTGCTCTCCTTCCTGTGCTTTATGCTGATGCCCCTGCCTCTGCTGTTATTTGTGCGCACCACCCAGGTGCACGGCAAGGCAGCCCTGGATATATGCGCGCTTGGGCTGATGCTCAACATGCTGTTGTGCCTGGCCCTGCATTTTGGCGGCGTCGCCCCGCTGAGCGACACGGTGTGGATGACGCACCTGTGGCTGCTCGGGTGCATGGTGCTGCTTTTTGTGCTCTGCATCCGCGAGAGGCGGGTCTATCGTCACACCGCCGCGCGGGAGATACTCATCGCCCTGGTCGTGCTGTGCGCGGGCGTTCTGCTCTCCATGGTGCAGTTTTACGGGCGGCCGCTGGGAGACAACTCCTTTTTCTTCCGCATCGGGCTGTTCCTCTTTATTTTGCTGCTCAGCGCGGCGGCCTTCAGGCGGGCGCTCGCAATGTTTGGCGCGCATGCGCAGATGGACGCCTATAAGCAGCTGGCCTACACGGACGTGATGACCCGCCTGGGCAACCGCACCGCCTTTGCGCAGGACCAGCTGGCGCTGCAGAAAGACCCAACGGCGCTTGCGGGCCTTGTGTACGTGATGTTTGATATTAACAACCTCAAGCATACCAACGACACCCGCGGACACGCCGAGGGGGACCGGCTGATCATCCGCGCGGCCGATTACATCCGCCGCGCGTGGGGGAAGGAGGCCGCGTGCTTCCGCATCGGCGGGGACGAATTTGTGGTGCGGCTGGTGCACACGCCGCCTGCGCAGGTGGCGCAGGCGCTGTCCCGCCTGGAGGAGCAGATCGCGCAGCAGGAGCGGGCGCAGCAGGTCGCGCTGGACATCGTGTGGGGATACGCGCTGCAGCGCACGCCGCCTCTTTCGCCTGACGCGCTGCTCAAAGAGGCCGACGCGCAGATGTACGTGGCCAAGCAGCGGCGCAAGGCCGCGCAGGCGCGCTGAACGCCAACGTTCCCCTGGCAGACGCGCCACAGCGCTTTTTTGCGGCGCGCACCGGATGCCTTTTACTTGACAGGAGAGCCTTGCGCCGTGCTGCGGCGTGGGGCATCACGCATACGGCGCGATCAATACATATCTCGGTGTAAAACGCGCTGGGCGGGGTGACGCGTCCGACTCGCGCAAACGCCGCCTCGCACTGCATGCAAACCAAAACGATACAGGACCGCTTTGCGCAGCAGCTGGCAAAAGCGGCCCTGTTTTTTTATTGTTCGTCAAGCGCTGCGCCCGCGTTTGCAAAAGCATCCGCAATGCTCTCTGCGGGCGCTGCGCACGCATGGTTCCTGCACAGGTAGTAGCGGCTGCCCGCATCGGGCAGGGGATAGTCCTGCGTAAAGGGGGCGAGCTGCGCCAGCGCCTGGGCGTGCGCGCGCGTCTTGACCAGCACGTCCAGCCGCAGGGCGGGATGGGCGCGCACAAAGGCGCGCAGCTGCGCGGGAGGGCCATCCTCCGCAGTGGCGCACACCAGCTGCATGCCGGGCGACTGCGCGCGCAGCAGCGCAAGCAGCGCGTAGGTGTGCCCCGCCGGCATGTCCGCGGCGCTGCGCGCCACAAACGCAAGCTGCAAAGAACATGCCTGGCGCCAGCGGTCGTCGGCCAGCAGCGCGTCCAGGCGCACCAGCGCCATGGCGGCCAGCGCGTTGCCCGAGGGGAGCGCGCCGTCGTACACCTCCTTGGGGCGGGCGATGAGCGTTTCAGCATCACTGGCGTAGAGGAAAAAACCGCCCTGCGCATCGGCAAAGCGCGCGCGCATCTGCTTTGCCAGCGCGCAGGCCTCCTGGAGGTATTCCAGCTCCAGCGTGGCGCCGTAGAGGTCCAACAGCGCCAGCGCGTAGGCCGCGTAATCCTCCAGCGTTGCCTCGTGCGCCGCCTCCCCATCGCGCCAGCGCCGCCGCATCCGTCCATCCGGCCCCCGCATATGCGCCTGGATGAAGCGCTGGGCGCGCACGGCGGCCTGCAGATAGCGGGGCTTATCCAGCGCGCGCGCCGCCCGCACCAGGGCGCTGATGGCAAGGGCATTCCAGCCCAGCAGCACCTTGTCGTCCGTGGCCAGGCGCGCGCGGGCGCGCCGGTATTCGTAGAGCCGCGCGCAGGCCGCCTGTACGGATGCGTCCTGCCCAGCAAAGAGGGGGTTTTTGCGCAGGTTGGGGATGCTCTTGCCCGCAAAGTGCCCCTTTGGCGTGATATCATACCACGCGCAGAACCGCGCCGCATCCCCAGCTGGCAGCGCGGCGGCCACGTCACCGGGCGTGAGGGCGTAAAATTTGCCCTCCTCACCTTCGCTGTCCGCGTCCTGGCCGCTAAAAAAGCCCCCCTCTGGGTGCGTCAGCTCCCGCAGCATGTAATCCAGCGTGCGCATGGCCACCGACGCGTAGAGCGGCTCTTTTGTCTGGACAAACGCCTGCATGTACGTATCGGCGAGCAGCGCGTTGTCGTAGAGCATCTTTTCAAAGTGGGGCACCAGATACTGCGTGTCCGTGCTGTAGCGGGAGAATCCCCCGCCGATGTGGTCAAAGATGCCGCCGCGGTACATCTGCCGCAGGGTACGCTCCGCCATAAACTGCGCGCGGGCATCCGCCGCCTCCTGCGCGTAGCGCAGCAGAAACTGCAGGTTATGGGGCGTTGGGAATTTGGGCGCACGTCCAAAACCGCCGTTTTTCTCGTCAAACATCCGGTCAAACCAGGCGCGCGCGCCCTGGCACAGGGCATCCGTATCGGGGACGTCCCCACTGGGCGCCTCCTGCGTCCGCTGCAGCAGCGCGGTCGCCTGCGCGCCTGCGCGCAGCAGCTCTGCGCGGCTGACCCGCCACGCGTCCTCCACCAGCTTCAGCAGTTCGAGCAGGCCCATCTGGCCGCGGCTGCTCCCCTTGGGCAGGTACGTACCCGCCCAAAAGGGCTGCTGCTCGGGCGTCATCAGCACGCTCAGCGGCCAGCCGCCCCCGCCGGTGAGCGCCTGGCAGACCTCCATATACACCGTGTCCACGTCGGGCCGCTCCTCGCGGTCCACCTTGACGGCAATGAAGTATTCGTTGAGCAGCGCGGCCACCTCGGCATCGGCAAAGGATTCGCGCGCCATCACGTGGCACCAGTGGCACGTGGCGTAGCCCACGCTCAAAAACACCGGCTTGTCCTCCGCGGCGGCGCGCGCGAAGGCCTGCGCGCCCCACGGGTACCAGTCCACCGGGTTGTCGGCGTGCTGCAATAGATAGGGTGATTTTTCCTGAGAAAGTCGGTTCATATGTCCTCCGTGGGGCAGGCGTATTCAAAGCTCGCCCGCGCGTTGGTAAAATCCAGCACAACGCGCTCCTGCACGCTGAAGCGGTAGCGCACGCGGCAGGCGGGGCTCTCCTCTATGGTGCGGGTCATGCCGCCCTGCTGCGGCGCCCGCAGCGCGTGCGGCGCGCCGGCAAGCAGCGTAGCCTCCAGGCGCATATCCCCCTGGCGCAGCGCGGCGCCCCCCGCATCGTAGCGCGCGATGCGCGCGCCGCGGTAGGAGGCCAGCCGATACTGCCTGCCCTGCGCCTGCACCACCGCGATGCAGCCGGTAAAGCGCCCGCCCAGCACGGGGATGTCCGCCACCGAGAGCATCGCGCTTGTGTCCTGCTGACAGCACTGCGTCCAGAGATAATGCTTGGGAAAGGAGCGCCCCCAGTCCTTTTCGATATACCCCGTGCCGCCGGTAAAATCCAATTTGCGCCCGTTGAGGCGCAGGCTGCCCGAAAGCGCGTGCGCCATGCTGAGCACCCCGTGGTTGCACTGCATCGAAAAAAAACGAAACGGCCCCATGATGTCCGCGGCAAGCGGTGTAAAGGCGTCGTAATGCAGCAGGCCCGTCACGCGCAGGCCGTCGGCGTCAATGTCCAGCCGCGCGCCGTTCGTGCAAAAGAGACTGTCCCCCACCCGCACGCGGAACCTGTGCCTGGAGGCGGCAAAAGCCGCCGCGTCAAAGGTCAGGTTCCACGCGCCCTCATCGGTGACCACCTGCAGGGAGGCGCTCTTTTTTCCTTGTGCGTCCACATGAAAGGCGGGGATGAACGCCACCGTGTGCTCCCCCTGCTGGTGTTTGAGATACCACCCTTCAAAAAAGCGGCTGCGCTTGTGCGCGCCATGGAAATTGTGCACGGCTTGCCTCAGCTCCTTTTTTTGCAGCGCCCCCATACCGGGCGCTTTTACCCTTATCGTGCCACATCCCGCGCGATTTAATCGGGCAAAGCGCCGCCGGCACACAAAAAAGCCTTCGCGCAGCTGGCGAAAGATGGTACAATGATCGCGTAAGAAAACCCATATATGTGCAAGTTCGCGCGCGTTGCGCGCCGGCAGGGCGCGAAGCGCGCGCGGCATTGAAAGGAATGGTTGACCATGCCAAATTATTACCAGCCCGAGATAGAGTGCGCATCGCGCGACCAGATCCACGCCTGGCAGAGCGAGCGGTTGGTCAAAACCGTGCGGCGCGTCTATCAAAACGTGGCGTATTACCGCAATCTAATGGACCAAAAGGGCGTCACCCCCGATGATATCCGTTCGGTGGACGATCTGCACAAGCTGCCTTTTCTGACGAAAAACGACCTGCGCGATGCCTATCCCTACGGGCTGCTGGCCACGCCGCTACACGACTGCGTGCGCATCCAGTCCACCAGCGGCACCACCGGCCGGCGCGTGGTCGCCTTCTACACCCAGCACGATATCGATCTGTGGGAGGACTGCTGCGCGCGCGCCATCGTGGCGGCCGGCGGCACGAAGGAGGACGTGGTGCACGTCTGCTACGGCTACGGCCTGTTTACCGGCGGGCCCGGCCTCAACGGCGGCTCCCACCGTGTGGGCGCGCTCACGCTGCCCATGTCCTCGGGCAACACGGACCGGCAGATCCAGTTCATGTGCGATCTGGGCTCCACCATATTGTGCTGCACGCCCTCCTACGCGGCGTACCTGGCCGAGAGCATCCTTGAGCGGGGCCTGCGCGAGCAGATCAAACTCAAGGCGGGCATCTTCGGCGCCGAGGCCTGGACCGAGGAGATGCGCCAGGATATCCAGCATAAGCTGGGCATCAAGGCATACGATATCTATGGCCTGACCGAGATCTCCGGCCCGGGCGTCTCCTTTGAGTGCGGCGCGCAGAGCGGCATGCACATCAACGAGGACCACTTTATCGCCGAGATCATCGACCCCGTCACCGGCGAGGTGCTGCCCGATGGGGAAAAGGGCGAGCTGGTCTTCACCAGCATCACCAAGGAGGCCTTCCCGCTGATCCGCTACCGCACGCGCGATATCTGCGTGCTCTCGCGCGAGCAGTGCGCCTGCGGCCGTACCCACGTCAAAATGACCAAGCCTATGGGCCGCAGCGACGATATGCTCATCGTCAAGGGCGTCAACGTCTTCCCCTCTCAGATCGAGACGGTACTGCTCAATAAGGGCTACCCCGCCAACTACCAGATCGTGGTCACCCGCAAGAACAACAGCGACAAACTGGAGGTGCTCGTGGAAATGACCCCCGAGATGTTCTCCGACGCGCTCTCCCACGTCTCCGCCCGCGAAAAGGAGCTGGTGGAGGCGCTCAAGGCCATGCTGGGCATCTACGCAAACGTCCGCCTGGTGGCGCCCAAATCCATCACGCGCAGCGAGGGCAAGGCCGTGCGCGTAATCGACAAACGCAACCTATATTAAAAAGGGAGGTTTGGGTTATGACGGTCAAACAGATTTCCGTCTTTCTGGAAAACAAGCCCGGCCAGCTGGCCGAGTTTACCAAGCTGCTGGAGAGCCAGCAGATCAACATGTGCGCCCTGTCGCTGGCGGACGCGGAGGATTTCGGCATCCTGCGCATCATCGTGGACGATTCCTACAAGACCGCCTGCGTGCTCAAGGAGGCGGGGTATGTGTTCTCCATCACGCCCGTGCTGGCCGTGGAGATTCCCGATAAGCCCGGCAGCCTGGTACGCGTGCTCGACGTGCTGGGCGAAAATGGCGTCAATCTGGAGTACACCTACGCCTTTACCGTCAGCAGGAGCAAGAGCGCGTATATGATCTTCCGCGTGGCCGATACCGACAGGGCCATTGCGGTGCTGGACCAAAACAACATCCATCTGGTGTGCCAGGGCGAGCTCTCCGGCCTGCTGGATTAAATTTGCGCGGTTGCATGCCAAGGCGCGCGGGCAGTGCTGCCCGCGCGCCTTTTTACGAAAGCATCACCGCTGTTTTACGGAAATATGACGGTTTTTTAACAGAACGCTAACACATGCGTCAGCGTCCTTGACGGTTTTCGACATGCGTGCAATACTCAAATTGATCGCATAGGATACGGTTTTTTTGTTTGTCATCGCGTCCCCTTTTATCATGATGACATCCTTTTTTCGGTGAAGTGGGGGTGAAACGGCGTGCGGACAATCCTGGAATCCGCCTTTCTGCAAGTGAAACGAAATCCCGTCATGACTGTCATCATCGCACTGCAGGTGCTGGTGTGCACCGTCGTGTTTACGAAGATTTCCGGCGTGATGCAAAACCATCTGGAAGAGCAGCGCATGGCGGAGGCGAGCTTTCGCACCGGCGCCTACGTCGCCTGGCAGGCGGACGACGCGCGCTACAGCAACTACCTTGACAAAGAGGGGGGCCTGGCTGCCTACAACCGGCATGTGGAGCAGACAGCCGCGCAGGCCCTGGACGCGCCCGGCGTGGAGACGGTCATCCCCGTGGGCCAGGCCTTTGGCATGAGCTATACCCGGGGGGACGGGCTGGGTTTTTACGTCAACAACGCCTTTTATTCCCCCGAGCTGCTCGCTGAGCTGGATATCCCCTTATCCCAGGGCAGTTTGTGGGACACGAACAAAACCTACACCCTGCAGGACGAAATCCCTGTGGTGATCAGCCCCACCCTTGCGGCGCACATGCCCCTTGGCAGCGTGACAAAGCTGATGATGGGGGGCGACATGCTGGGGCGCTACAACAGCCGGCTCGCCGCGGGCCAGCGTGTGGCGCTGCGCGTGGTGGGGGTGCTGGGCAGGCGCAACATGTCGTGGGATTTTTCAGATATGTCCCGCCCCATCACCGATTGGATCGCCTATGAGGACGCCACCATCCTGATGCCCACCCTGCAGGTGCCCGACGACCAGAGCTTTGTGCCCTACCAGTGCACCGGCGCTCTGGTCAAATTCGCGCCGGGCGCGCAGCAGCAGGTGCAGCAGTTTATCGCGGGCGCGCAGGAGGCCTCCCCCGTAGCCGCGGACATGGACGCGCTGCGCGCGGCCAGCAACGCGAGCATCTACATGATGCTTCAGTCCGACCTGATCACCTTTGGCATCATGTTCGTCATCGCGCTCATCGGCATCGGCGGCAACAATACGCTCATCCGTCAGTACAACGAAAAACAGTACGGCGTCTACTTTATGAGCGGCGCCAACTGGCGCAAGTGCGTGTGGATCGACGCGGTGCGCAACCTGTTCATCGTGCTACCCGCCGGCGCGCTGGGGCTGCTTTTGCAGTTCAGAAACTACGCCAACGATCCGCTTCAGCCCTTTCTGCTCAACGGCTACACCGTACTGGCCGTGTTCGGCATGCTGCTGCTGATCTACCTGTGCTCCTCGCTGATATTTATCCTGCGCACCCGCAGAAGCAAACCGATTGACATCATCCGGAGGTGGGAATAACGTGGAAAAGGTCCGTCTGGAAAACGTGGAGAAAACCTACAACCTCGACGGCGGCAGCGTGGTCAACGCGCTGCGCGGCATTGACCTTTCTGTGCAGGAGGGGGAAATGCTGGCCATCCGCGGGGTATCGGGTAGCGGCAAGTCCACGCTGCTGCACATCATCGGCTGCCTGGACGTGCCCACCAAGGGCGCGTATTTCCTGGGTGGCAAGCAGGTGGCCGTCAACAACGGCAAAGAGATGGCGCGCATCCGCAACGAGGAAATCGGCTTTGTGCTGCAGCAGTTCGGCCTGCTGCTGGAGCGCCAGGCCATCGACAACGTGCGCATTCCGCTGATGTTCGCCTCGCGGGACCGCGCCAAATACATGCTGGGCAAGTCGCTCAAAATGATGAAAAAGCTGCACATCGACCATCTGGCCTACAAGCCCTGCCAGCAGCTTTCCGGCGGCGAAAAGCAGCGCGTGGCCATCGCGCGGGCGCTGGTGAACAACCCCAACCTGATCTTGGCGGATGAACCTACCGGCGCGCTGGATACCAAAACGCGCGATGATATCATGGGTGTGTTCCGCAGCCTCACCCAGGAGGGAAAGACGGTCATCATCGTGACGCACGACCCCGCGGTGGCGGATATGTGCGACCGCACGCGCACCATTGTAGACGGCGTGTTTCAGGCATAGCCAAAGCTGGGGCATGCCAGAGGATGCAACGTGGGAAAGGATTTGACATGACGAGAAAAGGACTGCTTCTATTGCCCATCGTGCTGGCACTGGCGCTGCTTGCACCCATGGCTGGCGGAGGCGCGGTGCGCGGCGCGGCGCCGCAGCAGACCGCCCCGCCTGCCGGTGCAGCCACGCCGCAGCAGGGGGGCGGGCGCTGGCGCAGCGCCGAGGTGGCCGCGTATATCGGCGACGCAGGCCCCGGAGGTCTTTCGTACATCGCGCGCGGCGTCACCTCCGCAAGCTATGAGGCCACGGTTGTGGCGGATGTGGATATCTTCAATACGGTTGGCCGGCGGGTGGCCTGTGGCCCGCGCGAGATCGTGCAGGGCATGCACAGCGCCTCCTCCGCCTCCCTGATCAGCCCGGAAGTGTGCCAGTTCGCCACCAACACCTGGCAGGTGGACGGCTATACCGGCCGCGTGCGCAAGAAATTCCAGCCCTGACCCCCCAAGTGGGGAGCTGCACGACGGATAGGACGTGGGGAATGATGTTTGCCGTGTGCGCAAGCACGTTTCTGCCGTAAACGCGCGTGCAGATCCCTTGGGGAAAGGAGGATGCCCCATGCGGCGCAAGCGCTTCTATACAGCCTTTCTGACGCTGCTGCTCTGCGCCTTGTGCGCATCGGGTTGCGTACATCCCGAGGGGCAGGCGGGCGACGCCCTGCGCGCGCAGATCACCACGCAATCCGGCGTGCCCATCGGCCAGCGCAAACGCGGCGGCACTGTCAAAGGGCGCGTCTCGCAGGCGACGCCTGAAGGCCTGCCCTACAGTGCGACGGGGCGCACCTACGCCAATTACGCCGCTCAACTGAGCGTTCAGGTGGCGATCTACAACACCGTGGGCCGGCGCGTGGCCAGCAACCCCCGCGAGACGGCGTATGGCATGAATATCACAAGCAGCATTACCTACCTCAGCCCGGAGATCTGCCAGTTCTGCGAAAACACCTGGCGCGCGGACGATTACACCGGCCGCGTGCGCCTGAAGTTTTTGCCCTGACGCGCGGGCTCGCTTTTCGGGAAGGAGGCGCAACCCCATGCGGCGCAAAACCTGTTTCCTGTTCCTGCTGGTCCTTTTGATTACCTGTGCCCAGGCGCCCGCAGCGCGCGGCGCATCCTCCGGTAGGCAGGCGTCGATCTGCGCAGATGTGCTGGAGACAGATAAATACAACCCCGGCGGCCTGATCTACCGCGCTACGGCGCGCGTGCGCGCAAATAAAAAGTCCGTGCTGATTGCGGACATCGATATCTACAACCTGGCGGGCAGGCGCATCTTCTGCGGCCCGCGCCAGCTTGTGCGCGACTGGGAGACCTCCTGTAGTGAGGAAGTGATGTCTCCCGAGCTATGTCACTACGCGTCCAACACCTGGCGCATCGACGCCTACACGGGCCGCGTGCGCGCCAAATTCCATCCTTAGGTTCCACAGACGCGGAGGGTTTGCATGGATTGAAAACCTGCCTTCCCGCTTGTAACGCTATTGTTGTTCTGCCTTATGGCTTCTACCCACGTGCCGGGCGGCGGGCGTGTACGCCACGCGCAGGTGGTCGCCCATTCGGGCGGGACCGTAGGCCACGGCCTGTTGTTTGAAGCCTGCGCCGAGATGTCCGTCCATTACGAGAGGGCTTTGGTGGCGGATGCGGGTATCTTCAACGCCGCGGGCGTACGCCTCGCCTGCGGGGCGCGCGCAGTGACGCGGGTGATGCCGAGCATGTCCTCCGCCCCCTGATCCGCCAAGAGCGCAGCCGGTTTGCAGCCAACAGCTGGCGCGCGGGCCATGACACAGGGCGCCTGCGCCGCGCCTATACGCCGTTTAACTGATCCAACGACCGCGCCAGTGGAGGCACCATGGATTTACGCATCGCCTGGTATGATCTACGCCAGTTTTTCAAGGGACAGCGCCGCGCCTTTTGGATGATGCTGTGCTGCCTGAGCGTGGCCGTATTTGCCATGAGCTACTTCTACACGTACTACACCGGCCTGTGGCGCGCCTACAGGCAGGACGACCGCGCGCTTTACACCCTCAACATCCACTTTGACCTGGACCTTGCGCGGGGCTTTCCGGTGATGACGCAGGCGCGTGACGCAGGGCTGCGCCAGTGCTTTACCTGGCGGGATATGCCCCCCCTCTCCGCTCTGCGCTACGAGGGGGACCTGCAGCTCAACCGGCAAGAGGGCGAGCGGCTGGAGGCAGGCGGGGAAACGCAGGCGGCCCTCTATGTGTTCGGCATTGCGCCCGAGGACAACGGGCGCATCAACGTGGAGACCTACGACGGCCAGCCCGTGCTGTGCGCGGGCCGCTGGCTGAATGCGTCGGACGTGGGCACCAGCAACGCCGTGGTGCACCAATCGCTGGTATCGGGCCAGGCGCCCGCGCGCATCACGCTGCGCAACGACGATGCCGCATATGACGTGGTGGGCGTGGCGGTGTTTAACACCAACTATTCCCACGACAGCTGCATTGCCATAGCGCAGGACACTTTTGTGCAGCGGGGCTACCCCCTCAAGACCATCACGGTACTAACCGATGTGCAGCTGACCAACGAGCAGCGCGGCCGGCTGCAGGCCCAGATCGCTGCGCTGTTTCCAGGCTACAGTTTCAGCGCCGAGGCGCAGTTTGACGAGGACAACGCCCTCCTGCGTGCGGGATACCAGCGGCAGCTGTCCTCCTGTGTGCTGCTGGGGGCGCTCGCCTGCGTCAACGCCATGAGCGTGTTTGCCTACTGGGTGAAGTGCAGCCTGCAGCCCTACATGGTGTATCTGCGCTGCGGGCTTTCGGGCAGACGCCTCAAGCGGGTGCTGCTGTGGGAGATTGTGTTGATCGACAGCGCAAGCTTGCTGGTGGGCATGGGTCTGTACTACGCGGCGCTGTATCTGCTGCCCTCCAGCGCGGCGCGTGCGGGCGCGATGACGCCCGGCGCGTGGTTGCTGTTCTACGCCGGGTTTGTGCTGCTCACCTGCGGCGGGATGCTGCTGCGCTACCGGCGTCCCTTGCGCGCGGCGGACCTGGCCCGGCATCTGGAGGGGGAGGCAGGCGCA
Source organism: Maliibacterium massiliense (assembly GCF_900604345.1). GTDB lineage: Bacteria > Bacillota > Clostridia > Christensenellales > Maliibacteriaceae > Maliibacterium > Maliibacterium massiliense. The sequence goes on from NZ_LR026983.1 coordinate 823,957, forward strand.
TGAGGGTGGTATGGCAGGGCGTGCGCAGGCAGCTGGCGCGCAGCCCCATCATGGCGCTGGCGCTGATACTGCAGGTGCTGCTGTGCAGCCTGGTCTTCACGCGCCTGGCCGGCACACTGCAGTTCAACCTGGCGCAGTATCGGCTCACTGCCAAGAGCTTTGGCGCAGAGGGGGCGTATGTCGCCTGGCGCGCGGACGAGAGCAGCTTTTCGCACGGCGGTGCGGACGGAACATTTGCCTTTGGCGCCTACAACCGGAAGGTGGAGGAAACATGCGCGGCCGCGGCGCAGGCAGCTGGCGCAGCAGATGTAATCCTGCCCGCCAAAATGTTGCCCAGGCTGGACTACGCGCTTGCGGACGGTTCCACGCTCTACGACACGCGCACGCTGCTGTATCCGGCTGCGCTTGCCGACGCGCTGGCCCTGCCCCTGTCGGCCGGCGCGCGCTGGGACAGCGCGCGCGCCTACAGTGTGACGGACGAAATCCCCGTCATCGTCAGCCCCGTGCTTGCTACGCAGCTGCCCCTGGGCAGCACGGCCGCGCTGCGCGCACCGCACGCCCAGCTGATGAACGCGCATTATCCGCAGGATCTGGCGCTGCGCGTGCGCGTGGTGGGCGTGCTGGACGCGCACAACACCTATTGGGACTGCGCGGGGCTGGACTACTCGCTGCTTGGGGCGCTCTCCTACGAAGGCAACGTGCTGCTGATGCCCGACCTGGCGCTCGCGTCCGACGCCCAGCTGGGGTTTTACCAGATGACGGGCGCGGTGCTGCGGTTTATGGATGACGAAAACGCGCGGGCCTTTGTGCAGGCGCAGCAGGACCCCGCGCACGCCCAGACGCTTGACGCGCTGCGGCGCGCAGACCTTACGGGCATCCTGCAGGCCAGCAAAAACGACGCGATCCTGGCCGCAATCCTTTTTGTCATTGCGCTGACGGGCATCGGCGCAAACAACGCGCTGGCGCGCTTTACCAATGAAAAGGCCTACGGCGTCTACTTTATGGGCGGGGCCACTTGGCGGCAGTGCGTGTGGATGGACGCGCTGCGCAGCCTGCTTTTGATCGCGCCGCCCGGCGCGGGCGCGGTGGTCTGCCAGGCGCTGCGCTACGGGGGCAGGCCGGACGCGCGCTTTGTATGCGACGCGGGCACAGTGCTTATGGTCTTCGCAATGCTCGCGCTGATCTATCTGCTCTCCGCGCTGGGCTTCATTCTGGAGACCCGAAAGCGGCAGCCCATCGATATCCTGCGGCGCTGGACATGACGCGCCTGTGCACAAACGGCTTGTAAGGGGTGAGAACATGGTTTCATCAAAACTTGCATGGTATGATATCCGGCAGTATGTGGCCAAACAGCGCAAAGCCTTCTTTGTGCTGATGTTCAGCTTTGGCCTGGCGCTCTTCGCGTTCTGCTACCTTTACACGTACTTCACGGGCGTCAAGCACGACCCTGCTGCCGGTGGCCAAGACACCTACGTGGTCAACATAGTGCTGCCCGAGCTGCCCGACAGCCTGCCGGTGATCACCCAAAGCAGGGATGCCGCGCTGCGGCAGTTCATCGCGCAGAACCGCTACCCAGCCCTCTACGCCCTGCGCTACGAGGGGCCGACCTACGCCAACCGCAACGAGGGCGAGATCCTGACGCCTGCCTACAATGTGGGCGAGCCCTACTACGTGATCGGCATTGACCCGAACGATACGGGACGCATGCGCTTTGGCGTGGAGACCACGCCGGAGATCATGGAGGGGCGCTGGCTCAAGCCAGAGGATGCGGGCACCCACACCGCCGTGGTGCACTGGACGCTTGCCACCGCGCAGGACCCGCTTGAGAACAACTTGGACGATATCAACCGCTACAGCAGGCAGGATGACCCCGCCCTCGCCGGCATCATCAATAAGACGGGCGTCTATCCCATGCCCCCGCGCGTGCAGTTGATGCACGACGACGTCTCCTACAACGTGGTGGGCAAGGGGGATTTTTTTACCGACTTTTCCTCAGACTACAGCATCGCCATCCCGCTGGACACCTACATTGCCGAGCAGTACCCCATCCAAAACATCCAGCTGCTCTTCCCCACCAGCGTCAGCGGCAGGCAGCAGGAAAAGCTCGCCGCCTACGTAAGCGAGCTGTTCCCCGGCTTTACGTTCAAGGCGGATTCCACCTACAGCGACAACACCGGCGGTCGCGTCAGCCGCTACGCATACCAGCTGATGAACGCGGGCTACATGAGCCTGCTTGCCTGCATCAACGCGCTGAGCATCTTCGTCTTCTGGCTCAAGAGCAACATGCGCCAGTACACGGTCTATCTGATGCACGGCCTCTCTGCCAAAAGGCTCAAGGGCACCCTTGCCATAGAGGTGCTCATCATCACCCTGCTGGGCTTTGCGGTGGGGCTGGCGGTCTTTGCGCTGATGCAGGCCATCATACCCACGGCGGAGAACTACCTCTACAGCATCTCCTGGTGGGAGGTGCTGGTGATGATGGCGGGCATCGAGCTGTTCATCCAGGTGAGCGTGGATACGGTGTTTGCGCAAGTTTATACCAACGACGCGCTGATCGATCAGCTCAAGTAGGCGCGCGTCGCGCAAAAAGGAGGCTCTGCCATGTTTGCTCTTTTGCTGGTTGCCACACTGCTTTTGCCCTGCATGATGCTGGCAATCGGGCTGCTGTGGCGCAGGCATCCGCCCAAGGATATCAACAGCCTCTACGGCTACCGCACGCCGCGTTCCACGCACAGCCGCGAAGCCTGGGCCTTTGCCCATCAGTACTGCAGCCGTGTGTGGCTGGTGTGCGGGGGCGCGCTGCTGGCCGTCACCCTGGCGGTAATGCTGCTCTGCGCGCGGGCCGAATGGGCTGCGCTGTGGCAGCGGGCCACGCTGTGGCTGGTGGGCGCGCAGGTGATCGTGATGCTCCTGTCGATTATCCCCGTCGAGCGCGCGCTCAAGGCGCGCTTTGGCGCCCAGGGCCGTGCCCGCGGTAAGGGCGGCTCCAGCAGCTGAGCGATCTGTCTTTACAGTATAAAACACAATGAAACACGGCATAAAAACGGCGCCCCAAAGGGACGCGCGCATACCCGCGTTACACATCAGGCGCACTGCTATGCGCAGCGGCATGCTTGATGAGGGGGTATGTGCGTCACCCTTTGGGGCGCCGCGTTTTTTCTGCGCTTTAGCGCAGCTGCTGCAGGGCCGCATAGGCGGCCTCGTAATCGGGATGCTGGGATACCTCGGGCACATACTCCGCGTAGGTGACGTGGTCCTTGGCATCCACAATGAACACCGCGCGCGTCAGCAGGCCCAGCTCTTCGATCAACGTACCTGTCGCCCGGCCGAAGCTGCGCTGCTTGTAATCCGAGAGCGTGCGCACGTGCGCCACATCATGCGCGCCGCACCAGCGCTTCTGCGCAAAGGGCAAATCCATGCTCACCGCGTAGATGGACACGCCTTGCAGTGACGCCGCCTTTTCATTAAAATTGCGCACCTCCAGATCGCACACGCCGGTATCAAGCGAGGGCACGCTCAAAAAGGCGCGCGTGCCGCGCAGCGAATCGGACGTCACGTCGGCCAGGTTGTTGTCTGTCAGGGTAAATTCGGGTATGCGCGCGCCTACGCGCACCTGACTGCCCGCAAGGGTGATGGGTTTACCTTTGAATGTGATGGTGTGCATCCAACCGTCTCCTTTATCAGTCGTCGATCTACGTATGTGTTGCCTGCATATAGGGTGCGCGCCTTTGCGCGGGTCTATACCATGCGCCGCTACCAACGTATGCACAAGGCGCAAAACAAGCATGCTATACAGAGAAAAATCTTTTTTCAGGAGGTCCAACCTGCATGCTGCGCCGCTATCCTCCGCGCAAGGTCGGCTCGTTTCTGCTTATCAACCTGGCCGGCTCGTATCTCTACGCCATGGGGCTGCACATCTTTACCCAGCCCTACCGCATCGCGCCCGGCGGCATGGTGGGCCTGGCTACCATCGCCAACTACCTGTGGGGCCTGCCCATCGGCAGCACCGCCTTTGTGCTCAACATCCCGCTGCTCATCCTGGCCTGGCGCGGCATCTCCCACGCCTTTGCGCTGCTTACTGCGCTTTCCACGTTGCTCTTTACGCTGTGCACCGATCTTTTTGTGGTGTGGATGCCCGTCTACCCCTCCGCATCCCCGCTCGCCCCGCTGCTCGCCGCGCTCTTTGGCGGCATCCTGATGGGCGTAGGCAACGCGCTTGTGTACATGAGCCACTCCACCACCGGCGGCACCGCCATTGTGGGCGCGCTGCTGCAAAAGCGCTGGCCACAGCGCTCCATGGGCACCTTGATCACGCTTGTCAACCTAGTGGTGGTCATCGCCTCCATTTTCGCCTTCCGCAACATCGATGCTGCCATCTTTGCGGGCATATGCATCGCGGTATCCGGCGTGGTGATGGACAAAATCGTCTACGGGCTCAACACCAACCGGCTGCTGTTTATCATCTCCGATGCGGGGGAAGCCATCCAGCGGGAGATTCTGCGCACCCTGCGGCGCGGCGTCACCGCGCTGGAGGGGGAGGGCGCCTACATGCACCGCAAAAAGAAGGTGCTGCTCTGCGTGGTGAGCAAGGCGCAGTTTTATAAAATACGCGCACTGGTACAACGCGTGGACCCGCGTGCGTTCATCGTGGGCTGTGAGGCGGGCAGCGTGCTGGGGCAGGGTTTCCGGCATATCGATTAAACCAAAAAAGGGGAAGCAAAAGGGCATATGCCCTTTTGCTCCCCCGCATCTTTTATGCCGCTGCGCTATGCCTTGGCAATGGGAAACTGCAGCTCGGTGAGCCAATCCTCCGGACGCTCCTTGTTCCAGACGCCGTCGATGTAGCTCTCACGCGGCATTCCCACCACTTTATAGCCGTTCTGCGCGATCCAGGCGTTGATCGCCGCGTAGCTCTTGGGCAGCGTATCGTAGCTGCCATGGTGCAGAAGACAGGCGGCCTGCGGCACGTGTTCCAGCTTCTGGAAATGCAGCTCGCCGTGGTCCGGCTGCAGCTTGGTCACCGCCTGGCACACCTCCACGTCCACATCGCGCTCGCGATACTCGCAATCGTAATAAGTATTGAAGCAGTAGTCCGGCGCGGCGCACACGCAGCCCGCCTCCTGCATTAGCCTGCCCAGCACCTCGGGCATCAGGTAATTGAGCTCCTCATAATTCTTCATCACGCGCCGCACGCTTGCAATCGTCACCTCAGGCAGCGCCTTGATAACCACATCCTGCATTTGATCCCAACCTTTCTCTATGGCCTCCAGGGTTGTGCGTATCCGGCTGAGCTTGGCCGTCTCCAGCTGCAAGGTGCACTGCACCTGCTGCTGTTTTTGCGCAAGCACCTGTGCAAGCGACGCGCGTTGCGCCTGCACCTCCCGAATCTCGTCGAGCGAAAACCCCAGCTGCTTGAGCGTAAGGATATGATAGAGCTCCGTCATCTGCGAGGCGTCGTAATAGCGGTACATCGTGCGCGTATCCACATAGCGCGGCTTGAGCAGACCGATCGCGTCGTAGTGGCGCAGCGTCTTGACGCTGACGTGGTTCATTTGGGAGAACGTCCCGATACTGTACATGTGTTATCCTCCTTGCGGGGGTCGATTGTGGCCACAACCCTATGATAGGCGTTCCCCTAAGGGGAGAGTCAAGCGCTATTTCGCGTGTTTTTAACAGATTTACTGTAAAAATTATATTTACAGTTTGTGGCGCGCGTGCTATACTGTGGGCAAACATTGCTTTACGCCCCGCGCCGATTTGGCGCCGGGCGCACTCTGGAAACGGGAGGTACTTTGCTTTTTATGAAGACGGTGATCATCGGCGGCGTGGCGGGCGGCGCATCGGCCGCGGCGCGCCTGCGCAGGCTGGACGAACAGGCGGAAATCCTGGTGCTGGAGCGCGGGCCCTATATCTCCTTTGCCAACTGCGGCCTGCCCTACTTCATCGGCGGCACAATCAAGGAAAAGGGCGCGCTCACGCTGCAGACGCCCCAGAGCTTCAAGGCCCGCTTTAACGTGGATGTGCGCGTGCTGCACGAGGCCGTGTCCATCGACACGGCGCGCAAAACCGTGCGCGTGCGCGATCTGGAGGTTGACGAGACGTATGAGGAAAGTTACGACGCGCTGATCCTCTCGCCCGGTGCGGCGCCCATCGTGCCCAATATCGCGGGGCTGCCCTGCGAGGGCGTATTTACCCTGCGCAACATTCCCGATACCATAGCCATTGACGCCTATATCAAGGAAAAAGCGCCCGCGCGCGCCGTGGTTGTGGGCGGCGGCTACATCGGCGTGGAGATGGCGGAGAATCTTGCGCAGGCAGGCCTGGACGTCACTATTGTGGAGATGGCGGACCACCTCATCGCGCCGCTTGACTTTGATATGGCCTGCGACGTGCACGCCTACGTGGCGCAGCAGGGCATCGCGCTGCGGCTCAACAACGGCCTGCAGAGCATTGCGCGCCAGGAGGACGGCACGCTTGCGCTGACGCTCCAGCACGGCAGCGTGCAGGCGGACATGGTGATACTGGCCATCGGCGTGCGGCCTGAGAGCGGCCTTGCCAAGGAGGCAGGGCTTGCGACCAACGCGCGCGGCGCCATCATCGTGGACGATCACATGCACACCAGCGCGCCCGATGTCTACGCGGTGGGCGACGCGGTACAGGTGACGGACTTTGTCACCGGCGCGCCCGCGTTTGTGCCGCTGGCAGGGCCCGCCAACCGGCAGGGGCGCATCGCGGCGGATAATATCTGCGGCCTGGCGAGCCGCTACACGGGCACGCAGGGCTCGGCGGTGCTCAAGGTATTCGACATGACCATCGCCACCACGGGTGTAAACGAGCGCGCCGCCCAGGCTGCGGGACTGGATTACGACAAGGTGTTTACCTATTCTCCCGCGCACGCAGGCTATTATCCGGGCGGGCGCAACATCTCCATCAAAACCCTCTACGAAAAGGGCACCGGCAAAATCCTGGGCGCGCAGCTGGTGGGCTTTGAGGGCGTGGATAAGCGCTGCGACGTACTGGCCACGGCCATCCGCGCGGGGATGACCGGATACGACCTGACGCGCCTGGAGCTGTGCTACGCGCCCCCCTTCTCCTCGGCCAAGGACCCGGTGAACATGGTGGGCTTTGTGATTGAAAACGCGCTCACCGGCAAGGTGAAGCACTTCCACTGGCACGATGTGGCGGACCTGCCGCGCGACGGCAGCGTGACGCTGCTGGACGTGCGCACCGCCGGCGAGTACGCCGCGGGGCACATCGACGGCTTTATCAACATCCCGCTGGACAGGGAGCTGCGCGCCCGCGCCAGGGCGGAGCTGGATGCGGATAAGCCCGTCTACGTGCATTGCCTAAGCGGCCTGCGCAGCTACGTGGCCTGCCGCATCCTTACAGGGCTGGGCTTTGACTGCTACAACCTGTCGGGCGGCTACCGGCTCTATCACATCGTCGCCCAGGGGCGGCGCACATCGGAGCACGGCTGCTACGACGCGGACTGAGCCTGCGCGCGGCAGGTATCCAAAAACGCCTGCAGCATGGGCGTGATAAACTTGTTCTTATGGCGGACAATGCAAAACGTGCGAATCAGCTGCACATCGTCAAAGCGCACGATGTGCAGCTTTTTCTGTGCCGCCTCCTCCCGCACCAGGTGCGCCGAAAGCACCGAGAGGCCCTGCCCGCGCATCACCGCCTCCTTGATGGCGTCGCTTGCGTGACACACCCACTTTTCATCGATCTGCACGCCCCGCTCCGAAAGATACGCCATAAACTGCTCCCGCGTGCCGCTGCCCGGCTCCCGCAGCACAAAGCGCTGGCCCGCAAGCGCCTGCGCCGAGATGGTCTTGCGCCCTGCAAAGGGGTGCTCCGGCGCGCAGATGAGCACCATCTCATCGCGCATAAAGGGGGTGCATACAAGCTCTCCGCTGCGCACATTACCCTCCACCAAGCCCACATCCAGCGCGCTTTTGAGCAGCATCGCCTCAACCACGCTGGTGTTGTCCACGTAGACATCCACGCGTCCCTCCGGATGGGCCTGTTCAAAGGCGTTCACAATATCGGCAAGCAGCGTAGCGCCCGGGGTGAGCGTCGCCCCCACCTTGATGGCCGGATGTCCCGCGCGGTAGCGCGCCTGCAGCTCCATCTCATCAAAGAGCGCCACGATATGCCGCGCGTAGCCGAGCAGCTGGGTGCCAAACGCCGTGATGTAGAGCCGGCGGTTCAGCCGCTCAAAGATGCGGCTTTCGTAGTGCCGCTCCAGCTCGGCGATCGCCTGGCTGACGGTGGGCTGCGAAATATAGAGCTGCTTTGCCGCAAGGCGCATGCGCCCGGTATCCGCCACGGCGATGAGGATGCGCAGATGTCGGATGGTCAAGCATTTCCCCCCTGTTCTGGTTTATCGATTGGTTTTTACGATCATATCCTTCATATAATACTATTTTTCAATCACCTGATGCAATGGTATAATGGGGAAGTAATTGACAAAAAAGGAGTATGTGAAATTATGGCAATTTCTCCACAGGACCGCGCGCGCGTGAAGGGCGAAGGCTTTCTGACCAACCGGGGCACCGACCTGTTCTCCGCCCGCATCATCACGGAAAACGGCGTGCTCTCCGCCGCGCAGCTGCGCAATCTGAGCGAGGTGGCGCAAAACTACGGCAACGGGCAGGTTGCCTTCACCTCCCGGCTGACCGTGGAGCTGCCCGGTATCTCGTTTGACGACATACCCGCCGTGCAGGCATATGTCGCCAAGGAGGGCATGGTCACCGGCGGCACCGGCTCTAAAGTGCGCCCGGTGGTGGCGTGCAAAGGCACGGTGTGCGTCTTCGGCCTGATCGACACGCAGGCCCTGGCCAAGGAGATTCACGACCGCTTCTACGTGGGTTACCGCGACGTGATTCTGCCCCACAAATTCAAAATCGCGGTGGGTGGCTGCCCCAACAACTGCGTCAAGCCCGATCTCAACGACCTGGGCATCGTGGGGGCGCGCATGCCCGCCTACGCGAGCGCGCAGTGCCGCGGCTGCAAAACCTGCGGCGTGCAGGCGAGCTGCCCCATGGCGGCTGCAAGCCTCGCTGAGGGCAAGCTTGCCATCGACGCGGAAATCTGCAACCAGTGCGGCCGCTGCGTGGACCAGTGCCCCTTCGGCGCGGTGCCCGGCGGCGAGGCAGGCTATAAGGTGTACGTCGGCGGTCGCTGGGGCAAGCAGGTGCGCCGGGGCGACCTACTGGGCCGCATCTTTACCAAGGAAGAGGTGCTGGATATCGTGGAGAAGGCCATCCTGCTCTTTAAGCGCGAGGGCGAAAAAGGCGAGCGCTTTGCCTCCATGGTGGAGCGCCTGGGCGTGCGCCGCGTGGAAAAGCTGCTGACAAGCAACATCCTGCTGCGCCAGAAGGCGGATATTCTGGCCGTGGCTGGCGAGGGCGGCGCCACATGCTAAAGCGCATGCGCGTATGCGTGCTGCTGCTGGCCGCGCTGCTGTTGGTTGGGTGCGCGCCCAGGGAGGCATCCGCCACCGCCTCCCCGCGCGCGCAGGATACATACACCTTTACCGACGCGCTCTCTCGCAGTGTGACGGTGCCCAAGGCACCCTCTCGCGTGGTGGCGCTGATGGGATCGTACGCGGAGACTTGGCTGCTCGCCGGCGGCACGCTTGCGGGCACCACCCAAGACGCGATCGACGAGCGCAAACTGACGCTGGGTGCGGATACCAAGGTGATCGGCAGCGTCAAGCAGCCCTCGCTGGAGGCGATTCTCGACCTGGCGCCGGATTTTGTGCTGCTCTCCACGGATATCGAGAGCCACGTCAAGCTGGACGACGCGTTGCGCCAGGCGGGCATCGCGCACGCCTACTTCAAGGTGGAGCTGTTCTCCGATTATCTGGATATGCTCAAAATCTGCACCGACATCATGGGCGATGCGGACGCCTACCGCAAAAATGGCCTGGACGTGCAGGCGCGCATCGATCAAGTGCTTGCAAAGGCACAGGCTTCAGAGGACAGGCCCACGGTGCTCTTTATCCGTGCGCTGAGCACCGCCGCCAAGGCCAAGGATGCGGACAACATGGTGGGCGCGATGCTCGAGGCGCTGGGCTGCGACAACATCGCCGCGCGCCACCCCTCGCTGCTGGAGGACCTGAGCATGGAGGAAATCATCGCGGAGGACCCCGACTTTATCTTCGTCACCACCATGGGCGATTCGGATAAGGCGATTGCGGCGCTTAAAAATGGCATTGCCGCAAACCCCGCCTGGAACAGCCTTGCCGCCGTGCAAAACGGCCGCTACATCGTGCTGGAAAAGGATCTATTCCACTACAAGCCCAACAACCGATGGGGAGACAGCTATGAGACGCTCGCAAAAATCCTCTACCCCGATTGCTTCGCATGACGTACACAAGCGCCGCTGTGCGCTGCTTTTTGCAGGCGCGGCGGCGCTTGTGCTGCTGCTGTGCGTGCTGAGCCTGTGCATCGGGGCGGTGGCGCTCTCCCCTGGGCAGGTACTGCGCGCCCTCTTTGCGCCTGACGCCATGGATAAGAGCTACCAGATCGTGGCCTTCGTGCGCCTGCCGCGCATGCTGGCCGCCCTGCTTGCCGGCAGCGCCCTGGCCGTATCCGGCGCGCTATTGCAGGGGGTGCTGGGCAACGCGCTGGCAAGCCCCGGCACCATCGGCGTCAACGCGGGCGCGGGGCTTGCCGCCATGCTGCTTGCCGTGCTGCTGCCCGCAAGCATCGCCCTTGCGCCCGCCGCGGCCTTCACAGGCGCGCTGGCCGCGTCGCTGCTCGTATATCTGATCGCCGCCCGCGCAGGCGCCTCGCGCATGGGACTGGTGCTTGCGGGCGTGGCGGTGTCCACGTTTCTGGGATCGCTGACCGATACGGTGCTGACCCTCTTCCCCGATACCCAGATGCACCGCATCGCCTTTATGATCGGCGGCTTTTCCGGCGTGTCCATGTCCGCCATCACCTTTGCGCTGCCCTATATCCTCTGCGGGCTTGCGGCGGCGCTTTTATGCAGCCATGATCTCAACGTGCTGGCACTGGGCGAGGAGACCGCCTCCAGCCTGGGCATGCGCGCCGGTAGGATGCGCATGCTGCTGATCATCTGCAGCGCGCTGCTCGCGGGCGCTGCGGTGAGCTTCTCCGGCCTGCTGGGCTTTGTGGGGCTGATCGTGCCCCACGCCGCGCGTGCGCTCGTGGGATACGACCATAAAAAGCTGTTGCCCATGTGCATCCTGTTGGGCGGGGGGTTCACGCTTGCCTGCGACCTGCTTGCGCGCATCCTCTTTGCCCCCTTTGAGCTGCCCGTGGGCATTGTGCTCTCCTTTTTGGGCGGGCCGTTTTTCATCTACCTGCTGATCAACCGAAAGCGGGGGCGCATCTATGATTGAGCTGGAGCACGTATCTGCGGGCTACGCCGGCGCGCCGGTGCTGCGGGATATCAGCGCCCGTTTTGATAAAGGAAGCCTCACCTGCATCGTGGGGCCCAATGGCTGCGGCAAGAGCACGCTGCTGAAGGTGCTGGGGCGGCTGCTTGCCCCCAGCGCAGGCGATTTACGCCTCTCTGGCGCGCCCTACGCCGCCTACGCGCCCAAGGCTTTTGCGCGCCGCGTGGCCATGCTGCCCCAGACGCGCAGCGTGCCCGCCATCAGCGTAGCATCGCTGGTGATGCACGGGCGCTTCCCCCATTTGGGCTTTCCCCGCCGCCCGGGCGCACAGGACCGGCGCATGGCGGCGCAGGCCATGGCGCAGGCGGGCGTGGAAGCGTGGCGCGCACGGGACGTGCGTACCCTCTCGGGCGGGGAGCGCCAGCGCGTGTACCTGGCCATGCTGCTTGCGCAGGATGCGGACGTGCTGCTGCTCGACGAGCCGGCCACGTATCTGGATATCAACCACCAGCTGGAGATGCTGGGCCTGATCGACGCGCTGCACGCGCAGGGCAAGACCGTCATTATGGTGCTGCACGACCTTGCGCAGGCGCTGCAGCACGCGACGCATCTGCTCGTGCTGCGGCAGGGTGCACTTTATGCGCAGGGCGCACCCGAGGATGTCTTTTCCTCCGGCGCGCTGCAGGACGTGTTCGGTGTGCGCAATCACCGCGTGCGCGTGGACGGGCAGACGCACTATCTCTTTACCCCGCGCGCGTAGTGCGCTTTGCCGGCCTGTGCGCTGTTTTCGTACCCGTCTGATCCGATGTACCCATGCTTTTGTTCGTGGCGGGCAATGCACAGCCCCAGCCAGTGGCGTACCTGTGCGCTGACCGAACGCCCATCATACGCTGCAATATCGTGTAGCTTATAAAGCATCTCCTCCGGCAGGCGAAGACTGAGGTGTTTTTCTCCCATGGCAAATATCCCTCCCATATGATAATCCCCTCTCTATTGTACACGAATGGGCAGCGCCACCTGTGGGATATATCGCGATCTTTGCGAGGCGCGTCTGTTTTTTGTGGAAAGCGCTATACGGAAAACGCCCGCACCCCTTTTGGGGCGCGGGCGTTCTTCTCTATAGGTGGTACGGGGTTTACGCGCAAAAGGTCATGCGCTCACTTCACATCCTGCCCGCGGCAGTCATGTGCGTGGGGGCAGCCGCTGCAGCCGCAGCCACAGCCCCCCTGGCCTTTCGCGCGCCGCTTTACAATGCCCACGATTGCGCCGGCCACCAGGCCGAGCACGATCATGGCAACGGCGATGTCAATCAGATTCATACAAATGCCTTCTTTCCCGCCTGTGCGCAGGGCGTTACGCGGCATTGCGCCGCGCGCCCGGGGAGGACCTGCGGCCGCCGCGCACCTTGTTGATGAAGATGATTGCAAGGGCGATCAGCAGCACCGCGCCAAAGACATACAGCACGATATCGCCGTTTATGATAGCGCCCTCAGCCGCCTCCTCCATCGCGCCGATATCCAGCGCCTGGGGCGCGGTGGCCGGCGTGCCGGAGAATATCCAGCCACCCACCAGGTTCACTAGCATGGCCAGCACGTAGGCGGTGCCCGTCTGGTAGCAGATGGCAAAGAGGGTATCCTTCCAGTTGCCGAACTCACGGTGCATGGCGCCGATGGCGGCAAAGCACGGGGCGGCGAAGATGGTAAAGATCATAAAGGCGAACGCGGTCACCTGGGTAAAGACGATGGGCGTGACCGAACCCACGGAAGCGAAGGTGGCAACCACCACTTCCTTGGCGATCAAGCCGGTGACCGTGGCCACAGGCGCGGCCCAAGTATCGCCGAAGCCCAGCGGAATGAATATCCAGCGGATGGCATTGCCGATGCCCGCCAGAATGCTCTCATCGATGCGTTCGGCGCCGATGTACTGGAAGGCGAAGTTAAAGTTCTGCAGCACCCACAGGAGCGCGCAGGCGATAAAGATGATGCTGCCCGCCTTTTTAATAAAGGAGCGGGCGCGCTCCCACATGTGGATGGCCACGCCCTTGAGGCGGGGCAGCTTGTATTCCGGCAGCTCCATCACAAAGGGGGTGGGGTCGCCGGAAAAGCGCCTGGTGTGTTTGAGGATGATGCCCGAAAGAATCACCGCCACGATGGCGATCAGGTAGATGGCGGGGCCCACCCAGGGCTGATCTGGAAAGACCAGCGCGATGAACATGGCAAACACCGGCAGCTTGGCCCCGCAGGGGATGAACGGCGTGAGCATGATGGTCATCTTGCGGTCTTTCTCGTTTTCAATGGTGCGGCTGGCCATGACGCCCGGGATGGAGCAGCCAGTGCCGATGAGCATGGGGATGAAGGATTTGCCCGACAGGCCGAATTTGCGGAAGATGCGGTCCATGATGAACGCCACGCGCGCCATGTAGCCGGAATCCTCCAATAGCGACAGGAAGAAGAACAGAATCATCAGCTGCGGCACAAAGGTAAAGATCGCGCCGATGCTGCCGATGATGCCGTCCACCACCAGGCTCTGCGTCCACGCCGCCGCGCCCCAGCTGGCAAGCAGCGCGCCCGCGCCCTCGCCAATCCAGCCAAAGAGCGCCTCCACCCAGCCGATGGTCATATCTCCCACCGTGGAGATGGATACATAGTAAATCACGTACATGATCGCGAAAAAGATGGGCAGCGCCAGCCACCGGTTGGTGACGACGCGGTCGATCTTATCGGACATGGTAGCGGCCCGCTTTTGCGGGCGGGACGCGCATGCCTTGACGACGCCCGCGATGTAGCGGTAGCGCGCATTGGTGATGATGCTCTCTGTATCGTCGTCCGCCCTGTCCTCCAGACGGGCGCGGATGGCTTCCAGCGCGCCCTGCGCATCGGCGTCCAGTCCCAGCTGGGCCAGCGCCTTCTCATCGCGCTCAAAGGCCTTGACGGCGTACCAGCGCAGCAGCTCCTCGCGCGGCACGCGCGCCTTGATCACATCGGAAATATCGCGCAGGGCCTGCTCCACGTCGCTGTCAAAGCGGTGCCGCGGCGGGGTCTTTTTGCCCGATTGCGCCAGGGCGATGGCGCGCGAAGCGAGCTCCTTCATGCCCGCGCCTCTGATGGCGGAGGTCTCCACCACCTCGCAGCCCAGCGTTTGGGCAAGCTTGGCCGCGTCGATGCGCTCGCCACGCTTTTTGACCACATCCATCATGTTCAGCGCAATGATGGTGGGGATACCCAGTTCCACCAGCTGGGTGGTTAAATACAGGTTGCGCTCCAGGTTCGACGCATCAACAATATTGATCATGACATCCGGATGCGCCTGCATCAGAAAGTCGCGGGTGATCACCTCCTCCAGCGTGTAGGGGGAGAGCGAATAGATGCCGGGCAGATCGACGATCGTCACATCGCGGTGATGCCCTTTCAGCTTGCCCTCTTTTTTTTCAACTGTGACGCCTGGCCAGTTGCCAACGTATTGGTAACTACCCGTTAAGGCATTGAACATGGTGGTTTTGCCACAATTTGGGTTGCCGGCAAGCGCCATTTTGATGTTCACAAACGTTCCTCCTTCTAGTTAGCATAAGTTAACTACTCGGCGTAAAAAAAGCACAAAGGCTGGGCGCTGGGTCCAATGATTCCGCCCTGTGCGCTACTCGACCAGGATGTTGCCCGCATCCGCCTTGCGGATGGATAGCTCATAGCCGCGCACCGTCACTTCAATGGGGTCGCCCAGCGGCGCAACCTTGCGCACGAACACGTCCGTGCCCCTGGTGATGCCCATATCCATGATCCGGCGTTTGACGGCGCTTGTGCCGTCCAGCTTGCGCACCGTAGCGCTGCTGCCCACCGGCACACTTTTGAGTGTCATCATCGTATGCTTCCCCCCTTCCTACACCATGCCCCTTGCAGCCATATTGCGGTCAATGGCAATGCGCGCATCCTTGACGTGCACGATCATATTGCCCCCCAGCACAGATCCCCCCGTCCCCTTGCCCCCCGCCACAAAGCCCAGGCTCTCCAGATAGCGGCGGGTTTTATCCCTGCCGGCAATGCGTTTGATGGATTGTTCCTCGCCTACGGGCGCGATCACCAACGGCATGATGCTTGTTTCCCCCTTCCCACTCTGGCCTGATTATGTAGTTAGCATACGCTAACCTCTTGCGCATCCATAGTTTACCACCGCTAACTTACCTCTGTCAATCCCCCGCCGCAAAAAAAGTCGCCGTCTTGCCCGCGCGCGCAGGGGTATGCTACAATCAGGATAATCAAACAGGGGATGTGCCATTTTTATGCTTGAATCGGGCGAGAACTATCTGGAAACCCTCTATATGCTGCACCGCAAGACCGGCCGCGTGCGCTCCATTGACGTCGCTTCTGCGCTGGGCTATTCCAAGCCCAGCGTCAGCCGCGCCATGTCCATCCTGCGCAGGGAGGGCTTTGTGGATATGGCGCCTGATGGCACCCTTCGCCTCACCGAGGCGGGGCAGGCCAGGGCGGCGGCGATTTACGAGCGCCACCGCTATATCACCGCCTTTTTGGTGGAGACGCTGGGCATTGACGCTGCGCAGGCGTCGCAGGACGCCTGCCGCATTGAGCACATCATCAGCGAAAACACCTACCAGCAGATGAAAAAGCGCGTCGCCCACCCGGACGTGGGGCGGTAAACGCGCAGCGGCGGTGTGCCGTCCCTTTTCTGCGGGTGCAAGCGGGCGGGCGCGCGCCCGCGGCCCTTTTGGGACGCCCTCTACCCCACCTGCCCATAAAAAGCGCATTGACAGCAGGCGCGGGATATGGTATTTTTTGCGTTGTTAGCGTACGCTAATGCTAAAGCTTGCCAGCCGGCAGATCATCCGGCATTTCTTTTTCGCACACAGTTAGCATATACTAATATACGGGGAGGGCTTATGCAAAAAACCTGCGCCAAGGTCCGCTACCTGCTGGCCATGCACCACCTGGCCGGCCAGCACCCACAGATGCGCTCCATCGACATCGCCCGCTCTCTGGGCGTCACGCGCGTGAGCGTCAACAGGATGCTGCACCAGCTTCAGCTGGAAGGGCTGGTGCAAAAGGCCCGCTACGGGCAAGTCGCGCTCAGCGATGCCGGCAGGACGCTGGCCTGCCGGCTGGCGCAGGAATATCAGTGCGCGTATACGTTTCTGCTCAGCTACCTGGATGTACCGCAAGAGGACGCGCGGCGCGACGCGATGGTGCTAGTCGCGTCGCTCTGCCCCGACACGCTGTCGCGCATACAGTCCCGCGTGCAAGGCGGCGGCCCGCGCAGCGCGTGATTGCACATAAAAAAGCGCCGGGGACGATCATTTCGTCCCCGGCGCTTTTTTATATGCCTGGCTGCGCCACGCACAGCGTCACTTGATGTCGATCTTGCGCGCGCTCTGGGCGGCCTGCGGCGCTTTTTTGGGCAGATTGACCTCCAGCACGCCGTTGCGGTACTGAGCGCTGATGCCCTCCTCGTCGATGCCCTCGATGTTGAAGCTGCGCTGGCAGTGCCCACTGCGGCGCTCCGCAAACACATAGTTTTCGCGTTCATCCCTGCGCTCGCTGTTGACGTCCGCCGCGATGGTCAACACGTTGTTATCCACCGACAGGTTGATGTTCTCCTGCTCCACGCCGGGCAGCTCCGCCTCCAGCTGGTAGGCGTCGCCCTTGTCCTTGATATCCACGCGAAACGCGCTGGTCTCAAAAAAGTCGCTCATATCAAAGAAGGGGCGGAAGAATGCATCATCAAACAGACTGTTCCCTTCGTTTCTGCGGGCCAAACCATGACGGCCACGATACGGAATCAAACTTGCCATAAAGCATAACCTCCTACACGTATTTGTCCATAGTATTTGTCGCTTGGGTGGGGGGTATTCCCTTTCCTTTTGACAATACAAGCATATCCTAAAAGTCAGATAAGATCAAAGTCAAAGAAGGTCTATTATTCGTTTGCATTCCGCAAATCCGCCTTTTATACCAAAACAACCGGTCTATACAAAGGATTCCACGCTCGATCGCACGTTTACACGCGCAAAGAAAAAGGCGCCCTGATCGGGCACCCTCCGCACACCATTTACGCGTATTTTGCCCGCAGCAGCGCCACGATCTGGTCGATGTACTGCGCTGTGGGCGCATCCTGCATGCCCGCGATGCGCACGTGGCACTTGGATACGGGGATCAAAATCTTTTCCGCCGCGCTGCGGCAGATCGCCTGCGTCATGGCGGGGGTGATCTCCCCCAGCATGGCGTCACACAGGATGATGCCGATGGGCCCCACGATGACGTCCGCGCGGGCCGCATTGTAGATCACCGCGTGCTCGCCCGTGGCCCCGCCGCTTGCCCCTGCCTTAAGCATGCTGGCGGTGGCCATGGCGTTGGTGCCCACGGCAATGATCTCAGCCTGTGCCAGCGCGCCGCGCAGCTGGCTGATCACCTGGCGGCCAATGCCGCCGCCCTGACCGTCTATCACCACGATACGCATCTTTTTTTCGACCCCTTTTCTCACCTGGCGGATATTGTTTTTATTATACCACAGCACGCACAGCTGGGACAGCGCTTCAGCGCCAACGCGCGTACAAGCGCGCGGGGGCATGCCCGCGCGCCCCGCCTCATATAATGGAGTGTTTCCAGCAAGAGCGCCGCAAGGGAGGGGGGACGGTACATGCGCAAGCTCAAGGTTTTCCTGATGAACGCCGTCATCCTGACCGCCACCTCGCTGCTGATGAACGCCATCCGCGTGGCGTTCAACGTATATCTGGCAGGCAAGATCGGCGCGGGCGCCATCGGCCTGTACCAGCTGATGCTATCGGTATACATGTTCTTTATGACGCTCGCCTCCTCGGGCATCAGCCTGGCGGTAACCCGCCTTGTTGCCGAGGAGCTGGCGCGCGGGCCCAAGGCCAATGTGCGGGCGGTGATGCACAAGTGCCTGCTTGCAAGCGCCGCCTTCGGCGTGGCGTGCGCGGGCGCGTTGGCGCTGGCCACGCCCTTTATCTGCGACCACTGGCTGCGTGAGCCCAAAGCGATGCTTGCGATGTACGTCTTTGCCATTGATCTGCCGTTTACCGTGATGTCCACCACCCTCAACGGCTACTTTACCGCTGTGCGGCGGGTGGCGCGCAACGCCGGCGCGCAGATCCTGGAGCAGTTTGTGCGCATTGTGCTGGTGGTCTATGCGCTGAACCTGGTGGCGCCGCCAGGCATCGAATACGCGAGCGTAGCGCTGGTGGCGGGCGGCTGTGTGGCCGAGATGGCGGCGTGCGCGTATCTTTTCATCAACCACAAGCGCGACGCGCGGCGCTACAAAGGGGGCGCTCCCTTAAAGCCCGATACCACGCACAGGATGTTCGCCATCTCGCTGCCCGTATCCCTAAGCACCTGCCTGCGCAGTGGACTTGCGGCCATCACCCAGCTGATGATCCCCTGGGGGCTACAAAAAAACGGCGAGAGCAGCCAGGGCGCGCTGGAAAAATACGGCATGATCCACGGCATGGTGATGCCCCTGCTCATGTTCCCCTCGGCCTTTCTGATCGCCTTTTCCAGTCTGCTGGTGCCGGAGCTTGCCGAGTGCCGGGCCCGCGGGGACGACGCGCGGGTGCAGCGCGTGGTCAGCCACGTCTTCCAGATCACGCTGCTGTTTTCCATTGGCGTGGCGGGCATCTTTATCAGCTACGCCCACGAGATGGGCGCGGTGTTCTACGGTGACGTCGCCTCAGGGCATTTTATCCGCACGCTCGCCCCGCTGACGCTCTTTCTGTATTTGGACAGCGCCACCGACGGCATGCTCAAGGGGCTCAACCAGCAGGTGAGCGTGATGCGCTACAACATCATCGATTCTGCGATCAACATCGTGCTGATGTATATCCTGCTGCCCAAATGGGGCATCACCGGCTACCTGATCGTGCTGTTCTTCAGCAAATTTGTCAATGCCACGCTCAGCATCAATCGCCTGGTAAAGGTCAGCGCCTTCCGCATCGATTACTTCTGGTGGGTGCTCATCCCCACCATGGCCATCGTCACCGCCGTGATGGGCACCCAGCTGATCTGCACGCTTTTGGGTAACCTGCTTGCCGAGGGCATGGCCTCCATGGTGGCGCACATCGTGCTGTGCGGCCTGCTCTACAGCGTGATGCTACGCCTGATGCGCTGCATTACCAGGCACGATATGCTGCTTGTGCGCAGCCTGCTGAAGTGATGTGCCAGAGGGCAGACACAAAAAAGGCCGTGTGCATAAGGTGAGCATGCACACGGTGTTAGGGAGAGAAGGTAACCCTAAATTATAGGGTGTTCCACAAGGATAAGCGTCACGGCTTTCGCCCTGCATACACGCCTGTACGCAGCTGACGACTTTATTGTAGTAAAGTGTCTGTGAAAATGCAAGTTTTTTATGAAAGTTTTTCATGTAAGCCTGTGGATCTTTTTCTATAAATGAAAAATTTTACATGAACTATTTCATTTGTAATCATCTCGATCACAAGCGGGCGGCGCGCTACTGCGCGCCGCCCGCTTTGCTTCTCTCTTTAAACTGGGGGCGCCGCCCCCACGTCCAGCTGCAGCTCCATCCAGCGGTCCGTCTGCACAAAGCCGCATGCGCGGTACACCGGCATGCCCATGTCAGATGCGTGCAGCAGCAGCGCGCAGGTGCCGCGCGCCCGCGCTTCTTCCGCCAGGTGCCCCAGCAGCGCACGCGCAATGCCGCGCCCGCGGTAGGCGGGACGGGTGTACATGTTGGTGACGTACCCCTTGACGCCGCTGGGATTGGCGTACGAGGGCGGCAACGCGATAAACAGGATGGCCGCCGTGGCCACGATCTCCCCTTCCTCGCACGCAACCCACTCCACCAGCGATTCCTCGCGCATCTTGCTTTGAAAAAACGCATCCAGCCGCGCGTCGATATCCGCCGCAGGGGCCATGCCCTCATCAATCAGCTGCCGCTTGCGCAGTGTAATCAGCTGCGGAATCTGCACAAGGGTGGCTCTCTGATACGTCATGCCGCATTTCTCCCTTCCCCTGCCGCGCGCTGTTGCGCCTGATATCGCGGCGGCAGATGCTGTGCTTGATAACGCGCCTGGCGCGCTTTTTTGTGGCCGCGCCTCTTTCTTCGGGTATTTACTGCAGGTAGCCGCGCAGGAAATCCGCACCATCGCGCGCATACTGGATCATCTGCGCCAAATCCGCGCCGCGGCTCAGGTCGCGCCACATGTGGATGTTGCGCGCGCGCTCGGTGCCCATCTTCATAATGGGCTCCATGGTGATGTAATCCGTGTAGCCCACCTGCTTGAGCGTGCCCAAAATGCCCGCCCAATCCAGGTTGGTCTTGCCGTCCATGCCCGGCATGCGCCGGTTGGTCTCGTTGACGTGGATGTGCTTGAGCCTTCCCTGCGCCGCAGCGTAGGCTATGGCGTCCACAATGGAATCCTCATCGATGTTCATATGGAAGGTGTCCAATAGCAACTTGGCGTTGGGGCTGCCCACATCCTCACAGAAGGCGCACGCCTCTTTGGCGGTGTTGAAGATAAACTGCTCAAAGCGGTTGACCACCTCAAAGCAGTAGTACACGCCGCAGTCCTCCGCTACCTTGATAATATCGCGCATGCCCGCCACGCTCAAATCCCAGTAGTGGCGCTTGGCGTCCATATCCAGCACACGCGCCGGCTTGCGCAGCCACTGGGAGTAATTGATGCCGCTCCAGCGGTCGCAGCCGATATCCATCATGGCGCACAGCACCCGCTTGCAGAATGTGACCCCCGCCTTGCGCGCCTCGGGATCATCCGAGGCCAGATCGTTTGTCTGGTTAAGGCCGCCGTTGACGCTCAGCACCATGCCCTTATCCGCCACGGCGTGCTTCAGGTCGATGCGCTGCTGCTTTGTCATGTCCACAAAGAGCTGGGGGCCCAACTCAAAGACCTCACAGCCCGTCTGCGCCGTCAACGCCAGCAGGCTGTAGACATCCTCGCTTGCGCCGGTGCCGCTCCAGTAACCGTAGTGTAGGCCGATTTTATTCATCGCACTTTGCGCTCCTTTCCTCATACAAAGCCTTGTAAAAAAGGGCCGCGAACGTGTTCGCGGCCGCTTGCGTTGCCAAAGGGTTACTTCAGGTAGCTGCGCAGGAAATCTGCGCCCTCCTTGGCGTACTGCACCATCTGCGCAAGATCCGCGTCATGGCTCAGGTCGCGCCACACGCGAATCGACAGCGCCGGCACCGTGCCCATCTTCATAAACGGCTCCATGGTGATGTAGCCCTGGTAGTTGATCTCTTTGAGGGTACCCAAAATGGCCGCCCAGTCCATATGGGTCTTGCCGTCCATGCCGGGCACACGGCGGTTGGATTCGCCTACATGCACATGGCCCAGGCGCCCCTTCTCCATCGCCAGGCGCAGCGCGTCCACAATGGAGTCTTCCTCAATGTTCATGTGGAAGGTATCCAGCAGCAGCTTGGCGTTGGGGCTGCCCACATCCTCGCAGAACTGGCATGCCTCTTTGGCGGTGTTGAAGATGAACTGCTCGAAGCGATTGACCACCTCAAAGCAGTAATCCACGCCGCAGTCCTCCGCCACCTTGAGCACCTGGCGCATGGACTGCACGCCCAGCTCCCAGAAGTGCATTTTTGCGTCCATATCCAAGATCTCCGTGGGCTTGCGCAGCCACGCAGAGTAGTTGATGCCGCTCCAGCGATCGCAGCCGATATCCACCATGGCCTTGAGAACCGCGGTGCAGTGCTCGATGCCCTTTTGGCGGATTGCCGGATCGTCCACCGCCGCGTCGTTGGTTTCATCCAAACCGCCGTTGACGCTCAGCGACATGCCCTTATCCGCCACAGCGTGCTTCAGGTCGGTACGTTCCTGCTTGGTCATGGGCAAAAAGGCGTCCGGGCCGATCTCAAAGACTTCACAGCCCGTTTTCTGCGTAAGGTCGAGCATGGTGTAGACGTCCTGCTTGGCGCCGGTGCCGCCCCAGTAACCGGAGTGCAGACCAATTTTGTTCATGCTTTTCTACCTCATTTCTTGATGCGTTGGGTATGGTGTATGTGTATATCGGTCTATATAAAAAGATATATAGATTTCACCGTAAAAAATGCCTGGTTTTCGCCGCTTTCATTCCCTTTGATGATACCAACGCTTGCGCACAGTGTCAATGCGCCCGCGCGCGCACAAAGGTTTCTTTCAGAAAAAGCCGCATGCAAACGATAACATTTGCATGCGGCTCTTCCGATTGGGTTTATTCTGCGATCAGGCACGCGCGGCGCCCGTTCCCCTGCCCACGCTTATTTCAGAAAGCTGCGGATGAAGTTGGCGCCGTCCTTGGCGTACTGCACCATCTGCGCAAGGTCCGCATCGTGGCTGAAGTCGCGCCACACGCGGATGTTGAGCGCGCCGGGGGTGCCCATCTTGAGGAACGGCTCCATGGTGATGTAGCCCTGGTAGTTCACATCCTGCAGCGCGCCGAGAATGGCCGCCCAGTCCAGATGCGTCTTGCCGTCCATGCCGGGCACGCGGCGGTTGGACTCGCCCACATGGAAGTGGCCCAGGCGCTTGTTGTCCGCGGCGATGTGGATGGCGTCCACAATGGAATCTTCCTCGATATTCATATGGAAGGTGTCGATCAGCAGCTTGGCGTTGGGGCTGCCCACGTCCGCGCAGAATGCGCAGGCCTCCTTGGCGGTGTTGAAGATGAACTGCTCAAAGCGGTTGACCACCTCAAAGCAGTAATCCACGCCGCAGTCCTCCGCCACCTTGATGATCTCGCGCATGGAGTCCACGCTCAGCTGCCAGTAGTGCATCTTGGCCTTCATATCCAATATCTCGGTGGGCTTGCGCAGCCACGCCGAGTAGTTGATGCCGCTCCAGCGGTCGCACTGGATGTCCACCATGGCCTCAAGCACGCTCTTACAAAAATCGATGCCCACCTTGCGGATGGCCGGGTCGTCCGAGGCGATATCGTTGGTATCGTTCAGGCCGCCGTTGACACTCAGCGACAATCCCTTGTCCGCCACGGCGTTTTTCAGGTCGATGCGCTCCTGTTTGCTCATCGGCAGGAAAATCTGGGGACCGATCTCAAATACGTCCACGCCCGCCTTGGCGGTCAAATCCAGCAGCTCGTAGATATCATTTTCGTTGGCGCCCGATCCGCGCCAGTAGCCATAATGCAGACCAATTTTGTTCATGTTTTTTCTCGTCCTCTCTGTGTTTTATCGTGTGGCACGCTTCTATATAGAAAATATATAGATACCAAAAAGAGCGCTCGGGCGCCTGCGCCCGCCTATGTCCTTTTTATGATAGCAAGCCGGACTGGGCCTGTCAATGCGCCTGCGCGCGCGTATGTAACACGCTTACATGTGCAAACGTTTGGGCGCCAAAACCCGCGTTCTTTTTCACTTCGGGCTGTCTTTTCCCCCATCGGACAAGGGCATATCGCCTGTCCCAGGTTCATACACATATCCCATAAGACAGCCAACACAAAAGGAGTGCATACGCGCATGAACGCAAAGAAATTGCCACGCCCGGGGATGCGCCGGGGCCTCACGCCCGAGGCGGTGGCGCAGTCCCGCAAAACCTACGGGAGCAACACCCTCACCCAGAAAAAGCGCAGCACGTTTGCCCGGCAGTTCCTGGCAAACTTCGGCGATCCCATCATCAAAGTGCTGCTGGGCGCGCTCGTGCTCAATCTTCTGTTTATGTTCCAGAACGCCAACTGGTTTGAGACGGCGGGCATTGCGCTGGCGATCTTTCTGGCCACGTTCGTCTCCACCCTCTCGGAGTATGGCAGCGAATCCGCGTTCATCAAGCTGCAGCAGGAGGCGGCATCGGCCGTCTGCCGCGTGGAGCGCGCCGAGGGCGTGGAGGCCATCAAGGTGGAGGACGTGGTGGTGGGGGACCTGGTGCACCTGCAGGCGGGCGAGCGTGTCCCCGCCGACGGCATTCTGCTGGAGGGGACGCTTTCGCTGGACCAGTCCGCCCTCAACGGCGAGAGCAAGGAGGCAAAAAAGACGCCGGGCGCGGGCGACGACGCGCACTGGGACTTTCTTTCGCGCGATCAGCTGTTTCGCGGCAGCATCGTCTGCGGCGGCGAGGGCGTGATGCTGGTCTCGCGCGTGGGCGACGCCACCTTTTACGGCGATATGGCGCGTGAGATGCAGGAGGAGACGCGCGAAAGCCCGCTGAAGGTGCGCCTCAACCACCTGGCGGGCATCCTGAGCAAGCTGGGCTACTGCGCGGCGGGCATCGTGGCGGTGGCCGACCTGTTCAATGCGTTTATACTGGATAACCAGATGAACTGGGCGCTGATCGCAAGCCAGCTGACCAACCCGGGCGTGGTGTTTGCCAACCTGCTGCACGCGCTCACACTGGCCATCACCGTGGTGGTGGTGGCGGTGCCTGAGGGGCTGCCCATGATGATCACCGTCGTGCTCTCCTCCAACATGTCGCGCATGCTCAAGGACAACGTGCTGGTGCGCAAGCTGGTGGGCATCGAGACCTCCGGCAGCCTCAACATCCTCTTTACCGATAAGACGGGTACCCTCACCGAGGGCAAGCTCTCCGTGGAACAGATCGTGGACGGCACGGGCAAGGTGTATCAGGATATCGCGGACTTTCGCAGCGCCCCGCGGCTCTGGCACATGGTGCAGCTCTCCTGCCTGTACAATACCCAGAGCGTCATCTCGCGCGGCGAGGCGCTGGGCGGCAACGCGACCGACCGCGCCATGCTGCAGTGCGCCCTGCCCGACGCGCACACCCTGGGGGACTACCGCAGGCGCGCAAGCGTTCCCTTTGACAGCGCGCGCAAATTCTCCGCCGTAGAGCTGGAGGGGGGGCGCAGCAGAATGGTGCTCATCAAGGGCGCACCTGAAAAAATCCTGCCCTTCTGCGCCTACGCATACGACGCGGGCGGGGAGCGCTACCCCCTCACCGGCCGCAGCGAGGTATCCGCCCAGTGGCAGCGCATGGCCTCCGGCGCGATGCGCGTGCTTGCGCTTGCCACCTCCGATACCCGCGTAACGGAGGCGGGCCGCTTCGGCAAGCTGACGCTCATCGGCCTGGTGGGCATCCGCGACGCGCTGCGCCCCGAGGTGCCGGGCGCCATCGAGCAGGTTACCGGTGCGGGCGTGCAGGTGGTGATGATCACCGGTGACAACCGGGATACCGCCGCCGCCATCGCGCGGGATGCGGGGCTGCTGCGCAGACAGAGCGACCTGGTGATCACCAGCGACGACTTGGCGGGCATGAGCGACGACCACGTCAAAAAAATCCTGCGCGACCTGCGGGTGGTTGCCCGCGCGCTACCCACCGATAAGAGCCGCCTGGTGCGCCTGGCTCAGGAGATGGGCCTGGTGGCGGGCATGACGGGCGACGGCATCAACGACGCGCCCGCGCTCAAGCGGGCCGATGTGGGCTTTGCCATGGGCAGCGGCACCGAAGTGGCCAAGGAGGCGGGCGATATCGTGATACTGGACGACAACTTTGCCTCCATCGCGCGCGCCATCCTGTATGGCCGCACCATCTTCAAAAGCATCCGCAAGTTTATCATCTTCCAGCTGACCATGAACTTCTGCGCCGTGGCCATCTCCATTATCGGGCCATTTATCGGGGTGGATACGCCGGTGACCGTGGTGCAGATGCTGTGGATCAACATCATCATGGATACGCTGGCGGGGCTGGCGTTTGCGGGCGAGCCGCCGCTTCCGCAGTACATGCAGGAAAAGCCCAAGCGCAGAAGCGAACCGGTGTTCAACAAGTACATGCTCAACCAGATCGTGTGGATGGGCACCTTTACGGTACTGCTGCTGATCGCCTTTCTCAAACTGCCCGGGCTGCAGCACGTCTTCCACTTCAACCAGGACCCCGTGTATTTTATGACCGCCTTCTTCGCCCTGTTCGTCTTTGCAGGCGTGTTCAACGGGTTCAATGCCCGCACCACGCGCATCAATCCCATGGCCCATTTGCGGGAAAACCCCATGTTTATCCTGATTATGATCGCGGTGTGCGCGGTGCAGATACTGCTCATCTACTTTGGCGGCACGCTCTTTCGCACCGCGGGGCTCGCGCTGCACGAGCTATTGGCCGTGCTGCTGCTCTCCCTGCTGGTCATCCCGGTGGATATGCTGCGCAAGTTCTTCCTGCGCATCATCGGCATCAAGGGCAATATCTAATTTGGAAAGCAACAAAACAGCGCGCCCCTCGCTGCAAGGTCGAGGGACGCGCGTTTTTATTGCACAACCATTCACTGCGGCCAAGTCTCCAACGTTTCTCCCTTTACCAGATACGCATGCTGCGCCAGCGCTGCCAGCGGCGCATCGGACAATGAGTCCGAATAGAAAGCCTCGACACATGCATCTGGAAAGGCATCTGACAGACGGACGACTTTCTGTTTGCCATAACAGTTGGGGCTTACAAAACGTCCCGTCGCTTTGTCAACCTCGGAGGCGATCACTGCACGCACCCCGTAGGGCCGTAGCAATCCTTCTACCAAAAAATGCGGCGAAGCAGAAATTACGACGTCGCGATCATGTGCGGGTAAAGCACGATACCATTTTGCAATTAAGTGCGCCTTTTCCCTCCAGAAGCCTTCCAGCAGCTTCTCTCCATTTCCGATGAAGCGAAGAAAGCTAAAAAAGCGCTGTTTCATTGTGGTTTTGTCGCAGCGCTTTAACAAATAACATAGCATTCCCCACAGCTGATAGGGCAACAGCAACGCAATATACGGACGGCGAAGCAGGCAGTATAAATAAAAATCCACCGTACTGTCATGCAAGAAGATGGTCTTATCAAAGTCAAATACACGAATATGTGTCGTCATGCGTCAACCCCACATGCGGAGCAATGTAGCTCCATAATATAGAACGCCTGTCACCAGCGCATAGAACACGACAAGCCCGATCAACACCTTATCCGACAGCAGCACATCCACCGGATCACCATGGCTGTTACCATCAATAATCAGATTGTACTTTAGACAGATGATGATGACCAAAGGTACGGTCCAAAGCAACTGATTTCCGCCAACACGCGCCATGGTAGAAGCATCTACGGTCCAGAGTGAATAAAAGACCAGTGTTAGCGTCAGGCACATATACATATTTATATCTAGAAAATGATAGGAATAAAACTGCAATACTTTGCGCGTATGCCCTTCATCACCCTGCTTAAGTAACTCATTTCGCCGTTTGCTCAGGCCCATATAGAATGAAAACATCATGATGGTCAGGTACAGCCAGGTAGATACGCCAACATTGACCAGCGCTGAACCATAGAGTACGCGCAACAAAAAGCCTGAAGCGAGAATCGCTACATCAACAATGGGCATGTTTTTCATCCCCATGCTGTAGGCGAAATTCACAAGAATGTAGAGCAGCAGATATACCCAAGGAAACACTGCTGAAGGCGCAGCAAAATAGTTGCATGCCAGCGCAACGACAAACAGTACAGCGCAGAGCGCGTACGCTTCGGCAATACTGACAGCGCCTGATGCAATCGGACGGTTTTTCTTAACCTCATGCATACGGTCACGCCCCACATCGTGAATGTCATTATATATGTAGATCGCAGATGCGGCAAGCGAAAAAGCAGCCAGGCCGAGCGCAGCGGCCAGAATGCTGCGTGGCTTGAGCACTTCTCCTGAAAAAAACAGCGGAATAAGCAACAATACGTTTTTAACATAATGCTTGGGCCGCATCAGCTTGATATAGTTCTTTATTTTCCCGCGCACGTTTTATCCCCCTCGTTATGCTTGAAGATAAACAACTTGTTAATCACATAGGTAATCAGGATAATGCCAATACTCAGCCCCACCCGGCTAATATAAACATTGCAGTGCAACAAATCCACCAGCACATAAAACAAGGCTGTATCCACACCCCAAGAAATCAGGCGCATCAGCACAAACTTGCCAAATTGACCCATCACCTGGCGCTTGTCCTCTGTACGCTCCCGCTGAAAAACCAGGTATCGATTGCATAGATAGTTGATCACTACTGCGATAAAGTAAGCAATGGTATTGGCGAGCAGATAGTGCATGCCCCAGTTTTTAAAGAGCACAAAGAGCGTCAGGTTGATCACTGTTGTGATGGCGCCCCAGAAGCCGTACTTTATCAATTCAATCAGTTTTTTCACAAAGGCACCCCTTTTACTGCCCCTGCATGTTCATTATATCGAGATACGTCTGCGTTGTTTTAGGGGTGCTATAGCAGGACAAGATAAAGTCACGCGGCTTGCGGTAGTCATCCGGATGATCCAGTACATCCGCAATGCAGCTTGCCAGATCCTGTGGATCACGACGCTTACATACGCACCCCATAGCTGTTGTTTGCACAATGGTGCGTACACCAGGCAGATCTGACGCAACAACGGGTACACCACACATCATTGCTTCCACCTGTACCATGCCAAATGCCTCCAGAGAATTGATGCTAGGTAGCGTCAATACGTCCAACGAGGAGTAAAACTCGGCCATGTCTTCCTCTGCAATACGTCCCAGAAACGTAACGTTTTCTATGTGTTTTTCCTGAATACTTGCCTGCAGCTGTGGATAGATGCTGCCACCAGCGACGTTTTGATAGTCCCCGCCGACAAGCAGGCGGATATCGTCACGCTGCTGCTGCAGCAAATGAAAGGCTTCCAGCAGCACGTCAATGCCCTTCTCTTCCACAATACGTCCGCAAAAACCAATGGTCTTAATCCCCTGAGGCCTATCCACTTGCTGGCGCGTAAGCGGTTTAATTGGTGCTCCCGCCTCTACCAGTTTATGATCATACCGTGCGGCGATGCGGGAGTGCTTTGCGTAATCCACCGAGGTGACGAATATCTTGTGCGCTCGTTTAAGGCAACGATTGTTAGAGGCATCCATCACCTTAACTATAAAACGATTTAAAAGCCCCCTGGGGAGATTGACATCGCACTGATAGGCAACAAAGAGCTTTGAGGGATCAATTCCCGCAGCAATCACACTTGATTCCAGCATGGGCAGGTGCAGCAATACCGCGTCGGCCTGCTTTGCCATCTTGCGCGCGCGTGTAATGAACGACGGGCTGATGGTTCCCTTGCTAATTTTACATAGTACTGACGTGCGTGTCACCTGCACGCCGCCAATCACTTCATGTTGTGGCAGTTTGGCATGGTTGCTTGCGACCACCCGTACTTCATGTCCCTGCGCGACCATTTCTTCCGCAATGATGCGTGCGTATTCCGATACGCCGCTGATATATGGGTAGTAATAATTCAACACCATTAGAACCTTCATCGTTCGCTCCCCCTTTACGTCTCCGGTATATATGCAAGATCATTCAGCATAAAGGCAAATGACCGTGTATCTCCATTGTTGGCTTGGTTAAGCGCCCCCTCGTAGCGCACCGTAAGATATCTCTCTTCCCCCGGCGCAAGAGAGATAACTGAGCTCTGTAAACGCTCTCCCGCCATACCGGAGGCAATACACGCATTTTGATCATACACTGCGATGCGCTTTTTTGTAAATGGGCCCGCGTCTGTATCCAACGCGATGCGTCCCTGTATCATTTGGGGAGTGGTATTGCATAAAAAGACAGTCATTTGGTTGTCCTGCACCCATTGAAACGTACCGTCCCTGCCGCCAACCTCCGGATATGATACACCCTGCACAGGCATTACCATTACCTCCGAAGTGTGGGTTACAATGGCGAATGCCTCGTTGTGCCAAAGGACATGCCAGTCTTCTCTGCCTTCATAATAAAGTACCTCCATATTGGAAACTACCATGTAACGCTGTGGCTGTGCGCCAGCATCCTGCAATAAAAAGCTGTAATAGGAAAAATCAGAACCCGCGTTCAAAGCCACTGGTCGTTCTTTAAGCGCATATGTCGCAGCATGGCGCGCATACGGACGGTCCAGGCACGCTATACCCAGTATTTCATTTGGGGGAACATACTGCGCTGCCTGGCGCAGCTCTGTTAAAGTATGGTCCCAGTAGGTGAGTTTGCCTGGGCGATAGTTTGCCGCTATATTACAGAGACTGCCTAGTATCAGCGCGCTGCAGCACACATATCCTGCCACTGTTTTCCAGGTGCAGCGGGTATGCTCGCCACACAATGCCTCGATAAAATATGCGCCAATAAGCACGCACCATGGCGCCATTGTAGTGACGTGCTTCATTTCTCCATAAGCAAAATGGGATATCCAGAAATAACTTTCATACAGCACAAAGAAGGCGCACCAACCTAGCACAATCCATTTGCGCCTATCCTTCTTTTTCCAGAGCCCAAAGATTATACATCCTATAAACAGCAGAGCCAATGCTACCAGACCTATGTGATAGCCACCGCTTACAACTTTGGCTAATTCCCCCAATTGGTTTGATGCGATCTGCGCCACTTGCTCAGTTCGGGGCAGTCCAAAGATCATAGCAATCAGATTGAAAAAACCAAAAAGGTTGCCCTGGTAAGGATCAATGGCGCTGACACCGCTGAGAGCATTACCCAAAATGAACAAGTTGAATTTTATCGCGATATACATGGCTACTGGGTTGAGCACAAACGAAAGCAGCCCCGCATAGACGGCCCGCAGCAAGCGCTTTGCCCGCCCTCTGCCCCTATATAAAAACAAATCCACCAGCACAACAACCATATAGATGGCCAGCAGATACACAGCGTATTCCGCATAAACCGTCAATGTGCCAACCAGTAGAAGCGCTGTAAAAAAAATGTATTTGCGTTCCTGGTAACGATAGAGAAGCAGCAGGTTGCCGGCAAAGGCCATCATACAGCCAATGCCAAAGATTTGTGGGGCATACTGTGAAGCGATTGAAAAATACCATATCCCGCCTGCGCACAGCAGCGCGGTCGCCCATATCGCTGTTTTTTCAGCAATATCCAGGCAGTAGGTCATCAAAAAATATGCCGCCATAATCGTGGCCAGTGTAAGGGTGGTACTCAGCACAAAATACACTTGATGGGCCTGCAGATTTGCCACTGCCATGATCAATGCACCCAAGATATCTGTACCAAAGCGTGTCACTGTAAACATATAATTGGCCAACGCATAGAAGGGCATGGTATTGGAAAATGCGATTTGCTCGCACAACGCATGGTTCTGCAGCCAGTCCATGCTTGAAACATAATAAGCAATATCATTATTGGTGTTCTGCAGGCTCACCAGCTCTCCACGTGCCAGCACGGGATAGTGCAGCAGCAAGCATCCTGCCCCCAACACCAGCAGTAAAACCTTATTGCGTGCCATTCCGCGCAGCCAAGGGAGCACATAAGCACGCGCGTAGTATATGCCCACAACACACAACAACAGGTAGATGATTGCAATAACATGCATGGGGAACACCAGCGCCAGTATCTGCGCAAAACAAGTGGTGCCAATTGCACCGAGGATAGGCATAAAAAACGCAAACCCTTTCCCCTTAAAACATGAAATCTGCACCCGCGCGCATTTTGACATGATCAGACCAACCATGCTGAGAAAAAACAGTACAACGACAGATACAATAATAGAAAGCATGCGCTATCCCTCTTCATAATCACTTTTCATATTTATTACATAACATCATGCAATGTCTATTATTATAACCTCCCATTGTTTTCTGTGCAACAAATGTCGTTTTATGATGTAGCGTTTCTTCTTTGTCAAAGCCGCTGCGTCGCTGGGCCGTCGAGTACGTTGCCCCGCACATCAAAGCGCGAGCCGTGGCAGGGGCAGTCCCAGGTATGGTCGTCCCCGTTCCACTCCAGCTGGCAGCCCAAGTGCGGGCAGCGCGGCCGCACCAGGTACAGCTCGTCGTCCTCGTCACGGTACACCCCCACCTTCTCGTCGCCGTAGACCAGCACCGCGCCCTCCCCTTTGCGCACATGCGACAGCTGGTTGTCCAGCGTATCGAGCGTATCGAGCATGCGCTTGGTAAAGCCGATGGCCGTCTCCCCCCCGTTAATGAGGAACCGCCGCATGGATGCGGAGATCGTCAGCCGCTGTGGGGAAAAGGCCACCGCATCCGGATTCTCCCTGCCCGTGACGACATCGCTTAAAAGCAGCGCCGCGGCCATGCTGCTTGTCATGCCCCACTTGTTAAAGCCGGTAGCCACGTACACCGGCGCCTTACTGCGGCTGTAGTAACCGATGTAGGGCACGCCGTCGAGCGTCATGCAGTCCTGGTTGGACCACGCCGCCGCCTCGCTGCTGTCCGGGTACAGCGCGCGCGCAGCCTCGCGCAGCGCCTCATAATGGCCGCCTGACGGGTTTTTGCCCGTGCGGTGCCCTGCGCCGCCAAAAAGCAACAGCCCCCGCGCGTTGCGGAAGGAGTAGCCGTCGGGGTCCGCGTCGATGTACATGCCATCGAGCTGCGGTGCGTTCTCCAGCGCCAGCACATAGGAGCGCTGCTGGTGCATCCGCATAAAGTAAAAGCCGGGCGCATTGACAAAGGGGAAATGCGTGGCCACCACAATGTGCGATGCGGTGATGTTGCCCCGGTCCGTCTCCACCACCTGGTCCTTGATGGCCAGCGCGCACGTGCGCGTGTGGATGGTCAGTCCCTGCGCAATATGCGCGGCAAAGCGCAGCGGATCGAACTGCGCCTGGTCGCTGAAGCGCACCGCGCCCTGCACCGCAAAGGGCAGCGTGGTCTCTGTTGTAAACTGCGCGTCGATCCCCAGGCTGCACGCCGCCTCCACCTCCTGGCGCATGCGCGCCGCATCGTCGCGGCTGAACACATAGCTGGGCAGCGTCTGCCAATCGCAGGCAATCTGCTGCTGCTGTACCAGCGCGCGGTACTGTTCCAGCGCGCACATGTTTAAGTGCGCATACTGCGCGGCGCGCGCCTTGCCCAGGGACGTGATGAGCCGGTGGTAGGTCAAATTGTGTTGGATGGTCACCTTGGCTGTCGTGCGGGCGGTGGCGCCGCTGCACGGCGCATGCGCGCGGTCAATCACCAATACCTGCAGGCCGTGCTGCTGCAGAAAATAAGCGCACAAAAGGCCGCACAGCCCCGCGCCGATCACCAGCACGTCCGTCTTGCAGTCCCCCGCAAGCGGACCGCTGCTCTGTATTTCCACGTTGTTTTGCCAAATGGCATGCATTCGTCGCTTCACCTCATCTGTTACCCTGCCCGAAAAAGGGATATTTTACACAAAAAGCGCGCGCATGGTGTTTACAAACGATATTATACGCCGTATAATATAAATCGCTTTATAGCATAGAGATGAGGTGATCGGCGTGACGTTTCAACTGGGCTCCACACTGCTGGACGCCTGCGTCCTCTCAGTGCTCCACCGGGGCGACAGCTACGGCTACCTGCTGACGCAGAACCTGCGGGACGTGGTGCGCGTATCGGAATCCACGCTCTACCCGGTGCTGCGGCGCCTGCAAAAGGAAGGCTTTCTCGCCACCTACGACCAGCCTTTTCAGGGACGCAACCGCCGTTACTACACCATTACCGCCCAGGGACGGGCGCAGTACATGCACTACGTGCAGCAGTGGTCCGCCTACAAGGACATGGTGGACAAGATCATGCTGGGAGGGGCCGACGATGACAAGGCTTGACTTTTTCTTGCAACTGCGAAACAACCTTGCCGCGCTGCCGCAGGAGGAACTGGACAGCGCCGTATCCTACTACTGCGAGTATTTTGACGACAACGGGCCGGAGAACGAGCAGCGCGTGCTGGAGGAGCTGGGCGATCCGGCGGCAATCGCCCGGCAGATTGTGGCGGAGTACCATGCGCGCATCGGCCAGCAGCAGGAGGAGGCACCGCCCACAAGCGATGCATCGGATGCGCCAAAAGACGCGCAGCAAGTGTGCGCGCAGGCCGTTTTACAGATGCCGCAGGACCAGGTGCCCGCAGATGCCGCGCTCGATGGGCAGGATTGCGCGCGTGACATGACAGGCGATGCGTCCAATGCGCAGGGGGCTGCGCGGCAAGCATCCCAAGATGGCGCGCACGATACGCGCTACGCCGCGCAGGAAACCGCACGCCCGCTGGAGGCGCAGGGCGCGCCGCGGCGCATGCCTACAGGCATGATCATGGTGCTGGTGCTGCTCTCCCCACTGTTGCTCGTGCTGGGCGCGGCGGTGTTCGCGCTGTTTATCGCACTGCTTGCCGTCGCGCTGAGCGTCCTTGCCGTTGGCGTGGTGATGGGCATCACCGCAATCGCCTGCCTGGTGGTGGGCATCATGGCGCTGTTTGTGCACGCGCCAAGCGGTCTGCTGCTGCTGGGCACCAGCCTTGTGCTGGCTGCGCTGACTATCCTGTTTAACCTGGGCGGCGCCGCGCTGCTCAAGGCGATTGTGCGTCTGTATCGCTTCACCTGGCGCAGCATCTTTCATAAAAGGGGGCACGTACAATGAAAACCGCAACAAAGGCCGCGTTGATCGTGGCTTGCAGCCTGCTTGTGGCAGGCCTGATCATCTGTGGCATCGCCTACGCATGGGGAGGGGACAATTTGGGCATCATCGTCAGCCGCAAAGGCATCACGCGCGCCAGCGGCCAGTTTATCGAAAAGCACGTGGACACCGGCGCCTTCCACAGCATCACGGCGGATATGTCCCTCGGCACCGTACGCCTGGAGGCATCTGACCGCTACGGTGTCTCCTACGGCTACGCGCCCGACTACGGCACGCCCGCCTGCGTGGTGGAGGGGGACCAGCTGCGTTTCACGATGGAGGCGCGCAATGTCTTTGGCATCAACATGCTTCTGCATCGTCCCCGGGAAAACTACGTCACCATCTACTATCCTCAAGGCGCGGCGCTGGGCGACGTGCAGCTGCGCGCAAACGCGGGCAACGTGCATATTGCGGGCGTCACGTCCGATACCCTGCGCGTCACAGCGGACCTGGGCCAGGTATCGCTTGCGCAGGCGCAGTGCGGCGCGGTCTCTCTGGAGATGCACGCGGGCGACGGCAAGCTTACGGACGTACAGGCTAACACCCTCCAGGCCGATTGCAACCTGGGCAACATGACGTTTACGCGCGTTGTCGCGGACAGCTTCCACGCGGATGCAGACGCGGGCGATATCCGCCTGCAGGACTGCCGCACCGGCGAGACCGAGCTATCGTGCGACCTGGGCAACATGCAGGGCGATGGCCTGGAGATGGGCGCGCTGGACGCGAGCAACCACTGCGGCAACATTGCGCTTGCCGGCTCGTTTAACGGGGACGTGTCCCTCAAGGCGGATTTGGGCAACGTGAAGCTCACCACGCGGCAGCCGGCGGACGCATACCGCATCGATCTGGAGGTGAGCGCAGGCAATTGCTCCGTGGATGGCAACCGCGTGGGCAACCGGTACCAGTCGGGGGGCGCGCAGGGCGCGCACCAGATGCGCATCCGCAACAGCTGCGGCAACATTGCAGTGCATTTTAATCAGATGTGACCCCGCACGCAAGGACGGCAAATAGGGACTCCGCGCACATATGCACACGCGCCCGAAGCGCAGGCAGATGGATGCGTCCCGCCATGTCCGCAGACGCTTGGCGCACGAGGAAGCCGCTCCGCGGGCGGCAATCGCATGCGCTGATTAATTCCCCTCCTGTTTGCGTCTGCGCTTGAGGCATGCAAGGGCACGCATGGGCCTTGATCTTTCTCCTGTTCGCGCGCGCTTGAGATGCGCAAGAGCGCGCATAGGCCGGTATCTCCCCTATGCGCAAGGCGCTTGCAGCGCGCGGGGCGCCAGGGGCCCCGCCATGCGTGCACGTAGGCCTGGCGTGCGAGAATGCCGCTCTTTGGGCCACAAGCGCGCGCGGGTAGGTTGTAGCCCTTATGCGCAGATGCGCCTGGAGCAATCGCAACTCCTTGCGCACGGCGGCCCTTCCCCATCCGCAGCTGTGCCCGGCTGGTTGGATACATCCACATCGCTATGCCCAGGGAGCGGACGCGCGCGTCCGCTCCCTTTCTACGCGGCGCATCCCATGGCGCCGCCTTTTCACACATGTCTTTTGCCATTCACACACTTTTTTCTGTTTTTTGACGTTTTCCCCTTGACGGATGCGCCTCCACGTCTTATAGTTAGTTACATGAGTGATTAACCATTTAACCAAGCAGGAGGTGACGCGGGTGCTGATGCACTTCAACGACGAGCAGCCCATCTATCAGCAGATCGCCCGGGGCATCGAGGACGCCATCCTAGCGGGCGCGTTTGCCGAGGAGAGCCAGGTGCCCTCCACCACAGAGCTGTCCGTCACCTACAAAATCAATCCTGCCACAGCGCTCAAGGGGGTCAATATGTTGGTGGAAAACGGTATCCTGTACAAAAAACGCGGGCTGGGCATGTTTGTGCGCGCAGGCGCGGTCGCACAGCTGTCGACGCAGCGGCGGGAGCAGTTCTACCAGCAGTTTATTCTCCCGCTTGTCGCCGAAGCGCGGGCGCTACACATCGCGCCTGCGGACATCGCCAAAATGATTGAGAGAGGATATGACCATGAGCAACATGATTGAAGTCAAACAGGTCACCAAATATTTTAAGAACGTCGCGGCGCTGCAGGATGTCTCGCTTACGATCGGGGAAAACAAGATCTACGGCCTGCTGGGGCGCAACGGCGCGGGCAAGTCCACGCTGCTGAACCTGATCACCAACCGGCTGTTTGCCGATGCGGGCAGCATCACCATCGACGGGATGCCCAACCAGGAGCGCGACGCCGCGCTCTCACAGGTATACATGATGAGCGAATGCACCATGTACCCCGAGCAGATGCGCGTACGCGAGGCGCTGCGCATAAGCGCGATGTTCTACCCCGCCTTTGACCAAGGCTACGCGTCGCAGCTTGCCGCGGCCTTTGGGCTGGATACGAGCAAGCGCGTGCGCGCCCTCTCCACGGGCTACGCCTCCATCTTCAAGATCGTCATCGCGCTTGCCTGCGGCGCGCCCTACCTGCTGCTCGACGAACCGGTGCTGGGCCTGGACGCCAACCATCGCGAGCTGTTCTACCGCATGCTGCTGGAGCGTTACAGCACGCATCCCTGTACGATCGTCATCTCCACCCACCTGATTGAGGAGGTGGCCTCGGTGATTGAGCAGGTGGTCATCATCAAAGGTGGCCGCATCATCATCGATGAGCCGGTGGAGTCGCTGCTGCAGAAGGGCTACACCGTATCGGGCAGCGCCGCCGCCGTGGACGACTATATCCGCGGGCGCGACGTGCTGGGCCAGGACAGCCTGGGCGGGCTGAAGACCGCCTACCTGATGGGCAAGCCGCAGGACGTCCTGCCCCAGGGGCTGGCGCTTACGCCGCTGGATTTGCAGCGGCTGTTCATCCAGCTGACCAATGTGTAAGGGGGAATGACAAAATGACACTTCGCGCATCCTATCAATACCGCCTGCGGGACAGCCGCACGAGCGTGCTCGTCTTCTACATCGTGATGGTCGCGCTGTGGGCGCTCACCTTTATCACCAGCGCGCTTTCCTTGAAAAACGGCATCCATGCAAACGGCATGGAGATTGCCTCCGCCATCTTCCTGTTTGTGCTGGGGCTCAACAGCCACAAGGAGTCCTTCAACCTGCTGCTGCAAAACGGAGTATCGCGCAAGACCCAGTTTGTAAGCTTTTGCATGAGCATTGCCACCCTGGCTGCGGTTATGGCGCTGATCGACACGCTCATCGGCCAGCTGGTCATCCATTTTCTTCCTGGCAGCACCACGCTGTTTATGCAGACGTACGCGCTCCACTATGCGGGCGGCGCCACGTTGGGTGCGGCGCTGGACGCCTTTATCTGGGCGTTCTTCCTCTACGGGGCGTTCGGCATGCTGGGCTACGTGATTACATCGCTCTACTACCGCATGAGCGCCGCGGTCAAAACCCTCGTCTCGGTGGGCGTGCCGGTACTGCTCTTTATCGTGCTGCCCATCGCGGACGTCAATTTGACGGGCGGGCAGATCTTTGCGTGGATCGCGCGCAGCATCATGTTCTGTTTGGGCATCACCAACATGAACCCCTACATCTGCGTGCTCTTCAGCCTGATCGCCTTTGCGGTGCTGGGCGGGGTTGCCTTTTTGCTCAACCGCCGCGCCGTCATCAAGGCGCGCTGACAATCGCGTCCCCCCGCCCCCTTTCTATAAAAAGGCAGGCGGTGTCCACAAGCAAATAAGCCCAACGCCAGGCGGCGCTGCGGCGGCAAATCGATTGCAACAGGGGCGGCGCGCTTTCCCCCGCCCCTTGGCAGGAGATCGCCCGCCTGCCAGCGCCGCCTGGCGCGTTTATTTCGGTCGCAAACTTGCCGTTTACCGCCTTTCTGCGTTATAATAGTAAGACCGTGCAGAAAAGGAGGGATGGCGCTATGCAGCGGAAAAGGCGTGCTTTTACGCTCATTGAGCTGATCGTGGTTATCGCGATCATCATTATCCTGGCGGCCATTGCTATCCCCAACTTTGTGGGCATGAACAAAAAGGCGCAGAGTGCCCAGTGCAAGGCCAACCGCACCATCATCGAGCGGCAGTATATTGTGCAGAACGTGCTGGATTCTGCGATCTCGATGGAGGACATCCTGGCCAATGCAGGCGGCCAGTACTTCGGCGGGGATGTCTCCTGCAGCCAGGGGGGCGTCTACAGCGCGGTGTACGACGGCCGCTACGCCTACGTGCGCTGCAGCATCCACGGCGTGGATATGGACGGCGCAAGGGCCTTTGCCTTTGACAGCGACTCCGTCTACGAACAGATGAAGTATATTCTGGAAAACTACAGTTCCATGAGCAAGGAGGAGCGCGAGGAGATCTCCTCCTACCCCAACAACGACCGCTTCCGCACCTACCTGCTGCAAAAGAAGTTCGGCGGCAGCTGGCCCACCATTCCCGAAGCCATCCGCAGCGCCTATAACATCACAAGCAAAGAGGACGCGCCGCTCTATATCCAGCCCTACAGCGTGGACCCGACCGACCCCAGCCAGGCATTTGTCTACGCAAGCACCGTGCCTGGCAACGGCAACTGGAACACCAACCTTGTGTATGACCACGAGGAAAAGACGTGGTACTACAATCCCAAGGGCACCTTCTCCTGCACCATGCCCTGGGCGCAGGTTAAGGCGCGCATTCATTCGGATGGCTGGCAGGCGCTGCGCTAAAGGGAGGGCGAGGCATGATTGCCTGGATTGCACAGCACCCATACATCACCACCGGCATCGCGCTGCTGGTGGTGCTTTTGTTTGGCGCGTGGTTCTATTACGGTAACAACGCCCTGCAGGTGACGCATCACCATCTGGCGACCGGACGTGCGCGCGGGGTGCGCCTGGTGCACTTGAGCGACCTGCATGAGAAGTCCTTTGGCAGGGACAACGTAAGGCTGCGCGCGCTGGTGGCCGCGCAGCGGCCCGACCTGATCGTCTTTACGGGCGATCTGGTCAACCGCAGCAGCCGGCATGCGGCGCGCGCGGCACAGCTTTTGATCGACCTTGCGCGCATCGCGCCCGTCTACTTTGTGCCCGGCAACCACGAGCACGGCGCGGGCTGCTTGCCCGCGCTCTGCCGCACGCTTGCGCGGGGCGGCGTGCACGTACTGCGCAACCGGATGGAGACGCTGCGCGTGGGCGAAAGCCGGGTCTCTCTGCTGGGCCTGGACGGGCCGGACGCCTACCCCGCGCGCGTGGCGCGCGCCTTTGCCGCGCTCTCTTCCCAGCGCGGCCTGCGCATCGTGCTGGCCCACCGGCCCGAGCTGTTTGCGCACAAAAAAGGCGCCCACTACTGCCAGCACGATTTTGACCTGATGTGCAGCGGGCATGCCCACGGCGGCCAGGTCATCCTGCCCTTTGTGGGGGGCGTGATCGCGCCCGGGCAGGGGCTCTTCCCCCAATACTGCCGCGGGCTCTACCACAAGGACGGGCGCAGCCTGCTCGTCAGCCGCGGGCTGGGCAACCACGTGCTTGTCCCCCGCATCTTCAACCGGCCCGAGGTGGGCGTGCTGGAGATAGACATGGCCACATGAAACCGCCTCCTGAAAACGTGAAAATGTGGCTACACCCTTTTCGGATAAGTCCAGTTGAGACTTTTTTGCGCGATCCTGTGCTTTCATCTGCTAAGATATGGGGCAGAAGGAGGCGCATGCCATGGATTATGTTGATAAGCTCACCGCTTACCGCCTGGATCATGACCTGACGCAAACGGATATTGCAAGGCTCCTGTACCGGAGCCAAAAGACGATTTCCTGCTATGAACGGCGCAGGCTTTCCTACCGCGTGGAGGACATCATCGCACTGTGCAGATTTTACCATATATCCGCCGATGATCTCTTTGGTCTGCGCGAGCGCACGCCCGATTCGCCAAAAAAGCGTTGATTCCATGCACAATACGATATAAATACATGAAAAAGCCCGGCGGAACAGCCTGCCGGGCTTTTTCATTTCTTATTCCCCCCGCCAGCGAGGGCTCTGCTCCAGCACGGCCGCCCCCCTGGCCAAGGAGGCGGGCACGTTGAGGATGCGCTGGTTATCCGAGCCGCGAAAGCGCAGATCGATATTGCGCCGCGCTTGCACAAAGGGGCCGTCCACCAGCACGTCCACGGCCTCCAGCAGCGCGCGCACATGCGCGCCCCGCATGCCCAGCAGCTGCTCAAAGGTGTAGCCCGTGTAGCAGGCCACCTCGTAGCCTTCCTCTTTGGCCGCGCGCGCCAGGCGCGCCAGGGGGGCCGGCTGGCAGAACGGCTCCCCGCCGCTCAGCGTCAGCCCCGAGAGCAGGGGGTTTTTGCGCAGACGGGCTAGTATATCCGCCACAACCATCTCCTGCCCGCCCGCAAACGGCCACGTCTGCGGGTTATGGCAGCCGGTGCAATGGTGGGGGCAGCCCTGTACAAACACGCTTAAACGCAAACCCGGGCCGTCTGTGATGGCATCGTCCACGATGCCCGCCACGCGCAGCGTCTCACACATGGTGCTTCACCCGGTCGCGCTCCTCGGCGCGCTTGGCATCGTTGAACCGGTCCAGGGTGCCCACCAAATAGCCGGTAATGCGGCGGATGCGCTCAAAGCCCACGCCGCCCTCCCCCTCTTTGCGGCCGCACTTGGGGCAGGTCTCCCCAATGATGCCGCTGTAGCCGCACACGGGGTCGCGGTCCACCGGATGGTTGATGGAGCCGTAGCCCACGCCCGCCTCCTTCATGGCGCGCACCACCCGCTCAAAGGCCTCGATGTTGGTGGCGGTATCGCCGTCCAGCTCCACGTAGGTGATGTGCCCCGCGTTGGTCAACGCGTGGTAGGGCGCCTCGATCTGGATCTTGTCAAACGCGGAAATATCATAATAGACCGGCACGTGAAAGCTGTTGGTGTAATATTCCCTATCGGTCACGCCAGGGATGCTGCCGAACCTGGCGCGGTCCAGCCGCACAAAGCGGCCGGAGAGCCCCTCGGCCGGCGTGGCCAGCAGCGTAAAGTTCAGCTGTTTTTCCTGGCTGAGGCGGTCGAGATAATCGCGCATGAAGCCCACGATCTCAAGCCCCAAATTGCGCGCCTCTGGAGACTGGCCGTGGTGCTTTCCTGTCAGCGCCACCAGCGCCTCGGCAAGGCCGATGAATCCCACCGAGAGGGTGCCGTTTTTGAGCACCTCGCCCACCTCGTCATCGATATCCAGCTTTTCAGAGCCGATCCACACCCCCTGCCCCATCAGGAAGGGATAGTTGCGCACCTTTTTGGCCGCCTGGATGCGGAAGCGATCCAGCAGCTGCTTGGTGACCAGGTCCATCTTGCGCTCCAGTTCCTCGAAAAACCATTCGATATTGCCTTTTGCGTTGATGGCGATGCGCGGCAGGTTGATGGAGGTAAAGCTCAAGTTCCCCCGCCCGAAGGTGACCTGCTGCGCAGGGTCGTACACATTGCCCATCACGCGGGTGCGGCAGCCCATGTAGGCAATCTCCGTCTCGGGATGGCCCGGGCGGTAGTACTGCAGGTTGTAGGGCGCGTCCAGAAACGAGAAGTTGGGAAACAGGCGCTTGGCGCTCACCCGGCAGGCCAGATGGAACAGGTCGTAGTTAGGGTCGCCCGGGTTATAATTGACCCCCTCCTTGACCTTGAAGATGTGGATGGGGAAGATGGGCGTCTCGCCCATGCCCAGCCCCGCCTCGGTGGCCAGCAGGATGTTGCGGATCACCATGCGGCCCTCGGGGCTTGTATCGGTGCCGTAGTTGATGGAGGAAAAGGGGGTCTGCGCCCCCGCGCGGCTGTGCATGGTGTTGAGGTTGTGCACCAGCGCCTCCATGGCCTGGTAGGTGGCCTTCTCCGTCTCGCGCAGCGCGCATTGCGTGGCGAACTTGTGCGCCTGTTGGCGCACCTGCGCATCGGGCACAAGCCCCGCAAGCCAGGCTGCCTCCGCCTGGTTGAAGGCGTCCTCCATGGCAAGCGTGGGGCGCGCGCCCGTTTTGGCTTCGATGTCCGCAAGCGCCGC
This sequence comes from Maliibacterium massiliense, assembly GCF_900604345.1. Taxonomy (GTDB): domain Bacteria; phylum Bacillota; class Clostridia; order Christensenellales; family Maliibacteriaceae; genus Maliibacterium; species Maliibacterium massiliense. The sequence continues at coordinate 866,615 of NZ_LR026983.1, forward strand.
CTGCACCGCTTCAAGCGCGCATTGCTCCCCGCCGTAAAGCAGGCTGAGCGCCTTACAGAGGTTCTCCGCGTAACGCTTTTTGTACGTTTTGGCCACGCCCGGCGCCAGGCCATAGTCAAAATTGGGGACGCTCTGGCCGCCGTGCTGGTCGTTCTGGTTGGACTGGATGGCGATGCAGGCCAGCGCCGCGTAGCTCTGGATATCGTTGGGCTCGCGCAGGAAACCGTGGCCCGTGGAAAAGCCGCCGCGGAATAGTTTGAGCAGATCGATCTGGCAGCAGGTGGTCGTCAGGGTATAGAAGTCGAAGTCGTGGATATGGATGTCCCCCGATGCGTGTGCCTTGCTTTGCTGGGAGGTAAGGATGCATTTTTCGTAGTAATCCTTGGCCCCCTCCGAGCCGTACTTGAGCATCACGCCCATGGCCGTATCGCCGTCCACGTTGGCGTTGTCGCGCTTGATATCGCTGGCGTGCGCGTCCGCGTTGGTCAATTCATCGTAGATGCGCATCAGGCGGGTGTTCATCTCGCGCGCTTTGGTGCGCTCGGCGCGGTACACGATATACTTTTTGGCCACAAACGGATAACCCTGCTCCATCAGCACCATCTCCACCACGTCCTGCACATCCTCCACGCCTGGGGCCGCATCGCCGAACTTCTCCGCCAGCTTGGCCTCCACTATGCCCGCAAGGCGCATGCTCTCGCCCGCGTCCTTGCGCCCGCCCGCCGCCATGGCCTTGGCGATGGCGCGCGCGATCTTATCAATATGGTAATTTGCTACGCGTCCGTCCCGCTTTACAATGCTCTGAAACATTCCCATACCCTCCGTTTTTTGTAAATGCACACAAAAAAAGAAGCCCGCATTGGCTTTTTCTGGGGTTTCCGTATCGCGGCCGCGCGCCTGGCAATCCGCGCCATGGGCAACCGGCCTTTGGAAGCGTCCATCCTCACCGATGTTCGTATCTTCTTCGTGCCAAAATCGACCGGTCTCCTGGCTTAAAGCTTCCAGCCTACTTGCCCGCGCGCCTTCCCACGCATATCGCGCAGTGGCCGTTTATCTGCGGGTGTTCGTAGCTTTTACAGTAGTGTGAGCTGCTGCGGATTCGCACCGCATTCCCATGCATCAAGCATCGCTTCGACGGCACATATTGTGTTGTAATTCCATTGTACACACTATATATGGGATGTCAAGGGGGATTTCGGAAAAAAAGCGCGCCTGCCAATGTGCAGGCGCGCATGCCTTGTGGCATGTGATAGCTCAACGTTATCGCATCGTATGCGTCTTGGCACTTCAATCCACGTGTGCCTCGCGGCGCACGACTTTGGATCACGGGACCCGGTCCGCCGTCGCGATTATTTCAATCCATGCATGCCTTGCGGCATGCGCCTTGTCCAATCTGGTTCCTATCTCCAAACTATCAAAATTTCAACCCACGCATGCCTCGCGGCATGCGACCAGCCACGGTAAGCGGTGTGTCCGCAATCGTTGATAATTTCAACTCACGCATGCTTGCTTGGAAATGCTCAGCGGCGGTTGACGGCGCGGCCCTCCTGCGCGCCTTCCTCCTGCGCCGCCACGCCGCGCGCTTTGGGCCAGAAGGGGATGTACATCGCGATGCTCATGCCCGCCAGCAGCAGGAAAGTGGTCAGCAGGTAGGCGGGGCGGCCCAGCGTGTTATAAATCCACACAAGGGGCGTGCCCTCCGGCGGCAGGTTGAGGAACATATAGTTCTGCCCAAAGCCAAAGTCCACCAGCGCCGCGGCCAGCGCCACGCACAAGAAGATGCACAGCACCCTGGGGAAGCGCCGCACGTCGGGCCTAAACGTCCCCGTGGTGATCAAGGCCAGCGGCACAAAGATCAGCAGGCTGTGCAGCAGCACCGTCTGGATGCTTTGGTAATGCCAAAGCGGATAGGCGTCCGCCACCCCCGCGGGGAACAGAATGCCGAACGCGCCGCCCAACACGGACGTGGCGTAGATAAACTCGCGAAACACATCCTTTTTGCTCAGCACCGCAAGGGGGATAAAGATGCTCTGCATCGCACACAGGTGCAGCGGCAGCAGTTTGACGATCTGCGTGGTGCCGCAAAAATACATCCAAAGGGTGTGGGAGAATTCCAGCACCGGCACGGCCACGGCCGCGATGCACAGCACGCGCCATGCCCGATCAGCGGGCAGCTTTTTCACCGCGCGCAGCGCCAGCGTCACCCCCAGCGCCACCAGCGCAAGCAGCGCGATGTGCCCCGCGCCGAACATGGGGAACGCCCGCGATGGGTCCAGTGCCGCGGCAGGCTTGAAAAAATCCATGCAAAGCGCTCCTTTTCTATAAAAATCTGACGCATCGGCGCGCCGTCTGTGCGCGAAAAAACGCGTATTGCGGCGATCCCTGGTTGCTATTGTAGCATAGGCCCAGGCGCATTTCAACGCGCCACACTTTGCTTTTAAGATGCGCGGCGCCTGTTACAGCATATGTACGTTTTTCAAGCAAATGTACGCAAAAAGGCCGGCGGACATCCGCCGGCCTTGTACAACGCAGTTTCAGCGCAGCAGCGCCTCCAGCGCCTTGCCGTCCGCACTGGGCATCTGCAGGCCCAGCGCGCGGGCAAAGGTGGGCGCCTCGTCCACGATATCCGCTGTCTCCAGCACCGCGCCTGGGGCAAAATGCGGGCCCATGCACAGCAGCGGGGGCTGCGGCCCTTTTTCGGGCATATGCCCGTGCGTGGCATGGCCGTACTTATAGTCGCTTGCGTCCAGCGGGCGCACCAGCGGCCGCCGCCAGTCGTTGCCAAAGGAGGTGTAGCCATCCGTCTCCACCACAAACGAGAACCCGCCCGCCAGGTGGTATTCTTCCCGCGCCTCCTCTGCGGTGAGCACCTGGCTCATGCCGTAGATGCCCTCGTCACACCAGCGCCGCAGTAGCGCGTACACCCGCTGGCAGAGCTGCGCATCCCCAGGATCGCGCAAAAACACCTGTCCCGACAGCGCGGCGGACTGCATATACGCCTCCCAGTGCGCGACACCTCCCTGCGCGTCCAGCGTGATCAGCCCCGCATCGGCAAACAGCACGTTGGGGCAGAGCGTCCGCACAATGTCCAGCTGCCCGTGGTCGGAGAGCACCACAAAGTCCGTCTGCTCGTAGATGCCCGCATCGCGCGCCGCCTGCATCAGCGCGCCCAGCCAGCTGTCCACCAGCGCCAGCGCCTCGGGCACCTTGTCGCTGAACACCCCGTAGCGGTGGCGCGTGGTATCCACCTGCCCAGGGTGGGTAAAGAGCAGGTTGGGCCGGTACTTGCGCAGGATATCCGCCGCGCATGCGTTGGCAAAGGCGTCGTAGTTGGGGCGCTTGTTGCCGTTTAGGCGGTGCAGATTGGGCGCCACGATATCTGCCATGATGGGCCCGCTGCCCTGGCGCAACAACGGGGCGGCCACGTCCGCCTCCTCGCGCAGCACCTCAGGCACCAGGTAATCGATCACATCCCCCGCAAGGCTGGTCACCGGCCAGCGGCTGCACGCGCTGGTGTAGCCCGCCGCGTGCGCCGCGTGAAAGATGGTGGGCACCTGAATATCGGACAGGTTGTTGTACCAATCGGGCGCGGGATCGCCCGGGGTGAAGATCTCATTGTTGCAGATGCCGGTGCGCACCGGCCAGCAACCCGTCACGATGCTGGCGTGGATGGGATGGGTGAGCGCGGGATAGCAGCTGCGTACCCGGTTGACGCGCGCGCCCTCGGTAAAAAACGGCGCAAAGTGGGGCAGGCCGCGCATCACGTCAAAGTCCTCGTACACCATGGCGTCCACGGACATCACAACCAAATGTCTGTTCATCGATGCGATTCTCCTTTAATGTGCAAATAACGGTTGTCTCCATCATAGGCAATTTGCCCCCTTGATGCAAGCAATATAAAGATAAACGTGCCATGTTTACAATGAGATGATAAAATATATAATATAACATGCTTTATATGGAAAGGCGGTTCCCCCTGATGAAGAAACGAATCACGCTGGTACTGCTGCTGGCCCTGGCACTCTGCGCCGGATGCGCCCCCATCAGGGAGACCTCTGGCGTGCCCTCCGCGCTGACAAGCGCCAGCCCCTTCCCCTCGGCTACAGCGCAGCGCGCGTGCGTGCAGGGCGTGGTGCAGGACGCTAGCATGCACAGCCTGACGCTGGCGCTTTCCAGCGGCGGTACGCGCGTCTTTGATACGGTGGACGCGGATATGTCGCTGGGCGACACGGGTCTGATGGTGGGCGCGACGGTGGCGGTCACCTACCGGGAGGACGCGCCACAGCACGCCCTGGCCGTTGCACTTATCACGGCCCCGCCCGCGCCGAGCGCGGCGCAGGATCCCATCGCCGCCATGATCGAGGGCATGACGCTGGAGCAAAAGGTGGGCCAGATGTTCTTCATCCGCTGCCCGGAGACGGACGCGGGCCAAACCATCGCACAGTACCATGTAGGCGGCGTCATTCTCTTTGCCGAGAACACCAAGAACGCCACGCCCCAGAACTTGAAGGGCACGATCGACGCCTGGCAGCAGCAATCCGGGGTGCCGCTGCTGGTGGGCGTAGACGAGGAAGGCGGCACGGTTGTGCGCATCAGCCGTTACCCGCAGTACCGCGCGAGCGCGTTCCAGTCGCCCCAGCAGCTCTACGCCGCGGGTGGGTTTGACGCCATCACCGCCGATACCGCGGAGAAATGCCAGCTGCTGCGCAGCCTGGGTGTCAACGTCAACCTCGCGCCGGTGTGCGACGTATCCACCAATGCCGACGATTACATCAACGCGCGCGCCTTCGGGCAGAACGCGCAGGCTACCAGCGCCTACGTGCAGCGTGTGGTGAGCGAGATGAACCGGCAGAACATGGGCTGCACGCTCAAGCACTTCCCCGGCTACGGCAACAACCGGGATACCCACACAGGCTTTTCCATCGACGAACGCAGCCTGGAGCACTTCCACGCCAGTGACCTGAAGCCCTTCTCCGCGGGCATCGCAAGCGGCGCGGGCAGCGTGCTTGTGAGCCACAACGTCGTCACCTGCATGGACGGGGAGAACCCCGCCTCCCTCTCGCCCGCGGTGCACACGCTGCTGCGCCAGGAGCTAGGCTTTGAAGGGGTAATCATGTCCGACGACCTTTTGATGGACGCGATCCACAAAAAATACGCCGTGGGCGACGCGGCCGTCAAGGCAGTGCTTGCGGGCAACGATATGCTCATCAGCTCTGAATACGATCAACAGATGCCCGCGGTGATCGCCGCCGTACAGGACGGCACGATCGCCGAGGCATCCATCGATGCCTCGGTCGCGCGGGTGTTGCGCTGGAAGGCGAAGTTGGGGTTAATCGACGCAGGCGCGTAAAGACACATCAACGAATGATGAAAGATAACCGCTCCGGCGCATGGGTTGCGCCGGAGCGGTTTTTATTAAACCGTATTTAATACCTTATACATCTAAGGAATTTCTCCATCACTTTTTTATCATTCCAGTTTCATCATCCATTGCATGATAATATAGCTGCGTTTCCTTTTTTAGCCGCTCCAGCAAACTTGCGTCGATTTCAAAATACAAACAGTTTTGGCACTGCCCATGCGCATCAAGGGATATGTGGGAAAGGGTGCACTGCATATCCTTTTGATAAATGCACCAACTGTTTTCACAAGTCACGCTATCATCCTCTTTTATACCCATTTTACGAATATTTCATCACCGTATGGTCATAGAATCAATAGCACCGTTTGGGCATGCGTTAGAATGCATGCAAGAGAGGTGGTAATGGGCATGCGGTTTGAGCGGCTGCGCGATATGCGCGAAGATGCACAGGCAACGCAGGAAGAAATAGCGGCGCTGTTACATATTCGTCAAAACGTGTACTCGCGTTATGAGACAGGCTATCGCACGCTGCCCATCGAATACCTGATTGTGCTTGCGGATTACTACAACACTTCTACCGATTACCTGCTGGGGCGCACGGACGACCCCACGCCGCCCAAAGGGAGATAAAAGAGGCGCCCGCGTACGCGGGCGCCTGTTACGCTGTTACGTTTAAGTTGTACATCTCGTTTTACAGGGTAGGTCTTTACTCGCGCGGGAGGCACAGAAGGTTGTCCTTCCCGCTTGCGTTTGGTCTTGAACGGACGTATTTCTCGCCGTACTTGCTGGTTGCCGGAACAAGCTTGGGGTAAGGAGGGATGTTCACGCGCACTGCACCTGCATTTTCAACAAGATAATCGTAAACCATTTCCTTGCTGAAATACCCTTCTCCAACCCCATTGGCCAAATAAACGTCTTCAATTTCCAGTAGACTATCGGAATGTGCGCAACCGCGTGTCATCCTGATTTTTGTTGCATACGTCGGGTCCATACATATCATCCTTCCGTTTATCCATTTTGTTTACCAAGATAAAGAGCCTCGTAATAAAACGATCCCCCTTTCCTTTACGGATTGGCACGAAAAGCATTGACATGGACACCCTTAGTTGCTACAGTAAAAAATGTCGAAAGCCATGTTGCTATGGAGCACTGCTTTCCCTTGAAGTGTCGATCATTGCAGTGGAATGATAGTGATCGGCGCTTCTTGTTATCTCTACCCTGATGCGCTCAGAATAGCACAAGCGACTGCTGTCGTCAAGTATCTATACCAAATACTGCAGGTATCATTGAAGGAGCTCATTGCAATCTAATACTGCAGGTATCATTAAAGGAACATAGAGCAATTCTATAGCATTTTGAGGGTCTTCGGGGTATAATAGCATTGTCAGGCAGCTTACCAAGATCGTTTATAACGGTTCTATCTGCCTGTGGGTTGAAAAAATGAACCTGCCGTCTTCGGTTGTGTTTGAGCACAAAAAAGGGGCGCCCGCATATGCGGGCGCCCCTTTTTCACTTCGTCAAATCTTCCCCAGCACCTCATCTGCAAAAAAGGTCTCCACGTCCTCTGGCTTTACAGAAAACACATTGCCGTCCACCGTCACGCAGACGTCGCTCTGGCATTCGCCCTTGCAGAAGGAGCCGGCCAGCTCCACTTTATCGGACACGTTGTGCGCCTTGATCAGGCGCTGGAGGGACTCGATCACCTGATGCGAGCCTTTTAGGTGACAAGCGCTGCCGATACAGATGGTCAATTTCATTTGTATGTTCCCCTTCCTCATCCAAAGATTTGGTCAAACCGGCGTCAGCCGGCCTTTTTCTCGCCGGCAGCCTCCAGCTTGCGCTCATAGGCGCGGTTGCGGAAGTACAGCGCGATATCCGTGCACACCATGATGATGTTCGGGAAATAGAACCAGAAGGCCAGGTTGTAGGTCTGGGTCATCAGCTTGGATGCGATGCCGCACACGTAGCCAAAGGCAATAAAGCACATAAACATCAGGCTTTTGCCCTTGGTGGAGCGGGAGCGCACGGAGCGCACAATCGCCATGGGCCAGGAAAGGCCGAAGCAGACGATCATCAGTGTTTCAAAGACGCTCGCTAAATCTGTAGCCATAGGTAAGTCCATCCTTTACTCGTAATATAGTTGTTATTTTTTACGGGTGTAGTCGGGCAGCAGGCGGGGAGAAACCACGTCCGTGTGGATGCCGGCCGCCGCCAGTTCCTTGGCATAAGCGTCCACGTGCGCAAGCGTCAGCTCTGCGGTGGCGGTCTCTTTGGCCCTGGCCGCGGCGTTCGTGCCCGCGATGCGCCCAAAGACGATGATATCCAGCAGGGAGTTGCCCATCAGCCGGTTGCGGCCGTGGATGCCCCCCACCGCCTCGCCGGCGACATAAAGGTTCTCCACGCCGGAGAGGCCCGTTTTGTCAATTTGAATGCCGCCGTTTTGATAGTGCAGCGTGGGATAGACCAATATGGGGTCCTTGCGGATGTCGATGCCGTACTGCGCAAACATGCGCATCATGGCGGGGATGCGCTTTTCGATGGTGCCTGCGCCGCTACCCAGCTCGATCATGGGGGTATCCAGCCATACGCCCACGCCCTCTGCGGTGTGCACGCCCAGATCGCGCGTGCTGCACTCGCGGATAATGGAGGCTGCCGCCACGTCGCGCGTCTCCAGCGGGTGCATAAACACCTCTCCCTCGCGGTTGATGAGCTTGGCGCCCACCGAGCGCACCTTCTCCGTTACCAGCGCGCCAAAGATCTGCTCCGGATAGGCCACGCCCGTGGGATGGTATTGCAGCGTATCCGCGTAGAGCAGCTTGGCGCCCACGCGGTAGGCCAGCACAAGGCCGTCGGCCGTGGCGCCGTAGTGGTTGGAGGTGGGGAAGCCCTGGTAGTGCATGCGGCCCGCGCCGCCGGTGGCGATGATCACCGTTTTGGCGCGCGCCACCATCAGCTCCTTGGTCTCCATGTTCATCAGCACCGCGCCGGCCGCCCTGCCCTGGGTATCAAGGATCAGCTCGATGGCGGAGGTAAAGTCCACCACCGGGATGCCCAGGTTGAGCACCTCATCGCGCAGGGTGCGCATGATCTCCGCGCCGGAGTAATCCTTGGCCGCGTGCATACGCTTGCGCGAGGTGCCGCCGCCGTGGGTGGTGATCATGGTGCCGTCGGCGTCCTTGTCAAACTCCACGCCCAGCGCATTGAGCCACTGAATGGCGGCGGGCGCGCGGGATACCAGCTCGTAGAGCAGCTCCGGCTTATTGGCAAAATGCCCCCCGCCCATGGCGTCCAAATAGTGGATGGCGGGCGAATCGTTGGGCTTATCGGCGGCCTGGATGCCGCCCTCGGCCATCATGGTATTTGCATCGCCAATGCGCAGTTTGGTGACGATCATCACGTTGGCGCCGGCGTGGTGGGCCTCGATGGCTGCCGACGCGCCCGCGCCGCCGCCGCCGATGACCAGCACGTCCACATCGTACGCCACATCATGCAAATTGACCACGTCTGGCCGGATGCGGCTGTTGCCCTGCAGCAGCGCCGCAAGCTCGATAGGCGCCTTCTCCCCCTTATTGGGGCCCGCCTGGAGGGTGACAAACTGCTCCTTTTTATAATCCGGATGATACGTGGCCAGCAGGTTTTCCTTTTCCTCGGCGGTCATGCGCCGCGGTTCAAAGCGGGCGTTTTTCTCACGCGCCGCCGCCACTTTTTGCATGGATGCGCGCATTTCATCGGTATACATCAGCGCTTTCCCCTCCTTATTTCTCGATCTCGCGGGTATTGTAGAGCTCCTTGAGTTCCGCAATGGGCTTGCCCATCAGGGCCTCGAGCAGCTCCGTAAAGGTGCCGTTTTCAATTTCCCGTACGCGGTCCTCCAGATGCTGGGACTTGGGCGCCAGATATTTGCCGTTGAGGCGGCGCGCCAGCATCGCCACCTGCGGGTGTGAGATGCCCGCGGGGCAGCGCGAGGAACAGATGCCGCACATCACGCAGTCAAAGGATTCCTCCGCGCACTTTTCGTACGCACCCCGCTGCGCGTAGGCGATGTACTGCATCACGTTGAGGTTCTGCGGGCACGCCTTGGTGCAGGCATTGCAGCCGATGCAGCTGTAGATTTCAGGGTAAAGCTGCATCATGATCTGCTCGGTGGGCTTCACCTTTTCGATATCATACACCTGTTTGACCAGCGGGAAAAAGGGCAGCGTCGCCACGTACATATTATCCTGCACCTGCGTCTGGCAGGCCAGGCATGTCTTTAGCTCGCGCTGGTCCTTGATGCGGTAAATGGTGGCGCACGCGCCGCAGAAGCCGTTGCGGCAGCCGCAGCCGCGCACCAGCTGGTAGCCGGCGTACTCCATCGCCCGCATGATCGTCAGGCTGGACGGCACGCTGTATTTTTTACCGAATAAAAATACATTGACCATATCTTGCATGATTGCTCTCTCCTTTTTGCATCAGTATTCGCTGGGCAACTCGTCGAGCTGGTCGCAGCGGAATACGGGGCCGTCCTTGCAGACGTATTTGGAGCCGATATTGCAGCGGCCGCATTTGCCTACGCCGCACTTCATGCGCAGTTCCATGGTGGTGTACACCTGCGTCTTGTTAAAGCCCAGCTCCTGCAGGCCGGCCAGCGTGAACTTGATCATGATGGGCGGCCCGCAGATGACGGCGGTTTTGCCGGTATCAAAGCCCAGCTCCTTGACGTAGTTGGGCACAAAGCCCACGTGGCCGTCCCAGCCCTCCTGCGCGCGGTCAATGGTCAGGTACACGTTGATGCCCGCCTCATTGCACCATTCATCGAGGATCTCATGGTAATCCACCAGATCTTCCTTGCTGCGCGAGCCGTAGACGATATCCACGCTGCCGTAGTTCTCGCGGTAGTGGCGCACGTAGTTGATCACCGAGCGCAGGGGGGCAAGCCCGATGCCGCCGGCGATAAAGAGCAAATCCTTTCCCTTGAAGGCCGTCTCCACCGGAAAGCCGTTGCCGTAGGGCCCGCGGATGGTGATCTGCTGCCCCACGTCCATCTGGTGCAGCCAATCGGTCAGGCAGCCGCATTTTTTGATGCTGAACTCCATATATTCCTGGTTGGTGGGCGAGGAGGTGATAGAGAACATCGCCTCCCCCACGCCGGGGATGGAGAGCATGGCGCACTGGCCGGGGATATGTTCAAAGCATTTGCCGCCATCGGGCGCGACCACGCGGAAGGTTTTGACGTCCGGCGTATCGATGCGCACGTCGGTGACTACCCCGATCTGGGGAATGAGCGTCTCTCTTACATCAGGCATTTTCCGTTCCCCCTATCGCTTTGATGACCTTGACGATGTTCATGGAGATGGGGCACTTGGCCAGGCAGCGCCCGCAACCCACGCAGCCGTACTCCCCATCGTTATTGGCGGGGAAGTACACCAGCTTGTGCATAAAGCGCTGGCGGAAGCGCTCCACCTGCGAGGTGCGGGGGTTGCCGTGCGCCATCAGCGTGAAATCCGAGTACATGCACGAATCCCAGCAGCGGAAGCGCTTGACGCCGTGGCCGGTGTCAAAATCCCGGATGTCGTAGCACTGGCACGTGGGGCAGACAAAGGTGCAGGTGCCGCAGCCCAGGCACGCCTCCGAGAGGGGGGCCCACATTTCCGAGTTGAAGATCTCCAGCAGCTTTTCCGGCGTAAAGGCGCCCAGCGGCAGCTGGCGAAGGGGCAGGCGCTCCAGCAGCGCCCGAATCTCCTTTTGCTGCGCCAAAACGGCCGCGTCGTCCGCGTCCGAGAGCAGGCCGTCCACGCGCGCAAGCAGCATCTCGCCCTTCTCGCTCTGCGCGCACAGGTAGAGCGCGTCCTCCGTCATATGGCAGACGACGTCCCCCTCGGGCGCGGCGGCGTCGATGCCGAACGCGCCGCAAAAGCAGGTCTCCGCCGGGCGCGTACAGGCAAGCGTCACCACGGTTGCGTGCGCGCGGCGGTTCTGGTAGTAGGTGTCCACCGGCTCTGCGAGGAACACCTTATCGAGGATGGCGAAGCTGCGCGCATCGCAGGCGCGCACGCCAAAGAGTACGAAGTCCTCCATCTCTTTGCGGGCATCCTCTACGGTGATGGTCTTGCCCGCCACCTTGAAGTCCGCCAGGTTCTCCGTCTGCGGGAAAAAGAAGTCCTTGGCGCTGCGGTTTGTGTTGAGCGCGCGGCTCATGGTGATACCCTCACGCCACAGTTGGTACTGCGCGCCCTCCTTGGTATCCACCGGCAGGTAGAGGTTCTGCGCGGCGGCAATGGCGGCAAACAGCGCGTCCAATCGATCCAGTGCGATCTTTTTCATGGTGCTCACTTCACCCCTCTTTCCTGCACGACGCTCGGTTCCGCATCGTCAAAGGTGAAATTGGTCAGCGGTGCGCGCGCCTCCGCGTCCGCGCCCGCCTGGTATTCGCCGTAAAGCGCGTTGATATCCTTGATAAATTTGCGGTTAAGCAGGTGCAGCGGAATGTGCTGCGGGCACACCCGCGAGCATTCCCCGCAGTCCGTGCAGCGGCCCGCCACGTGGAAGGCGCGGATGATGTGGAACATATTTTCCTCAAAGCTGTCCGCAGCTGCCTTTTGAGCGACGCCCGAGGCGGGGTTGTCAAACACGCAGCGCTCGCAGCTGCACGCGGGGCACACGTTGCGGCACGCGTTGCAGCGGATACAGCGCGAAAGTTCGCCGCGCCAGAACGCAAAGCGTTCATCGGGAGTCATGTTTTCCAACTTCTCCACCATGTCGAAGCGCCCGCTCTCCAGCACGTCGCCTTCCTCACCCATCAGCTCATCATAGGCCACGTGTTTTTTGCTCTTGCAGACGGCGCAGCGCTCAGCCAGCACCGCAGCGCGGGGCACGCACGCCTCTCCATAGAGGGTCTCCACCACCAGATCGTCGCCGTCTGCGTGCACGCCCGTGATGCCTGAGATATCCCTGTCCTGGATCAATTCTATATCCGCCATGCCCTGGCAGGGAATGCCGATGGCGTATACGTTATCGCGCAAAATGCGGTGCTCCATCAGCAGCTGGTTAAAGCTGTAGGTGTCGCAGGGTTTGAGAAACACCAACACCCTGCCCTCCTTGCGGGATTCGGCGATCAGGTACTTTGAGAGATTCGCGCCGCAGAAGTCGTTATAGACAAAGTCCCGCTCCAGCGCCTCAGCCGTCTCAAAGACGGCGGGAGTGATGTCGTATGCGAATTCGCCGGTCTTCCAGCCCAGAACGCGTTGGACGGTTTTGTCCTGCAAGAGCGCCTTGGCACGCTCAATCATTGCTGCTTGCATCTCAAATCCTCCAATCTCTTGTTCTCGCCCAGGCGGGTGACCGCGGCCACAAAGTCGTTCATGGTGGCGGCAAACTTGGCGCCCTCGGCGGCGGACACCCACTCCACGCGGGTGCGCTCGCGCTCAATGCCCAGGTAATCCAGCATGCTGAAAAGCAGCGTCATGCGCCGGCGCGCGTAGTAGTTGCCCGTAGTGTAATGACAGTCGCCCGGATGGCAGCCGCAGATGATCACGCCGTCCGCGCCGCGTTGGAACGCCCGCAGGATGAACATGGGGTTGACGCGGCAGGAGCAGGGAACGCGGATGATCTTGACGTTGGCGGGGTAGCTCAGGCGGTTGGTGCCCGACAGGTCCGCGCCCGCGTAGGAGCACCAGTTGCAGCAGAAGGCGACGATCGTCGGCTTGAACTCTTTCTCTTGCGTCATTTGCATATCGCATCCACCTCCGCCATGATCTGTCTGTTGGAGAACCCGTTTAGATCCATCGCGCCCGAGGGGCAGGCCACGGTGCATGCGCCGCAGCCCTGGCATACCGCGGGGTTGACCTGCGCCACGCGGCGCACGGCCACCGTGCGGTTTGGCATGCGGAACTCCTTGTCGATGTAGGTGATGGCGCCGTAGGGGCACACCTTCTCGCAGGAAGAGCAGCCGTTGCACATCATCTCGTCGGAGTGGGCCACGCAGGGGTTGCAGGTGAGCTTATCCTTGGCCAGCAGGCCGATCACCTTGGCCGCGGCCGCGCCCGCCTGAGACACCGTCTCGGGGATGTCCTTGGGGCCCTGGCACGCGCCCGAGAGGAACACGCCCGCCGTGGGGCTTTCCACGGGGCGCAGCTTGGGATGCGCCTCGGTGAAGAAGTCGTTGGTATCCATGCTGGCGGTGAGCATCGTGGCAAGGGGGCGGGCCGTCTTATCCGGCTCGATGGCCGCGGCCAGCACCACCATGTCCGCCTCGATGTGCAGCTGCTCGTTGGCGATCAGGTCGGACGCCTGCACCATCAGCTTGCCGTCGGCACGTGGGGCCACCTTGCCCACCATGCCCTTGATATAGTGCACGCCGTACTCCTCCACCGCGCGGCGGTAGAACTCGTCAAAGTTCTTGCCCGGGGTGCGCACGTCGATGTAGAACACGTAGACGTCGGTATCCGGGTACTTTTCGCGCGTGAGCATCGCGTGCTTGGCGGTGTACATGCAGCAGATTTTCGAGCAGTAGGGCTTGCCGCAGCCCGATGTATCGCGGCTGCCCACGCACTGCACAAACACGATGGTGTGGGGATGCCTGCCGTCGGAGGGGCGCAGCAGCTGGCCGGCCGTGGGGCCGGCTGCGTTGGTGATGCGCTCAAACTCCAGCGAGGTGACCACGTCGGGGCTCTGGCTGTAGGCGAACTCGTCAAAGTCCTTCAGATCGATGATGTTGTAGCCGGTGGCCACCACGATGGCACCGTACTGCTGCTCGATGTATGTATCCTTCTGTTTATAATCGATCGCGCCCGCGGTGCACACCTTGGAGCACACGCCGCACTTGCCCGTCTTGAGCATGGTGCAGTAATCCGCGTCAATGGTGGCCACCTTGGGCACCGCCTGCGCAAAGGGGATGTAGATGGCGCGTCGGTTGTCCATACCCATGTTGAACGCATTGGGCACGCGCTTCTGGGGGCATTTCTCCGTGCACACCCCGCAGCCCGTGCACACGTCCTCCTTGACGTAGCGGGCCTTGCGCTTGATCTGCACGGTAAAGTTGCCCACAAACCCCTTGACCTGGGATACCTCGCTGTAGGCATAGATGTGAATCTTCTCATGCTGCGCCGCATCCACCATTTTAGGGGTGAGGATGCAGGCCGCGCAGTCCAGCGTGGGGAATGTCTTATCCAACTGGGCCATCTTGCCGCCAATGGTGGGGGACTTCTCCACGATGTCCACCTCAAAGCCCGCGTCGGCGATGTCCAGCGCAGTCTGGATGCCGGCGATGCCGCCGCCGATGACCAGCGCGCGCTTGACCACTGGGCTCTCGCCCGCCACCAGCGGCGCGTTCAAATGCACCTTGGCGATGGCCGCGCGGCCCAGGATGATGGCCTTTTCCGTGCCGGTCTGCTTATCCTTATGAATCCAGGAGCACTGCTCGCGGATGTTGGCGATCTCCACCATGTACGGGTTAAGGCCTGCCGCGGCCGCGGTTTTGCGGAAGGTCGCCTCGTGCATGCGGGGCGAGCAGGAGCAGATCACAACGCCGGTGAGCTTGTAATCGACGATGGCGTCCTTGATCATGTTCTGGCCCGCTTCCGAGCACATATATTGATAGTTGGCGGCGTGCACGACGCCCGGCTCGCGGCTCAATGCCGAAGCCACGGCCTCCACGTCCACAGTGGCGGCGATGTTGCTGCCGCACCAACATACAAATACACCAATTCTTTGCATTGCCTTCTCCCCTCCTTACTTACTGTATTTGCGAAGCGCGCTGACGATGGCCTGCTGGGGCAGGTCCTCGTCGAGCAGCTGCGGCACCTGGTCCTGCAAAAGGTGGTTCTCGCCACGTTTGCGGATGGCGACCAGGCGCACCGCCTCCACGATCTTTGCCGGCTCCACGCCGCGGGGGCAGCGCTCCACGCACGCAAAGCAGGACAGGCAGGTGTAGAGCGATTTGGAGTGGAGCAGCGGCGCAATCTCCCCTTTTTCCACCATGTAGACGAACTGGTGGGGATGGTATTCCATCGCGTCGTAGGAAGGGCAGGTAGCGGAGCATTTGCCGCACTTCATGCATTTTAATACGTCCACGCCGCTGGAACGAAGGATCTGTTCGCGATCGTTGTTTGCCATAACCTCTCCCCCTTATTCCTTGACGCCCAGCGCCTGGGCGAGCAGCTCGGTAAAATACAGCACGGGCAGGCCGGCTTCGCCCGCGTGCTTTTTGAGGTTGTAGAGGCACAGCGGGCAGGCGGTGATGATGGCCTGTGCGCCGTGCTCTTTGGCGCTCTCTACCACGGCGCTGCTCCTGGCGCGCGCCAGGGCGGGGTCCTCCAGCGTGACGTAGCCGCCGCAGCACTCGTTGCGCTCGGGGTAGGTTACCGGCTCGGCGCCCAGCGCGCGCAGCAGGTCCTCCATGATGGTGGGTTTTTCCGGATTGTCCATGGCCATCACCTTGCCGGGGCGCAGCAGCAGGCAGCCGTAGTAGGGGGCGATCCTCTGCCCCGCAAGCGGCGCTTTGACCGCTGCTTTTACTTGATCAAAGCCCACCACGTCGCGCAGCACCTCCAAAAAGTGCAGCACGCGCGTCTCTCCATGATAGGGCGTCTCATCCGCCATGTAGTTGTTGACCTTGGCGGCCATATCCTCGTCGGTCTGCACCGCGTGGTTGACCTGTTTGATGACGTTGTGGCACGCCGAGCACATGGTCACAAGGTCGCGCCCCAGCGCGCGGGCGCTTTTGAGCGCGCGCACCGAGGAGAGCTTGGTCGCGATCTCGTCCTTTGCCATGGGGTAGACGCCGCCGCAGCACTGCCACTCGGGCAGCTCCTCCAGCGTGACGCCCAGCGCCTCGGCGCTTTTGCGCGCGTAGTCATCCAGCGCCTTTGCCTTGGTTTTAAGCGTGCAGCCGGGATAATAACTAAAAATCATCGCTTCGATGTTCCTTTCCATTTCAGCGCTACAGGCTTGTAAAAAGTCTGCTTCTCTTAGACGC
Organism: Maliibacterium massiliense; assembly: GCF_900604345.1. Classification (GTDB taxonomy): domain Bacteria; phylum Bacillota; class Clostridia; order Christensenellales; family Maliibacteriaceae; genus Maliibacterium; species Maliibacterium massiliense. Next base: position 882,931 of record NZ_LR026983.1, read on the forward strand.
GGCGCTTTTTAAACCATCTGCTCCGGATGGAATACCTCGTCAAATTTCTCCGCGCTCAAAAAGCCCAGCGCCACGCAGGCCTCCTTCAGGGAGATGTTCTCCTTGAAGGCCTTTTTGGCGGTTTTGGCCGCGTTTTCATAGCCGATGTAGGGGTTCAGCGCGGTGACCAGCATCAGCGAGTTGTGCAGGTTGTGGTGCATCTTCTCGCGGTTGGCGGTAATGCCCACGGCGCAGTTGTTATTAAAGGAGAGGATGCTCTCGGCAAGCAGCCGCGCCGACTGCAAAAAGTTGTAGATGCACACCGGCATGAACACGTTGAGCTCAAAATTGCCTTGGGAGGCCGCCATGCCCACCGCCACGTCGTTGCCCATCACCTGCACGGCCACCATGGTGACCGCCTCGCACTGGGTGGGGTTGACCTTGCCGGGCATGATGGAGGAGCCAGGCTCGTTTTCAGGGATGTGGATCTCGCCCAAGCCGTCGCGCGGGCCGCTTGCCAGCCAGCGCACGTCGTTGGCGATCTTCATCATGTCGCAGGCCAGCGCCTTGAGGGCGCCGTGGGCAAACACCAGCTCGTCCTTGGAGGTCAGCGCGTGAAACTTGTTTTCCGCGGTGACAAAGGTCTTGCCCGTGATCTTGGAGACTGCCTCGGCCACCTTGACGTCAAAGCCCGCCGGCGCGTTGAGGCCGGTGCCCACCGCCGTGCCGCCCAGCGCCAGCTCCTTCAGCTCAGGCAGGGCGCGCGCCAGCATCTTTTTATCCTTTTCCAGCGAGGCGCGCCAGCCGCTGATCTCCTGCGAAAACTTGATGGGCGTTGCGTCCTGCAGATGGGTGCGGCCCGACTTGACCACGTCCTCGTTTTCCCGCTCCAGGCGGCGGAAGGTGGCGACGAGCGCGTCAATGGCAGGGAAAACCTTCTCCTCGATGGCCAGCACCGCGCAGATGTGCATCGCGGTGGGGAAGGTATCGTTGGAGGACTGGCTCATGTTGATATCGTCGTTGGGATGCAGCAGCTTTTTGCCTGCAATCTGGTTGGCGCGGTTGGCGATGACCTCATTTGCGTTCATGTTGGACTGCGTGCCGCTGCCCGTCTGCCACACCACCAGCGGGAAATGCGCGCGCAGCGCGCCGGACATCACCTCGTCGCACGCATCGCTGATGGCGGCAAGCTTCTCGTCCGTCATTTTTTCCGGCTTGAGCGCGTGGTTGGCGATCGCCGCCGCCTTTTTCAAGATGCCGAAGGCGTGGATGATCTCCGCAGGCATCGTCTCAATGCCCACGCCAATGCGGAAGTTTTCGCAGCTGCGCTCGGTCTGCGCGGCCCAAAGTTTATCGGCAGGCACCCTGACCTCGCCCATCGAATCGTGTTCAATACGGTAATCCATGTACATACCCCCCACTTTTCCTGCGTATCGATGCTTTCATTAAAACGTCAGCTGTGCGATGACGTTCTTGAGGCTGTCCGCGCTCTTATGCAGCAGCGCCATCTCCTGCTCGGTCAGCGGCGCGACGATCTTGCCCTTGAGGCCGTCGCGGCCCACCATGCTCAGCGTGCTTAAGCACACATCCTGAAGGCCATACTCGCCGTGCAGCATGGAGGATACGGTCAGCGCCGTATCCACGCCGGTAAAGATGCACTTGCAGATGTGGCACACCGACACGGCCACCGCATAGAACGTGGCGCCCTTGCGCTCGATGATCTTGCCGCCCGATTTGCGGATGTAGGTCTCCACCTCGCTGTAGTCCAGCGCAGGACGGATGGCGCTGCTCCCCTCCAGACACTGCTCGTACTGGTCAATGGGCACGCTGGAGATGCTGGCCAGCGACCAAGGCACAAACGAGGAATCGCCGTGCTCACCGTAGACGCTGGCGTGCACGTTCTGCTGGCTGATGGCGTAGTATTCAGCCAGGCGGGCGCGCAGGCGGGCAGTATCCAATATGGTGCCCGAGCCAATGATGTGGTGCTCAGGCAGGCCGGAGATCTTGCAGAACTCATACGTCAGGATATCCACCGGATTGCTGACGATGATGTAGATGGCATTGGGCGCGTATTTGACGATCTCGGGGATGATGGATTTGGTGATATTGACATTGGTCTGCGCCAGGTCCAGGCGGGACTGGCCGGGTTTGCGTGCAATGCCGGAGGTGAGGATAACGATATCCGAATCCACCGCGTCGCGGTATTCGCCGGCGTAGATGGAGATGGGCGCGCAAAACGGCGTGCCCTGGCGGATGTCCAGCGCCTCGCCCAGCGATTTCTTCTCGTTGATGTCGATCATGACGACCTCTGAGGCGATGCCGGTGACGGCGATGGTGTAGGCAATGGTGGAACCGACGGAACCTGAACCGATAATGGTAACTTTGTTGCTCATACGATGTAATCCCCCTACGCTTGATTGATTTGTTGTGCGTGCTCCTTCAGATTGTTTGCCAGCACGGCCAACGAGGCCGCGATGTTCTCATTCTGCACCAGGATATCCGGCGGCACGACCAGATGGGTTGGCGCAAAGTTCAAGATGGCTTGGATGCCGCTTTGCACCAGCGTGTCGCAGACGCTCTGGGCGCGTTCGGCAGGCACTGTGATGATGCCGATTTTGATATGCATCCGGCGGCAGAGGTTCTCCAGCTTGGAGATATCGAAGATCTGTTTTCCTACGCCGGTCTGCCCCTGCTTGGCCGCGTCGATGTCAAAGCCCGCCACGATGCGCAGGCCGTACTCGGAAAAGCCGCCGTAATCCAGCAGCGCCTTGCCCAGCTTGCCCGCGCCCACCACCACCGCCTCGTCCACGTCGTGGTAGCCAAGAAACGCCTCCAGCTCCGCGATGAGGTCTGCGATGATGTAGCCGATGCGCGGCTTGCCCGAGGCGCTGACAGAGGCCAGGTCCTTGCGCACCTGTACCTCGCCCATTTTGAGCGCCGCAGCAATGGCCGTTGCGGAGATATTGGCGGGCCCTTTGGCGGGCAGTGATTTCAAGTATGTTAGATAGATCGGCAGCCGCCGCAGGGTGGATTTGGAGATGCCCTTTACATTCATAAGCGCCCCCCTTTTCGTCATAATGGGACAATCTACCCCAGTCTTTTACCATCATACCATCGTAATGCGCGCATGGGAAATACAAAAAAGGCATATCGATATGTTTTTATCGATATGTCTTTACTTTTTTATACCGAATTGGGCGCTACTACGGACGGTGCTCCTCCACCAGCGCCAAAAACGCTTTGTCCAGCGCGCGCATGCGATATCCCTTCTTATAAATAAGTACGTCCCTGTACTGCAGCGCGTCTTCCGCCAGGGGGCGGGAGACGATCCCCTGCTCCGTCAGCGCCTCCGCACACATGGGCGCATCCCAGGTGTAGGCGCCGGGCAGCTGTTTGAGCAGCGCAAGGCGCGTGGCCCGGTCATATACGCACACACCGCGCGTGCTCCCCAGCCCCTGGCGCGCGTGCCGCGCCCGCGAAAAGGGGGATGCTTCGGCATACACCACCTCGATGAAGGGAGCGAGATCCGCAAGAAACACGCGCTGCTTCTGTGCCAGCGGATGCGCCGGCGCAAAGAGCAGCTGCGGCAAAAACGTGCCGAGCGTCTGGCTCTTGAGGCCCTTTTCCTTGAGCAGCGCCTCCACCTGCGAGGCCTGGTCCTGCGCATAGCGCAGGATGCCCATATGGTCCTCGTCCTGCAGGACGTTTTCCAGCGCGCCCGCCGCGTCCGTCTCGCGGTAGCGCAGCTGCGGGCAGGCGTCCTTGTCCATCCGGGCGACAAACGCGGCAAATGCGCGCGCAAGATAATCTGCGCGCGGCGCGGAAATGGAGAAGTGGGCGCGCGCCTCCTCCCTGCGGTAGAGCGCCTCCACCTCGTCAATCTGCGCCACGATGCGCCTGGCGTGCGCGATGAACGTCTCGCCTGCGGCCGTGGGCAGAATCCCCTTGGAGGTCCGCTTGAAGATCACAATGCCTAGGGATTCCTCCAGGTCCTTGATCGCACGGCTCAAGTTGGGCTGGCCGATATGCAGATTCTCCGCCGCCTTGCTGATGGAGCGGGTCTTATCCACCTCCACCGCATAGCGCACATGCAGTATGTTCAAGCAATCCCTTCTTTCAATGGATGTAGTGTAAAGAAGTTCATTGCATCTTATTATTTACCACGATTTCATCCTGTTTGCAATTACGCTTACTATCCTTGTCACCCCTACTCTTCAAGTTTTGAATAAATCGAAAGTTTACAATTCTATTAAATCCATACGCAGCAATCAAGCACATAGACGGAACGACAAGCGCTTTATATCTACCCTGCACAACACTCAGCAAAAGTACCAGCGTATATCCTAATACAACCAACGCATTCATGACAACACCCTTGGGTACCTCTTTAGCGAAAGCCGCCGTAAATGCACCAACAGCAGATAACAAATATATAATCAGCATATAAGCCTGCGCACCTGCTATAAATGGTGTCGTTAGTGTAAACCGAACTGCCTCTGTATATGGTTCTGACAAGCTATGGCTAGAAAAATCCCAATAGGAACCTTCACCAGCAAAAATGCTTTTAAACTTTGCCTTTAAAATATTTAAAAGATATGGACTATTCTCTTTTATTTGTTTTTTAGCTAGTACCTTTAATTCTTCCATAGCTTTTGGATAGTTATTGTCGTGTTTTTTAATTACCTTTATAAAAGACTGCGTTCCTGCTTGATTGCTATACTCACCTGTTTCATCCACAGAAAATGCCGCCATCAAATAGATGGGCGTTGCATTTACGGTTGGCATTTTTAGCATATTATAGATCGAGTGGTTAATCAACTCAGTTTGGGTTGCATTTAGGATTACAGACATCAGAACAACCATAAACCAACGCAAGATATTCTTTTTCACTACAGATATGAATGTCTTCCATTGATGTATATTTGGTAATACCCGAAAAACCAACTCTCCACAAATAAACGCTATGACAAAAAAGATTGATAAAGGCTTGAAGCAATTGACAAACACAGCGGATAGTATCATTAGAGATGCGTATATATAGACGCTTCCTTTGTTTTTATGTAAAGGACAAAAGGCTTTTTCTATGCTTTTTGCTTGTTTTACACCATGTTTTGATAGGATCATATCACTAAATAGATACGTGTTGCTGAGGGCCTGTTCCATCTTCAGCCAAAAGAAGATTGTTAGCAGAATAAAAAAAACGGATAAATGATCCGGTGTTGTTATATTCGTATACACAATGAGCGACGGATTGAAAACATATCCACATACTGCAAGTAGAGCAAACACATGATTAAACATCTGTTTGCCGATTAGGAAGATTAGCCATCCCGTTCCGATATACAAAAGCCAATTCAAAATTTGAATATACAAAATATTGATTCCAAAAACATCATAAATCAAGAATATAAGCCGCATATACGGATACCATCCAGGAAATCTAGCATAGTATAATTGATATGAATCAGCATTCGACCAGCCTGGAAATTCCTGATAGCCTCCTATCCTTTTGTAATGAACATAAAAGTTATGAGGTGTGCTAAAATCAGAAACAGGTTGTGTCTGTAAAAAAACTTTAGCTAGTATGCGCAATATGAGACCAATACATATTACAGATAATACAAAAAAAATCACCTGGTTTTTGTCTATCATTATATTAGACTTCATCAAAATATATCCCATAATAAGAATGCATAACAAAAATATTGCAGAAAATATCATTAAAAATTTACCGAGCGGTAGCGTATAAGATTGAAAAAGAATTGTTAGGCAGGCTAATGACATTAGCACACCATAAATGACAAGAAAGAAACGCAGAATAAAATGATTACTTTGTTCTTCATATATCTTAGAATCAATTGTACTAAAAGAGCTCTGTTTTAATTTCATAGACACGATTATAAAATCTCCTTCAATTATCTAAAATATTATAACACTATCGAAAGAACTATGTAAAGATTACTGTGACGATAAACAATAGCATAGAGATAAGTGCACAGTACATGTATAATTTAATTTTGCCGCGCAATGCCAAAAAGAACCATATCCAGCAGCTTTTTGGCCGTCTGCTCAAAATCCTCGGCGGCGCCTGCATGCGCCTGATGCTGATACGTCTCCAGCAGCGTCCAAAACAGACATTCCACGCTCTCAAAGTAGGCAAATGCCTCCTGCGCCTCCAGCGACGGGCGCAGCACCGTTTGGTTGATGATGCCCGATATGATCCTGCAGTTGGTCGCGCGCAGCGGCGCGCGCAGCCGCGCAATTTCCTCCTTCAGGTGCGCAGGGGCGTGGAAGACGGCATTCTCAAACACCTGCCGGTGCTGTGGATGCTGCGCAAAAAACGTCTGGCGCGCCAGAAAAAAGCGCTGCAGACCGCCGGATACGTCCTGCGGGTCGCACTGCACGTGCGCGCGCAGATATGCGTTGAGCTGTGTAAACGTCTCGCCCACGCACAGCAGAAACAGCGCGTCCTTACCCGGATAGTAATGATAGAGCAGGCCCTTGGATATGTGGTGCTTTGCGCAGATGCTGTTGACGCTCACCGCATCAAACGTATGCGTGCCGAATTCTGCGAGCGCCGCCTCCAGAATCATCTGCTGGCTGCGCTGCTGCCGTTCCTGCTGCGTCACGGCGCATCTCCCCCTTCTATTAGGATGCCTTCAGGATGCCTTGTTGAACTCTCCCGCCCAGCCAAAGCCCTTGCGGGCCACTAGCACAGCGATGACCTCATTGATCACCGCGGCCGCCGCGATGGTGCCGGAAATCAGCTGCGCGCACGCCGGCGCGGGACCGGCAAGCATCGAGACCGCAATCCCTGAAAAGACCAGCGAGACACCCGAGTGGGGCAGCAGCGTCAGTCCCAGGTAACGGCGGACGGTTTTGGGCGCATGCGTCACCGCCGCGCCGAAGTAGGCGCCGCTGTACTTGCCCACCGCGCGCGAGACGATGTACACCGCGGTATACAGGCCCGCGCCCAGAATCAAATGATAATCCAGCGGCGCGCCCAAGTTTAATATTACCACAACCAGCGCAAAACCAATGGCTGGATTGGCGGCCATCATTAGCATCTGCCGTTTTTCATCGCTGATCATGTTGGCAAAGGTGGTAGCATACGCCATACCGATGAGCAGAAAATTCAGCGTAGGGCTCGGCAACACCATATAATTCAATACAAAGCCCACCCCCACGGCCAGCAGCAGGGTACCCGCAAGCAGCGCGTAGAGCGCACGCCGGTTGCTGACCCTGCGCATGAGCCATCCGGCAAAAAAGCCCACCGCAATGCCGATGACAATGGGCAGCAGGATGACCAGCACGATCATCCAGGGCGAAACCTGGCTTGTGGCGACATGGGCGGACACCACCGCAATCACGCTGAAAAACACCACCGCCCCCACCAGATCGTCCAGCGCCGCCATCGGAATCAGGGTGCGCGTCACCGGCCCGTCGGTGCGCATCTCCCGCACAATAGCCAGCGAAGGCGCGGGCGCGGTTGCCAGCGCGATGCCGCCAAAGATGAGCGCAAGATACAGCGGCACATCCGTCAGCCAGAAGATGACGCCGAACACCAAGCTGACCACCAGGAACGTGCCCAACGACTCGGTTATGGTAGTGACGATGATCTGCTTGCCCGCCTTTTTCAGCTGCCGCCAGACCAGCTCCGTACCGATCATCAGCCCTACAATGCATTCCAGGGTGTTGATCGTCACTGCATACCACTGTGCCTCCAGCAGCGCGCCGGACATCATGCCAAAGGCGTGGGGCCCCATCACCATACCGGTGATCAGCCAGCCCAGTATGGCGGGCAGCTTGATCTTTGCCACGAGCCGCCCCATAAAAAACGCTGCCACGATTGTAAACAGCCAGAAAAGTACATCTGTCCATCCCATTGCTTCTGTCTCCTCTTTCCCGCGCGCCGGGCCAGCTGCCCGGCGTTAAAATAGACTATTTGGTCTGTTTTAGTATAGCAAATATAGACCGTTTAGTCTATATCTATGCAGCGCAAAAGCAATGCGTTCTGCGCGGGGCCCAAAAAAGCACGCGCCAAAGCGCGCCCGCACATATTCCACTGCCCCTGCCAGGTGGTCCTGTGCCTGTATCCTGGCGCAACCGCACATGCCGGCTCGACGGCTGCGGCGTTACGGCACATACCGCGGGCCCTTTTTTTGCGCATTGCCGCCATCAAAAAAACAGCCTCCTGTCAAAAGGCTGCGTTCTACACAAACGATATGCCTATACGTCCTTGAAAATAGAAACAGGCCTTCCCCCGCGCCGCGGCTGCGCACGCCATCAGCTGACGTAGATAAGGCGCAAGTGGCAAGCGCAGCCCGCCCAGCCGCGCTACAAAGCCCGCGGCATCGTGCCCGCGCGTCTACTGCATCCGCCCGTCCACCAGCACAAAGCTGCGGTCAGCGTGGCGGCGCGCGTCCTGCGGATTGTTTGTAAAAAGCAGCACGGTAATCTGTTGGCGCTTCATTTTTTCAATCTTGCGGTAGATATATTCCGCCGTCTGCTCGTCATTGTACGCCTTGGGGTTGATCACAATCAGCACGCGCAGCTTGATGAGCATGCTCTTGTAGAGATGCAGCGCATAGCAACCGATCTCGGAGAGCTCGCTGAGAGAATTGTGCTTCAGCTCGATCTGCGTCTCCTCGCGCAGCTCGCGCTTGAAGTCCTCATAGATGTGGTTGCCAAAGCGCTTGCGGATAAAGCCGAACCGGCTGACCTTATCCAAGATATTGATGGTCAGATTATCCTTGATGGACATATTGTAAAAAAGCCCGCTGTGCGCGCCCCGCTCAGGCAACATCAGTATGCCGCAGGCCATGGCGTCGGATATGCTGGCAATGCTGCGCTGGGCGCCGTCAATGACAAACGTTGCGTGCTGCAGCGCGCCGCTCTTTGCGCCGGAGAGGATCCGCGCCAGCAGGTTGCCGCTGCTGCCGCTCTGGTCCACAAAGGCCACTGTCTCGCCAGCCCGCACACAGAACGATATATCCGAAAGCGTGTCATGCGCGTCTTTGGCGCACAGGCCGCGCACCTCCAGCACCACCGGCCTGCTGCCCAAGGCGGCCGGTTCCTCCGGCGGCGCGCTGTGCCACGCCGCGTGCCCCGTCATATACAGAAAGATATCGTCGTAATCGTACTGCACCCGGTTGAGGATTTTTACCGTGGCGCCGTTGCGCATCACATGGAGGTTGTCAGTGATATCCATCAGGCTGGTGATGCTGTTGAATTTGATCAGGAAACACAGCCCCTGCCGCTTCAACGCCAGAATGATGTTTTTAAGCTGCGCAATCTCCCGCTCCGAGTAATCGACCGCCGCGTTGTCCAGCACCACGATTTTATTGCCCACGGCCAATATGCGCGCCAGCTGCAGCAGATGCTGCTGCGCCACGGACAGCACGCTTGCGCTGGTCATGGGGTCGATCTGAAGCCCCGCCGCCTGTAGAAAGGGCGCCGCGCGCCTGGCGATGCGCTTAAGGCTGAAGACGCCGCCGGCCACGTACCCATCGGGCGTATGCAGAAACAGGTTCTCCGCAACCGTCAGGTTGCGCGCCACCTTCGTCTCCCCGCCAATGTAATGGATGCCCAGCTTGCGCGCGGCCTGCTCGTCGGGGATATCCACCGGCATGTCCATGTAGCGGATGCTGCCGCCGCTTTTCTGCGCGCGGCCCACCAAAATGTCCACCATGCTGGCGTGGCCCGAATCGTACAGGCCGATCAGCCCCGTCGCCCTGCCCTGGAAAAGGGTCAGGTTGCCCATGGCAACCGGCGGCGTATCGCCGGCCTCGCAGCGGATGTGGGACATGCGGATCATCTCAAACATGGGGCGTTTCCTCCCCATGCGCCGTCTGCAGCAGCGGGATGGAGAGCTCCACATCCGTGCCCGCCCCCAATGTGCTGTAGATGGTCACGCCGTACCCCTCGCCGTAGGATAGCTTGATACGCTCGTTGACATTGACCAGCGCCATGCCCACGCCGCGCGCGTGCGGGTCCTCCCCCGGCGGGGGCACGCTGCTGGACATCTGTGCGTTGAGCCTGGCGAGGGTCTCCTCATCGATACCCACGCCGTTGTCGCTGATGGTGACCATCAGGCGCGACTGCACGGGATATACGGATATGGTGATCACGCCCTGGCCCCGCTGGGTCTCCAGGCCGTGATAGATGGCGTTTTCCACAATGGGCTGTATGGTCAGCTTGGGAATCTTGGTGTGCAGGCACCGCTCGGGGTTCTCGATATGCTCGATGACCTCAAACTTATCCCGAAACCGGAATTTTTGAATGGTCAGATAGTATTGCAGGGTGCGCAGCTCCTCCTCCAGCGGCACCAAATCCCCAAAGCGAGCGATGCTGTAGCGAAAAAGGATCGCCAGCGCCTCGGTCATTTTGGAGATATCCCGATCCCCCCGCATCAGCGCCTTGCCGCGGATGGCGTCCAGCGTGTTGTAGAGAAAGTGCGGGTTGATCTGGCTCTGCAGCGCCTTGAGCTCGATCTGCTTTAAAAGCGTCTGCTCGGAGTACTTTTTGTGCATTGCCGTGCGGTAGCGGTTGAGCACATCGGGGATTTCGTCGATCAGGTAATCCCTGCCGGACGCGGCCTCCCCGCCGCTGAGCAGCCCGTCGCTCTCCTGCTCCAGCAGCGCCATGGCGTCGTTGAGCTTCCGCAGGCGGCCCGCAAGATCGTACAGCACTGCCGCAAGCGCAGCCGCCAGCACTGTCAGCACGGCCTGCAGCAGCACCGCCTGCGGCGGCCGCGCCGGCTGGGAGAAAAAGGCGATGTTGTGCGCCAGCAACAGTGCGTACACCAGCAGCGCCGCAATCTTCATTGCCAGAAAGCGGCTGTTCGCTCTTTTGGTTTTGCCTGTTTTCATCCGCTGCAAAGCCGTCACCTACGATTTCAATCTGCGGTATTCCCTCGGCGTAAGGCCCACATGTTTTTTGAACAATTGCCCAAAATGTTTGCGGTCGCGGTAGCCCACGTTTTCCGCGATCGCATCAATCGAGAGGCTGTTGCGCGTCAGCTCCTGTTTGGCCATCTCCATGCGCACGGCAATAATGTAATCCGTCACGTTCTGCCCCGTCTCGTTCTTAAAGAGTGTGCTGAAGTATGCGGGGTTGAGGTACACCTGCCTGGCGATATCCTCCAGCGAAATGTTCTGGCTGTAATGCTCGTTGATGTACTCCTGGGCGATGCGCACCGGCGCGATCTTCTGGGAGGCCATGATGGCGTGGCACGCGTCGAGATACTCGCAGGCCCGCTCGCTGATAAGGCGCTTGATATCCCCGATGCGCGTCTGGTCGTATATCTCCTCATACAGGCGCTTGATGGTCAGGCCAAGCACGTCGCGGTTGTATCCGCACTCCTGCGCGGCGCCTGCAAAGAGCCGGATCAGCTCGCACAGCGCCGTAAGCGCCGCGTTGGCCGGCAGCGCGCCCTGGTCCATCGCCGCGAAAAATCCTGCAAAGCAGCGCGCCAGCTTCTCGGACGAGGCGATCTCGCAGGCGGCCATGATCTGCTTTTTCAGCCCATTTTGCTGCTGCTCGCCCATCCAGCGTTCCACCTGCTTTGGCGGCATAAAATGCAGCACATCTGTGTAAATGACCCTTCCCGCGCCGATATTCTGCCTGTCGCACTGCGCTGCCCGCGCATGCGCCAGGGAGTGCGCAACGCCCGCCAGGCTGTCCACCACCGCCCCCACGCAGAGGGTTACCTCAAAGAAATCGTAGCGCTCCATCGCCAAGGCGACCTTGCGGTACACGCCGTCAAGCCAGCGGATGTCGTCATCCTGCGCATTGATCAGCAGCGCCAGGCTGTGGCCCAGAATGCAGCACTCGCAGTCCGCCACGCTCCCCTGCTGCTGCACGTGCTCCAGCAGCACCTTCTCCAGCTTCGCCAGGATATTGTTCAGGCGCGTGGTATCCGTGTTGTCAAGCTTCTCATCGGAATCCAGCAGGAGCGTACAGGCGACAAAATACCCTTGCGCAAACTGGAAGCGGTACGCCTCGTTGACGGGCGCAAGGTCATGCTGCGGGCTATCCTCGCGCAGCAGGTCCTCCAAAAAATGTACGCGCAGCTGCTTTTGGCTATCCGCCAGATGCAGCTGCAGCAACTCGTTTTTCCTGTCTTTTTCCCCTTCGTACGCGATGCGCTGGCAGATGCGCTCCAGCACATGGTTAAGCTCCTGCTCGTTGATAGGCTTGAGCAGGTAATCCTCCACGCCGTATTTGATGGCGCCGAAGGCGTAGTCCCACTGCTTATGCCCGCTGATCATGACAAATTTGACGTCCATGCCCGTCTCGCAGATGCGTTTGACGATCTCTAGGCCATCCAGCTCGGGGATGCGTATATCCATAATCACAATATCGGGCGCAAGGCTGGCGATCATATCCAGCGCGGTATGGGCGTCGTTCGCCTGGCCGACCAGCTCGATATCCAGCGCCTCAAAATGAATCAGATTCTTAATCAGTTCGCAGATGAGATACTCATCGTCCACGATCATCAAGCGCGTGCGCATACCCACTCACCCTTTCACGCAATCGGCAAAAGACAACGTTCCGCATGGGCGGTCAAAATACCTCTACCAAAAAATGACAAAAAGCAGCCGGTTTTCAACAACATTTTTTCTTTGTTAAATTGAATATATAGCATATGCTGTCGAAGGTCAAGGCGGGAAAGCTGAAGCTGCCCCCCTGTTTTCTAGATTCCCTCCAATTGCAGGCGGTGTTATTTCAGACCATAATTCTAGGTAAAGAACAGCCCGGCACGGACGGATAAGCACGGACAACAAATCGAAACCGCTAAAACGAAAGGAGCGCTTAAAAAATGAAACGTATGCTGACCTTACTGCTTGTACTGGCCCTGTGTATCATACCCCTGACGGCCTGCGCAAACCAGACGTCCTCCTCAGGCGGCACGCCCGCCTCCTCCGGCAGCGCCGGCGGCGGCAAGGACACCTTTACCATTGGCGTCGCGGCCAAATCCTTCTCCGACCCGTGGACGTTCTGGATGGCGCAGATCATCGAAGATCTGGCCGAGGAGAAGTATCCCGAGTTTGAAATCCAGATGCTCGACTGCGAGTTCACCGTGGACAAGCAGATCAACGTGATGGAAAATTTCATCACGCAGGGCGTGGATATGATCATCCTACAGCCGGCGGACCGCACCGCCGTAGGCGAGGTGGTAGCCAAGGCGTGGGACGCGGGCATCCCCGTGATCTCCAACATGTTCCTGGAGGATGACGAGCGCTCCTACTTTGTGCGTGCCGAGCCCGAGACCGAGGGCCAGATGGAGGCCACCTTCATGTCCGAGCACCTGCCAAAGGACGCCAACATTGTCATCATTGAGGGTGCGCCGGGCAACGTATCGGCCATCGGCCGCCACACGGGCATCATGTCCGTGCTGAAGGAGAAGCGCCCCGACGTCAAGATCCTCGGCTCCAAAACCGCCAACTGGCAGCGCGCTGAGGCCATGGCGCTGATGGAGGACTGGATTCAGGCCTTCCCGGAGATTGACGGCATTATCAGCCACAACGACGACTGCCTCATCGGCGCCATCGAGGCCATGAAGGCCGCGGGCCGGCTGGACAAGGACTTCCTGACCATCGGCGTGGACGGCCTGTCGGAGGCCTGCTATTACATCAAAAACGGGGAGCAGACCGCATCGGTGCTGAACAACGCGCCCGGTATCGCCGAAAAGATGCTGGAGCTTGCAAAATCCATCCTGGTGGACAAAGAATTCCCCGAGCAGCACGAGTATTTCATCGAGGGCGTGCTCATTACCCAGGACAACGTGGACGAAATCATTCAGATGCACAAGGACTACGGCTTCTGGACCTACGATTAACGCCAGGTGCGCATCCCTTGCACGCTTCAAGCGGGGCTTATAAAAAGCCCCGCTTCTATCAAAAAGAAAAGGACGGCCGGCGCCAGCGCGGCCGAAACATACAGGCGTTTGACACAAAGCAAACAGCATGGGGGTGAACACGACGGTGAATGACCAATTGATACTGGAGATGGCGCACATCCATAAATCCTTCCCCGGGGTAAAGGCGCTGGACGACGTCATGCTGCGCGTCAAAAAGGGGTCCGTGCACGTCATCGTGGGCGAAAACGGCGCGGGCAAATCCACGCTGATGAAGATTCTCAGCGGCCTCTACGCGCCCGACAGCGGAACCATCCGGCTCGACGGCCGGGAGGTGACCATTAAAAACCCCATGCACGCGCGGGATCTGGGCATCTCCATCATCCATCAGGAGCTCAACATCATACCGTACGCCACGGTTGCGCAGAGCATCTTCCTCGGCCGCGAGCCCTATAAAAAGCTCAAGTGCCTTGTGGACTATAAACGGATGAGCGAGGACGCACGCGCCCTGCTTGCCCAGCAGCAGCTGGAGGACATCAACCAGGATACGCTGATGAAGGACCTGACCGTATCCAAATGCCAGGTCATCGAGATCACCAAGGCCATCGCATTTGACGCCAAGGTGATCATCATGGACGAGCCCACCAGCGCCATCACGGAAAAAGAGGTGGAGCAGCTCTTTGCGCACATACGCGCGCTGAAGGCGCGGGGCGTGGCCATCATCTACATCTCCCACAAGCTGGAGGAAATCGCACAGATCGCCGATGAAATCTCCGTGCTGCGCGACGGCAAATACATCGGCACCTACCCCGCCGAGAGCGTATCCAACGATGAGCTGATCTCGCTGATGGTGGGCAGGGACATCTCCAACCGCTACCCCAAGGAGCCCGTGGCGTGGGGCGATGTGGTGCTGGAGGTCAAGCACCTCTGCAGCGCGCGCGCCTTTGAAGACATCAGCTTTTCCGTGCGGCGGGGGGAGATCCTCGGCGTCTCGGGCCTGATGGGCGCGGGCCGTACCGAGGTGATGCGCGCCATCTTCGGCTTAGACGCGTTTGATTCGGGCGAAATTTTCATTGAAGACAAGCGCGTGGTGATGAAAAATCCCCACGTGGCGCTGGAGCACGGCCTGGCCATGGTCACGGAGGACCGCCGGCGCTACGGCGTGACGACCATCCACTCCATCCGCGAGAACATCGCGCTGCCCAATCTGGATATGTTCAAGAGCGGCCCCTTTATGAACGGTAAAAAGGAGCGCCGCGCCGTGCGCGAGTACTTCGACAAGCTGTCCATCAAGGCGCCCAGCATGGAGACGCGCTCCGGCCAGCTTTCCGGCGGCAACCAGCAGAAGGTGGTGCTGGCCAAATGGTTGCTGCGCAGGCCCAAAATCCTCATCATGGACGAGCCTACGCGCGGCATTGACGTGGGCGCCAAATACGATATCTACCACATCATCAACGACCTGGTCAAACAGGGCATCGCCATCATCTTCATCTCCTCGGAGCTGCCCGAGTTATTGGGCATGAGCGACAACATCCTGGTGATGCATGAGGGCAGGATGACCGGCTATGTCAGCCGGGAGGAGGCCACCAGCGAAAAGCTGATGATGTACGCCACAGGCCAGGAAAACATGTTTGCATAAAGGAGGGAACACCAAGTGGTACAGCCAACCAATGCGCCCGCGGGAAAAGCCGGCTCGTTCTCCCGCATCATGCGCAAGTACAGCATCCTGCTGGTGCTGATCCTGCTGATCATCATCGCCAGCTTTATCGCGCCCAATTTCCTCACCGGCGACAACATGGCCAACATCCTGCGCCAGACCAGCGTGTACATCATGATGGCCTGCGGCATGACCATGCTGATCATATCCGGCTCAACGGACCTGTCCGCCGGCGCCATGGCCACCTTGGGCGGCTGCATGGGGGTGCACATCGCCACCATCAGCGGTTCCATTCCCCTGGGCATTGTGGTTGCCATCGCCACCGGCGCGGTTGTGGGCTTTATCAACGGCTTTCTCGTCACCAAGTTCACCCTGGCCCCCTTCATCGTAACGCTCGCCATGCAGACGGCCCTCAAGGGCGCGGTGCTGCTCTACTGCGGCGGCCAGCCCATCTACAACCTCGGCCCCATCAAGTATCTCGGGCAGGGCTCCATCGGCCCCCTCCCCACGCCGGCGTTCATCATGATCCTCTTTGTGGCAGGCACGTGGATTGTGCTCAACCGCATCAAATACGGCCGCTATCTGTATGCCGTGGGCGGCAATGAGGAGGTCGCCATCGCCTCGGGCATCAACTCCAAGCGCATCAAGCTCGTCGCGTTTGTCATCAACTCCATGATCGCGGGCTTTGCCGGCATCGTGCTGATGGCCCGCCTCAACTCCGGCCAGCCCACAAGCGGCCTGGACTACCACTTTGAAGCCATCATCGGCTCGGTGCTGGGCGGCACAAGCCTCAGCGGCGGCGTGGGCAACATCTTCGGCGCGGCCGTGGGCTGCTGGATCGTGGGCATCATCAACAACACGCTCAATCTGCTCAACGTGCAGAGCTACATCCACCAGATCATCAAGGGCGCGCTGATCGCCGCGGCCGTCATACTGGATTCGCGCAAGATCAGCAACCGCAAAAAATAAGCCGGTTTTGCCGTTGGATTGCGCATAAGACGCATCATATCGTTTCCACGCGGAAGGTATATATGATATATATAAGGTAGCAAGTATTCCTCAGAACGGCATACCAAACCAAACAAAAAGGAGGCTTATGTCCATGTACAAGATCGGATTGCACGCGGGCTACTGGGGCGAATCGGAGATCGACGGCAATTTTGACGCCATGATCGCGCTCTATCCCAAGCTGGGATTGGATATCCTGGAGATGTCCGCCTTCCCCCTGCTGCACTACACAAAAGATGCGTTGGCCGACTTTAAAAAGCGGCTGGACGACAGCGGCCTTGGCATCGTGTTCAATGGGGGCAACAACCCCAATCTGGACCTTGCCCACGAGGACCCCGTGGTGCGCGATGCGGCCATCGAGCAGTCCAAGCGCGCGATGGATGTCGCCGCCAGCGTGGGCGGACGCGTGTACTCGGGCGTCAATTACTCTCTCTGGAAACGCCTGCCCGCAGGGCCGCTGACCGTCGATGAAAAGCGCCGCATTCTCTCCTACTCCCTCGATGCCATCAAAAAATTGATGCCCACCGCAGAGAACCTGGGCATTGCCTACGCCTTTGAGATCGTCAACCGCTTTGAGCAGTTCCTGCTCAACACCACCGACGAAGGCCTCGCCTTCTGCGAGGCGGTGGGCAGCCCCAGCGCGCAGCTGCAGCTGGATATCTTCCATATGAACATTGACGAGCTGAACCTGTTTGACGCCCTGGAGAAGGCCACCAAGCTGGGCAAAATGGCGCACCTGCACGTGGGCGAGCCGGACCGCAGCGTGCCGGGCCTGAAAAAATCGCACCTGGACTGGCAGCGGGTGTTTGACACCATCCGCAGCGCGGGTTACCAGGGCGCCGTCACCATCGAGCCCTTCACCCGCATGTACGGCCAGCGCAACTACAACGCGTGCGTGTGGCGCAACCTGGGCCCCAATGATATGGAGAGCCGCTGCGCGGAGATTCGCGCAAGCGTGGCATTCCTCAAGAGTCTGTAGGCGGCGCCCTCCCTCGCCGCAAGAGGCGCGCTGCGCGCCTGTGAAACACCTCTTCCCCTATCTCACACGGCCGGTTTTACCTCCTTGATGCAGGCGGAGCGGCCCAGCTGTTTGCTGGGCCGCTCCGTCTTTGGGACGCATGCTTCATTTTTCTTCTCCTTAAGGCATCAACCCGTTGCCGTACGCTGCAAACGCAACAGCTGCCGCAGCACGATGTTCTATTTGGCCACCGCAGATCTTTGTGGACGGAATGCCTCGTTTCAACGCAGAAAGGCCGCGCCCTGCACAAGCAGGCGCGTATTTGTGTGCGGACGTTGGCTGCATAGCTGGCCTTTAGACAGTGCTAAACGCCAACGCGCTTTGCTAATTTGGGTGCGGACACTGTCCGCTGCTGGGACTCGACGATAGGGATGCCTCGTTTCAGGCAACAAAAAACCGCACTCCCCCGATGAAAGATGCGGCTTTCGAAGTGGCAACTTGCCGCTAATGGGGCTTGACGATAGGGATGCTTTGTTGCGGGCAGCAAAAATATCGCAATCCACCGAAGTACATTGCGATATTGGGTGCAGCGTCACGCTGCTGGCTGGGTTTGACGATAGAGATACTTTGTTTCGGGCACAAAAATATCGCATCCCACAAAAGTGAGTTGCGATATTGGAGGCGGCAACTTGCCGCTGGTGCGCCCGGCAGGAATCGAACCTGTGGCCTTTCGAGTCGGAGTCGAACGCTCTATCCGCTGAGCTACGAGCGCAAAGGCTGCCCCTGGCAGCAAACCCATTTTAGCATAAGTGCGCGGGAATCTCAAGCGGTGACGCAAAAAGCACGCAAATGCGCGCTTGCCGACCGCGTCGGCGCCTTTGATTGGCTGCAGCGCTTGACGATGCGCGCCCGCTGTACTAATCTAAAGATACAGAAATTGATTCACAATGGGAGGTAGCGATATGTTTGTCTATACAAATGGATACAAAGAGGGCTACAACAGCGTCATCGAGCTGGAGGGCAGCGGCAAGGACATGATGATGGACGTGGGCATCCTGCGCCTGCGCGCGGGCGGTTCCTACACGTTTGAGGAGGCGCAGAAGGAAGTGGCGCTGATGCTGCTGGAGGGCAGCGTGGCTTTCGTCTGCGGGGAGAACACTTACAGCGCCCAGCGCGGCAACGCCTTTACCGACCTGCCCAGCGGCATGCTCTTTTGCAAGGGCACCAAGGTAACGGTCAACTGCCTGGAGGACTGCGATATCTACGTGCAGAAGTCCCTCAACGACCGCAGCTATGACGCGGTGTTCTATCCTCCTGAAAGCATCATGTGCAACGCTACGGGCGACGGCATCCTGGACGACACCATGCACCGCAAGGTGCGCACGATGTTCGATTACGACTCGGCGCCCTTTTCCAACATGGTGCTGGGCGAGACGGTCAACAAACCTGGCCGCTGGTCCGGCTATATCCCCCACATTCACAAACAGCCCGAGGTCTACTACTATCGCTTTGACCATCCGCAGGGCTTTGGCGCCGCCTTTGAGAACGACAACGTCTACAAGATCAAAAACGATAGTCTGCTGATGATCTCCTCGTTTGCCGAGCATCCGCAGGTGACCGCGCCCGGCTACGCCATGCTGACCATCTGGGGCATCCGCCACATCGACGGCGACCCGTGGGTCCGCGCCGCTTCCTGTGTGGAGCCTGAGGAGCACAAGTGGATGATGCAGCCCGACGCCAAATTTACTGAGGTGACGCGCTAAAAGGCAGCACACAAATATGCACGGCGCAAAGGACCGCTCCGCATCGCGGAGCGGTCCTTTTTTGTGCGCTGCATCCATGTCATCTTGCGCGCTTTACCAGAGCTTTGTCTTTTGCGCGGCAGGATGCTACAATGCATATATAATATGTCTTTTGCGCGCTACAAAGAACGATCTGCAGGTGAAACAATGAAGTGTAGAATTGCAATCCTACCGCCCCTGTGCCTGCTTTTTGCCGGCGCGGCGCTGGGCGTGCTCTCCAAAATGCTGGACATCTACACAACCAACCTGGGCAATATTTTTTCCGAGCTGTCTATCTGGATCCTGCTGGGCACGTTGATCGCATTTTTCAGCAGAACCAAGGCGCAGGCGTGCGTCAACATCCTGCCCTTCTGCCTGGGTATGCTGCTAGCCTACTACGTCACCGCCCAGATGACAGGCAGCGTTTACAGCATGCATTTTGTATATGGATGGGCCGTGTTTTCCCTCTTCTCGCCGCTGTTTGCGTGCGCCGCCTGGATGGCAAAGGAACCCGGAACACTGGCAAAAATCCTATCGGGCTGCATTGTGCTGACGACGCTGCTTGCAAGCATCGTGCTTTTCGACGGCCCGCGCCTGTACGATCTGCTCATCCTGCTGGCGCTCGTGTATCTGCTTTTTTTCCACAGGGTGCGCCGCCCGCAGCCGCCCTGCGCACATAATAGATAAAAAGCCCGTGATGCGGGCGCGCCATTGCGCATACAGATAAAAAAGGAGGCCGCCTTTTATGACGGCCTCCCCTTTGTTTTGCGTTGTGCGCACAAACCTGCTTATTTGGCGTCCACCTCTGCCATATGCACCAGCAGGTCGATGATCTTGTTGGAATAACCCCACTCGTTGTCATACCAGGCAACCAGCTTGACGAAGTTATCGTTCAGGGAGATGCCTGCGCCTGCATCGAAGATGGAGGTGCGGGCGTCGCTGATGAAGTCGGAGGAGACCACGGCGTCCTCGGTGTAGCCGATGATGCCCTTGAACTGCTCGGACTCGGAAGCTTCCTTCATCGCTGCCTTGATCTCGTCGTAGGTGGCGCCCTTCTCGAGGCGGCAGGTCAGATCAACCACGGAGACATCCAGCGTGGGCACGCGGAACGCCATGCCGGTCAGCTTACCCTTCAGCTCGGGGATGACCAGCGCAACCGCTTTGGCAGCGCCCGTGGAGGAGGGGATGATGTTGCCAGCGGCCGCACGGCCGCCGCGCCAGTCCTTTTTGGAGGGACCGTCCACGGTCTTCTGGGTGGCGGTGGTGGAGTGCACGGTGGTCATCAGGCCCTCGGCAATGCCGAACTTATCGTTGATGACTTTGGCCAGGGGCGCCAGGCAGTTGGTGGTGCAGGAAGCGTTGGAAACGACCACCATGTCTTTGTTGTACTTCTCCTGGTTGACGCCCATGACGAAGGTCGGGGTCTCTTTATCTTTGGCAGGAGCGCTGATGCAAACTTTTTTGGCGCCGCCCTTCAGATGCGCGGAAGCCTTCTCGGTGGTGGTGAACACGCCGGTGGATTCCACAATGTACTCTGCGCCGCAGCTGGACCAGGGAATCTGCGCGGGGTCCATGCAATCGAACACGCTGATGGCGTTGCCGTTGACGA
The DNA here is from genome assembly GCF_900604345.1 of Maliibacterium massiliense. Lineage (GTDB taxonomy): Bacteria > Bacillota > Clostridia > Christensenellales > Maliibacteriaceae > Maliibacterium > Maliibacterium massiliense. The sequence goes on from NZ_LR026983.1 coordinate 903,784, forward strand.
TCAGCTTGCCGTCCTTGGCTTCCACTTCGCCGTCAAATTTGCCATGGATCGAATCATAGGTCAGCATGTAGACCATGTAATCCACATCGATGAAGGGATCGTTGATGCCGCAGACCTTGACGGCGGGGTTTTTGACGGCGGCACGGAACGCCAGGCGACCGATGCGGCCAAAGCCATTGATACCAATGTTCGTAATCATTTGGACAGCCTCCTATGTAGTTCGTAGATTAAAGCGTATCGCTTCTCATACATATGATATTGTAGCGCAATTCCCCTATCATTGCAAGGCGTTCCCGTCAAGGTTTTGACGATCTTTTCCAGGCAAAAGGGCCCAGCGCGGGGCTTTAAGCGAGCGCCTCGGGGTTCAGGCAGGCCAGCTCCTCGATGACAAAGCGTCCGTCCTTGCGGATGAGCACGTCGTCAAAATAAATCTCACCCCCGCCGTACTCCGGCGTCTGGATGTACACAAGATCCCAGTGGATGGCGGACTTGTTGCCATTGTAGGCGTCGTCGTAGCACGAGCCGGGCGTAAAGTGGATGGAACCCATGATCTTTTCATCAAAAAGGGTGTCGCACATGGGCGTGGTGATAAAGGGGTTGACGCCCAACGAGAACTCGCCGATGTAGCGGGCGCCCTCGTCGGTATCGAGCACCTGGTTGATGCGCGCGGTGTCGTTGGCGGTGGCGCACACGATCTTGCCGTCCTTAAAGTCAAAGACGATGTCGCTGTAGCCAAAGCCGTTATGGATGCTGGGCGTGTTAAAGGAGATGCGGCCGTTGACGCTCTCGCGCAGCGGCGCGGTGTACACCTCGCCGTCGGGGATGTTGAGCTTGCCGTCGCACTTGATGGCGGGGATACCCTTGATGGAAAAGGACAAATCCGTGCCCTTGCCCACCAAACGCACCCGGTCGGTGCGCTCCATCAGCGCCACCAGGCTGTCCATCGCCCGCGACATTTTGGCGTAATCCAAATTGCACACCTTAAAATAGAATGCCTCAAAGTTCTCCGTGGATGTGGAGGCCAACTGCGCCATGGAGGGCGTGGGCCAGCGCAGCACCACCCACTTGGTTTCGGGCACGCGGATCTTGCCGTGCACCTTGGCCCAAACGTGCTTTTGGTACAATTCGTTTTGCGCGTGGGGCACATCGCTCGTCTCAAAGGCGTTGTCCCCGCCCCGCAGGCCGATGTACGCCTGCATGCTGCGCATCATCTGGCCCTCGCACTTGGCTAGAAAATCCAGCTGCTCGCTCTGCGCGCCCATCAGCAGCGCGCGCTGCACGGCGTTGTCCTTCAGGTAGACGTAGGGATAGCCGCCCGCGGCGTACGTCTCGCGGACAAGCTCGGTCACCATCGCGGTGGGGATGCCGAAGGCCTCGATGAGAATCTTTTCCCCGGGCTGGATGTCGCAGGAATAGGTGATCAGGTTATGTGCCAGTTGTGTCATGCGCGGATCAATCATTGCGCATAGCGCCTCCTTTGTTGTAAGAATCAGGCTTCCTCATAGCCGTAGGTTTTGCGTACGATGTAGAGCGGGCGTCCCTGCGACTGCGCAAAGATGCGGCCGATGTAGGCGCCCTGCAGGCCCATCATACATAAAATGATGCCCTGAACGCCCAGCAGCAATGCAAAAAGGAAATGATAGGCGGGCACCGCGCGGGTGACGCACCAGAGGATGAAGGATGCAAGCAGGTACACAAGGGCGATACCGCCCGTCAGCACGCCTGCCTTCGTCGCCCAAGACAGCGGTTTGTAGGAAAAGGACATGATGCCGTCCGAGGCCAGCTTGAGCATCTTTTTTAAGGGGTATTTCGTCTCCCCCGCCCAGCGCTCGTCGCGGTTGTATTCCAGCGCAACCTGGTTGTAGCCCACCCACGCCACCATGCCGCGCAAGAAACGGCTCTTTTCCGGCATGCCGCGCAGCACGTCCACCACGCAGGCGTCGATCAGGCGGAAATCGCCCGTATCGCGTGGGATGCGGCCATCGCTCAGCTTATCGAGCACGCGGTAGAACGCCCAAGCGGTCAGCAGCTTGAACGCATTCTCCCCCTCGCGCTTGGCGCGCTTGCCGTAGACCACCTCGTAGCCTTCCTTCCACTTGGCGATCATATCGGGAATCAGTTCCGGCGGGTCCTGCAGGTCCGCGTCGATGATCACCACCGCGTCGCCCTGCACATAGTCCAGCCCCGCGCTCACCGCGATCTGGTGGCCGAAGTTGCGGGCAAAGTCGATGATGCGCACGCACGCGTCCTGCGCGGCGATGCCCCGCATGATGTCCATGGTCGTATCCCGGCTGCCGTCGTTGACAAACACCAGTTCATAGGGCGCGTCCACGCCGTCCATCACCTGCTTGAGGCGCCGGTACGATTCGGCGATGACCGCCTCCTCATTGTACATCGGCACGATCACGCTGTAAGTCGGTTTGCTCAAAACGTCCTCCTCCTGTTTTCTCGCCACGCGTAAAACACGCTATATTGCGCTTTTATTGTATGTATAAAACGCCGAAAACACGCTTGTAGCTATCATTATACGTTGCCGGCGCGCCCAGCGCAATTGTTTGCGGCGTTCCCCTTGCATCAAACCGCAGCGCAATGGTATCCTATGAACAAACAGCGCAAGCGCGCATCCGGCGCATATCTCCGCCACACGCGCCTGCCGCCTGGTTTCGCGCGTGCAAGGCAGCCGCGCTTGTATGATCTTTTCATCCATTCCTTCGGGAAGCCATTAAGAAAGGGGATTTTTGAAAATGCCGCTTGTCACAACTACCGAGATGTTTAAAAAAGCCTACGAGGGCGGGTACGCCATCGGCGCGTTCAACGTGAACAATATGGAGATCATCCAGGGCATCACCGAGGCCGCGGAGGAAAACCGCGCCCCCGTGATCCTGCAGGTGTCCGCCGGCGCGCGCAAGTATGCCAACCACACCTATCTGATGAAGCTGGTGGAGGCCGCGGTGCAGCTGAGCAGCGTGCCCATCGCCATGCACCTGGACCACGGCGCGGATTTTGAGATCTGCAAAGCCTGCGTGGACGGCGGCTTCACCTCGGTGATGATCGACGGTTCCCACCACAGCTTTGAGGACAACATCGCGCTGACCAAGCGCGTGGTGGATTACGCCCACGATCACGGCGTGGTCGTCGAAGGCGAGCTGGGCCGCCTGGCCGGCGTGGAGGATGACGTCAAGGTCTCCGCAGACGACGCGCTCTACACCGACCCTGCCGAGGTGGAGGAGTTTGTCGCGCGCACCGGCGTGGACTCGCTTGCCATCGCCATCGGCACCAGCCACGGCGCCTTCAAGTTCAAGGGCGAGCCGCACCTACGCTTTGATATCCTGGAGGATATCTCCAAACGCCTGCCTGGCTTCCCCATCGTGCTGCACGGCGCCTCAAGCGTCGTCCCCGCATATGTGGACATCATCAACGCCAACGGCGGCGATATCCAGGGCGCGCAGGGCGTGCCGGAGAATCTGCTGCGCCAGGCGGCGCGCATGGCGGTGTGCAAGATCAACATCGACTCCGACTTGCGCCTGGCCTTTACTGCGGGCGTGCGCCAGTACATGCAGGAGAACCCCGGCGCGTTTGACCCGCGCCAGTACCTGACCCCCGCGCGCGACCTGATCCGTACGCTGGTTTCCCACAAGCTGGTGGAGGTGCTGGGCTGCAACGGCAAGGCGTAAATGAAATTGCACAAGTAAAACCCATGCAGGCGGCGGGAGCGCTCCCGCCGCCTGTTTTTTGTGGCCTGCATTGGGCGCACGCATGGATGCCCACTTAAAAAGCACATCCGCGCGCATCCTGCGCTTGCCCGCCATCCCCAGGCGCACAGCGTCCGCCTTATTCTGACATATACGCTGTGCGCCGGCGCGCGCCGCCCCAGCGCACCGTGGCATTGCCTTTCTTTGCCGCGCGTCTTGTGCATGAATGCGTGCCCGCATCCCGCCATCTCACCGCTTTTTTGCGCACCGCCCGCTGTATGCCGCGCCATCCTTAGGCGCATGACGCCCGTTTTCCCGATCGGCCTGCTCTGGGCAAAGGATTGAACACCTGCTTTTTCGCAAGCCCTATCTATGCTATAATGCAGACAAAGATGTGATGCAAGAGGGGGACGGTTTTATGCTGGTATGCGGCAATCATCCGGACGTGCCGGCCGCGGGGGCCTGCGTGGTGTGCGGCAGGTTGCTGTGCAGAAGCTGCCTGCAGGAGCACGGCGGCCGCCTCTACTGCCACGCGCACGCGCCTGCGCCCACGTCGTACTACAGCGCGGCGACCGGCGCGCCCGAAACGGTGCCCGCAGGATATGCCGCCGAAGGCATCCCCGCAGCGCCCGCGCCCCTTTTTGCCGCCGGTGCGGCCATCCCAGCCACGCCCGCGCAGGCCATGCCGCGTGCGCCTCGCGCGCGCAACAGGCTCTCCGCCTTTATGCTGTGCCTGTTCCTGGGCTTTTTGGGGGCGCATTACTTTTACGTGAAAAAGTACGGCATGGCGGCGCTGTACCTGTGCACGTTCGGCCTGGTGGGCGTGGGCGTGATCGTGGATATTGTCCGCATCCTGCGCGGCACGTTTACCGACGGGGAAAAGCAGCCGCTTGCGCAGTAATTGCGCGCGGCGCGCACGCAACCAAACGGGAGGCTATGTGCCTCCCGTCTTTTTTTGTGCCCGTTTGCATCGCGCGCGATTCCTGTAAAAAACGCTTGACAACCATGGTATATATGATAAAATGAGTCTCGCGTGGTTTAGAATTCCTAAACTTTAAGTTTATTTTTACAAAACCCGGAGATGGCGTTTTTCCCTGTGCTGAAAGGAGGGCGTTTCCCTTTGCGTATTGGCCAGAAGATCAAGCGGCTGCGCGTGCAGCACGGCCTGACCCAGCAGGAGCTGGCGGACCGCACGGAGCTTTCCAAGGGGTACATCTCCCAGCTGGAGAGTGAGATGACCTCCCCCTCCATCGCCACGTTGGTGGATATCCTCGAGTGCCTGGGCACCAATTTAAAGGATTTCTTCAACGAGGAATCCCAAGAGAGAATCGTATTCCCCCGCGCGGACGCCTTTGTCAAGACAAACGATTCTCTCGCCCACACCATCGAATGGCTGGTGCCCAACGCCCAGAAAAACAGCATGGAGCCCATCCTCATCACGCTGGAGCCGGGCGGCAAAAGCGAGGAGGACAATCCGCACGAGGGCGAGGAGTTCGGCTACGTGCTTGCGGGCAGCATCTATATCTGCATGGGCGCTGAACGCACCCGCGCCCGCAAGGGGGACGCGTTTTATTTCTCCCCCACCATGACGCACACCATCGTCAACGCCGGCAAGACGCCCGCAAGCGTGCTTTGGGTGTCCTGCCCGCCGTCGTTTTAAGCAATTGCCCATTTGAGCCGGAAGGGATGTGTTGTTGATGCCACAGGATGAACATATCATCGATCTTGTCGATATCTCCAAAAACTTTGAGGGGAACGATTCCCCCGCGCTGCACGATATCAACCTATACATCCGCAAAAACGAGTTTATCACGCTGCTGGGGCCCAGCGGGTGCGGAAAGTCCACCACGCTGCGCATCATCGGCGGGTTTGTCACGCCCACCACCGGGCAGGTGCTCTTCCACGGCAAGGACATCGCAAACCTCCCCCCCTACAAGCGCGAGGTCAACACGGTATTTCAAAAATACGCGCTGTTTCCGCACATGAACGTGTACGACAACATCGCCTTTGGCCTGACCATCCGCAAAGTGGACAAAAAGGAGATCGCAGAGCGGGTGGGCCGCATGCTGGAGCTGGTCAACCTCAAGGGGTATGAAAAGCGCTCCATCGATTCGTTGAGCGGCGGGCAGCAGCAGCGCATCGCCATCGCGCGCGCACTGGTGGGGGAGCCGCAGGTGCTGCTGCTCGATGAGCCGCTGGGCGCGTTGGATTTAAAGCTGCGCCGCGGCATGCAGGTGGAGCTCAAGCGCATGCAGCAGCATCTGGGCATCACCTTTGTGTACGTGACGCACGATCAAGAGGAAGCCATGACCATGAGCGACACCATCGTGGTGCTCAACGATGGTGCCATCCAGCAGATCGGCACGCCCGTGGACATCTACAACGAGCCCAAAAACGCCTTTGTGGCCAACTTCATCGGGGAGAGCAACATCATCAACGGCACCATGGTGCACGACCTGTTGGTGGATTTTGACGGCGCGCGCTTCACCTGCGTGGACAAAGGCTTTGGCGAAAACACGCCCGTGGAGGTGGTGGTGCGCCCCGAGGACATCTACCTGGTGGACCCCGACCATGGCGAGATCGTGGGCGATGTCATCAGCATGACGTTCAAGGGCGCGCACAACGAGATCATCGTGCGCTCCGCCTCCGGCTACGAGTGGCTGATTCAGGATACCAACCCCTTTGCCGTGGGCCAGCGCGTGGGGCTGATCATCCGTCCCGACGATATCCACATCATGAAAAAGGGGGCGGACGCCTATGAAGCGTAAGTGGTTCGCCTATCCCTACAGCGTGTGGATGATGATCTTCATCGTGGTGCCCATGCTGATGGTGTGCTATTACGCGTTCACCGACGCAGGCGGCGCCTTCACCCTGGAGAACATGCAAAAGGCGCTGGGCCCCATCCCCATGACGGCGCTGGGCCGCTCGCTGTGGATGGCGCTCGTCTCCACCGCGATCTGCCTTGCGATCGGCTATCCGGCGGCGTATGCGCTCAATTCCGCATCGCTCAAGCGCAAAACCCTCTTTCTCCTGCTGTTTATGGTGCCAATGTGGATGAACTTCCTCTTGCGCACCTACGCCTGGACGGTGCTCTTGGAGCGCAACGGCCTGATCAACGTGGCGCTGGGCGCCATCGGCCTGCCCCCCCAGCAGCTGCTCTACTCCGACGGTGCGGTGATATTGGGCATGGTATATAACTTTTTGCCCTTTATGGTGCTGCCCATCCACTCGGTGCTGCAGAAGATCGACCCCGCGCTCATCGAGGCCGCGGAGGACCTTGGCGCCTCCAGGCGCCGCGTGTTCACCCGCGTGACGCTGCCCCTTTCGGTGCCGGGCATTGTATCGGGCATTACCATGGTGTTTATGCCCGCCGCCTCCACGTTCGTCATCTCCCAGCTGATGGGCAGCAACGCGGCCCAGCTCTTTGGCGAGCTGGTGGAGCAGCAGTTCCGCACCCTGTACAACTACAACTACGGCGCGGCCCTCTCCATGGTGCTGATGGTGTGCATCCTCATCAGCATGGCCGTCATGAACCGGTTCTCCGGAGATAAGGAGGCCGCGGCGCTATGGTAAAGACATCCAAACTGGGCGCTTTTATCCAGAAGTTTTACCTGTGGATCATCCTCATCTTCCTCTACGCGCCCATTGTGGTGATGATGGTCTACTCCTTCAACCAGTCCAAAACGATGGGCCACTGGACCGGCTTTACCTTTGCATGGTACGGCAAGCTGTTCAACGACCCCAACATCATGCAGGCCCTCTACGTGACGCTGGCCGTGGCGGTGCTGGCCGCCATCATCTCCACCATCATCGGCACCTTTGCGGCCATCGGCATCCACTCGCTGCGCAGGGGCAGCCGCATGGTCTTTACCAACGTCACCTACCTGCCGATGGTCAACCCCGATATCGTCACCGGCGTATCGCTGATGATCCTGTTTATCTTCTGCCAGCTGCCGCTGGGCTTCTTTACGATGCTGCTTGCGCACATCACCTTTGACGTGCCCTACGTGGTGTTCGCGGTGCTGCCCAAGCTCACCCAGCTCAACCCACACATCTACGAGGCCGCGCTGGATTTGGGGGCCAGCCCCTGGCAGGCGCTGCGCAAGGTGGTGCTGCCCGAGATCCGCTCCGGCATCGTCACCGGCGCGCTGATGAGCTTTACCCTGTCGCTGGACGACTTTGTCATCAGCCGCTTTACCAGCGTGGAGGCGCAGAACCTATCCATGCTGATCTACTCCAAAACACGCGTGGGCGTGGACCCCACCATCAACGCGCTGAGCACCCTGATGTTTGTCAGCGTCATGGCGTTGCTGGTGATCGTCAACTGGCGTACCATGCGCGACGCGCGCGCGCAGCGTACATAGATTGTGCCCCATTTATTCTAAGGAGGACATTACGCTACCATGAAAATCAAACGCTTGCTTGTCTGTGTGCTGTGCCTGGCGCTCGTGTGCGCGGGCTCCCTGTCGATGGTGGGCTGCTCCAAAAAGCCCACGGTGCACGTGTATAACTGGGAGGACTACATCGATCCGGCAGTGGTCGAGATGTTTGAGGAGGAGTACGGCGTCAAGGTCAAGTACAGCGCCTTCACCACCAACGAGGATATGTTCGCGCTGATGCAGTCGGGCGCCACCAGCTACGACGTGATCTTCCCCTCCGATTACATGATCGAGCGCATGGTCGCCAACGACATGCTGCAGCCCATCGACTACAACCGCGTGGATCAGTTTGAAAACATCGAGGAACGCTGGCAGAAGGGGCTGGACTTTGACCCCGAGGGCAAGTACAGCGTGCCCTATATGTGGGGCACGGTGGGCATCCTCTACAACAAAACCATGGTCAACGGCGAGATCGACTCTTGGGACGCGCTGTGGGACCCCCAGTACAGCGGCAACATCCTGATGATCGACTCCATCCGCGACGCGCTGGGCATCTCGCTCAAGCGCGAGGGCTTTTCCCTCAACACGAAGGACACCGCTGAGCTGGAGCAGGCCAAGCAGGCCCTGATCGACCAGAAGCCCCTGGTGCTGGCCTACGTGGTGGACCAGGCCAAGGATAAGATGATCCGCGGCGAGGCGGCCATGGCGCTGGTATGGTCGGGCGACGCCAAGTACGCCATGGAGCAGAACGAGGATCTGGACTACGTGGTGCCCAAGGAGGGCTCCAACGTGTGGGTGGATTCCATGGTGGTGCCCGCCAACGCCAAAAACGCCCAGGGCGCGATGGATTTCATCAACTTCATGTGCCGGCCGGACATCGCCCAGATGAACGCCGAGTACATCGGCTACTGCTCGCCCAACAAGGCCGCGCTGGAAAACATGGACGCGGAGATCACCGAGGACGAGCGCTTCTACATCACCGATGAGGAGTACAACAAGTGTGAGTACTTCCACGATCTGGGAGACGCGCTGGAGACCTACAACGAGATGTGGTCTGAGATCAAATCGGGCGGTAACTGAGCATAAAACGCGCAGGCGCGCATGGCGTAACGTCATGCGCGCTTTTTATTTGCGCATCTGCTCAACCCAGCCCTCGCCCAGCTGCGCGCGCAAGCGGCGCTTTTCGGCGTCGCGCTGCGCCTGCCCCATCTCCACCTCGATGCACGCCTCACATGTGGCGCGGTTGTCAAGGGAAATCCGGTCAAGCAGGCATTTCCCGTCCTGCTCATAGATACATAAGGTGTCCTGGCAGGTAATGTGCATCATGATTTTCCCCTTTTGTTTCATTGGGTTTATAGGTCAATTTCGCCATAATTTCAATAGGTCAGATTCCCCATAATAAGCTTGAGGTGATGAAATGAATCGGCTCAAGTTACTGCGGCTCAAACGTGGAATCACACAGACCAAGATACAGATGCTCACCGGGATTGACCAGAGTGATTACTCAAAGCTGGAAAACGGCAAACGTTACTTAACCTTTGAGCAATGCAAGCGATTGGCGCTTGCATTGCAGACGAGTATGGATTACTTGGCTGGTTTAACGGATGAGGAGCGTCCATATCCCCGCAGCTGAATTTGAAAAGAAGGGATTGCTTTGCGTCCATTAAAATACAAAGTAAGCATAACCTTGGATAGCGATCTGGTGGAAATACTGAAAAAACTGGCTGAAAGAGACGACCGTTCTTTTTCGCAGTATATTAACATGGTATTGCGCAGCCATGTAAGTCGATTGCAGCATAAGCAGCAACGCAGATAACTTGTCCGCAAAAAGGGGCCGTGCCTTCGGTCCCTTTTTGCATGCGCAAGAGCGCCTGTCACAGCCGCTGCTTTCTCCCTGCAAACGCTGTGCTTATCCATGATGCGCAAACCTTCTAGCAATATCATTTTATGATATTTTCAATCATAACTCAATATGTACATGGATAAAATAGTATCGTGGTGTTATGAGGGAGGTGGTTCTTTGAGACCATTGAAGGAGCAGGTAAGCATCACATTGGATGCGGAAGTGATCGCAAGTATTCGCAAATTGGCAGAAGAGGATGACCGTTCCTTTTCCCAGTATGTAAACATGGTGCTCAAAGAGCATCTCAAAACCAAAGAAGCATAAAAAAGACCGCACATGCGGTCTTTTTTGCGTTTCTCATTTCAGGTGTGCCAGTACCCGCTGCCATAGCCCTATGCGCGCGCTTATTGGGGGTCGATTTGTATGATGGTATACTGGAACAGGCCGTTCTTCTGCTCAGGCAAGCGGCTGTATTCCCGCCACGCGATCCTGTAGGCGCCCGCCAGATGGACCGGCGCCTCCCGCCCCTTTGTCGTACCCCGTCCCGCGCGCTCCGCCCAGCGGCATACGCCGGTTTTAAGCGCGCCATGATGGATGCGGAAGGCGTCGAAGTTGGTGGGCCTGTCGTACTTGGGGAGAGACCAATAGGCCGGGTCATTGGTCAGGATGACCACATACCCGCCGCCGAAGCCGTCCATGGCGCCGCGCAGGGATTCGATGCGCGCCACATCCTTGAGGCAATCATACCTGCCGATATCCTGTGCGCCATGGTTCTTGATGGCATAATACGCATCACCTTCCCCGTGCGTCAGGCACAGGGTTTTGTATTTGAGCTCGATGGGGTAGCACCGCCCATGGACAAACACCATGATATCCACATGCATGTTCGGATGTTCGCGCGGGCAATACTCAAGCCTTATATCGGCTGTCGGGTACGCCTTCTGCAGCTGCCATGCAAGCGCAAACTGAAAGTCCGCCTCGCAATGGAAGAGCGGCCGCCTCGTTTGCAGCGCAGCCATTTGTTTTGCAATATCCATGGTATCCCCTCCATGGCGCAGTGTACCATGCGCGCCGTGCCTGTGCAATACGCGTCTGCCCCTGCATGCCTGCCGGATTGGGTGCGCAGAGGCGCCGCGTCTGCGGTTCCAGTGCGTCAAAAAACAACGACGCATATAAAAGATCGCATGCGGTCTTTTTGATTACCCCAAGGCGGCAGCGGCGTGCAAACATGCGGCACAACGCTTTTTTATTACCCTTGTACGCCACGCACGCTCCTCCCAACTTGCGTGTGGCCTGCATTCGCAGAGGAAAGTGTCTTGTACATATCTCCTTGCCCGCTTGCTGCCAGTCCGCGCACATGATACAGTACATGTAACAAGCGCACATTTCCGCCAACATGCGCAGTACCTGTATCACTTCCCCCCCTTTGCAAGGAGCGTGGACAAATGAAGCGGCATTTCTTGTGTTGTATCGTACTGATACTGTGCTGCATATCCGCGGCATGCCGGTTTTCCGTTTCCATCCATTCGCCTGCCGAAAAGGAACCGCAGGCTAACCCCAGCGCATCGGCCGCCACACCCGTGCCTACCCCGAGCACCTCGCCGGCGCCTTTTCCCATCCAGACGCCGGATCTTCGTTCAAAAGGCGGCAGCGCCCCTGGCGGCACCATCATCGACCCCATGAACGCGGTGCCCAGCCACTTTGGGCTTTCTGATCAGGAGCTGCGCGCACGTTATAACCTCTATTTTTCACATTACGACGGGGTGGAGTGGTACGGTGTGCGCTGCGACTTCTGCCGCACGGACGGGGGCAGTCTCAGCTTCCGGCTGGATGATGACGCCGTCACGGCCATGCGCTACAATATTTACTGGGAAGCCACCATCGAGATGGTGGAAGACCTCTATAGCCCGCTTGTGGCCAAGTATGGCCTGCCGCTGACCGGCTATCATTTCCCCGGTATGGATGCCGACGATCCCTCCAAAGAGTTGTCGCCGCAGCCCATCGACATGTCCGCCTTCCTGGAGGCGTACCGCCGCGGCGAAGCGCAGACGGACTACGCCGTGTTTTATTGGGAATACCCACCCGAGGGGCATTCTGTGCTGTTGGAGGTTGGCACCTACGAAAATTCCGTGGATATAACGCTGGCGTATGACATTTATGCAAAGGCCCTGTCCGTCATGCCATAAAAGGCGCGCCGCATGATATGCGCGCGTCTTTATCTATAGCGTCAGCAGCGGTACGGCGATGTGCGGCAGCGCTACAACACGTATACGCGCGTTTTTGCACCGTTTGCACCCTTCTTTTCCCCGAGGGCGCGCGCGTTCCATAGCTTTTCACGCCGCATTCGAAGCGCTGCGGGGAGACGCTGCTTATTGACGCTGCCGCGCGTTTTGTTATACTGTAAGTATAACAAATGTGCAAAGGAGGGGCGCATCCCCATGGTGGTGGAAATCGACTTCGCTTCCAGCGAACCGATCTATCAGCAGATCGTTTCGCAGGTGATCCGCGGCATTGCCGACGGCGCGCTGAAAAGCGGCGACGCGCTGCCCTCCGTGCGGCAGCTGGCGGTGGATTTGGGCATCAACCTGCACACCGTGCACAAGGCCTACGACGTGCTGCGCCAGCAGGGGTATGTGCTCATCCACCGCAGGCGGGGGGCGCTCATCAGCGCGCCCGCGCGTCAGGACGCGGCGTTTATCGATACGCTGGAGCACGGCGTGCGCGGCTTTGCGGACAGGGCGCGCAGCCGCGGCATGGATGAGGAGACGTTCCTCGCACTGTGCAGGCGCGCCTACAATGAGCCGCCGGAAGCGGCAAGCGACCAGGAGGTGTAAACGCCATGACCGATCAAATGATCAACGCAATCACCATGGGCTTTACCATGCTTTTTCTGGTGCTAATCAACGCCTATTCCCCCTACATCTCGCGCCGCTCGTTTTGCTTTGGCGTAACCATCCCGCCCGACCAGCGCCAGCATCCCGGCCTGGTGGCCGCGCGCAAAACCTACGCGCTGCGTGTGCTGGTGATCGGGGTGCTGCTCAGCGCGCTGTGCTTCGGTATGCTGGCCGCCGTGCGCGACGCGGATAGCGCGTTGGTGCTCGTAGTGCTGTTCCCCAGCCTGGAGATGCTCGTCAGCTTTATCGCCTTTTTGCGGGCGCGCAGGCAGGTGCAGCAGATTAAGGCGCAGGCGGGCTGGCGGCAGACCTACCGGCAGGTGGCCAGCGTGGATATGCACCAGGAGGACGATATGCGCGGCGTGATGCTGGGCTTTGCCGGCCTGTACGTGCTGCTGATGCTGGCCACGCTGCTTGTGGGCCAGATGGGCTACGCCGGCCTGCCCGAGCAGGTGCCCGTCCACTTTGACGCAGAGGGCAGCCCCAACGGCTTTATGCAAAAAGGGCCGATGGTCATCTGGATGCCGGTGCTCTTTCAGCTTGTTTTGGGGCTGACGATGATCTTCTCCATCGTGTCCATCCGCAAATCCCGCCGTAGCATAGACCCCGACGATCCGGAGGGATCGGCCGCGCGTGGGCGCATCTTCCGCCGCGCCTGGACGCAGCTGATGCTGGTGACCGCCCTTTTGGTTGGCCTGCTTCTGCTGTGCATGCAGCTGCTCACGCTGGGCTGGATATCCACGCAGCTGGTGATGGCCGCAACCTTCTTACTCTTGGCCATCGTCGCCGTATGGTCCACTGTGCTGACCGTGCGGCTGGGGCAGGGAGGGCGCCGCCTTTCGGAGGCGAGCATCCGCAGGGGCACCATGCCGCGCGATGACGACACGCACTGGAAGCTGGGCATCTTTTACTTCAACCGGGAGGACAGCGCCCTGTTTGTGGAAAAGCGCTTTGGCGTGGGCTGGACGTGCAACTTTGCCCGCCCCGCCGCCTGGCTGCTGTTCGGCGGGCTGCTGGCGCTCTGCCTGGGGATGCCCCTTTTCATCACCCTGATGCAATAGCGAAAAAAAGACAATGGCCGCCCGGGGAATACCCCGAGGCGGCCCTTTTATTGCTCCTCCTCTAGGGAATCGAGCGCTGCGCGCACCGCCTCGATGACAAACGCGGAAAAGCTGCAGGACGTATCGCGGATGCGCGCCTGCACGGCATCGATAAGTACCACGGGGAAGCGTATCGATCGGTTGATCGTTTTGGGGATGCTGGGGATGTGAAATTTGCGCATGTGTGTTGCCACCTTTCCTATTTTGTGCATGCTCTTATGCAAAGATATACGCTCTTTTCATCAAGCGCTTTATGCCCATTTCAGCAGCGCCCGCGCGCCCTGTATGCAGTCTAAAGGCAGGCATGTGACATCAAAAGGGGCGCTTTCTCAAATTTTTTCTTGAAAAGTTTGTGTTGGCGCACGCTTGTATGCCGCTTGTGTGTCACGGGCGGACGTGCACGCGTTTATTCCCGTTTGGGGCGCGGCGCACATGATTCCATACGCTTGAGCGATGATTGCATTATAATCGCTTTGTGCCGCCTTGTATGCATGCAGGGTGATAGCACCATGATAGCTAGGTGATAGCAAAACGGCTAAAAATACGCGTTGTTCACAAAAAACACCGCACGCGAATGCGTGCGGCGTTTCCATTCATTGCCAAATCGCTCTCTTTTTATTACTTATTCTTGCCCTTACTTGAGGATGTCCTCCTTGCGCGCGAGGATCGCCTCTACTGCCGCGCAGGCGGGGCAATCGCAGTACTTCGCGCCCGCAGCCTTGATATCCCGCGCGTGCGCGGCGACCTCTTTGGCCTTATCCGCGCCGAACACCTGCGCACCCGCCTCCGATGATGCAAAGGCGATCAGGCCGTCCACGGTCACGATATCCTCCTCCAGCTCCGCGATGTACTTTTGGGTCTCCTCTGCCTCATTCTGGGTGCCCAATGCAGCCAGCCAGGCCTGCGCCGCCTCCTTCGCCTCGCGGCTGCAGGAGAATGCGTCCATCAGTGCGTGGGTTTTCTCCACAACAAAATCCCGTACTTCGCTGTTCATCATACGCTCCCTCTTTCCTTGGTGAAATGTGTTGCCTTATACATATCTTACCACGGTTATCCCGCTTATACAAACGCGCGCCGCATGCGCGGCGAGCGCTGGCGGGTTAGGCGCGCTTTTCAAAGTATATATTGGCGCACAGCAGGATGATGAAGAGCGCCGCCAGCACGCAGCTGAGCGTAATCGCCACCGTGAGCAGCAGCGGCTGGCGCAGCGCGCCATAGAGCACCAGGCAAATAAAACATCCCGCGCACAGGAGGTAATGCAGAATCTGCAGCGCTCTGTGCCCGCTTTGCATGACGATGTAGCGGTCCCGCTCATCCGTCTGCGCCTCCATCGTCTCCCACATCCCCGTTTTGGCAAATGCCCTGGAGAAATTGACCGCGCAGAGCGCCAGCAGCAGCAGCGCCGCAATCAGAAAACGCGGGGAAAATGCTGTAAACAGCAGCACGCCAAGGCACACCAAGGCAAGCAGCAGCGTGAGTATGCCCACATAAAAACTGCGTTTACTCTGAATCTTTCGCATATACCGCATCCTCCATCTCTCTGTTTTCCCGCAGGCAGCAGAGCGTCTCCACCGTGACGCCGAACACCTCCGCAATGCGGTAGGCGAGCATCAGCGAGGGGCTGTACTGCCCCTTTTCGATCGATATAATGGTGCGCGAGGAAACGCGCACGCGCTCGGCAAGCTGCTGCTGCGTCATTTTTGCCTGGGTGCGCAGTTCCCTGACACGGGTTTTCATGGCATCCGCTCCCGTTTTACGAAGTCCGCTTCACATGAAGAAGTCCGCTTCACATGAAGTTAACTTCATGATACTTCCCTGCCGCCGTTTTGTCAAGCCCAAAGAAAAGAGCGCGCGTCCGCACGCGCGCTCCTTGCGTATGTTTTTATCGCGCGCAGGGCTTACATGTCCCGCGCAGCTTCGGGCGTCTGCCATTGGCGGCGCTTTCAGTATATTTCCTGATCAAGCGCATCAAAAAGGTCACTTGCAAAAAATGTGCGGATGGAGATCTCCAGCCCGTCGCAAAGCTTTTTTACGGTGATCACAGAGAGGTCGCGCCGGCTGTGGTCCATCATGCTGTATACGGTGGAAGGTGTGACTCCGGATCGCACCGCCAGCTCATTATACGATATCTTTTGTTGCTGGCATAATTGCTGAAAGCGCAGCACAATCGCTTCCTTAATTTGCATAACAACACCTCCCCTTAAATTGTAAAAATAGCAACGCACACGCGTATACGCACTTGCGTATACGCTGTTATTTGCATTATAATATGCGCACATGCGTATATTGGGTGATGTTGTATGTCAGAAGCTATGTGCTGTTTTGCGGGGCATCGTTATTTAAGCACGGCAGAGACTACGTTTATTCAGGAGTATCTACCCATAGTCATACAGCGCTGTGTTTTACAGAAAGGAATACGTGTTTTCGCGTGCGGTGGGGCGCTCGGGTTTGACACACTTGCCGCCTACAGCGTACTTGCACTAGAAAAGGTGCTGCCCGATATGCTTCTGCATCTTGTTTTGCCGTGCCGCGATCAAGCGCTGCGCTGGCGTGAGGCTGACGCAAAACGACATGCCTATCTGTGCGCGCATGCCGATAAAACTGTCATCTTGCAGGAGCAGTATGCAGAGCCACAACCACTATTTTGTGGATCATAGCACACTATGCATCTGCTATCTCTCCAAGTAACGCGGCGGCACTGCCTACACTGTAAATTACTGCAACAAAAAAGGGGTGCAAGTGATCAACCTTGCATCCCTCTTTCACCCATAAAGCGGGCAATCTTTACGGCTCGTAGGGCTTGAACCCCTCTCCCAGCACCTCGCGGGCGTCGGTGACCATGACAAAAGCGTGTTTATCCTGCTGGTGGATCAGGCGCTTGAGATGCGCCACCTCGGCGCGGCCCACGATGCACAGCAGCATGGGCTGCTGCTGGCCGCTGTAGCTGCCCTCGGCCCGGATGAACGTGGAGCCCCGGGCAATCTCCTCGTGGATGCGGCGGGCGATCTGTTCATTGTGGCTGGACATCACCCAAAACGCGCGGGCCGCCACTGGCGGCTCGATCAACAGGTCGATCACCTTGGAGGAGAGGAACAGCGCGACAAGCGCGTAGAGCGTCAGCTCCAGCTCAAAGATCACGCCGTTGGCCACGGCGATCACCACGTCCACGGCGAACATGATCCACGCGACCGATACGTTGGGCAGTTTTTTCTGCACCAGCTTTGCCAGCATATCCGTGCCGCCGGTGGTGGCGCCTGCGCGCATCACAAGGCCCAGCCCCGCGCCCAGCACCACGCCCCCGTAGAGGGTGGCAAGCACCCTGTCCGTGGTGACGATGGGCACGTGGATGATATCGATAAACAGGCTCATCAGCAGCATGGCCACGAGGGAGGACACCGCAAAGCGCCTGCCAACGTGCCGCCAGCCCACGGCAAACAGCGGGATGTTGATGATGATGGATACCAGGCCCACCGGCCAGCCGAACAGGTGGAACAAAATGGTGGCCACGCCCGATACGCCGCCGGCCGCGATGCGCGCGGGGATCAGGAAGGCGGAAAGCCCCCACGCCGCAATCACGCTGCCAAAGACGATCTGCAGGCTGTCGGCCAGCCAGCTGTCCCACACCCTGCGGAACTTTCCTGCCGATGCCTGTTTTACTTGTTTCTTACGCATGATATCCCCTCTTTATTGATTGCCGTAGAGCTGCTTGTCCGGCATGCGCAGGCGGCGTCCCTACACAAAGGCGCCGCCGTCTGGTTCATGAACAAATGTTTCACGTGTCGGTCGGATCAAATCCCAAACTGATGCTCAGCGCGCGGTCGATGCGGTTCATCACATCGCGCGGCAGCGTGCCGGTTTTGCGGCGCAGGCGCCGCTTATCCAGTGTGCGTATCTGCTCTGTCAGCACCACCGAAGGCTTGGGCAGGCCGGAGTCCTTGGACGCCAGCGCCACATGGGTGGGCAGGTTTGCCTTCTCCATGCGCGAGGTGATGGTGGCCACGATCACCGTGGGGCTGTACTTGTTGCCCATATCGTTCTGCACCACCACAACGGGGCGCAGGCCGCCCTGTTCCGATCCGACAACGGGACTTAGGTCTGCAAAAAACATGTCGCCGCGTCTGATCATAGGTTGCTTCACGCTCCACCGGGAGTAGAGGCTTGCGCATTTGCATGTAAGGTTTCCCGGTACGGTAGGATTCATGCATACGCTCCATCGCAAGGCGCGCGTTTTACCCGCGCCCTCACTTGCATCCTATGCCGCGGCGGGCCTCAACGTCCCAGCGCGTGCCACACCTGTGGCAGCGTCTCGATCAAATCCGATGCGATCAGCCCCGTCATGCCGCATGCGCGCGCGTAGGCATCGCCCGCGGCCCCGTGGATATACACCCCCAGCCGCGCCGCGTCGTAGGGCGCGGCGCCCTGGGCCAGCAATCCTGCAATGATGCCGGTGAGCACGTCCCCGCTGCCCGCCGTACCCATACCCGCGTTGCCGGTGGGGTTGAGGGTGAGCGCGCCATCCGGCGCGGCAATCACGGTGCACGCCCCCTTGAGCGCCACCACCGCGCCCAGGCGCGACGCGGCCATGCGCGCGTGGTACATCGGGTCCTGCGCAATTTCCTTTGACGGCGCGCTGTAGATGCGCGCAAGCTCCCCCGGGTGGGGGGTGAGCACCACGTCTTTGGGCAGGCTGCGGCGGTAATCCGGCAGCTTGGCAAGCGCGTTGATGCCGTCCGCGTCCAGCACCAGCGGCGCCTGCACCTGGGCCAGCACCGCCTGCAGCACCTTGGGCAGGTCCGCGCCCTTGCCCCAGCCCGGGCCCACCGCCACGGCCGCCTTGCCCTCCAGCAGCGCGGGCAGGTAGGGCAGCACTTGCGAGGAGAGACAACCCTTGCCGTCATCGGGCAGCGCGCAGACCATGATCTCGGTAAATTTCTGCATATAGATATCCAGCAGGCTTGCCGGGGCGCCGAAGGTAGTCATGCCTGCGCCCGCGCGCAGGGTGGCCCTGCCGCACAGCTCCCCCGCGCCCGCCATGCCGCGCGAGCCGGCCAGCACCAGCACGTGGCCGAATGTGTTTTTATAGCCGTGCGCGGGCCGCGCGGGCAGCAGCGCCCTGACCTCGTCCTGCGTCAGCACGTCCACGCCGCAGTCGTTGGCAAGGCCCGGGTCAATGCCGATGTCCCCGATGCGCAGCTGTCCCTGGTACCACCTTCCCGGATAGAGGATTTGCCCCACCTTGGGCATATGCAGGCTGACGGTGACGCGCGCGTGCACCGTCTCACCAGGCAGCATGCCGCTTGCCCCATCCACGCCCGAGGCGATGTCCACGCTGAGCACAGGCGCGCTGTGGCCGTTGATGGCCACGATGGCCTCGCGCACCAGCCCCTCGGGCGCGCGCGACATGCCCGTGCCCAGCAGCGCGTCGATGAGCAAATCCGCCCCGCGCTGCGCCTGCATGAATGCGTCCAGCTGCGCCACGGTCTGGATAAAAGCGATCTGCGCCTTGCCCTGCGCAAGCAGGCGCTGCATGTTGATCGCCGCGTCCCCCTTGAGTGCCATGGCGCTTGGGGCCAGCACGCCCACCGCCACATCATGGCCCGCATCGGCCAGCAGCCGCGCCGCGGCGATACCGTCGCCCCCGTTGTTACCCTTGCCGCAGAGCACCGCCACGGCCCCTTGGGGACACATCTCCCGCGCCACGGCCGCCACCTGCCCGGCGGCGCGCTCCATCAGCTCCAGTGAGGGGGTGCCCATCTGGATGGTCTTTGCGTCCATCCGCCGCATCTCTTCCGGCGTCAAAGCCTTCATGTTCGTCCCTCCCCCTCGATCAGCGCCTGCGCAACGGCGCGCCAGCGGTCGTGCGCGATGCTCACCAGCACGCGCGCGCCGCCCATCTGCTCAAACTGCTCCTTTGCCCGGCCGTGCAGCAGCACGTAGGGCTGCCCGCTTTCCTTGCGCAGCACCTCGATATCCGTCAGCCTGGCCTGGCCCAGGCCGATGCCCATCGCCTTGAGCACTGCCTCCTTGGCCGCAAAGTTGCCTGCCAGCACCTGCGCGTTGTTGTTGCGCGCGGCAAAGTACGCCTGCTCGTTCGGCGAAAAAGTGCGCGCAACGAAGGCCTCTTTCCGGCAGGCCGCCATCACGCGCATAATTTCAATGGAATCAATGCCGATGCCCAGTACCATGGCACCCTCCTACAGGGCCGCCTGCGCGGCTTCCACCGCATTGCAGATGGCACGGCGCGTCACCTCTGCCGCCGCCGTGCACAGGGTGATCATATCGCAGGCAGCATCGCCCGTAGACAAGGCAAAGATGGTATCGCCGTCCACCAGCGTGTGCACCGGCCGGATGGCCAGCGCATAGCCGTCGTGCGCACTCTCGGCCAGGCGTTTTGCCTGGCTGCGGGTCAGCTTGGCGTTGGTGGCCACCACGCCGATGGTGGTGTTTCCGCCCGCTACGGACTGCTGCTGCATGCCGCTGCACAGCGCCCGCCAGGTGTTTAAAAACGCGCCGCTTGGCAGGCGCGCGCCCGCCAGGATAACCCCCTGCTCGTCCACCACGTCCCCCATGGCGTTGACCGCCACCAGTGCCGCGATGCGCACACCGTCGCCCAAATCCATGCTGGCTGTGCCCAGCCCGCCGCGCATGGCGCCCGCGTCGCCCAGCGCCTTGCCCACGGTGGCGCCGCATCCCGCGCCGAAGCTGCCCTGCGCAATCTCGCTGCCCGCCGCCTCGCACGCCGCGTAGCCCATCGGGGCGTCCGGCCGCACATGCGCATCCCCCACGCCCAGATCGTAGATCACCGCGCCCTGCACGATGGGCACGCGCACGTCGCCGATCGCATAGCCCTGCTCATGCGCCTCCAGATAGCGCATCACGCCGCCGGCGGCGTCCAGACCATAGGCGCTGCCCCCGCTGAGCAGTACCGCGTCGATGCGCTCCACCAGGTTCGCATCGCGCGAAACGTCCGTCTCGCGCGTGCCCGGCGCGGCGCCCCGCACACTGACGCCTGAAACCGCGCCCCCCTCGGCCAGCACCACCGTGCAGCCGGTGCGCGCCTGCTCATTTTGCGCGCTGCCCACGCGTAGGCCCGCCACATCTGTCAGCTTGCCCTCATACATAGCCCATCACGCCCCTGACCGATACGTCGCCTGAGAGCACCCGCTTGACCGTGCCGTCCTCCAGCTGCACCAGCAGCACGCCTTCGTCGTCAAACTCCGCCGCCGTGCCGATAAATGCACCCTCCGCGCCCGTGACGCGCACCGTCTGGCCCAACGTGACCGAGTAGCTCCTATAATCGTTTAGGATGGGCACAAAGTCGCCTGTACGCTGGTATTCGTCCAGCAGCAGCTCCATCTCGTAGCAGATGTTGCGCACCATCTCCAGGCGGGAGGTCTCCAGCCCCCGCTCCATGTAGAGGGAGGTGGCGGTTTTGCGCAGCTCCTCGGGCATGTCCTCGGCGCGCATGTTGACGTTGACGCCGATGCCCACCACCACCCATTCCACGCCGTCGACGTTGGCGTTCATCTCGGTGAGGATGCCGCACACCTTCTTCTGGCCGATGACGATATCGTTTGGCCACTTGATCCCCGCGCGGATGCCCGATACCGTCTCAATGGCGCGCGCCACCGCAAGGCCGGTGAGCATGGTGATCTTCATCGCGTCGCCCGCGTTCATCTCAGGGCGCAGCAGCACGCTCATCCACACCCCGCTGCCCGCGGGGGAAAACCAGGTGCGTCCCAGCCGGCCGCGTCCCTGGGTCTGCTGCTCGGTGAGCACCACCGTGCCCGCCGGCGCGCCCTGCTCGGCAAGTTTTTTGGCCCGCGCGTTGGTGTTTGCCATCTCCTGCTTGTAATCGATGTTCTGCCCGATGGTCTGGGTATGCATGCCGCGCAGCACCAGCACCGGTTGCAGCGCGTCAGGCAGGCCGATGAGCTTGTAGCCCTTTTTGGGGGAGGCCTCGATTTCATAGCCGCTCTGCTGCAGGGCCTTGATGTGTTTCCAGATTGCGGCGCGCGTCACGCCGAACTGTTCGCACATCTGCTGGCCGCTGACATATTGCTCCGCGTTGCAGATCAGCGTATCCAAAATGGTATCGCGCATCGTCATAAAGCATCGCTTCCTTTCCAGCTGGTATCGTCCCTAATAAATAGCGCGCATGCGCGCTTCTAACCTGCGTTATCTATAGCATACACCGGTTTCAGGGGTATTGTAAACCTCCTTTGGCGCACAGGTACCCGTAAAAATTCTTCCTGCACTGCACATTGCGCCGCGGCGGCGGGTTTGTTATGATGAAATTAATAAAAATTTCCGTCATAAAAGGAGGTTTTTCCCATGCAAATGCGACCCTTCGGCTCCCTGGGCTTTTCCTGCTCCCTGATGGGGCTGGGCACCATGCGCATGCCCACGCTGCCACAGAGCGGCAAGATGGACCGGCCCGAATGCATCCGCATGATCCGCGCGGCCATCGACGCGGGCGTCAACTACATCGACACCGCCTACCCCTACCACGCAGGCGAGAGCGAGATTGTGGTGGGCCTGGCCCTGCAGGACGGCTACCGGCAACGCACCTTCCTTGCCGACAAGCTGCCCCCGTGGGAAATCCACAGCCACGCCGACTGCATGCGCATCTTAGACGAGCAGCTGGCAAAGCTCAAGACCGACCACATCGATTTTTATCTGCTGCACGCGCTGGACGACGACAACTGGAAGATCGTGCAGCAGTACGACCTGCTGGGTTTTTTGGACGAGGCCAAGGCCGCGGGCAAGATCCGCTACGCGGGCTTCTCCTTCCACGCGGGGCTGGATCTTTTCCGCACCATCATGGACGCCTATCCCTTTGATTTTGCCCAGATTCAGCTCAATTATCTGGACAGCTTCTATCAGGCGGGCGAGACGGGCCTGGCCGAGGCGCGCAGGCGAGGCCTGCCCATCGTGATCATGGAGCCCCTCAAGGGGGGCAAGCTGGCCGTGGCGCCCACGCCCGAGATCCAGGCGGCCTGGGACGGCGCGCCCGTCCATCGCAACCCCATCGAATGGGCGTTCCACTATCTTGGCGATCTGGAGGGCATCAACGTGGTGCTAACGGGCTCTTCTTCCATGGCGCAGATGCGCCAGAGCATCGAGATTTTCTCCGATATGCAGCCCGGGCATCTGCGCGAGGCGGAGCGCGCGGCCATCGCGCGCGTGCGCGCGCTCTACAACGAGCGCATCGCAGTGCAGTGCACCGGCTGCTGCTACTGCGTGCCCTGCCCGCAGGGGGTGGATATCCCGGGCATCTTCCGCACCCTCAACGACGGCATGCTCTCCGAAAGCCTCAAGCGGGCGCGCGAGCATTACGCCGACAACGTTGCGGAAAAGAGCGATTATTCCCAGTGCGTGGCCTGCGGCGCGTGCATGCGCCACTGTCCGCAGGGCCTGCCCATCATTGAAACGCTCAAGAAGGCCCACGGCCTGCTTGCCGACGCATAATTTCCCTTCGGGCGCCCTCTTTTTTCGGGCCCTTCCCTATTGAAAGCGAGGCATTTTTACCATGCAAACGCGCATTTTTGCCACCACAAACGCAGAGATTTCCCTCTTTGGCCTGGGCTGCATGCGCCTGCCCAGCCAGATGGTCGACGGCAAGAGCGTCGTGGACCGCAGCGAAAGCATCCGCATGATCCGCGCAGCCATCGACGCGGGCGTCAACTACATCGATACCGCCTACCCCTACCACAATGGGGAGAGCGAGCTTATTGTGGGCATGGCGCTGCAGGACGGCTACCGGCAGCGCACCAACCTGGCCACCAAGCTGCCGGTGTGGGAGGTGAACTGCCACGCCGACTGCATGCGCATCTTAGACGAGCAGCTGGAAAAGCTGCAGACCGATCACATCGACTACTACCTGCTGCACTCGGTGGACGGGGCCAACTGGGCGCGGGTTGAGAAGTACGACATCCTGCGCTTTTTAGACGAGGCCAAGGCCGCGGGCAAGATTTTACACGCGGGCTTCTCCTTCCACGACCACTACGAGCTCTTCGACGAGGCCATCCACGCCTACCCGTGGGACATGGCGCAGATCCAGCTCAACTTTCTTGACGAGCACTACCAGGCCGGCGTGCGGGGCGTGGAACTTGCCCGCAGCATGGGCATCCCCATCGTGATCATGGAACCCCTCAAGGGGGGCATGCTCGCCCAGACCCCGCCCGAGGCGGTGCAGCGGCTGTGGGCCAGCGCACCGCAGGCGCGCACGCCGGTGGAGTGGGGCTTCCATTACGTGGGCAACATCCCGGGCGTCAACGTGATCCTCAGCGGCTGCTCCAGCATGGCGCAGCTGCAGGACAACATCCGCATCTTCCAGCACATGCCCGAAAACCACCTGACTGCCCAGGAACTTGCGCTCATCGCCAAGGTGCGGAAAATCTATAACAGCACCGTGCCGGTGCAGTGCACCAAGTGCCGCTACTGCATGCCCTGCCCGCGCGGGGTGGACATCCCGCTGATCTTTGAGCTCTACAACGACATTGCGCTTTCCGGCAACATGCGCAAGGGCGTGGGCAACTACGGCCGCGTGCTGGAGGCGGGCCGCGGCCAGGACCGCTGCGTGGCCTGCGGCGCGTGCCAGCAGCACTGCCCGCAGAGCCTGCCCATCATTGAAAAACTCAAGGAGGCGCACGCCTTTTTGTGGCCCAATCCATAATAAAGGAGGGGTACCCTTATGCGCATCGATCACATCGCGCTCTACACGCGGGATCTGGAGGGCCTGCGCGCCTTCTACGAGCGGTATTTCGACGCCCACGCGGGCGAGCGCTACCGCAACAACGTCACCGGACTGGAAACCTACTTTCTCACGCTGGAGGGGTCCGTGCGCCTGGAGCTGATGACCCGCCCCGACGTAGCCACGCCAAAGGGCGCGGGCGCACACGCCGGCTACACCCATATGGCCATCGGCGTGGGCAGCCGCGCGGATGTGGACGCGCTGACGGCGCGCCTGCAGGCGGACGGCTACAAGGTAGCCACCCCGCCCCGCCTCACCGGCGACGGCTACTATGAATCCTGTGTGCTGGATCCGGACGGCAACCGCATCGAGCTGACGGCGGACGAGATGTAAAACACGCGCTGCATGCCCAACAAAAGCGCCCGGCAGAAAAACCGCCGGGCGCTTTTGTTGTCTTTTCTTAATGCGCCCTTCGCCTGCTTCAGGGCTGGCTCTTTTGTTGTTTTTCCGCAGGGCTTTGGGCTGGCGCTTTCATTCTCTTTGTCGCGCGCTTTTTTGCCGGCTTTACACCGAACGCCTCTTTAGTTTTTGCCGGACGCGTTGGTTGCCGCGCCCCCGCGGGCTGGAGCCATCGCACATCAGCGCGCTTTAATCGATGCGCAGCATGCGGTAGCCCACGCCGATATGCGTCTGGATATACTTGGGCTGGGATGGGTTGGGTTCGATCTTTTTGCGCAGGGTGGCCATAAACACCCGAAGCGACGGCACATCGCTCTGCAGCGCGTTTGTCCACACCTCCTTGAGGATGTAGTTGTGGGTCAGCACCTTGCCCACGTTGCGTGCAAGCAGGCACAAAAGCTTGTACTCGATGGGGGTGACGTGCACCTCCTGCCCGGCCAGGTACACGCAGCCCGAGGCATAGTCGATCTTTAAATCGCCGTTGGTAAAGACCGCCTCCTCGCTGCCTGCCTGCACGCTGTAGCTGACGCGCCGCAGCGCCACGCGCAGGCGGGCCAGCAGCTCCTCCACGCTGAAGGGCTTGGTCAGATAGTCGTCCGCGCCGGCGTCCAGCGCCTCGATCTTGTCGCGCTCCTCGCTGCGCGCGCTCACCACGATGATGGGCACGCTGGACCATGTGCGCACCTTGCGGATGATGTCCACGCCGTCCATGTCGGGCAGCCCCAGATCCAGCAAAATCACGTCGGGATGCTGGGAGACCGCCTCCATAATGGACTGGCTGCCCGTGCCCGCAGTATGAAAGCGGTACCCCTGCGTCTCAAGCGTGGTGGTGATCAGGTTGCGCACCGCGTGGTCGTCCTCCACCACCAGGATCAGGGGCTTGACGTTATTCATGGATGGTTACCTCCTCCGCTTGCAGCGTAAAGTGAAACACAGCGCCGTGAGGCGCGTTGTCGCGCACGTACATCTGCCCGCCGTGGGCAAGTATGATGGAACGGCACAGCGCAAGGCCCAATCCCAGGCCGCGCCGGCTGTCCCCCCTGCCATTGCTGGCTGTGTAAAACATATCAAAAACCTTTTCCTTGGCGTCATCGGGGATGCCGTCGCCGTCGTCTGCGATCTCCACCGCCACAAACGCGTCCGCGCGCCGGGCCGATACGGTGATGTGGGAGCCGGCGGGCGTGTATTTGATCGCATTGTCTACGATGTTGATGATCACCTGCATGATCAAGCGGGCGTCCATCCGCGCCAGCAGCAGGTCGTCGGGGATATCCACCGCGATATGGTGCTCGCTCGCCTTGCGGTCAACGTGGCGCAGCGCCTCTGCCACCACCTCGGCGATAAGCTCACCCTCCATGTGGATCTGCATGGTGCCGTCCTCGATGCGGGTGACCGAGAGCAGGTTTTCCACCAGATTGATCAGCCAC
This sequence comes from Maliibacterium massiliense, assembly GCF_900604345.1. Taxonomy (GTDB): domain Bacteria; phylum Bacillota; class Clostridia; order Christensenellales; family Maliibacteriaceae; genus Maliibacterium; species Maliibacterium massiliense. The sequence continues at coordinate 930,274 of NZ_LR026983.1, forward strand.
ATCGCGTCATCGTAGATATCGGTGTAGAGCTGCTGCTTTTTGGCCGCGTCCATGGTATCGGCGTTGCCGATAAGCACGCCCGCGTTGCCCGAGATGCTGGTAAGCGGGGTGCGCAGATCATGCGAGATGGCGCGCAGCAGGTTGGCGCGCAGCTGTTCCTTCTGCGCCTTGAGCGCGATTTCGTTCTTGGTCTGGTTGAGCTGCACCTTCTCCAGCGCCAGCGCGCACTCCCCCAGCATGGCAATGAGCAGGTTGGTTTCATAGGTACCCACCGCCCCGTCGTCCATGGCCACGCCCACCACCGCGAACACCTGCGCATTGCCCCGCACCGCAAGGTAGAGGCACTTGGCACCGGGCAGGGTGCTGGTGGTAGCGCCGGCGTGTTTGTTGTTTTTAAACACCCACTGGGCCACGGCGCGCTCGTCGTCGGCGATGTAGCCGTCGATGCGCTGGAGCGCATCCTCGCGCGGGAACACCTGCGGGGCCGCCAGCGCACCGTCCGCAGCGGGATAGAACACGATGGTCTTATCCAGCAGGCGGCGCATCTGGTGGGCCGTTGCGTCGATGATGTCCTGCTGCGTCTCTGCGCGCTGGAGCATCTGGCTGGTATCCAGCAGAATCTCCGTGCGGTAGGCCTTGCGGGCGCTGATGCGGGCCTGCTCCTTGATGCGCGTGGTGAGCGTGCCGATCACAAGCGCCACGGCGAACATGATCAAAAACGTCACCGGATATCCCTTGTCGTACGCGGCCAGGGTAAAGCGTGGCTCGGTAAAGAGGTAATTGAAGGTGAGCACGCTCAAAAGCGAGGCGGCCACGCAGTAGACGCGGCCCGTGGTCACCAGGGCGCTGATCACCACCCCCAAGATATACACCATGATGATGTTGGCCTCGGAAAAGCCCAAATGCTGGAACCACAGGCCCAGCAGCGTACTGCCCACCAGCACCAACAGGGTGTTGAAGATGCTCCCAAGGGAAAAGTACTTCTGCACCTCCAGGCGCATGCTGCGCCGGGCACGCCGGTAGGCCGGCCCCATCTTATCGGGGATGATGTAGATATCCAGGTTGGGTGCAAGCTCGCTCAAGCGCTCGGAGAAGGTGGCCTTGGCCAAGAACAGGCGCCGCTTGGTGTTGCTGCGGCCCAGCACCACCTTTGATACGCCCGCCGCGCGCGCGTACTCTGCAATCTGCAGGGCCACGTCGTCGCCGAACACGGTGACCACCCTGGCGCCCAGCTGCTTGGCCAGCTGAATGTTCTCCTGCAGGCGGGCGCGGTCTTTTGCGCAGAGCTGGGCAAACTGCGGCGTCTCCACAAACAGCGCCGTAAACTGTCCGTGGAAGGCGCCGGCCATGCGCGCTGCGGTGCGGATGACCTTGGCGCTGGAGGGCGCGGGCGACAGGCAGATGAGGATGTGCTCCTCGGTAAAGTAGTCCGCCCTGGCCGAGAGCTGCTTTTTGCGCTCAAAGATGCGGTTGACGCGGTCCGCGGTGCGCCGCAGCGCGATCTCGCGCAGCGCCACCAGGTTTTCCATGCTGAAGAAGTGGTGCAGCGCGTGCTTGGCCTGATGCGCGCGGTATACCTTGCCCTGGTTGAAGCGCGCGATGAGCTCCTCGGGCTCGATATCCACCAGCTCCACCTGCTCGGCGCTGTCAAACACCTCGTCGGGGATGCGCTCGCGCACGGCCACACCCGTGATGGAGGCGATGATATCGTTGAGGCTCTCGATGTGCTGGACGTTGACGGTGGTGTAGACGTCGATGCCCGCCCTGCGCAGCTCCTCAATATCCTTGTAGCGCTTGGTATGGCGGCAGCCCTCGGCGTTGGTGTGCGCAAGCTCATCCACCAGCATGATCTGCGGGTGGCGTGCCAGCGCCGCGTCCAGGTCAAATTCGCGCAGCGTGATATTCTTATGGCGCAACACAAGGTGGGGCAGCTGCTCCAAGCCGTCGAGCAGCGCCAGCGTCTCGGGGCGCGCGTGGGGTTCCACATAGCCCACCACCACGTCCGCCCCCGCGGCCTTGGCGTCGTGCGCGGCGCGCAGCATGGCATATGTCTTGCCCACACCCGCCGCGTAGCCGAAGAAGATCTTCAGCCTGCCATAGCGCGTGCCGTTGGGCTGGGCGGGCACGTCAGCCTCCAGCTGTTCCAGCAGCTTATCCGGATCCGGACGTCCGTCGCCACACATGCGCCTCACCCCCTTTTTACGTCTTTATTCCATCTTAACTCTATCGGAGCGCATATTAACACAGTGTTAGTATTGCCTTACGGCACATAAAGATTGCATTAAAATGCATCATCTACGCGCGGGCGAAGCCGGGTAGAGCATCTTGAGCAGCAGTTTTTCCGCCGGGCTGCCCGCGGCATAGTCCAGCCGCAGGCGTGCGCCCGCGGCATCATAGATGCGCAGGCCACACGCGTCCTCGCGCAGCTGGTAACCCTCCTGCTCCAGCGCCATGTAGAGCGCCAGCTCCCAGCGAAACAGGTTGTAGTGTCGCTTGCGCGCGAGCTCCTCCATCACGTAGGCAAATTCCAGCGGGCTGACGCCGTCGTGCAGGTAGGCGCGCCACAGTTCCTTTTGCTGCGGGATGTGCAGGCTTTTGAGGAAATCCCCCTTCGGCGCCTGTGCGCGCAGCGCGATGTAGCGGTAAAAGGTATCATCGCTCACCTGCCCCAGCGGTGCAAGCTGCGCCTCCAGCCAGCCGCCGCGCCCGATGGCCAGGTATTCCTGGCGAAAGTCCATGCTTGAAAGCAGCGCCTTGAGCCCCGCGCAGATAGCCTCATCAGCCCCCCTGATTGTAACACATACGTTGCTCAGCTGCGTAAAATTCCGTCCGGAAGCATTGTACTTGGTGCAGGCCACCTGCCCCGCGTCCGCGTTGGGCCGACAGGTGAGCACCGCGGATTCGCGTGCCTCTGTAGCGCCGCACACGGCAAAATCCGCCAAACGCGACAGGCGCGCCAAAGGCGCGCTGTACGCTTCAAATAGATCGTCGCAGTCAAGCAGCGTGTAGGCGTAAAATGCCCGCACGATGCGGCCTCTCTTATCATAATAGACGTCGGGATTGACGGCAAAGGATGTGGACAGCGCGTAGAACAGCCCCACAAGCGTCTGGCTGACGTCGCCCCCGTCTGTATCCGCAGGATAACACTGCTGCGATGCGATGCGTTTGTTGTACATGGCCCGTTCCTTTCTGGGCGCGGATGCTAGGACAGGATGCCCTCCAGCGCCAGGTTGACCTCAAGCACGTTGACCGTAGGCTCCCCGAAGATGCCGAGGAAGCGGCCTGTGGTATACCTATCCACAATCTGCTGCACCTCCTGCTCGGTTCTTCCGGTGTTTCTGGCGATGCGGGGAATCTGGTATTGGGCCGCCGCCACCGAGATGTGGGGGTCCAGGCCGCTGCCTGAGCAGGTGACCAGATCCGCCGGGATGGGGGTATCCCCCTGCTCAGGATGCGCCGCACGGATGGCCGCCACGCGCGCCGCCACCAGCTGCTCGTACTCAGGGCTGGCGGGGCTCAGGTTGGAGGCCCATGCGTACATGACAGGGTTGCCGTTTTCATCCTTATAGGTCTCTGCATCGATGTTCATGATGCGTCCCCACATATGGTCCTCGTCAGCAAACTGCTGGCCCAGCAGTGCGCTGCCGTACTTTTTGCCGTCCACCTCAATGATGCTGCCGTTTGCCTGTTTGGGGAAGAACAGCTGGCCGATGCCGGTGCATACGGCGGTGTACACCAGGCCGCATACCACCAGACTCAGCAGCATAAACAGCGCCGCGCGGGAGAAAACCCCTTTTGTATTTTTCATTTTGTATGTCCCCCTTCCATTGTCGAGCGCCTATGCCACAAGGCCGATGGCCACGATAAGCATGTCGATCAGTTTGATACAGATAAAGGGCACCGCGATGCCGCCCAGTCCGTAGACGAGCAGGTTGCGCGTGAGCAGCTTGCCGGCGGGCACCTCGCGGTATTTCACGCCACGCAGCGCCAGGGGAATCAGCGCGATGATGATCAGGGCGTTGAAGATGATCGCCGAGAACACCGCGCTCTGTGCCGAGTGCAGGCCCATGATGTTGAGCGCCGCAAGGCCCGGGTAGAGGCCCATGAACATCGCGGGGATAATGGCGAAATACTTCGCCAAATCGTTTGCGATGCTGAAGGTAGTCAGGCTGCCTCGGGTCATGAGCAGCTGCTTACCGATGCGTACGATGTCGATTAGCTTGGTGGGAGAGGAATCCAAATCCACCATATTGCCCGCCTCCTTGGCGGCCTGGGTGCCGGTGTTCATGGCCACGGCTACGTCCGCCTGCGCCAGGGCGGGCGCATCGTTGGTGCCGTCGCCCGTCATGGCCACCATGTGCCCTTTGGCCTGATAATCGCGAATCAGTTCCAGCTTGCCCTCGGGCGTGGCCTCGGCAAGGAAGTCGTCCACGCCCGCCTCGGCGGCGATGGCCGCGGCGGTGCGCGGATTATCGCCCGTGATCATGATGGTCTTGATGCCCATCCTGCGCAGGTCGGCAAACTTCTCTTGCACACCCTGCTTGATGATATCCTTCAGATGGATGACGCCCAGCACCTTGTGGTTTTTTGCCACCACCAGGGGCGTGCCGCCCTGGTCGGATATCCGCCGCACCACGTCCTCGCACTGCGCGCTGAAGCGCTGGCCGTCCGCTTCCACGTAGGCGCGGATGGCCTCGGCGGCGCCCTTGCGGATCTCGCTTCCCTGAAAGTCCACGCCGCTCATGCGCGTTTTGGCTGTAAAGGGGATGAACGTCATATGCAAATCATTGACACTGCGGCCGCGCAGGTTGAACTGCTCCTTGGCCAGCACCACCACGCTGCGCCCCTCGGGCGTCTCGTCGGCAAGGGAAGAGAGCTGCGCCGCGTCGGCCAATTCGCGCGCGTCAGTTCCATCCACCGGTACAAAGGCGGCCGCCTGGCGGTTGCCCAGTGTGATGGTACCCGTCTTATCCAGCAGCAGCACGTCCACGTCCCCCGCCGCCTCGATGGCGCGGCCGCTCATGGCCAGCACGTTGGCCTGATTCAAGCGGCTCATGCCCGCAATGCCGATGGCCGAGAGTAGCGCGCCGATGGTGGTGGGCGCAAGGCACACCAGCAGCGCCACCAGCGTGGTTACGCTGGTGGGGTTGGCCATGCCCGCCTGATCCGCGGAGAACGCCGAGTAGGCGTACAGCGAGACGGTGACCAGCAGGAAGATGATGGAGAACGTGACCAGCAGAATCTGCAGCGCCAGCTCGTTAGGCGTCTTTTTGCGGTTGGCGCCCTCCACCATGGCGATCATTTTATCTAAAAAGCTTTCGCCCGCCTCGCTGGTGATGCGGATCACCAGCCAGTCGGAGATGACGGTGGTGCCGCCCGTGACCGCGCTGCGGTCGCCGCCGCTTTCCCGGATGACGGGGGCGGATTCACCGGTGATGGCGCTCTCATCCACCGAGGCCGCGCCGTCGATCACCTCGCCGTCGCCGGGGATCTGTTCGCCGGCGCGCACGATCACGATATCGCCTTTGGCAAGCTTCGCCGAGGGCACGATGGTGATCTCCTCCACACGATCCACTGAAGGGATCTTATGGGCCTCCACGTCCCGCTTGGAGGCGCGCAGCGCGTCGGCCTGCGCTTTGCCGCGCCCCTCGGCAATGGCCTCGGCAAAATTTGCGAACAGCACCGTGAACCACAGGATGACCGCGATGCCCAGCATGTAGCCGCTGGGCGCGTCCTTCAGGCCGAAAAAGGAGACGATGTAGAGGATGCTGATGAGTATCGCGGAGATATATACAAGCAGCATCACCGGGTTTTTTGCCTGCGTTTGGGGCCTGAGCTTGATAAAGGAATCCTTAATCGCGCGCATCACCATGGCCCTATCCACGAAGGCGCTTTTATTGTTGGATGACATGGGTGGATGCTCCTTTCTAACCGATCATCTGGAAGTGTTCCGCGATGGGCCCCAGCGACAGCGCCGGGAAGAAGCTCAGCGCGCCGATAAGCAGCACGATGAAGATCAGCAGGAACACGAACAGTCCGTTGCAGGTGGAAAGGGTGCCCGCCGTGGTGGCGAGTCGTTTCTTTTTCACCATGCTGCCCGCGATGGCCATGGTGCCGATGATGGGCACAAAGCGCACAAACAGCATCACCAGGCCCAGGCTGACGTTGAAAAACGGCGTGTTTGCGTTAAACCCCGCAAACGCGGAGCCGTTGTTGCCGCCCGCTGAAGAGAACGCGTAGAGCAGTTCGGAGAACCCATGCGCGCCGGCGTTGTTGAGGCTCTCGGCCGTGGTGGGCAGCAGCGCGGCGATGCCGCTGCCGATCAGGATAGCCACGGGCGTGGCCAGGCAGACGATGCAGGCCATCTTCATCTCGTAGGGCTCGATCTTCTTGCCCAGGTACTCGGGCGTTCTGCCCACCATGAGCCCCGCAATGAACACCGCCATGATGGCAAACGCCAGCATGCCGTAGAGGCCGCAGCCCGTGCCGCCGAAGATCACCTCGCCCAGCTGCATCTGCAGCATGGTGACAAGCCCGCCGATGGGCGTGTAGCTGTCGTGCATGGAGTTGACCGAACCGTTGGACGCGGCTGTGGTATAGGAAGCCCAGGTGGCGGAGGTCGCGATGCCAAAGCGCGCCTCCTTACCCTCCATGTTGCCGCCCGCCTGCTCGGCTGTGGCCTGGATGTTGACCGCGCCGTTTTGCGCCAGCTGCGGGGTGCCCGCCTGTTCATTCACGGCGATGACGCCCAAACCGATCACCAGCATGATAAACATGGCAAGGAATATGGCCTTGCCCTGCCGCTTATCCTTAATGTTCCTGCCAAAGGTAAAGCACAGCGCCGCGGGGATCAGCAGCAGCGAAATCATCTCAAACAGGTTGGAAAACGGCGTGGGGTTCTCCAGCGGATGCGCCGAGTTGGTGCCGTTGAATCCGCCGCCGTTGGTACCCAGCTGCTTGATGGCGATCTGGCTTGCGCCCGGGCCCATGGGCACGATCTGCTGCGTGACGGATGTCCCGTCCTCCAGCACGATGGGCTCCACCAGTTCCACCGTCTCATAGGGTTTGAAGTTCTGCACCACGCCCTGGGAAATCAGCACGGTGGTGACGATGAGCGAGAGGGGCAGCAGGATGTAGAGCACGATGCGGGTCATATCCACCCAGAAGCTGCCCAGCCCTCCGCCCTTGACCTTGACAAAGCCGCGGATCAGCGCGAACAGCACCGCGATGCCCGTGGCGGCGGATACAAAGTTCTGCACCGTCAGGCCCATAAACTGCGCAAAGTAGCCCAGCGCTGCCTCGCCGTTGTATGCCTGCCAGTTGGTGTTGGTGACGAAGCTGGACGCTGTGTTAAACGACAGATGCCAGCTCATGCCATCGTACCCCTGGGGGTTGAAGGGCAGGAACTTCTGCAGCATCAATATCAGAAACAGCACCACCAGGCCGATGGCGTTGAACCACAGCACGCAGGCCAGGTAGCGCTTCCAGTGCATCTGCTCATCCTCCTGGATGTGCATCAGCCTGTAGACGCCATGCTCGCAGGGGCGGAGCAGCTTACTTAAAAACGTCTTCTCCCCGTTCATGACCTTGCCGATGTATCTGCCAAGCGGGATAGCCAGCAGCACCAAAATGATAAGATACAATGCGTATTGCAATATTGTCTGTGTCGTCACTGCCTGTCACCTCTCAGTAGCACTGCGCTCAGGTACACGAGCACAGCTACGGCGATTACGCCGATGATGCCAATCATAATGTCCATAATGCCCCCTCCTCACGGCAACCAATGTAGCATAAAGGAAATAAAGGGAGTGTTAGGAAATCTTTACGTCCTGTTAAAATGGCATAAAGCCGCTGCGGCGCACAAAAAAAGCGCCCGTTGCGGCGCATATCGCTCAGGTATGACGGGCGGCATCAAAAATGCCGCGCATGTGCGCTTGCGGCGCAAACAGGCCAAATGAACGCAAGCCGCATCGCGCGCCCTGTGCCCGCGCAAGAACAGGACGTATTTCGCCAGCGCTTCCCGCCGGATTTTCCCTTTCGCATTCGCGGCGCGCTGGCACAAGGGCGTCAAAAAAGAGGCCCCTTTGCATCAAAGGAGCCCCCTGTGGTAAAAAGCAAGCGCTTAGTAGTTCTTCACGCGCAGCTGGAAGTATGCCTGCGGATGGTCGCACACCGGGCATTTCTCAGGCGCTTCCTTGCCCACATGGATGTGGCCGCAGTTGCTGCAGATCCAGACGACTTCCTCGTCCTTCTCAAATACGGTTTTATCCTCCACGTTTTTCAGCAGCGCAAGATAGCGCTCCTCATGCTCTTTTTCGATGCGGCCCACAGCCTCAAAGAGGTAGGCGATGCGGTCAAAGCCCTCTTCCTTGGCGGTTTTGGCAAAGCCCGCGTACATCTCGGTCCACTCGTAATTCTCGCCCGCGGCGCCGTCCTTTAAGTTGGTCGCCGTATCGGCGATGCCGTCATGCAGCAGCTTAAACCAGATTTCCGCGTGCTCTTTTTCGTTGCCTGCGGTCTCCTCAAAGAGTTTGGCAATCTGTACATAGCCCTCCTTGCGCGCTTTGGAGGCATAGAAGGTATATTTGTTGCGGGCCTGAGATTCACCGGCAAACGCAGCCAGCAAGTTCGCTTCGGTTTTTGAGCCTTTCAATTCCATTTTACAATCCCTCTTTCTGTAAAAGATATTGCAGTAAGCAAGCGATATGATAATAAAAATAGGATTCATTATCATTATCTCGCTTACATCCTACCAGCGTTTGGCAGTAAAGTCAATAGTGAAGTATTAAAATTCTGTTTATTCGGACAGATCCTCCAGCAGGCCGTCCTGCTGGCATTCACGCGCCAGCGCGCGCAGCGCGTCCGAGGCAACGGGCCACGGATAACCCTTGCGCGCCAGCGCCTGGGCGGTCTTTTGCGCACGCACGCGCGGCGCCTCTTTATCATAGCGCCGCCACAGCTTACGCGCCTGCGCCAGGGCAAGCGCGCGCTCTTTTTCAGGCGGAATCTGGTCCAGGGCCTCGCGCAGCACATCGTCCGGCACGCCCTTTTGCCCCAGGCTCTGACGCAGGCGCATGCGCGCGCCGTCCCCCCGCTCCAGGCGCCCCCGCACAAACTGCTCAGCGAAGCGCGCGTCGTCTAAGTACCCCCACGCCTCCAGCTGGGAGAGCACCTGTTGCACAACCTCCTGGCTGTAGCCGCGCTGCGCCAGCGCGCGCTGCATCTCCTGGCGGGTGCGCCAGCGGTACTCCAGCAGAGAAAGCGCCTTGGCAATGCCCCGCTCGTAGGTACACTCCGCCGGATCCACCGGCTTTTTCCCCCGCGAAAAGGCCATTACTTGAGCTTTTCCGGCTCCGGATACACCACGCCGAAGGTATCCACCCGCATCTTCTGGATGACGGGGGGCTCTGCGGGCCGGTCCCGGAAGTCGGTGGGCAGCTTGGCGATGGCGTACACCGCGTTCATGCCCGAGACCACCTTGCCGAAGGCGGCGTACTGGCCGTCCAGGTGCGGGGCGGGCGCGACCATGATGAAAAACTGGGAGCCTGCCGAATCGGGGTGCGCGCTGCGGGCCATGGAGAGCACGCCATCGGTATGCTTGAGGCTGTTGGCAAAGCCGTTTGCCTCAAACTCGCCGCGGATGCGCCAGCCCGGGCCGCCCATGCCGCTGCCCTCAGGGCATCCGCCCTGGATCATAAAGCCGTCGATCACGCGGTGGAAGATCAGTCCATCGTAAAAGCCCTGATTGGCCAGATGGATGAAGTTGCACACCGACTCGGGCGCGACGGCGGGATAGAGCTCCATCTCCACACGATCCCCGTTGTCCAGCTCCATCACCGCAACGGGATTGGGCTGCTGCTGGCTGGCCACGCCGCCGGCCACCTGCGCCGCGCTGCCGCCGCGATTACAGTCGCAGGCGCAGTAGGCCCTGGTTTCTCTCTGTGTCATGTTCTTGATGCTCCTTTATGCGTTAATCGATTTCATCCTCAAAGTCAATGGGTGCAAAGTCACCCTCCTGCGCAATGGTGGGCTTGATGGGCTTGGGGAGGGGCACCGAATCGTTGCCCATGCAGGCCGCGCAGGTATAGCCGCAGGCCGGACAGGCGCAGTGGCTTTTGAGTCCCTTTTGCACCTGGCCCATATACGTTCCACAAACCGGGCATCCACACTGCATAATCATTCCCCTTTCTCTACGGGTCCATTGCGATGAAAATGTGCCTGTTACCTGACCTAAGTGTAGTGGATTTCGCATCCTTATTATACCAAAGGGGCAGCCAAAAGTATACGTCTCAGGTAAGATGCAGCGGCACGGCGCACGCGCCGGAGTAATCAAAAATGTAGATATCATCGCCCATGGCCAGATGGCCCGTTGCGCGCGCAAGCGCGTTGCCGGGCAGGCGCGCCAGATGGGGGAAATGATCGGCTACCGTGCCCTGGCGGTAGGCCTGGCGCACCCGTCGCAGCACCTGGGCCGCGTCGCGCGCAGGCGGGCACCACGCTGGGGGCGCGCCGTGCCGGTTACGCGCGTAGTCGTCCAGCGCCAGCGCCCGCAAAAATGCCTCCTTGTCCTGTGCAATATCCCCGCCAAAGCGCGCAAGCACCTCATAAAGGAACGCCTCCCCGCGGCCTGCGCGGCCGTAGCCCTGGCCGCGCCAGTAGCGCGCAAGCGCGCTGTAGAGCGCGAAGTGGGAGCCGCCAAAGCACGCCCTGCGCAGCAGCGCAAGCGCGCGCGGGGCGCGCTTCGCGTTGCCGTAGCGCTCGAGCATATCCTCCACATCGTGCAGGTGGGCAAGCTGCGCAAAGGTCAGGGCATCGGTGGCCAGCACCTCGTAGGGGGCCGTGGCGCTGTAACGGCAGCGCCACGCGCCGGCGCGCGCCCGCAGCGCGCTGCCCTTGAGCAGTTTTAAAAAGCCCAGCTGCAGCACGTCGCCGCCCAGATCCATCACCGCGTCGAAGGAGCGGGCAAAGGAGGGCATGTCCTCGCCGGGCAGCCCCGCGATCAGATCCAGGTGCAGCGGCACGTTGCCCGCCTGGGCAAGGGCGCGCACCGCGCGGGAGAGGCGGGCAAAGTCCGTGCGGCGCGCCACCTGCGCAATGGTGCCCGCGTTGGTGCTCTGCACCCCCACCTCCAGGCGGATACGTCCCCTGGGCGCGGTTTTGAGCAGCGCCACGGTCTGCTCGTCGAGCAGATGGCCCGCCACCTCGCAGTGGAAGGAGGTTTGCCCCTTTCGGCCGATCAAAAAGGCAAAGAGTTCTCGCGCCCGCGCGGGGTCGGCGTTAAAGGTACGGTCCACCAGTTTGACCTGGCGCACGCCCATGTCGTCCAGGCGCGCAAGCTCCCGCTTGACGCGCGCGATGGGCAGCGCGCGCACGCCGCTGCCCGCCGAGAGGCAGTATCCGCAGCAAAACGGGCAACCCCGCGATCCCTCGTAATAAATCATCTGCCCGGGCGAGACGCGCTCTTGGGCGTAGACATCGGGCAGCGCGTTCAAATCATCCACCAGCGCGTAACGCACGCCCGTTGCATACCCCGACCGCGTGCACAGTCCGTCGATCGCGGGCCTGCGCTCCCCCGCCTGCCACGCTCGCACGTAGGCGGGCAGCGTCTGCTCCGCCTCGCCGCAGAGCACCGCGTCCGCTGCGCACACGCGCGCAAGCACGTCGGGCGCGTCAAAGCTCACCTCCGGTCCGCCCAATAGGATATGCACATCCGGCAGCGCCGCGCGCAGCATGCCACAGAGCGTCTCCACCAGCGCAATGTTCCAGATGTAGCAGGAAAAGCCCACCAGATCGGGCGCCTCGGCGGCAATATCGCAGAGGATGTCCATGGCGGCATCATTGATGCTGCGCTCCAGCAGGCGGCAGGGCAGCTGCTGTGCGCGCATGGCGGCCCGCAGGCTGCGCACCGGGAGCGACGCGTGAATGTAGTGGGCGTTCAGCGCCACCAGCAGCACGTTTTTCATATGTTTTGCATCTCCTCTGCCAGCGCGCACGCCTTTTTATAGGCGGTGGGAAAGGTCAGCCGTGCGCGCGCGGAGGCGTCCACCCACTGCCCCTGCACAAGCGCAGGTCCATCTGCTATGCGGGCGCCCATGATGTGCATCTGCCATTTGACGTGGGTAAAGACGTGCTTATGATCGCCGTAGTCAAACAGTTTGGCGTCCGCGACGCCCTGCGCCTGCAGCCAGGCGCGCGCCGCGCGCTGCGGCGTCTCCCCCGCCGCCAGATCGCCGCTGGCAAACTCCCATAGCCCCGCAAGCAGCCCCTGCTCGGGGCGCCTGCGCACCCATACCTCTCCCTTGGCATTGCACAGCACAAGCACCCAGCGGGCAAGCGTGGGCGTGCTTTTTTTCGGGGCGCGTTTGGGGATGCACGCAAAGTCGCCGCTTGCGCGCGTGCGGCAGTGGGGCGCAAACGGGCATGCATCGCACGCGGGCGCGTTTCCCACGCAGACCCCCGCGCCGATGTCCATGATGGCCTGGTTGTAATCCCCCGGCCGCGCCTTATCCATACATTCGCACAAAAGCGCGCGCACGCACGCGCGCACCGCGGGCGCATCGATGCTCTGCTGCACACCGCACACCCGCGCCACCACGCGCAGGGCGTTGCCATCCATGGCGGGGTAGGGCTTGTTGTAGGCCATCGACAGGATGGCGCCCGCGGTGTAATCCCCGATGCCGGGCAGCTGCATCAGCGCCTCGTAGGTATCGGGCACCTGACCGCCGAAGCGGTCCCGCATCACGCAGGCCGCCTTGTGCAGGCTGCGCGCCCGCCGGTAATAGCCCAACCCCTCCCACAGCTTGAGCACGTCGTCCAGCGGTGCCGCCGCAAGCGCGTTTGCGTTTGGATAGGCCTGCATAAAGCGCAGGTAATAGCCCCGCCCCGCCTCCACGCGCGTCTGCTGCAGCAGCATCTCGCTGAGCCACACGCCGTAGGCGCCTGCGCCGCGCCAGGGCAGGTCTCGCCTGTGGGCATCGTACCACGCAAGCAGCGCACCCGTAGACTGCGCCATGGGAGCTGCGTCGATCTGAATGGAAGCATTGTTTTTTTCGCTCATGTTTCGCCTCTTATGTGTTCTGCAGGTACCCTTATTGTAGCATAAAAAAAGAACGTCTCAAAACGTTCGTCGTGTGGCGCAGGGTTGGTTGACGGGACGGCCCGAGCGCCCCTCTGCGCCCGTGGGGCGCGGGGAATGTGTGTGTATGGACGCCGGCGGACGCGCTACGGTTCGCGGGTGAGCGAGGGCACCACCACCACGTTTGCAGGGGTGGTGTGGGCAAACGTATCCACTTTGGGCTGGTAGGTTGCAAAGTACGTCATCACCAGCACAGTCAGCGCGACCAGCGCGGTGAGGATAAGCGCCACCTTTTTGCCCTTGCGGCGGGCGCGGCAGCGGCGCGACGGGATGCGCATATCCATCTGCATGGCAGGCCTCATACCTTTCCAACGATATTTGTTTATCAGTATAGCACAGTTTTTCCACATCTGCATGCAAAATACGTACTTTGCATCGACAATTCAACAAAAAAATACAATAAAGATGCCTATTGGATGGTTTTCCCTCCATCAGGCACCTTTATTGTTCGGCGGCACGCCGCCTGTTACTTCAGTTCGAAGGATTTGCAGTCGGTGCACTGGTCCACGGTGGGGTTCAGCTCATGGGTGCCCACGGTGATGCAGTCCAGAGAGCAGTAGTTCTCCTGCTCGCAGTGATGCGTGCACTGCTGCACAGTGCAGCGGATGCTTTTGTTTGCCTGGCAAGCCATTGGTTCATTCCTCCTTCCATCTGATGTCCTGCTTTAGGATGCCTCAAAGCGCGCGGTTTTATGTCGAGGCCCGATGGTGCTTTTTTGCATAGCAAAATCTTCCGCGTGTGGGAGAAACAGCAGCGGAAGATTTTCCCTATAGGAGGTAAGCATTTTACTGCGCTTGCTTTTTTATTTTTTGATGAGGTCACGCGCAACGCGCGCGACGTTCTGCGCCGTCAGGCCGAAGCGCGCGAAGAGGTCCTCCGCGCTTCCCGAGCGGCCGAACACATCCGGCAGGCCCACGCGCGCCACGGGCGCGGGGGCTTTTTCCGCAACCGTCTCGCATACCGCGCCGCCTAGGCCGCCCAGCACGCTGTGGTCCTCTATGGTGACGATACCGCCCGTCTGACGGGCCGCGGCGATCACCGCTTCTTCGTCCAAAGGCTTGATGCTGTACATATCCAGCACGCGTGCCTGCACGCCCGCCGCACCGAGCAGCTCCGCCGCCTCCAGCGCCACCGGCACCATATTGCCGCAGGCAAGCAGCGCCACATCGTCGCCCGCGCGCAGGGTCACGCTGCCCCCGATGGGGAAGGCGCGCGCTGCGTCGTAAAGCTCAGGGCTGGTGCCGCGGCCCATACGGATGTAAAACGGCCCTGGCGTATAGGCGATGCGCCGCGTCAGATCGCGCGTCATGTTGGGTGTGGAGGGTACGATTACGCCGATGCCCGGTACAGCGCGCATGATGGCGATATCCTCCACCGACTGGTGGGTGCCGCCGTCCTGCGCGGTCTCCACGCCCGCGTGGGTACCTGCGATCTTGACGTTGAAATGGTTGTAGCACACACCATTTCGCAGCTGGTCGAGCGCACGCATGCTGGAAAACACCGCAAAGCTGCCGCAAAACGGGATCAAATCGCACGTGGCAAGGCCCGCCGCAACGGATACCATGTTCTGCTCGGCAATGCCGCAGTTGAAGTAGCGCTCAGGGCACGCTTCCTTAAGAGGTGCGACGTTCATGCAGGAGGCCGCGTCGGCGTCCACCACCACGATGCGCGGATCTTCCTTTGCCAGCGCCAGGATGGTTTCGCCAAAGACTGTTCTGTTTGCAATCATGCCTGCTCGCCTCCTAACTGCCGCATCGCCTCGGCATATTGTTCATCATCCGGAATCGCGCTGTGCCATTTGGCCAGGCCCTCCATGAAGGAGACGCCCTTGCCCTTGATGGTATCAGCCACGATCATGATTGGCGGACCCACCGGACGATCCTCCAGCGCATCGAGCGTGCGCACAATCTGGCGCATGTCGTGCCCGTCGATGCGCACCACCTGCCAGCCGAACGCGCTAAACTTGGCGCATACGTCGCCCATGGGCAGAATTTCCTCGTTGGTGCCGCCCATCTGCACCTTGTTGTAATCCAGAATGCCGATCAGGTTGCCCGTCTGGTGTGCAGCCGCCGCCATCAGCGCCTCCCACACCTGGCCCTCCTGTATCTCGCCGTCGCCTACCATGCAGAAGACCTTGCTGTCCTTCTTCAGGTAGCGCAGGCCCAGCGCCATGCCCAGCGCGGCGGACATGCCCTGGCCCAGCGGGCCGGAGGACATATCGATGCCTGGCGTTTTGGTTCCGGGCGCGCCCTGCAGATGGCTCTCGATGCAGCGTAGATGGGAAAGCTCTTCCAGCGGGAAGTAGCCGCGCCGCGCAAGCGCCGCGTAGAGCACGGGGCCCGCGTGGCCCTTGCTGAGTACAAAGCGGTCCCGGTCCTCCCACTGCGGCTGCTCGGGGCGCAGGCGCAGTTTATCAAAGTAGAGCGCCGCCACGATATCGGCCGCGGACAGGCTGCCGCCGATGTGCCCAGAGCGCACATGGTGCACGCACTCGATCACATCGCGCCGCAGCTGCCGGGCCATGCCCTGCAAATACGCAATTCTATCCAACGTCTATGTCGCCTCCTTGTCACTTACCCTTGCCATAAGGATATTCCGCCCGCGCGGGCCAGCGCAGAGCGCCCGCTCCCCGCTGGCCGCATAGGCGGAATGTCTGCCGGCTCCGTTCTTATTTCATGTACTCTTCCACGTTGTCCTTATCCACCCATTCAACGGGGTAGAGGATCAGCTGCTCTTCGGGTTTTTTGCCATCGAGGATGCCGAAGACGGTTTCAATGCCCAGTTTTGCCATGCCGGCGGGGAACTGCGCGGCGGAACCATACTGTTTGCCTTCCTTGATGAAGCCCTTGGCGATATCGCTTGCGTTGACGCCGCCGATGAGGATCTTGCCCTCATACTTGGTGCCGGACACGGCCGAGATCACGCCCTGGGACGGGGTATCGGAGAAGGTCCACACCGCGTCCATCTCCGTGGGATACGCCTGCATGAAGTTGGTCATGACTTCCAGCGCTTTATCCACGGTGGCGCAGCCGTCCTCGGTGGCCAGGATTTTGATGTCGGGCCATTTTTTCAGCTCTTCGTCGCGGCCGTCGGCGCGGGTGCGAGAGTTGGTGTTGGTGCTGTTCTCCAGGCAGATCAGGTTGCCTTTGCCGCCCATGGCCTCGGCCAGCTTCTCCATCTCCAGGCGGCCCGCCTCGAAGTTATCGGTGACGATGACAGCGTCCGCCTTGGAGGTATCGCTGCAGGGGGAGTCCACGATCACGGTGGGGATGCCCTTGGAGGCCAGCATGTCCATGGAGGACTGCGAGGCCTTGGGGTCGCTGCAGATCAGGATCACGCCGTCCACCTTCTGGTTGATCAAATCCTCGACGTTGTTCATCTCTTTGAGGGCGTCGTAGTTGCACTCCAGCATGATCATCTCATCGTCGGTGCCGTTCTCCTTGTTGTGCGCCTCCATCGCCTCCTCCGCGCCGCGGATCAGCTCCACGCAGTACGGGGTGGAGAAGGTGGGGATGACAAAGCCGATGGTGCGCTTTTCCTTGGCGCTCTGGGACGGGCTTGCGGAGGCAGAAGCGCTTGCAGAGGCAGAGGCGCTTGCGGAGGGTTCCTGTTTGGCGGGTGCACAGCCAACCAGCGCCATCACCAGCGTCAGCATTAGCAGCCATGCAAAGAGCATACGAATGTGGTTTTTCTTCATACAAACTTTCCTTTCTTTTGTGGGAGTGTCCTACAGGAATGTTTTTGTCTTTGGGAACGTTTCGCTTATTGCGAAATGAATGGCCATTCATAAACGCTCTTGGTTGCATATTTGGTTTCTTTTCGATCAGGCAAGGTTGAGAATCACGTCCAGTGCGCGCGCCGCGCTGTACACCGTGGCCTCGGGCGCATTTTGGTAGGGTGTCAGCTCCGCGCTGACCCAGCCATCGTAACCCATGGCGCGCACCTGGCGCATCACGGCGGAAAAATCCACGTCGCCCGAGAGCAGATCCACAAACCCCGAGAGCGTGGCGCTGCCGCGGCGGAAGTCCTTGAAGTGCATCTGGCGGATATGCGGCGCCAGGATACGGATCCAGTGCTCGGGATAGCCGTAGAGCAGCATGTTGCCGGTATCCAGATACATGCCCACGTCGGGCGAACCAATCTGCTCGATAAACTGCTTGAACTCCAGCGGCGAGGTCAAAAACTTGCTCCAGATGTTCTCGATGGCAATGGTCACGCCGTGCTCCCTGGCCAGCGGCGCAAGTTCGATGTAGCCCTCCAGCGCGCGGTTGTAGGCATCCTGGTAGTCCACCACCTCGGCGCTGACGTCGTAATAGATCACATTGGGGTCTGCAAAGAGGTTGACGCTTTTAAAATCCACCCCCACAAAGCCGGGCAGCGTCAAAATGGTTTGGACGCCCAATACCTCTGCAATGCGCATCTGCAGACGGATGTTGTCCTTGGCCGCCTGACGGACGGCGGGGTCCTTGCTGGTGAGCGAGCTCTGCCAGCTCATGCTGCAGGCCAGGCCGTGCAGGGTGATACCGGTATCGCGCGCCACGCGGGCGATCTGTTTCAACGCCGCATCCGTGGATTCGGCGCTCAGCTCCCCGCGCTGGGTGATGGAAAATTCGATGCCGTCGATCCCCGCGCGCTTGGCAAGCTGCATTTTTTCCGCAATGCTCATATCCCCTGGCAGGGAAAAGCCGGTAATGCCTTTTTTGATCATGGGCGCGCCTCCTTTTTTACTGGCGTCAGCGCAGAACGCGCACCGCGTCCATAAACGCGCGGACCCGCTCCACATCCACGGCGTTTTCAAACACGCCGTCTTTCTTTAAGGTAGTGGCGACCACCGCGCCGTCTGCGATGGACAGCTGCTGGGCCACGTTATCCTTGTTGCAGCCCGTGTTGCACAGCACCACCGCGCCCGGCACCGCCTCCTTGACGCGGGAGAGCACCTGGGTATCGGTGGAGCGCCCCGCCGTCAGGCCGGAGATGCACAGCGCGTCAGGACGGTTGTTAAACACGGTGGATCGGGCGATGTCCACCACATCGCGGGCGCCCAGATAGGAGGCCGCCTCGGGCACGATGTTGTAGAGCATACGCACGTTCTCCGCGCCGATGGCCATCTTGTGGCGCACGGTGGCACCCACGTTGGTGTTCCACAGGCCGAAGTCAGAGGCATACACGCCGGTGATGATCTCGCGGATAAAGGACGCGTCCACCGCCACGGCCAGATCCAGCGAGGCAATGGGGTCCCACAGGCAGTTGACGCCGTAGGGCACGGTGATCTCCTGCTTCAGCTCACCGATGATGCGCGCCATGCACGCAACCGTCTCGGTGCGCACCTGCGTCAGGTAGGGCATAGAAAACTCGTTGGAGAACATCACGCCGTCCACGCCGCCCTCCTGCAGGGCCATCAGGTCGCGCCGTGCACAGTCGATCACCTTGCGCATGCCGCCGTCCTTATCGTAATAGGGGTCCCCCGGCATGGGCTGCAAATGGCACATGGCAATAACCGGTTTTTTTACGCCGAAAAGTTCATCAATCCACAACATTGTTTTTTCTTCCTTTCAAGCATTTTTCCTTAGATGTCTTGTTTAGAGGGTATAACGGTGCATGTCAAACGAAGTGTCAATGCGCGCGCAGGTTGCCGCTACCAGCGCTCCCAGATGCGTGATATCGCCCAGGTTGCACATCTCGATGGGCGAGTGGGTGTAGCGTGCGGGGAAGCCCATGTCCAGGCAGGCCACGCCGTCGCGCTCCATCTGCACGTAGGCGGAATCGGTGATGATGCCAAGCGAGGCAAAGCGCTGCAGTGGTATCCCATCCTCCTGCGCCGCCCGCTCGGCCAGTTTGACCAGCCCCTCGTGGGGGATGGTGCCGTTGAGCGTGCCGCGCCCGTGGAAGGAGTAGAGATTGACGGTGGGGCCGCCACCCAGCCGGTTTTCGTAGCGGCTGGCAAGGTCGGGCGTGTCGCCCGCCAGCACCACGTCCAGGCAGAAGGCGACGTCCGCCTTGCAGGCCCGCGCGGCAAACGCCGCACCGCGGATGTTGAATTCCTCCCACACCGTGCCCACAAAGTGGACGGTGGCGGCATGGGGTTTTTGCTGCAACGCCTCGGCGGCCACGATCATGGCCAGCAGGCCGCCGCGGTTGTCCAGCGCGGTGCCGCTGACATGCGCGCCCACCTGGCAGAAGTACGGCTCGTAGATGGCGGGGCAGCCCACGTCGATGCCCATGGCGCGCACCTCTTCGGCGCTCTCTGCGCCCACGTCAATGTAGAGCGAGGTGACAAAATCCACCTTGTACTTTTCCTCCGGCGCGGTGGCGTGGTGCGCCTTGTTACCAATCACTGCGGGCACATACTGCCCGTCTTTGGTGCGGATGCGCAGGCGCAGTGCGGGGAGCACTTTTTCCGGGATGCCGCCCAGGCGGTCCACCTGGATGAAACCGTTCGCCTCGATGCGCCGCACGATAAAGCCCAGCGTATCGAGGTGCGCAAACACCATGATGGCGGGCGCGTCCGGATCCGTGCCTTTGGCTGTGGCAATCACGTTGCCCATGCGCTCCACGCGCACATCGTCCACATAGGGGCCGATCGCCTCGGCGAAGACGCGGGCCGCCTCCGCTTCATAACCCGAGGGTGCCGGCGCCAGACAAAGTTTGCGTAAAATCTCTGTGTACTGCATGTTTTTTTCCAAATTTTCCACGTCTTTCCACCATCCATTCTCGTTTTGGGGTACAGGAAATACAGGTCCGCATTTTTGCGCAACAACAAAGGTCCTGTAAAAGATTGTTTTTCTTTTTTTAAGCGGTTAGAAAGGACTATCTACATCGACAAGTGGTTTGGGAAAGCTGCTGCAGCTGTGCAAGCGGATTGTCCGCGCCGAACACGCGCCGGCCCAGCACCGCGCCGCGGGCCCCTGCCTGCGCGAGGCGGTGGAGCGCCGCGTCGTCCAGCGCGCCGTCCGCATAAAGGCCCACGCGTGCAGGCAGCGTGCGCGCCATGTGCAGCGCCTTATCCAGCGCGGGCGCGTACAGCGCTTCGCCTCTGCCGTCCGGCTCCGCCGTCATAACCAGCACGCCGTCCAGTTCATCCAGGAAAGGCTCCAGCGCCGAGGCGGAGGTTTTGAAGTTGAGGGCGAGCAGCGCGCGCATGCCACGCGCACGCGCCCCGTGCAGGAACGCCAAGGGATAATCCAGCGCCTCGATATGCGCCGATACGCTTGTGACACGCGCCTCAGAGAGCATATCCAGGTAGCGCTCAGGATGCCGCGCCATCAGGTGCACGTCCAGCGCCTTGCCTGCGCAGGCCCGGCATACGGCGCAAAACGTGCGCGCGCCGAAGGTGATGTTTGGGACGAACACGCCGTCCTCCAGGTCAATGTGCACCGCGGGCCAGTCGCCCAGCGCCCGGATGCTCGCACCCAACGCCAGCGGATCGGCTGAGGCGATGCTGGGCAGCAATTCCATGGTCTGCCCACTCCCCTCTTTATACCCTTTACACGCAGGAGATGTCCACGCCCGCGTCCAGGTAGGATTGGTAGACCGCCTGGTCCAGCTCCTTGCCCACGATCAGATGGGTGACTTTATCGATGGGACAGAAGCTCATAAAGGCGGAGGTTTCGAATTTTTGATGGTCGCAGAGCATGATGGTCTCAGCGGAGGCGTCGATCACCTCCGTCTTGAGGGATACCTCCTCTGCGTTGGTGATCATGCAGCCGCTTTTGAGATTGATGGCATCGCAGCTGACAAAGGCGGTATCGATCTGCATGGCGGCAAGGTTATCGTGCGCAAACAGGCCTGTGAGGGTGTAAAACCCGGGCCGCAGCTGGCCACCGAGCACAAATACCTCGATGCCCGAGGCCGTGGACAGGCCCGCCGCCAGCATCACATCGTTGGTGATGACGCGGATGTTCTGCATCTGGCAGAGCCACTTGTTCATCTCCGTGACCGTGGTGCTGGAGTCCATAAAGATGGTGGAGTTGGGCTTGATAAACTCCGTCGCGGCCTCGGCGATGCGCCGCTTTTCCTCCTCATTGGTGGCGCGCTTGACGTAATAGGGCTGCTCGTAGCTCTTGCTGTACATGGGCCGTGTGACGCCGCCGCGCGTAAAATGCACCTTATCCTGGTTGTGCAGCGTCTTTAAATCGCGGTAGATGGTTGCCCGTGATGTGCCGAGCACCTGTTCCAGCTCCGCAATGCTGATGGACCCTTGCTCCTCCAGGAGTTTCTCAATGGTCTGCAACCGCTCAATCTGCAACATGGTACAAAGCTCTCTTTCATCGCTCGTTTCTTTTTCCAGCATCAGAATAACACGACTTGAAACGATTTGCAACATATTTTTCATAGCTTTCTCGATTTTTTCTCATGAGTAGATTGAAACGTCCTCTTTTACAGGAAAAATCGCACCGTTTAATGCATATCGAATCAAATTGCATCGCATAACGCATGCTTTTTCTCAAATATTTTCACATTATGCCACATCTTGTTTCACGTTTATCTCAATTTATGCCACAAAAAAGACGCCGCGCACGGCGTCCTGCACGCCTACTGCTGCAACTGCAGCAGCAGGCGGAAGATATCTGTCTTGATCAGCCGCTCCATATGCTGCGTCATATCCTGCGGGGATTCCCGCACCGCGCAGTTGAGCCAACTGCCCAGCAAGCCAATGAAGGCGTACGTGTAGAAATCCACAATAAACGCCTTATCCCGGCGCGTCACCGCCGCCTCCAGCGGCACGCTGTCCATCACCTCCTGCAGCATGCCCGACACCAGCGCATAGAGCTTGCGCTCCACCATCTCCCGCCCGTGCGAGTGGTAGGCCGCCAGGCAAAAGGCGCGGTTTTCCTCCATGTAGCGGAAGATGTACGCAAAATGCTCCTGCCAGGGCAGGCGTGCGTCCCTGAGCGCATCGATCAGCTCGCGCTGGAAAATCCAGCCCAGCAAATCGTATATATCGGAAAAATGGTAGTAAAACGTCTGCCGGTTTACGCCGCAGTCGCCCACCAGTTCCTTGATGGTAATCTTCTCCAGCGCCTTTTTCGCCATGCGCTTTTTTAGTGCCGCAGCCAAAAGTGCTTTGGTTGTGGGGGACATGCGTGAACCTCCTTCATACCGCGGTCGCGTTACAACAGATTATATACGATCTCGGCCGCATTTTCCATACGCGCACGCGGGCAAAACAGGTCTGTCCGCACCGAGGCACGCATAGGGTATATAAGGAAGTACCACCAAAGGGGGATAAGCGCACGTGGGAGGATTGGCCATTTCCTGGCAGGCAGTGCTCGCCTATGCCGCGGGCCTAGTGCTGCTTTATTTCATCGGATACCTGCTGCTGACGCCGCTGAAATGGATGCTGCGGCTCATTTACAACGCGCTCATCGGCGGCGTGTTGTTGCTGCTGCTCAACTGGATCGGGGGCATCTGGGGGCTGTCTATCACCATCAACCCAGTCACCGCGCTCACCGTGGGCGTGCTGGGCATTCCGGGTGTCATCCTGCTGCTGGTGCTCAAAATGGTGCTGAGCATCTAGGTGCAGGCGGGCGCAATCTGTCGTATAATGGGAAGGGGAACGCCCAAAAGGCAGGACGAAAGAGGAGAGGCGCCATGCAGGTATCGTGGAAACAGACCCTGGAGGATATCGAATCGTGCCACAGCTGCCCCTTGCGCGACGGCTGCACCCATGTGGTGCCGGGCGAGGGCAACCCGCGCGCCCGCATCATGTTTGTGGGCGAGGGGCCGGGCGGCGACGAGGACCGGCTGGGGCGGCCCTTTGTGGGCAGGGCTGGGCAGCTGCTTGACCGAATGCTGGAGGCCATGCCTCTGGCGCGGGCGGAGGTGTACATCGCCAACGTCATCAAATGCCGCCCCCCGCGCAACCGCACGCCGCTGCCCGAGGAGGTGCAGGCCTGCCTGCCCCATCTGCGCCGGCAGGTGGCGCTGGTGCGGCCGCGCATCATCGTGTGCATGGGCGCCACCGCCGCGCAGGCCATCATCGATCCCAACCTGCGCATCACGCGCGACCGAGGCATGTGGACATGCCGTAAGAACGTGTGGATGATGCCCACCTTCCACCCCGCGGCCCTGCTGCGCGACGCGGATAAGAAAAAAGATGTATGGATTGACCTGCAAAATGTGATGCTAAAGTTAAAAGAACTGGATGCGCAAGGGGGAGACGTTTGATCCATGCCTAAGGACAAGCAGGCGCGCTATGAGGCGCTCAAGCGGGAATGCGACGCGTTCTTCGCGCAGATATACCAGCCCAACCGGCGGATCATCGTCTTTGGCGAGGGCAACCTGGACGCCGATGTGATGCTCATCGGCGAGGCGCCCGGCGAGCAGGAGACGTTGCAGGGCCGGCCCTTTGTGGGCGCGGCGGGCAAAAACTTGGACGCGTTTCTTTCGGGCGTAGACCTGCCGCGCGAGGCGCTCTACATCGGAAACACCGTCAAATTCCGCCCCACCAAAGCGAGCGAGCGCACCGGAAAGCCGGTCAACCGCCCGCCCACGCGGGAGGAAATCCTGCTGTGCAGCCTATTTCTGCAGAAAGAAATTCTGCTGGTGCGCCCACGGGTGATCGCCACGCTGGGCAACATCGCGCTGCGCGCGGTCTCTGGTGACGGCAAAGCCACCATCGGCCAGGTGCACGGCCAGGCCCTGCCCTGCCATATCGCCATGGAGAAGGCCGCGCACGACTGCGTGCTCTTTCCCCTGTACCACCCTGCAAGCATCCTCTACAACCGCGCGCTGCAGCAGACCTATCAAGAGGACATGCGCGCGCTGCGCGCCTATCTGCACGCCCCTGGGGCCGCGCAGTAAAAAAGCAGGCCTGCAGGGCCTGCAAAACGCTTATATTGCTGTAAAGAAGGCTCCCCGTCTGCCACAGGGTTTTTGCATCCACCGGCGGCGCGGGCAGCTTATTTTTTTGCCGGATGCGCCAGCCTGTGCAGATGCGCCAGCATGCGCATAAAGCGGGGGCGGTTGTAGCGCTGGATCATGATATAGGGCACGTTGCCCAGTATGCCGCAGAGCATCATCGCCGTGCCCCATCCCGGCGTGTTCCACAGATAGAACAACGGCGAAAGCAGGATCAGCATCAGGTGCGTCAGCTCCGCGCGGCAGGTCTCCACAATAAACGTCTGCAGGTACTCCGGCGAGAGCGAGCGCAGCGACCCCTTGGAAAACCCCAGGTGCAGCAGCTTGGTGGCGGTGGGCATGACGTCCTTCCACTTGACGATGGCAAAATGCTTCTGGTAGAAGGCGCCCTCCTCTTCAAAGGCGCGCGGCCGGTAGATCCATGCCTGCGGCTTGAGCCACCGCGAGGGGATAAGCAGTCCCACGATCGTCATAAATAGACCGATTAGCGCGAACATAATGGCGTTTTCCAGCAGATGATCGAAAAAGACTTTCATGCCTACCGTCCCTGAGGGGATATACCCCGCCTGATCGTAACTTTTGTGACAAACTCTTCTTCGATTATAGTGTATTTGCGCGCGTCTGTGAAGGTTTTTTGTCCGGCAAACGCGCAAAGAAAAGGAGGCGCGCTTTTTTTGCGCCTCCGCATTGGTTTGCCCGTGCACCGCCGCAGGCGGGAAGGGCTAAAGCAGCCTGCCCCACGCAAGGCGCGTCTGCTCGCTCAAATGGTCGCAGTAGCGCTGCATGCGCGCGATCTCCCCCCGCCAAAATGGCTCGGGCGCGTCCCCCTCCACGTACGTTGCGAGCGTGGCGAGGGACAGCTCCGCATTGTCGATATCCCGATGGTCGATAAACAGCTCCCAGTATTCACGGCGCTCCTGCCAGCGCGCGCTCAATTCCAGCAGGCGGTTGAGCGCTTCCTCGCGCGCGCCCTCCTGCATGGACTTCTCCAGCATACCCAAATCCTGCTGAAAGCCCACCATATCGTTGCGCAGCGTGGTCTCCAGATACGTCGCGCCGCACAGCAGCGCCAGCACGATTGCCAGCACCCAAAGCATTTTTTTCATGCGGTCCTCCTATGCATGCGCGCGTTTGCGCGTGTCCTCCTGAACAAAGATTTTTTTCTGCGCGTCCACCGTCAGCACGTACACCTGCCTGGGATGGGAAAATCCCTTTTCCTTCAATGTCTCCTCCAGCCAGGCGCGGTCGTGTCCGCTCTTTTGCAGGTTATCGTAGAGCACCTTGCCGTCCTCGATGATGCTGTAGGCCAGGCCCGGATCGGGCGGGTTGATGTTCATATCGCCCGTGGTGACGGGGCGGGCGTTGGCGTAAGGAAAGACGCTCAGCTGGCCCGATGTCTCCAAGATGGCGGCGTTGATCTGCGACAGGTCGCTGTAGCCCTGCAGGCGCAGCTGCTCGAGCAAATCCCCGATGGTGTAGCGCAGGCCGGCCAGCTCCTTCTGACGGATCTTGCCGTGCTGGATGACGATGCTGGGCTTGCCGGAAAACACGCTGCGCAAACGCTGGCTCTTGAGCGAGATAAACGAGATCACCAGCTGCGCAAGCAGCAACGCCAGGATCGGCATAATGCCGTGGAACAGGGGCACGCCCTCGTCCGCAAGCGGCGTGGCCGCCAAGTCCGCAATCAGCAGCGCCAGCACCAGCTCGTATGGCTGTAGCTGGGATACCTGGCTTTTGCCCGATACGCGCAGCACCACAATGACCAGCAGGTACAGAATCAGGCTGCGCAAAAAAATAATGAGCATACAAATACCTCCCCTTCAAGCGGCGCGCCCACGGCGCCGCGCCTCTTGCGTAGATACAATGACTGCATGGTTTATTGTGTACCGTCCAGCAGACCCCTATACAGCAAAAAAGCGCTTGCATTTGTATGCACGATTTGCTATAATTAATTTCGTTCCGCAGTATATGGTGCTTTAGCTCAGTTGGTAGAGCACTTCGTTCACATCGAAGGGGTCACTGGTTCGAGTCCAGTAAGCACCACCAGCGGCAAGTTGCCGCACCCAAGTTCGCAAACCGCTTTTGGTGGTTTGTGAACTTTTTCATTGCTCAAAATAGGGTATTCATATCGTCAAACCCTGCCACGTCGCCGCAAGCTATATATTGCTTGCGGCGACTTTTTTGAAAAGTCACCGACGCGCTCATTGTGCTGCGTCTCCTTTTCCGCAAAAGTTTCTCTGCGCCCTTGCTGCTCGCTCGTACATGCGCGCGCAACGCACCGGCTTGCTACCAACTTTTTGCGGGTACGCGCCTGCGGCGCAGGGGCAATAGCAACACATCCATATCGTTAAACCCTGCCAGTGGGCAGCGCCCACGCTCAAAGTCGCATTTCCCATTGTGAGGATGCGCTTTTTTGTTGCCCCAAATGCAATAACCAAAACGCCACGCCTTGCCAGCAGCGCGACGCCGCACCCACTGCCGCAATACACTTTGGTGTGTTGCGGTGTTTTTATACGCAAGAACAAAGGACTCATTTTGTGAAGCCCTGCCGTCAAGCAGTGCCTGCCTCCAAACACCGCGTCTATTGTTGCGGGACGCATTCTTATTTGCCCAAAATGCGCGATGCATGCGGCAAGTCGCCGCGCCCTCTCTACGGGGATGCGATCTTTTACAGCCCAATACCAGGCCGTATGCATCGTCACACCCAGCTTGCGGCAGGTTGCCGCATCCAAAGGCAAACGCCGCCGGATGGGGCGCGTTTTTTCGCAGGACAAGCGCCTATATCGCCGCGTTCTGACCAGTGGCAGCGCCCGCGCGCAGCAATAGCGCCCGCCTTTGCGCAGGCTCCTGCTCCCAGGCGCGCGCAAGCGTATCCTCCCTGCGCGGGTGTAGCGCGCGCCTCGCATGCCTTTGCCACAGCCGGATGTGTACAGCGCCTGTTTTATGCCCAACAAAAAGACGCGGGCGCGGGGATCATTTGCCCCGCGCCGCGTCTCTTATATACACTTTTATACACTTTTGATTGCTACGGTTTTTCAATGATCTGCTGATCGATAAGCGCGGGCTGGTACTCCAGCACCTTGTACGTCTCCCCGTCAAGCGTGTGCTCCACAACCCGCGCCTTGCCGGTAAAGTAGTTGCCGCTGCCCGAGCCGTATTTAAGCACGGTTACCTCCGTGCCCGCCGCCACGCTGGAGATATCCACATCCGTCCAGTAGAGCACATAGGAATTGCTCGAGACCGGATACACCTTCCATGTCACCGCGTCGCCGATGCCCAGCTTGCTCTTGAACAGCTGGGTGCGCGTGCCGTTGGGCGAGGTGGAGTCGATGGACGTATTCGCGCGCAGCACCGCCCGAACCTCCGGATCCTGTTCGATCAGCTGCCTGAGCATAGCCAGCACGTCCATGCCGCCAGGCGTGGCCGCCGCATCGCCCGAGAGCACGTTGCCGTGCTTGCTGCAGGTAATGGAAAGCCTTCCCTGTGCATCCACTGCGGCGGTGTAGGTGCCGCCTTTGCAGATGCCGCTGTAGACGCCCTCGGCCTCCTTGGCTGATCCGGGCAGCTCGGCTACGACCGTATCGAGCACGCCGAAGCACTGCTGCGCGTCCTCCCAGGCCACCTGGTCAAGCAGCGCGTAGGCGATGTACGCCCGCCCAAGCGCCGTGGCCTGCTGTTTGCAGGCCGCCTCCTCCGCCTTGCGCACATGGGCGGCGTAGGCAGGGACCGCGATGGCGGCAAGCAGCACAAGGATGGCGATCACCACAATCAGTTCTATCAGCGTAAAAGCGCGCCTCTGCCTCCGCACGGCCGCACCTCTCTTTCAAAATGCCATGGAAAAGCGCCCGCGCCGCTACTTTTGCAGCAGGCAGAGCTTAAATACCTCCAGCACGTCGTCGCGCGTCATGGGCACGGGGTTGCGGCGCGTGGCCACGCCCGCCGCAACCAGGTCCGCAAAATGCGCCAGGCGCTCGGCCGCAAAGCGGGGTGTCTCGCCCATCATCCGCTGCAGGCAATCGTCCAGCGCCTGCACCGAATCCATGCCCAGCCACAGAAGGATGTTTTTGATTTTTTCGGGGCAGGCATCCTGCACATATTTGAGAAACCCGCATATGAGCATGCCGTTTGCCCTGCCGTGCGGGATATCGCACAGGCTGGTGAGCGCGTAGCCCATGCCGTGCACCGCCACCGTTTTGGCAAAGTCGATGCCAAAGCCACCGTAGAGCGAAGCCAGCAGCAGGTTCTCCCGATCCACTGCGGAAAACTCGCCCGACAGCAGCGCGGGCACGCACTTGCCGAAGAGCTCTAGCCCCGCGCGCGAAGTCATAGCGCACAGCGGGCTGGTGTTTTCAGCCAGATAGCTTTCGATATTGTGGCACAGCGCGTCGATGGCCGTATCCACCGTGACGTTGTAGGGCAATGAGGCGGTGTACTTCGCATCCAGCAGCGCGAGGGAGGGGTAGGTCTGCTCCCCGCCGAAGCTGCGCTTGTTGTGCTCCTCTTCCACCGTGAGCACCGAGTAGGGGGTAAGCTCGCTGCCCGTGCCCGCGGTGGTGGGGATCATCACCATGGCAAGGGGCGCCACCGCGTAGCTGCTGGTGTACAAATCCTGTACGCTGATGGCATTGGTGGCCATCACCGCAGCCGCCTTGGCGCTGTCCAGCGGGCTGCCCCCGCCGATGCCCACGATGAAATCCGGCGCAAAATCGCGCGTGGCCGCGGCCAATTGTTCAATGGAGCCCCATGTGGGGTTGGAGATACAGCGGTCGAACACGCCGTAGGTGATGTTTTGGGAGGCGAGCGCCGCCTTGACGTCCGCCAGCGCGCCGTTTTTGTGCGCGGAGGGGGACGTCACGATAAAGGCGCGCGTGCCGTATGCGCCAAGCAACGCCGCGTGCTTTTTGACGCAGTCCCTGCCTGCGACCACCCGCGTGGGGATATACATGCCGTATTCCAAGTGAACGAACCTCCTTTTACATCTCGCGGCGGCCCGCAATGGCGCGCGCGAGCGTCACCTCGTCCGTGTACTCCAAATCGCCGCCCACCGGCACCCCGTGCGCGATGCGGGTGACCCGCACCCCGCGCGCTTTGAGCAGGCGCGCGATGTAGTTCGCCGTGGCCTCCCCCTCGATATCCGGGTTGGTGGCAAGCAGCACTTCCTTGATCTTGCCCGCCTCCAGCCGCGCAAGCAGCTCCTTGAGACGGATATCCTCCGGCCCGCGGCCGTCCATGGGCGAGATGGTCCCGCCCAGCACATGGTAGAGCCCGCGGTAATCGTGCATGCGCTCAATGGCCAGCACGTCGCGCGCGTCGCGCACCACGCACACGATGCTCTGGTCCCGCCTGGAATCGCTGCACACATCGCAGAGCGGGTGCTGCACATCGGTAAAATTGCCGCAGCACGCGCAGGTGGTCACGGCCTTGCGCGCCTGGTAGATGGTCGCGGCAAGGCCGCGCACCTCCTCCAGCGGCTGGCCGATGATGTGGAAGGCCAGGCGCTGTGCCGTCTTGTTGCCGATGCCCGGCAGGCGCGAGAGCTGCGCCACCAGTTGCGCAATGGGTTCGATCACAGGCCTCTCTCCTCTTCCTTAACGCATGCCCGGGATGTTCATGCCCCCGGTGACGCGGTTCATCTCGCTCTGCGTGGTCTGCTCGATCTTTTCCATCACGGCGTTGACCGCCGCTACGACAAGGTCCTGCAGCATCTCCACGTCGTCGGGATCCACCGCCTCGGGCTTGATCTGGATGGACTGGATCTTGCGGTCACCCGTGGCCTTGGCCGTGACCATGCCGCCGCCCGCGCTCGCCTCAAACTCCTGCGCCTGCAGCTCCTCCTGCATGCGCGCCATATCCTCCTGCATCTTCTGGGCCTGGCGGATCGCCTGCTGGATGTTGCCCATGCCGCCCATACCGCCCATGCCGCCGCGTCCAAAGTTGTTTCTTGCCATTGGTTTTCAATCCTCCATGTCTTTTATGCAAAAGGGGGCCGCTCCCCCCCGCGTGCTGTGCACTTACCTTATAGTATAGCGCCCGCGCGCACCCGTTGTCTACGCGAAATACCCTAGCGGATGGTGACGTTTTCCGCGCCGAACATGGCGAGCACCTTCTCCTTGATGGCAGCCTCTTCGTCGCAGGCCGGCGCGCTGGGGGGCGCCTCCACCCTGGCGTTTACGCGCATCGGCCGGTCGTAGCAGGCACTGGCCACCTCCGCGAGCCAGCTGCGGTTGGCGTCGCGCAGCACCATATCGCAAAAGAGCTTTTTCTCCGGCGCAAAGTAGAGCGTCACCTCCTGCGCGTCCGCGCGCGCATGCACGCCCTGCAGCGCCGAGTAAAGGGCGATGCGCTCTGCGCGCACCCGCTTCATCACGCGTGCCCACGCGTCGTCGCCCGCGGGCGCGGCCTTCTTTTTCGGCGCCGGCGCATCCTTCTGTGCGGATGGGGCGGGCGCATCCTCCAGCGCAAAGGGCGGGGCATCCTCCGGCGGCGGCGCTTCCGGCAGGGGGGTATCCGGCGGCGCGCTCCCTTGGACGGCCGCCGCCCCAGGCGCGGCGGGCGCGCCCTGGGCAATTGCCACGCCCTGGGATACGCGCTGCTCCAGCGTCTCGATGCGCGCAAGCAGCGCTACCGCATCCTCGCCCTGCCCGCTGCAGATGCCCACAAGCGCCGCCTCCAGCGCGATGCGCCCCTGGGTGGACCACTTGAGGCTCGCCTCCAGCGCAAGCAGCTGCTCCAGCGCATGCAGCAGCTGGGCGCGCGTGGCGCGCTGGGCCTGCGCGCGGTAAGCCGCGATCGTCTCGTCGTCCTCGGTAAGCATGCTTTCGGGGTGCTCCATGCTGGCGCACAGCAGCACGTTGCGCATGTGGTAGGCCAGGTCGCGTGCAAAGACGGCCGCATCCACGCCCTGCGCCATGATGTCCGCCACCAGCTCCAGCACCGCACGCGCATCGTGCGCGATGAGCGCGTCGCTCATGGCAAAGAGGCTCTGGCGGCTCCCACCGCCGATCATGCGCACGATGTCCTCGCGCGTGACGGTACCCTGGCTGTAGGCCATGGCCTGATCGGCCATGGAGAGCGCGTCGCGCATCCCCCCTTCCGCCAGGCGCGCAAGCAACAAGATGGCATCGGGCGCGAAATCCGCGCCTGATGCGCGCGTCACCTCCTGCAGATGCGCGGCCACCTGCTCGGGCGCGATGCGCCGGAAGTCAAAGCGCTGGCAGCGGCTGATGATCGTTGCCGGCAGCCGGTGGGCCTCGGTGGTGGCAAGGATAAACATGGCGTGGGCGGGGGGCTCCTCCAGCGTCTTGAGCAGCGCGTTGAACGCGCCGGTGGAGAGCATGTGCACCTCGTCGATAATGTACACCTTGTACTTGCCCGAGGTGGGCGGGTACTTGATCTTGTCGCGCAGGTCGCGAATCTCGTCCACCCCGTTGTTGGAGGCGGCGTCGATCTCGATGATGTCCATGTTGTTTTCCTGCGCCAGCGCCGTGCAGGCCGCGCACGCGCCGCAGGGCTCGCCGCTTTGATTATCCGCGCAGTTGACCGCGCGCGCCAATATGTGCGCCGTGCTGGTCTTGCCCGTGCCCCGGGGGCCGCACAAAAGATAGGCGTGGGCCACCCGCCCGGAGGCCACCGCGTGTTTTAAGGTTGTGGTCACCGCCTCCTGGCCCACCACCTCGTCAAAGCGGCGGGGGCGGTACTGGCGGTACAGCGCAAGATAGGCCATAGACCATACTCCTTCCCAAACAAAAAACCGCGCCACGCCGCCAGGCATCCCATGCGCGTGCCGGAGCGCGTCAGCTTGCGTTTCATACAGGCGCGCATGCGCGTCATACGTATGTATTATACCAAATTTTTGCCCGCTTGCGCAGGGGGGCGCGCATACCAATCGCTTCCCTTTTACAAAGCGGGGCGCATCCGCTACAATAGACATGCAAGAGACATGCAAGTATTTTGCAAGGTGGAGGAATCGATCGTGAAACGCATCGTACTGACCGGCGGCGGCACCGCCGGACATATCGCGCCCAACCTGGCCCTGCTGCCCGCGCTGCGCCGCGACGGCTGGGAAATCCATTATATCGGCGCCAAGGACAGTTTGGAGGAAAAACTCATCGCCCAGGAGCAGGACGTGACCTTTCACAGCGTGCAGGTAGGTAAATTGCGCCGCTACCGCAGCATCCGCAACTTAAGCGACCCCTTCCGCGTGGTGGCGGGCACCTTCCAGGCCGCGCACCTGCTGCGCAAGCTCAAACCGCTGGTGGTCTTTGCCAAGGGGGGATTTGTATCCGTGCCCGTGGTGGCGGGCGCGCGCCTGGCGGGCGTGCCCTCGGTACTACACGAGTCGGATTTTTCCCCGGGGCTTGCCAACCGCATGTGCATCCCCCTAAGCCGCCACATCTGCACCGCGTTCCCCGAGACGGCCAAGACGCTGGGCGATAAGGCCGTCTACACCGGGCTGCCCGTGCGCCCTGCGTTGCTTGCGGGAGACGCAAAGCGGGGGCTGTTCATGTGCGGTTTTTCAGGCAAACGGCCGGTGCTGCTGATGATGGGCGGCTCGCAGGGGGCCGCCGCCATCAACCAGGCGCTGCGCGCAGCGCTCGACAAGATCACCGACCGCTTTGACGTGGTGCACCTGTGCGGGGAGGGCAATCTCGACCCCACGCTGGCCAACCGGCGGGGCTATTTCCAGATGGCGTACGCCACAGACGAGCTTGCAGACCTCTTTGCCATCACCGATGTGGTGCTTTCCCGCGCGGGCGCGGGGGCCATCTTTGAGTTCTTGGCGCTGCAGGTGCCGGCGCTGCTGATCCCCCTGCCCACGAACGCCTCGCGCGGCGACCAGATTGAAAACGCCAAATACTTCAGCGACAAGGGCTTTCTCGCCATGCTGCCGCAGGCTGAGATGACGCCCGAGACGCTCACGCAGGCGATTTTTGACGTGTACGCCCGCCGCAGCGCCTACAGCTTGCGCATCAAGCAGGCGGATATGTCCGGCGCCACCGAGCGCGTGCTGCGCGTAATCTACGACGCGGCCAAGCCGGAGCGCAAATGATCTTTTGCCCGATACAGCCCGCTATGCGGGCTGTTTTTTATGCGCGCAATGGCGACGCAAAAGCAGGTCAATGCCAAATGCCAGCGCCACGCCCGCGCTGTAGCAGGCAAGATCGCTCCACAAAAAACCCTGCCCCAGCACCATGTGCCCCAGCGGATGGGCACGCAGTGCGTCGATCCAGGGGGCGTGGTAGAGCTGGCTTATCTCGATGGCATAGCACAGGCAGAGCGCGCACGCGGCATGGCGCGCGGGCGCGCGATCAAGCAGCAGGCCACAGAACGCGTACACCATCATGGCCCAAACCGCATCGGGCGCGTATTCCCCCACAAGCGCGGGCAGGCGCGACCGATAGAAGCGCAGCAGCAGCCCGCACGCGATCAGCGCCAGCGCGCACGCGCCGTAACACAAACGCCTCCTGCGCATCTGGCATCCCTCCTTCGGTATCGTTACGGGTAAGCATTGCACAGTTACACTGCCGATACAAACAGCCGGTACACTGGGATGCAACACTGTTTACAAGCAATGCAAAACGCTTTTTCAGGAGGTACTGCCATGAAGCGACACGCATGTGCAGCGGCGCTCGGATTTCTCGCCGCGCTGCCGCTGAGCTACGTTTTCTTATGTTATATACCGCCGCTGCGCATCAAGCTGGCCGCGCCGCCGGACGTCGTCTTTGCCGCGAGCCTGCGCCACATGGCCGGTTTTAAGCTTTTGCTCGCTGTACTGCTGGCGCTCTGCGTATCCGGGCTGCTCTTTGCCCTGCTTCAGCCACATCAAAAAAGATAGCGGGCAGCCGCCCGTGAAAGCCAGATTCCGCCGGCCGGTCTATCCGCACTGTTGTATCAGCCACATCCGATCAAACCGGCGGTTTTGCAAATCCTCTTTGCGCATATAGAAATACAGGCGGCCGCCATCGCCAAACATCAGCGTAAAGTCCCCCTGATCGACCACGTCCAGCTGCAACAGCAGGCGCCAGGTGTCAATGGACGTTTCCTGGGCCGCCTGCAAATCCTCCTCTGGGATATCGTCCCAATATCCTCCCAGGTAGTGCCCGCGGGCAATGAGTTCGCACTCCTGCGTCATATTGTTCTGGATAATGTCCGGCCATCCCAGCAGTTTGGAGCACTCCTCAGGCTGTTGATATCCCATCGTCTCGCGCGCCTGCGCAAAGGTCTCATATAATTCGTCGGGCAGGTCGCGCAGATACGCGTAATCCTCCCAGTCCGCAACGGAATCCGCCATGCACGCGTTGATCCCCACGCGTGGGAAGCAGCATTCCTCCGCCAGCGCCTCAGGAAACGCCGCGGGCACGAGCGCCGCCTCATCCGCAAACCAATACACCCTGGCGCATCCCGCGTCTTTGGGATCGAATCCCCATCTCTGGGATACCGTCTCATAAAAGAAGGACAGCACACCCGTGCGTGGCAATAAGCCCTCTTTATCCAGCGGTGCCATATCCGCACAGTTAAACTGTGCCAGGAAGCTAAGCGGCCGCCGTAGCATCACGCCGTCCTCCAGCCCCTCCGCCTCAAATGTGGGCCAGACAAAGTCATCGGGCACATCCGGCTGACCGCCAAAGCGCGTACTGCCGGGTCCTTGGGATGCCTGCCCCTGGATGCGCAGATGTATGGCGTTTCTTTGCAGCGCCTCAAGATCCTGCCTGATATCCAACCATAACCCCTCCTTTGTATAAAAGCTCTGCAGATTGCTTTAAAGCGATTATAGCACAACTGACAGCGCGCGTATCGCCACGAAAAAAGCGCGCATCCGGCTTTGGCATACGCGCTTTTGTGTTGACCCGATCCGCCGTCCGCCTTTATTTTCCCCGCAGGATACCGCGCCCCGGATAGATGGCGGCGTCTCCCAGCATCCGCTCGATGGCCAGCAGGCGGTTGTACTTGCAGGTGCGCTCGCTGCGCGCCGGCGCGCCCGTCTTGATCTGCCCCGCGTTGGTGGCCACCGCGATATCCGCAATGGTGGTGTCCTCCGTCTCGCCGCTGCGGTGGGAGAGGATGGTGCCGTAGCCGTGGCGCACGGCCACGCGCACGGCCTCCAGCGTCTCGGAGAGGGTGCCGATCTGGTTGGGTTTGATCAAAATGGCATTGGCGCTGCCCGCCTGGATGCCGCAGCGCAGCCTATCGGTATTGGTGACAAACAGGTCGTCCCCCACCACCTGTATGGCATCGCCCAGCTGCCGCGTGGCGTGGGCAAACCCTTCAAAATCATCCTGCGCCAGCGGGTCCTCGATGGAGACGATGGGGTATTTGTCCGCCAGGTACGAAAAGTACTGCAGCAGCTCTTCCGCGCGCATGCTGCTGCCCTTTTTGGGGAATACGTACCTGTCCTGCTGCAGCCAGTCGCTCGTAGCTGCGTCCAGCGCGATGCACACGTCCTGACCTGGGCGCAGACCCGCCTGCTCGATCGCCTCCACGATCAGCTGCAGCGCCTGCTCCTCGTTGTCCACATTGGGCGCGTAACCGCCCTCGTCGCCCACGGCGGTGGATAGGCCGCGCGCGTGCAACAGTCGGCCCAGCGCGTGGTACACCTCCACGCCCATGCGCAGCGCCTCGCTGAAGCGCGCCGCCCCCACCGGCATGACCATAAACTCCTGGATATCCACGTTGTTGCCCGCGTGCTCCCCGCCGTTGAAGATGTTCATCATGGGCACGGGCAGCGTCACGCCGTGCACGCCACCCAGGTAGCGATAGAGCGCAAGGCCGCTGGCCGCCGCAGCCGCGTGGGCGCAGGCCAGCGACACCGCCAGCATCGCGTTGGCGCCCAGGTTGCTCTTCTGCTCCGTGCCGTCCATGGCGCGCATGCGCGCGTCGATCTCCTGCTGATCGCGCACATCCTGCCCTTTGAGCAGCGCCGCGATGGGATCGGCGATGTGCCCCGCAGCACGCAACACGCCCTTGCCGCCGTAGGCCTCGCCGCCATCGCGCAGCTCACAGGCCTCAAACTTGCCCGTAGACGCGCCCGAGGGCACGCTTGCCCAGGCCTCCACGCCGCCCTCCAGCGTGACGCACGCGCGCAGCGTGGGCGTGCCGCGCGAGTCAAGTATCTGCATCCCATAGAGCGATGCTATGCGAAAATCCTGTTTCATGATGCCACCTCACATATCGTTTGCCGTTAGCCTGCGTATTTTCAGGGAAAAAGATACACGCTTTTCGTATACGTCCCATGCGCAAACCATGCGCTTCCGGCAGGCGCGGCAATGTATCGTATGATATCGAGCGATAATGCTTTTTATGGCGGCGCGCATGCGCGCCGCCGCTGGATAAAGGCGCGCCGCGCAAAGGATCTACTTTAACGACTTTGTGGCGCGGGCGCGGTGCTTGCGGCAAAAATCTCTACCGAGCCGCAAGCCCGCCTGCAAGCCGCGCATCGGCTGCGGGCCGGAGATTGGGTGCAAGCGTTCCTCCGCCTGGATCACCCAGCGCTATCAGCTCAAAGCGCGCATCGGGGGAGCAGGCGCCGGCGCTGATCGATTCTCCACCCCGGCAGATCGCAATTTTTATGCGCAAGGCGCTGGGCGTGTACGCCTAGCAGGGGATAGTGCGCCTATCCCCCGGCGCGCCGGGGGCAAGCGACTGGGATGAGGCGGGCCGGACAGCGCACCGGAGTGTGCAGCGCGCAAAAAAACGCCCTGCGGATGGACGGGCATCCTGCATGGCGTTCTTTTTTCTATCCTGCGCGCAAGATGCGCCGCCGCCGCGCCCGCACGCGCCACGGACGGCATCGCGCGCCCTGGCATACCTTGCGCATTGACCCGCAGCGCGCGGATTTGGCGCTACTTCTCTGTGGATACAGTGATGCGCGCGCCATCAGAGGTAAAGACGATGTCCCCCGATATGGCGCTCTCATAGAGCGCCGCGCCCGCAGCCTGCAGGCGCTTGTACGCCTTTTTGCCCGGGTGGGTGCTGGAGCCAGGCTCAGTGGTCATCACCGCGTAGGCGGGCGACACCGCGGAGAGAAACGCCTCGCTGGAGGAACCATTGCTGCCATGGTGCCCCACTTTGAGCACGTCCACGGGGCGCAGCACGCCTGCCTCTAGCATCGCGTTCTCACTCCTTTTGCCCGCGTCTCCAGTAAGCAGGAAGCGCGTCTGACCACACGTCACCTCCAGCACGATGGAGTAATCGTTCAAATCGTCAAACGTCTCCCCAGGCGCGGGGCACAGCACGCGCACCGTGGCGCTGCCCAGCGCAAACGTGTCGCCCGGCGCAGGGCTTTCCACCTGCAGGTTGCTGCGCGCAACGGCGTCGAGCACATCCTCAAACGTCTTGGTTGTGTGCGCCGCTTTGGGCATCCAGATGCGCCGCACACGCAGGTGGTCCAGCACCGCGTCCAGCGAACCGATGTGGTCCTCGTGCGGGTGGGTGCCCACTGCCAGCGCAAGCTCGGTGACGCCCTGGGCGTCCAGGTATGCGAGAATCTTCTCCGCGTCCGCATTGTGTCCCGCATCCACCAGCATCGCCTCCCCGCCGCTCTGAAGCAGCAGGCAGTCCCCCTGGCCCACGTCCAGCACGTGCAGCTTAAGCGATGCCTGCGCAGAGGACGCCTGCTGCGATGCGGAGGTAAAGGGACGGGGGCTGAGCTGCAGCTCGGTACCCTGGGCCTGGGGCGTCAGCACTGCGGCCGCGGCGGCCACAATGCCGATGAGCACCAGCGTGACCAAAATGCGTTGCAGGCGTTTTTTCTGCATAGGTTGCTCCTTCTCTTTTTGCGCGAATCACTTTTGGCAATAGGCGTGGGCTACAAAGGGCGCTCTTTCAGCTTGCGCCTCCCCTTTCATCAAACAGACTGGACGTCCACACCATGTCAAAGGGGCGGTGCCTGCCGTTTTCAAAGAGCATGATGTAACTCTTTGCGGGTGGCTCCTCGGGAATATCGTACTGGGAGAGCATCTGGAAGGACATGGCCGTCTCGGGCGTGGCTGCAGCGCCCCGCTGCGCATAGTACCCCACCAGCAGGGTGTTGCCGTCCACCCAGCGCATATCCACCTGCCCGTAGGCGGTCGGCCCCTCCCCCCTCGTCGTGCACGCCGTTGAAAAAGACATAGACGCGCTGCTTGCCCTCGCGGTAGAGGTACACGCCGTTTTTCTCCTGGCATGCCGCCACAAAGCGTTCCAGCTCCTGCTGGCGCCAAAGCGCCTGCTGGTTGTGCGCGCGCCGCGCGCCGCAGCCTGCCTGCAGCAGCACCAACCCCAAGCACAGCGCCATTGCCAGCGCGCGCCGTCGTTTTGCCATCATTGCCCAGCCTCCGATTGCGTTCCTTGTGCCATCCATATTGTAGCATCTGCCGCCAAACGCGCGCAAGCGCGGGCAAGCGCAGTAAAAGCGCGGGGTGTATGGCTCCGCGCTTTGTCACGGCATGGGCACTTGCACACGCCGCGCATGTTTCGCGTTTTGCCCCGCACCACGCGCAACGCGCACGCACCACGCCTCAGGGCAGGGGAGTGCGTTGCCGCCGTTTGAGGGCACAAAAAAAGGGGGACCAAAGTCCCACCTTCTGGCGCGCATTTTTTCGTTAGCCGATGGACGCGTTGATGCGCAGCATCGCGATCGAAACGCCCAGCACAACGACCGTTGCGATAATACCAGTCATATCAGTTCGCCTTCTTTCTATGCGGTTTGTAAGGAACGCGCCTGTGCGGGGTTATTGCTCCCGCTTACAGCGCAGACGATATCTCTCATTGACCAGGCTGCAGACCAGCACCAGCGTGCAGAACGCGATAGCGGTAACCATAGGCACCTACCTTGTGCGCACTGCGTTTAGTGCATGATCGCATTCTTGACAAGAAATGCGGTGGATGCGATAGCCACGACTGCAAATGCAATGGAGGTAATCATATCATCAACCTTCTTTCTTCAGTGGGTCAAAGCATTTCTGCTGAGCATCGTCATCGAACCCAAAACCACCACAAGAAATGCGAGCGTATGAAACATTGCCATACCAATTCAACTCCTTCTTCTTCTCCCTAAGCCCAGCTTCGACACTTCCAATACCTGCCGAAAGCTACTTCCATGGGTATGCAGGCGATGTGCGCTGTGACACAGCGCGCGCCTTTCCGCGGGCAGCGGCGCCAAACTGCCCTTGGAACGCCATCCGGCCCGTTTGGATCGCTCCTTGCAGACCCTACTGCTTACCACGCTTATACGATAGCACCGATTTATTGCAAAATTGTTACAAATGTTTTAAGAAATCGTTACATATGGGACATTTTATGTATTAACGGGACGCTTTATGTCCTTGTAGCAATGGGACAGGGTCAGTGCATCATCGCCTCCAGCTGATCATAGCGATCATGGGTCATCAGCGCGTCCTGCGTGGTGCCCTTGAGCTTGACGATGTACGTCCAGCGCCCGTAGGGATAGATATTGCTGATGTAATCCAGGTTGATGATATACGATTTGTGCGTGCGGAAAAACCGGTCGTGCGGCAGGCGGTTCTCCAATTCGCTCAAGGTATCGCTGGAGGTGCACCGACCTCCGCCCACGGTGTAGAACACCGTTTGGCGGTCCTCCCGCTGAATGAGCAGGATGTCGTTTAAGTCCAGCACCGTCACCCCCTCGCGCCCTTTGAGCATGATCTTCTCCAACGTACGGGGGCGGGGCGTCACAGGCGCCTGCAGCACCGCCTCGTGCTGTTTGTTCCATTCCAGGATGCGCGCAAGGGTGCCGCGCAGCCGCTCCAGTTCAAACGGCTTGACAAGATAGTCCACCGCGTACACCTCAAAGGCCTCTTTGCGGTAGACCTCATGGGCCGTGATAAACACCACGGACGTCTTCGGCGCAATATCCT
Source organism: Maliibacterium massiliense (assembly GCF_900604345.1). Lineage (GTDB taxonomy): Bacteria > Bacillota > Clostridia > Christensenellales > Maliibacteriaceae > Maliibacterium > Maliibacterium massiliense. The sequence continues at coordinate 970,123 of NZ_LR026983.1, forward strand.
GCACCTGGCGCGCCACCTCGATGCCGGTGATATCCGGCATCTCGACATCCAAAAAGAGCACGTCGGGGCGCTTCTCTTCAAAAAGGCGCAGCGCCTCGGCGCCATTTTGCGCCTCTGCCAGCAGGGTAAAGCCCTCTGTCTTCTCCAGTACGCGACAGACCAGGCGTCGCATGTCCGCCTGGTCGTCCGCCACAATGCAACCAATGGCCACGTGCATTTCCTCCTTGGCACGTCCTTTTGTGTATGATTAGCGCCGCCGCGCGCGCCGCGCCTTGGGCGGCCCTAAAATCTCCGAGAGCACAATGCCCTGCAGCACGCTTTGGCTGTCCCACGCAAGTTCAAATCCAGGGGTCTGCCCCTGCGGCGCGTCGCCGACCGTTTCACAGGAGACCACGCGCGTGCCGTAGCGCACGGCGTCGCCCTCGCCCGCGTACGCGCCCGCCTGAGGCTGCACCTTTTCAATGTGCAGATGGCCCGGCGCGCTGCCGTAGGGGTTCTCGCTGCGCGCGCGCGCGTTTGCCTCCTCCCGGCGCCGCACCGCGCGCGGATCCTCTCCCTGCGCGAGGGCCTGGGCGGCCCTGTGGGCGTCCAGCGCACGCGCGGCAGCCTCCGCCGGCAGCGGTACAGACATCTGGGACGTGGTGCGCGGCTGCAGAACCGGCGCCCGCCGCGGCGCCATGGTGGACTGCGCGGGTTGCATCGGCGCGCTCTGCGGCGGGCTGTCCGCCTGGGGCGCGCGCATCATGTCCGCAGCCTGCTGCGCGCTCCTGCGCTGCGCCTGCTGCGCGCGCTTCTGCGCCTCCGCCTTGGTTTTCTGGCCCTTGATGACACTGTAGATCACAAAGCCCATGATCAGCAGCGCAAAGATATCCATGCGCCATCACCTTCCCTTTTGAAGTGTTCTTTTAAAAGCATCTCTTTACGAAAGCATGCCTTTTGGAAGCAAACGGCCCCGCGCACATGTGCAGAGGGGCCGTCCATGTTCGTCAATCGTCACGGCCCGTTGACCGTCACAATCCGTTATTCTTTGCCGGGTTCCTTACTGGAGGGCGCGCCGCCCATGCGGCCGATGGAATCGCGCATGCCGGTATCCGCCACCACATTCTGCATGTTGTAGTAGTCCATCACGCCCAACTTACCCTCACGCAGCGCGGAGGCCATGGCCCGGGGCACGTCCGCCTCGGCTTCCACCACTTTGGCGCGCATCTCCTGCACCTGCGCCTTCATCTCCTGCTCGTGCGCGACAGCCATAGCGCGGCGTTCCTCCGCCTTGGCCTGCGCAATGCGGCGGTCAGCCTCAGCCTGGTCCATCTGCAGCTGCGCGCCGATGTTGCGGCCCACGTCCACGTCCGCGATATCGATGGAGAGAATCTCAAATGCCGTGCCCGCGTCCAGGCCCTTGCTCAGCACAGTGCGGCTGATGAGGTCGGGATTCTCCAGCACCTGCTTGTGGGTCTCCGACGAACCCACGGTGGTGACGATGCCCTCGCCCACGCGGGCGATGACCGTCTCCTCGCCGGCGCCACCGACCAGACGGTCGATGTTGGCGCGCACGGTCACACGGGCCTTGGCGCGCAGCTCGATGCCGTCCTTGGCAATAGCCGCCACGGTGGGGGTCTCAATGACCTTGGGGTTAACGCTCATCTGCACCGCCTGCAGCACGTCTCGGCCGGCCAAATCGATGGCGGCGGCGCGCTCAAACTCCAGGGGAATATCCGCGCGCTGCGCGGCGATGAGCGCGTTCATGACGCGGTCGACGTTGCCGCCGGCCAGGTAATGCGCTTCCAGTTTATCAATGGCCACGGTGATGCCCGCTTTATAGCCCTTGATCATGGGGTTGATGATGCGGGCGGGCACCACGCGGCGGATGCGCATGCCCACCAGGGTGAAGATGCGCACGCGCACGCCGGCGGCCATGGCGGAAATCCAGAGGCCCACAGGGACGAACGTGAAAAAGATGCACAGCACCACGATCACGGCCACGGCAATGCCTACGGCAACAAAGATACTAATGGGATCCATAGATGGAACACTCCTCTCAAGTGCGATGACGATAGGATGATTGCGTATTTCAACCGCCGCGCCTCCTTGGCGCGGCGGATTGATGCATGTGCTTTAGGGCTTGATGGGGCGCACCACAATGCGGCTGCCCTCCACCCGTATGACGCGCACGGGGGTGTTCGCCTCTACAAAGGCGCTTTCCGCCAGCACATCCAGGCGCACGCCGTCAAAATCCGCGGTGCCCGCCGGACGCAGCGGGGTGAGCACCACGCCCTCCTTATCCAGGAAAAAGTGCAGGTCGCCCGTGGGGTCCACGCTGGACTCGTTGATGGCCGCGCTGAGCACGATGGACGACTTGGACAACTTGCCCTTCTGCGCCGAATGCAGGATCAGCATCAGCGCGATGCCCAAAATGGCCGCCACCACCAGCAGGATGATAAGCCCCTCTTCCACCGTTTTGGCCTGCACAAAGATGCCCGCCACGATCAGGATGGAGCCCGAGATGCCCGGCACGCCGAAGCCCGGGATGAACATTTCAATGATGATCAGCGCGATGCCCACAATCAGCATCAGCGCCGCCGCCCATGAGAAGGCCATAAAATACGCCCACATGGTCAAATCCCCCTTTATCGATATGCGCGCTTTGCAGCGGAAGCCCAGGGATAGGCGTTCCATGACCACCGCGCGCCTGGATTAAATGTATTGTACAGCGCGCACCTGCGCGCGCGCCATGGCTGTGCGCCAAAGTATGCACTTTGTCGCCTCAACTGACGCTTCCGTTGTCATTGCTATCGCCGCTGTGATGGACGTTTTCGTCGCCCATCGCGTTATCCGCATCGCCTGGCGCCGCGCCCGCTTTGGGCAGCGCGCCGGAAAAACACGTCCAGTCGCCGCGGCGCTCGTAGCGCACCGTGCCGCCGGCGCGCGTCACTTCCTCGTGCACGATGGCCAGGCCCATGCCGCGCCCCTCGCCCCGGGTGCTGAAGCCAGCGTGGAACATGTGCGCCGCCACCTGTGCGGGCACGGCCGCGCCGTTGTTCTCCACGCAAAAGCGAATGTGCGTTTCGTCCTCGCGCAGCACCACGCGCATCATGCGCGCTGCGCCCGCGGGCAGCTCCAGCGTGGCGTCCACGGCGTTATCGATCAGGTTGGAGAGCACCCGGCACATCTGCCAGTCCTCCATGGGCAACGCGTCCATGGGCGATTCGATCACCAAATCAAGCGCAATCCCCTTGTCCTGGCAGGTGATGCTCTTGGCCTGCAGCAGCGCGTTGATGGCCGGGCTTGCGGTACGCAGCACCCGGCTGACATCGCGGATGTCCTTGTAGACGCGCTTGATATAATCGGACGCCGAAGCGTATTCCCCCATCTCCATCAGCCCGTAGACCACCTGCAGGTGGTTGAGAAAGTCGTGCCGCTGGGCGCGCAGGGTCCCGTTGAGCTTTTCCGTCATCTCAAAGGAGGTGGCGATAGTCTCGATGTTGGTCTCCAGCTTGCGGGTGTGCTTGGAGATGCGCAGCGCCATCACCACGTCCACGCCCACCAGCAGCGTCAGCACGGTCACGGCGATATCCCCGCCGCCCTCAAAAAGCGTCCCGCCGCTGCGGAACGCCCGGTACAGCACGAGCAGCAGCACGGCAAGCTCGAGCACCGAAAGCGCCACCACGGCCCGCGATGTTTTGTCGGTGTTGACATTGCGTTTGCTCGGAACCACTCTCTGCTTCATCATTTTCTCCACCCAGGTTCGGCGTCATTCATCGCCGGCGCTTCAAAGTTCTTCTATGGACAGTATAGCATGAGTGGCGCGCAGAAAAAAGCGCCGCCGCGCACAATTCATGCCACGCGCAAGATGGTGCCGGCGCTAAGGGCAGCCGTCGCATGGGCAGGCGGGCATCCCTGCAGGCGCGCGGGCGCACCAGCTTTGCTTGCGCTCTGCCCCGCCATCAGGGCGCGATGGACGCAAAAAAGCCGCGGCCCGTAGCCTGCAGCTCATGTACGTCCAGTATGCTTTTATCGCTCGCCCTGTGGCGGCAGCGCGTTCCAGGCGACCAGCAGCGCATCCACCCGCTGGCTCTGCGCCAGGATCTGCGGCGTCTGCACGGACGCGCCCGCCCGATGTGCCTCTGCCAGCATCGCGTCAAGCTTGCTGCGCTCACAGCTGAGCGCCTCCCAAAGCGCCGCGCGCCTGGCTGCCTCGTCTGATTGCACGCTGTGTTCTCCCCTTTCTCCCCATCTAAAGACGGTATAGTATCAATTAGGATACCATGTTCCAAACCTACTTATCAACCCGTTTATCGGGTGAATAGCAACCTTCATTTTTTGTTATATAAAATTTAACTTTGCTGGTACTCTTAGGATAGGTGCAGCAGCAGTTTGAGGGTGATTGATGATGCTCAAGAACTTAAAGTCGCTCCGCGCCGAACTGGGCCTGAGCCAACGTGAACTTGCCAACGCTATTGGCACCAGCCAGCAATCCATCAACCGTTATGAGAATACGAAGGGCGAGCCGGATATATGCACATTGATTCTGCTTGCCAGGTTCTTCCACACCTCCGTCGACTATCTGGTGGGCAACAGCACCCAGCGTTACCGGACGGAAAGCGCCGGCTGCAGGGGGCTGGATGCAGAGGACCCTTTGCTCTTCTGTGTGCTGGGCCAGATGTCGCCCAACCAGCGCGACGCGCTCAAGAAGTTTCTGCTTTTGTTTTTCGCACCTGTGCCAAAGCGCTGATCCTTTGTCTTTGAAGGGGAACAGCAAAGACATTTTTTATTGCACTTTTTTCAAAATCTTGCCAATAGCTGCACCTAGGCCTGCGAAATTTTGATATTTCTGTCGATCCGGACTGCACAAACGCACCGGAAGGGCGTGGCGTGTCTTCTTTTTCCCATTTTCGGCTGTAAACTGCAAGATTTTTTGTAAAAGCGGCAAAAACGCGCGCATATCGGCAAACATCCTTTTCGCTATGTAGCAAAAAACAGGGCGGGATATTTCCCGCCCCGTATTTGATCCGCTTGCAAGCTTGTCAGACCAGGGTCGCGCCCTTCTCCAGCGCGCGCTTATTGATGGGCACCAGCTTGGCCTTGCTCTCCCCCAGCACGCCCGGGATGGCCTGTAGCACGCTGTCGATCTTCAGCGCGCCCGTCTTTTGCAGGAACGCGCCCAGCATGATCATGTTGGCCACGCGGGCGTTGCCCAGCTCCTGGGCAAGCTCGTTGCAGTGCACGTACACCACGTCGATATCCTTGCGCTCGGCCTTGCGGTCGATGAGCGAGGCGTTGATGTACAGGCCGCCGTCCGCCTCCACGTAGCTTTCAAATTTATCCAGCGAGGGGCGGTTGAGCACCATCACGCTGGTGGCGCGCGATACCACCGGCGCGCACACGTCCTCATCGGAGATGATGACGCTGCAGTTGGTGGTGCCCCCGCGCATCTCGGGGCCGTAGCTGGGCAACCACGATACGTTTTTATTCTCCATCATGCCGGCGTAGGCGAGCATCTGTCCCATGGACTGCACGCCCTGGCCGCCGAAGCCCGCGATAATGATCCGATGTTCCATTATTCCTGTACCTCCTTCATCACGCCAAGCGGGAAGTACTTGGTCATCTCTTCACTGACGAATTTGAGCGCCTCTTTGGGCGACAAACCCCAGTTGGTGGGGCAGGTGGAGAGCACCTCGATCATAGAGAAGCCCTTGCGGTCCATCTGGCACTGGAAGGCCTTCTTCATGGCGCGCTTGGCGGCGATGACGTGCTTGACGTCGTGGACGCTCACGCGCTCGATGTAAGCCGCGCCGTCGATGGTTGCGAGCATCTCGCTGACGCGCAGCGGCATGCCGCAGTGGTTTATATCGCGGCCGTAGGGCGATGTGGTGGTCACCTGGCCGGGCAGCGTGGTGGGGGCCATCTGGCCGCCCGTCATGCCGTAGATGGCGTTGTTGATGAAGATGACGGTGATCTTCTCCCCGCGCATGGCGGCGTGCACGATCTCGGCCGCGCCGATGCTGGCCAGGTCGCCGTCACCCTGGTAGGTGAACACCAGCGCGTCCTTGTTAGCGCGCCGGATGCCCGTGGCAACCGCGGGCGCGCGGCCGTGGGCCGCCTCCATCATATCGCAGTTAAAGTAATCGTATGCAAACACCGCGCAGCCCACCGGCGCCACGCCGATGGCCTTTTCCTTCATGCCCATCTCATCGATGCACTCGGCAACCAGCCGGTGGATGATGCCGTGGGTGCAGCCCGGGCAATAATGGAACGGCTTATCCGTGAGCATCTGCGGCCTTTCAAATACTTTTGCCATGATTATTTACCCTCCTTCAGCTTGCGGATTTCCGCCAAAATCGCCTCGGGGGTGGGCACCATGCCGCCGGTGCGGCCGTAGAAGGCCACCGGCTTTTTGCCGTTGACGGCCAGGCGCACATCCTCCACCATCTGCCCGCAGCTCATCTCCACAGTCAGCACGTTTTTCACGCTGTCCTGCGCGGAGACGTCGCTGATAATCTGCGACGGGAAGGGGAACAGGGTAACGGGGCGGATCATGCCCACCTTGATGCCCTCGGCACGCGCCATGTTCATCGCGCTGCGCACGATGCGCGCCACGGTGCCATAGGCCACCACCAGGATTTCCGCATCCTCGGTGTTCTCCTGCACAAAGCGGGTGTGCTTGGCAGCCAGGTCGGCATACTTTTTCTGCAGCTTCTGGTTATGGATCTCCAGCGCCTGGGGATCGATGATCAGCGAGTTGATCACGGCCCGCTCGCGGGACTTGCCGTCCCAGCCCGTCGCTGCCCAGCGCATGTCCGGCTTTTCGGCCGGCGCTTTGTAGGCGGGCATCTCCACCGGCTCCATCATCTGGCCCAGCATGCCGTCGCCCAGGATCATGGCGGGCATGCGGTAAGCCTCCGCCAAATCAAAGGCGTCCATCACAAGCTCGGTGGCCTCCTGCACGCTGGCCGGCGCCAGCACGATCAGGCGGTAGTCGCCGTGGCCGCCGCCCTTGGTCGCCTGGAAGTAGTCCGACTGCGCGGGCTGGATGCTGCCCAGGCCGGGGCCGCCGCGGATGATATTGACGATCAGGCAGGGCAGCTCCGCGCAGGCGATGTAGCTGATGCCCTCCTGCTTCAGGCTCACGCCAGGGCTCGAGGAGCTGGTCATGACACGCGCGCCGCAGCCGGCTGCGCCATAGACCATGTTGATTGCCGCAACTTCGCTTTCGCTCTGCAGATAGCAGCCGTCCACCTGGGGCATGCGACGGGCCATATATTCAGGAATCTCACTTTGCGGGGTAATGGGGTAACCAAAGTACAACCGGCAACCGGCCTGGATCGCTGCCTCCGCGATGGCCTCATTGCCCTTCATCAGCTTCTTCGCCATAAATGCTTCCTCCTTATGCGTGGTGTGACGTCTCACCGCCTTAGCGTTCAACCTCGATAACGACGTCGGGGCACATGCGCGCGCAGCTGGCACAGCCGGTGCAGCGGTCTAAATCAGTGCATTCAGCGGGGTGATACCCCTTGGAATTGATTTTTTCCTCTGCCAGTGCCAACAGCTGCAGCGGGCAAGCGTCCACGCATAAGCCACAACCTTTGCAAAGCTCCTGATTGATATTCACGCGTGCCATCTTACCATCCTCCTTCTTGCATAACCTATACATACAAGATGCTGTATTCAATCATTATAGGCCCGCCAATTTCCGTGCGTCAAGGTTCGTCAGAAAAAGATTTGATTCCATATCTTCCAGCATTTCTCTGGAGAGGGGCGCAGGAAAAGAACACATGTCCAAAACCATATGAAAAAAGCGCCGCAGGTATGCCTGCGGCGCCGGGCGCTTCGTTGCGCGGGATTGAGCTTTAAAAGGGTGCACGTGCGTCCATGGGTCCGAAAAAGGCCGGCGATACAGGGGGGAACCGCGCATTTATCGGGTGCGCGTGCGCGCATCCATGGGCAGCGGCTCATCCAGCCAGGGCATGCGCATGCGCGGCGTCAGCGCAAAGAAGCGCGCGCCGTAGCGCGCCTGGAAATCCTCGGGTAGCGCCGCGAGCACCTCCGGCTTTGCGGTGATGTATGAAAGCGGCAGCTTGCGCCGCGCACCCACCGCGTCCACCACCGCCTGGCCATCGAGGATATCCTGCGGCGTTGTCTCCGCAGCCAGGTTGGTGTTGTTGATCAGACCCGTGGCAAGCAGACGCGCGCTGATCTCGATTTGCTCCATCAGTTCCAGCACCGCCTGTGCGTCCGCGCTCAAGGGACGGCGGATGTTGATGACGTAATCCATCGCATAGCCCATGGCCTTGATGCGCGGCGCAAACTGACCCAGCGCCACTGCACCGGCCGGGTCGCCCCCCACGTCCAGTATGGTGTGCAGGCCAGGGGTATCGAACATGGCCGATACCTCCGCCGGCAGCGTCATCATTCCCGCGCTGGAATCTGCCAGCGGTGGCGCAATGACGCGCACGCCCGCCTCCTGCAGCGCGCTTCGCGCGTGCGCGGAGCGGAAATAGGGATTTACCACGTCCAAGTCCACCAGCGCGGTGGGCCTCTTTTGGGCCGAGGCAAGTGCAAACGCAATGGCAAGCTCGCTCTTGCCGCTGCCAAAGTTGCCGCATAGGATGTGTATCGGTGTATCCTTCATAAGCCTCTCGCTTTCCTGTTCCTCTGGCTAGGAGGCGTCGCGGTGCGCGTCGTCATCCTGCTGCTCCGGCGTTTCATCCGGCGCTTTTTTCGCAAACAAACCGCTCGCCCACGCGGCACAGCGCCCCCACAGCGCTTTGCAGCGCGCGCCCAGCGGCACGCCCCTCGGGGCCGCCGGCTGCGCTTCGCCTGTAAGTTTCTGTCCCTGCTGCGTTTCCTCTTCCGTCTGCGCCGCCTCTGCCGGTTGCGCGTCCGGTTCCTGCGGCGCGGCCTCTTTTGCCTGCGCTACCTCGGCTGCCTGCGCCCCCTGCGCCTGCTGCGTCTCTTCATCCGCTTGCAAAGGCGCGCGCGCATCTGTCGGCGCCGCAGTGCCAGCCGGCGCTTTTTTCACAGACAAGCCGCGCGCCCACGCGACACAGCGCCCCCACAGCGATTTGCAGCGCGCGCCCAGCGACACGCCCTTCGGTGCCGCAGGCTGCGCTTCGCCTGCAAGCTCCTGCCCCCGCTGTGTTTCCTCTTCCGTCTGCGCCGCCTCTGCCGGTTGCGCGTCCGGTTCCTGCGGCGCTTCCTCTCCTGCCCGCGCCGCGTCTTTCTCCTGCCTCACTTGCCGGCCAGCACGCTTGTCACGTCCTGCGGGGGATGCCGCGGCTTTCTCCTGCTGCACAGCCGTTGCCTGATCCGCCTCGGGCATGCCTGTCTGTGCCTGCGCGGTTTCATCCGCGTCCGGCGTCCGCATCGCATCCAGGGATACCGGATCGCCCTCCGTCTCTTTTTTTACAAACAGGTCGCGCACCCACGCAGCCATGCGCACCCACGCAGCCATGCGCACCCACAGCGCCCTGCAGCGCGCGGCAAAAGGCACGGCCTCGGTGGCCGCACGCGGCGCTTCGGTTTTCTGCGCGCCCTGCGCCTGCGGCGTCGCTTCATCCGCGTCCTGCAATACGGTCTCTTCTGCCTGCGCCGCGGCTTTCTCCTGCTGCACAGCCATCGCCTGATCCGCCTGGGGCGTTTTTTGCTTTCGCTCCTGAGGCATAGCCTCTTCTGCCTGCGCCGCAGCTTCCTCCTGAGGCATAGCATGCGCCTGCGAGGTTGCAGGCATACCCGCAGCCGTTCCCGCATCATCCACAGGCTGCGCCATCGCCGCTGCTATGGCGTCTTCCAGGGGATCATGCGGCGCCTGCTTCTTTGCCGCCCGCCGCGCGCAATATGCCATCCACGCCGCGTCACAACGCGCACGCAGAGGCAACTTGGGCACTGCGGGCATCGCTTCCTGCGGCGCAGATCCGTCGTATGCCGCACCTTCAGCCTGTAGAGCGTTCTCCACGGCCGGCGCCGCTTGCGTACCCTGCGGCTGCTCCTGCTGCTGCCGCGCTTTGCGCCTCAGCGCACGCGCACCGCGCCCGAGCGCATGCATGCACAAAACCCACGCGCCTGCAACCGTAACGCACGCCGCCGCCATACGGCCCCTTTCGCGCGGAGCTTCCGCATCGCCCTGCGGCTGCTCCATGCGCGCCTGCACGTACGCTTCCGCAGGCGCCTCGTCATAGGGCGCTTCCTGCTGCAGCTGTGCTTGCGTCTCAAACGCGTCCGCCTCCACGACTACGGGCGTCTCATGCGCCACACGGTACCAGGATTTTTCGCGCAGCACGCGCTCCTCGCGCGGCACGTAGCGCACCACCCGCAGGCGGCGCAGCACAGCAACCAAAGCCGTCGCCACAAGCACCGCAAGCAGGATCCATGGCACCCATCGCAACATGCTCTCCAGCGTCTGCCCCAGCTTGCCGCTCACCAGATCCTGCAGCCATTTTTCGGTTTGCGAAAAGAACCGGTCCCTTGCCTGCTGGCTGCCCGGCGTATCGTATAGTCCCCACAGCCACTGGAACAATCGGTCAATCCAGGAAAGCACGTTACATTACCCTCCATGCGCGGCGTCCGTCCAGGCGCGCCCCGCCGTTGTTATCGTATGGTCACCTCGACGCTCTGCGGAATGGTCACCTGCATTGCATCTGCCTGCTCGGGCGTGCGCTCCGGATTCCATCGCCACGCGAGAGGCAGCGTTGCGCTGCTGCCCGGGCTCATGCCCGATACATCCACATACAGCTGCAGGTTGTTGGCAGTCAGTCCCAGCACCGCGCGGCGCGGCCCCTTGACCGTCACGCTCACCGAAGCGATGCGTGCGCGCGACACATTTTCAGCGTTGCTGCCCTCGGGATGCACGCGCACATAGTTGATCGTGCGCTCCTGCTGCACCTCGTCGATATGCACCGTCACCTGCACCTGTTCCGCCGCACACCAGGCCACGTCCTCAGGGACGGCAAGGGGCACCGTGATCTGGATATCCTCCGAGGCGCCCGATACGTCGACAGGCTGCGTGTTCAGATGCGTCAGCGCCTGCAGCACCTCGCTGGTGGCCGCCACCTCCACACTCTGCGGTGCAACCGTGATGCCCGTAACCTCAAACCCGTATGCTGGCTGCGTGCCCTCCTGCAGCGGCGCCTCCACGCGCACCTCCTGCTTGGCATAGACGCGCAGCGTGGTGCGTATGGTCGGCGATGACGGGGTGATGGACGTGCTGGCCACGCGGATACCCGCAGCGTCTTCGTAATTGAACGCCAGGGCCGCGTCCACGCCCGTGGTGGCATGCTCGTTGGGCATGCGCACCAAAACGTGATCCACCCGTTCAATCTGACTGGCCGCCCCGCTGATCTCGATGGTGCTGGGCTTGAGTACAATGTCCCCCTGCCACAGGTTCTCGGGGGATTTCTCCACCTCCGCGTACACGGGCACATCCTTGGTGGCGCGTTTTTCAATGGTTACGCGGATGGCGTCGGGGTTCACGCGCCGCACGCTGCCGGATATCGTCGTCGCCTGCAGCGGAATCTCCTGCACCCCCTCCTGGGTGATGTTGGACAAATCCGCAATTACCGTGGTGGTGCCGCTGGTAATATAGCGCAGCGCCTCGTTGCGGTCACGCACGCTCACACGTACCGCCTCGGCAAACGCATCCTCCCCCTCCAGCAGTGCAAAGCCACGGTTTTTCAGCGTCTCCATGCCCATCACGGTAACGGAGACGTCGTTGACCGTCTTATCGCGCAAGGGATTGGTTGCAACCAGCACATAGCTCCACAGCACCGCGGCAAAAAAGAGCGCCAGCAGTTTGTATCCAATATTTTTGCGCAGCGCGCGCCACGCTTTGCGTAAAAATTTCCTCATGAGCGTTTCCTCCGTCGCGACCACGGCGCCGTGCGGCGGGGTTTTTCGTCGCGCATGCCGAACACGTCTGCGCATATGCTGTGCAGCGTCTTGCTGTCAATATTGTGCTGCAGGCGGCCCTCGCGCGTGGCGGAGATAAAGCCCGTCTCCTCTGAGACCACAAAGCTCAGCGCGTCGGATACCTCCGACATGCCGATCGCCGCGCGGTGGCGCGTGCCCAGCGAGGAATCGATATCCGTGCGCTGCGTCAGGGGAAGTAAGCAGCCGGCGGCCACCACGCGGCTAGCGCGTACCACAATCGCGCCGTCGTGCAGCGGCGTGTTGGGGTAAAAAATATTCTCCAATAAATTGGCGCTGAGGTGGGCGTCGACGAGCGTGCCCGATTCGATGACATCGCCCAGCGGCGTGCTGCGCTCGATGACCACGAGCGCGCCTGTGCGCGAGGCGGACATATCCCGCAGCGCCATCTCCAGCTGCTCGCCCGCATGCTGCAGCTCCATCTGGTCCACGTTCTGCACAAGCGCAGTGGGCGCGTGGAAAAACTTGCCTCGTCCCAGCTGCTCAAGAATGCGCCGCAGCTCGGGCTGGAACACCACCACCATCAGCACCGCGCCGGCGTTGATCACATAATTAAGCAGCCAGTTGAGCGTCTGCAGGCGCAGCACCTCGCTCAGCCAGGCGGCAAGCAGCAGGATGGCGAAGCCCTTGAGCACCTGTATGGCGCGCGATTGGCGCGTGACCATCAGCAGCTGGTAGATGATGATCGCGATAATGAGCATGTCAATAAAATCCCAGATCTGCACCTGCGATATACTGCGCCATATCGAGTCCCACAGCTGCTGCAATATCTACACTTCCTTTACCGGGGCGTCTCTTTCGTACCCATTATAGCACAGCCCTGTCAGCCGTCGCCAGCCGTTGCCCAAAATAGACAAAAGGCAATGAAAAAAACAGCCGAAGCTGTTTTTTGCTATGCGTCATGCCATTTGTTCCTTGATCCAGGCCACCAGCGCCTCATCTGCCTGGTAGCTTTTTTCCAGCAGCGCCGGCTCCGTATGCGCCATGGAGAACGCCTTGCCGCTTTGGGCGAAGCATTGCGCGCGTTCGTCCAGCGCGCGCAGCGCATCGCTGAGCGTCTCATCCTGCTGCCACGCCTGTAGCCGCCCGTGGCAAAGGGCCGCGTCTGCAGGCGCCGTCTGCATCCGGTCGTGCGCGCGCGCTTTTCCTTTCAGCAATCGTCCAATACCTCCTTTCCCGTCACGGGCACGCTGCGCCGCGCGCAGGCGCGTCGAATCATGCCCATTCTTGAAATATTTTAGATTATTTTGTATTATATTTTGTCATTTTATCTTTCATGAACTATATTAGCATGCAAAGGAACTTCTGACAATCCAAAAAGCGCAAAAAATCTCGGAATCGATCCGGATTCCGAGACTTTTCGCGCAAATGATACATGCTCGCCGCATAAAACGACAGGCAGGTTTTAGCGTTTGGAAAGAGCAATGTCGATAAAATCCGCAAAGCTGCCGTTGTCCGAAGGGGAAAAGGGGGTCTGGCTGGAAACTGCCGCCTGGGCTGCGCCGCCTGGGCTGGGTGACGCGGCCGCAGCTTGGCTGCCGCTCTTTTTGCCGGCGCTCTTTGTGGCGGATTTTTTGCTGCCGCCGCTTGCTTTGGCCGCGGATTGCGCAAGCCTCTGCTGCGCCAGCGCGTAATCCAAGTTGTATTTCTGCACCTGCAGGGCGATCTTTTCCTGCTGCTGGCGGATCGCATTGATCTGCTGCTGCATGCGCAGCGCGCGATTGATATCCAGCTGCGCCAGCGCCTCATCGCGCCGCCTCTGCGCCAAAAGCGCGTCCTCCTGCAGCAGGCCGATCTGCTTCTGATAGTCCTGCAGCAGTGAGGCCACGCCCTCGTCCCGGCGCGCCTGCGCGTTTTCCTGCATGTTCATCGCGATGCTCGAGCGTGCAAGCCCGCGCGCAAGCGCTTGGTTGGAGGCCTGCTGTGCATTCTGTTCATAGAGCGTGTTGAGCTGTTTCTTTCCGGACGCCAGTGTCTCTGCCAGCTCCTGTTTGTCGCGCGCAAGCGCGCGCACGGCATCTTCATACTGCCTGTTTGCGCTGGCCACGCTGTTGTTGTAATCGGGATCCACAATGGCCCGCGCCTGTTCATAGATGTCCGCATCGCCCAGCTGCCGGTAGCTGTACGGGCCGCTCGTGCCAGCCGTGGGCCCATGATTTGCAGCGCCCGCACCCTGTACCTGCAGCTGCGTGCCCGTATAAATCAGGTTGGGGTTGGTAATACCGGGGTTGAGCCGCATCAGCTCGGAAACCGTGGTGCCGTACCGCTTGGCGATGCCCGATAGCGTGTCGCCGCGCGCAACGGTATAACTTGCCATAGGCGTTTTGCTCCTTTCCCGGCGCGGCTTTCCTGCGCGCCGTTTGTGTCTATGCCCGCACAGCGGGCACGGGGTCGGCGCTCGCATCGGTCGTATACCCGTCCTGCGGACCGATGACCGCGGCGTCTTGAGTAACCTGCATCCCGCCTGCGCTCACCGCAAACAGTTTGCCCGCCAGCACGCCGCAGTGCAGCGTAGCGCCCGCCTCGGCCCGCGCGCGCTGCAGAATGTCGCCGCCCGCATTACCCTGAAAAAAGCAGTGGGCAAGCAATCCCGCGCACAGCGGCGCACGCCACTTGCGAAACACGCATGCAACTGCATGCAACGCGCTGCATCGCACGTCAATGGCATCCGCGGCAGCGCTTGTATAATCGTCCGCGCCCACAAAGTGGCAGCCGTCAGCCAGCACGCAGGCGCAGCGCTCCACCAGCAGGCCTGCACCCTGCGCGGCGCTTGCCATGCCCCCGATGCCCATCTGCTGCAGCGATACCTGCACGCCGCATTGCCTGATCTGCATCTGCCGCACGTAGGGGCGCGCCTGGCTTGCACCCTGAAAGACAATGCTGCCGCTGCCGCCAAGGCCCTGCACGCGCACCGTCTCGTCGTAGAATATGCCTGGGTATACATGGATCGTAATGGTATGCTCCAGCAGATGCGGCAGCCGGTCAAGCACCGTCTGGATGGACGTGCATCCGTTTGTCCAGCTCCCCGTGCCGCTGCCCGCGGCGGTGCCGCCGTGCGCCGCGTCGCACACGTAATAATCCGCGTCTGCCAGGCTCATCAGCGGCCGTGCCCCTGCGCCCACGCGCAGCTTTTGAAAGTGCGCGTCCACATCGTTGACCTGCGCGTTTGCGTTGAACAATTCGCCCTGGTAGGGTTTCCACGCCGAGGGCAGCTGCCCCGCCTCCAGCATCAGCTCCGAGACGTGGATGGCGGCACTGCCCGCCTCGGCCTGCACCGCCAGTACCCCGGATACCGCCTGGTTCTGATGCCAGGCGACGTGCTTGCGCTGCCAAACGTCCGTCAGCTGCGAAAAGGTGGCAAGTGTCTTCACCGCGCCATTTGCGCCGTCTTGCAGCGTTACAAGCACGCTAGCGCCGGCGCGCGCGCCGCGCAGCTGCAGCGAGAGCACATAATCTCCCGCGTTCAGCGCCACCTGCTGGCGCAGCGGCTGATCCAGCAGCGCATAGTGGTCGGTCGCCCCTTGCGCGTCCGCCACAATCGTGGGCGCGGGCGCCTCCCAGCCGTAGGCGTCTGCGGTGGCAAAGGCGCTGTTTTTCAGCAGATTCACCGCGCCCACCTCGCCCAGCGCGTCGCGCACCGCATCACGGTTCTCTACAATCAGCGCGCCCAGCTGGGTATCCGATATTTTGCGCTGAATCTCGGTGCGCGTCGCCTCGGAAAGATTGCCTAAATCGATGTTGCCGAACACAACATAAAAGAGGTTGCGAAACATATTGTTGAGCATATAGAGCGACTGCGGCGAGGTGTCGCGGATTTCATCGCGTTTGAACATCACTTGTGCCATCATCTTTCCCCCTTAACGCTGCAGCGCAAAGTAGCGCACCTGCAGCATCACCAGGTTAAAATCCGCGCCCGCTACGTTCTCGATGCGCAGCTCCAGCAGCCTACCGCGGCCCCATATGGGCACCTCCACTGTGCACAGCTGCGCGTGCAGCGGCAGGTAGGTGCAGTGCTCGCGCGCGCCGTCCAGCTTGTAATATACCGCCAGCTTCCCGCCTTCGGTGCCCGAGAGCGTGGCGCGGATCTTGCGCAGGTCCATCACCAACTCCGGCTCTTGCGCGCCCAGCACGCCACTTTGCCACATGGCTGGAATCGGAAAACCGTCGAGCGTATCGCCTGTGTCGAACGCATAAATATTGCCCGCGTCGTCACAGGTGTAGAGCGCGCCGTCCATCTCTAGAAAGTCGTTAACCACCACGCCCTCGCGTGCGCTCCAAGCCTGCGTGGGAAAGTGGTACATCAGCACCACATTGTTGACGCTTGACGCATCCAGCGGCACCGCCAGGTAGTAGGTCTGGTTGTAGTAGGTTGCCGCGGCGTCCTTGACATACGCGCTGTTGATACGCTTAAGGTAGCCCTCAATGCGGTGGGAATGCAGCGACTGGGCGTGCACCCCGTCATAGACCATCACTGCGTCGCCTGATAAAAAGGGCATCACGTTGTCACACATCACAAGGGAGCGGTTGGCAAGCGCTCCGCGCCCGTTAAAGACGGGCGATACCTGGTAGTTGCTCGGATCCGTACCCCATATTTTCCAGATGGAGCGCTCCTTGGTCACCAGGATGTCGTCAAAGGCCACCTTCAGGCCGGTATTGCGCGTGCCGTCCCAGGTGGGCAGCAGGATCAACGCGCCCGCCTCCAGCGTCAGATCCCAGTTTTCCGGGTTGAGATCGTCGCTACACTGCACCGCGATGGGGTTGTCCGCAGGGATCACCCACACCCGTTCCCTGTGCAGCTGGATGGCCACCGCCTTGGGGGCGGCGCTGATGGGCGATAGCGTCGTGCCGTCCCACTTGCGCATGGGGCCCTGGCCATTGGTCATGATGAGGATGTCGGTATCGCCCACTTGGTAGCCGATGTAGTCGTAGATGCCGCTCTCGGCCGCGCTTAAGATGGTCTGGCTGGTGCCGTCCTCTCTGCGCATAAACACGCCGCGGTCGGTCGCATACAGCAGCGTACCCCGCGCAAGGCCTGGGTAAAACTTCATCAGTGTGCGGATGGAAGCGTCGGTGTGCAGGATGCGCTGCATCCCGTCTGCACGGCGC
Organism: Maliibacterium massiliense; assembly: GCF_900604345.1. Taxonomy (GTDB): domain Bacteria; phylum Bacillota; class Clostridia; order Christensenellales; family Maliibacteriaceae; genus Maliibacterium; species Maliibacterium massiliense. The sequence continues at coordinate 987,148 of NZ_LR026983.1, forward strand.
AGGCTGCCGTACTGGATGGCGCAGTGGTTCATGCTGCGCGCCCTGCCCAGCGGTAGATACGCGCTGTCGCTTCCGTTGTCCAGCCCGCCGGAGAAGTCGCCGATGGCGATGCCCGCCATCAGCGCGTCGCGCACGGCTTTGTTGCTTCGTTTGCGCGCCATAAGCTAATACCACCCCCGCTGCGGCAGATGGATACTGATGCGCCTGCCGGTCAGATGCCGGGTGGCCTCCTGCCACTTGTTGTCCCAGAATGTAGCCAGCGCCACCTGTCCCTCTGAGGCCCAGTACATGCTTGCCGCATAATAACACAGCGCGCTGTGGGAGAGCACGCCCTCGTCGATGGCCGGCTCCTCAAATTCCGACTCCATGGGCGAGGGAACCACGTCAAAGCGAACGATTACCGGTGTAAAAGGCGGGGCGTACACCGTGATGTTCTGGCTATCAAAGATTTCATAGCGCAGCTTGGCACCGTTTGTGCGGGACTGGGCTAAGTCGCTGCCGTCGCAGATGCTGCGGATGCGCGCCAGGTTCGCCTGCAGCTGCGCAATGCCGATGTTGCGGTCCTTGTCCGTCTTCAGGTAGGCAATCTGCGTAAAGCTGCACCACTGGCGCGCTACAACGCCGATCGCCTCGTTGATCTCCCGCGCCAGCCGGTCAAAAAGCGCTTTGGCCTCGCCGGTATAGACGCTGCCCTCCGCCGGCAGCTGCGCGAGCGTCTCGGTGTACTGCGCCGTCAACCGCACCAACTGTTCTAGATACATGCGTCTGCCTCCTTTCCATCCGTTTTTTGCAGGTCTCTTTTTTAAAACATAGTGCAAAGCGCCGGTCCATCGCCGGCGCTTTGCCGCCGCTACGCGTGTCTGCGCAGCCACGCTTCGGTGATGTCCTCCACGTGTGCGCGCCGCGCACCAGCCGCCTGGCGCGCCACGTGCGCATTGTGTGCGTCCAGCTCCTGCACAACCTGCGCCATGCGCGCTACGCGCGTGCGCCGCGCCAGGGTAAGCGTGCGGGCGTCGAGCGCATCATATGGAATGCGCAGGCAGCAGGTGCGCGCGCTAAACGCATCCTCAGGGCCTTGCACATGCACCTCGTAGCGTCCTTGGGCGTTGTTGTAGAGCAGCACATAATCCGGATCGATCTCCCGCAGACGCTCTGCGATAAAGTAAACATCGTGGGTAATGCGCCGGTAATTGTCACACCGCTTCATGGCCGCGCCTCCCGCTTATTTTTCCGTGATGCCCGTCAGGCGCGCCTGCGCCATGGGCTTGTCGCACATCAGCTCCGCGTACTTCACCAGCGTAGCGGTAAACTTGGGCGTACCGGCCACCTGGCGCAGAATCTTACCGTTGCCATCCTCCAGCCAGCGCCAATCGCACAGCTGATGCATGGTAAACTCAGCGGTATCCAGCAGGTACATGCTCCCCGCGGGGCAGAAACGATCGGCATAGATGGGAATGCCGTTGTAGGAGACGGCCTTAAAGCCGCCCTGCAAGTCCAGCATATCCACATTGCGCCGGGTGGTCGCCATCATGTCCAGATACGCGCGGCGCACGCCCGCCGGACAGGCGATGAAGTCCACGTGCCCGTCTGCCGTCTCCTCCAGCGCGTCGATCGCGCTCTGGATGGCCAGTTCGCTCAGCGCGCCGGTATCCGCCTTGGTGTAGGGCACAAGCCACGAGTAATCGCTGCGCTTGAGGCCGTAGATATCCTGGCTGTCGGAAAAAATGGCGCCCAGGCCGGTCAGTTCCAGATTGTAGGAGCCCTGCACCACCAGCACGTTGTCCGCCGTGGGGGCCAGCGCCGCGCCGCTGATGGTCACCGTTTTGGCAGCCCGGTCAATGGCGGTGATGCGGCGACCCGCGCCGCCGCTTGCGGGCACACCTGCGCTTGCGCTGGATAGGATATCCACCACCATGCCCTCCATCAGGTTCTGCACCGAGGCTACCTCCAGGGTGTTTGTCGCGGTCGTGTTGGCCTTGCAGGCGGTCAGCACGCCGGTGCCGTCGCCGTAGAGCATCCGGCTCACATTGAACTTGGACGCCTTGAGCAGGCCCTCCAGCTCGTCGTTGAGCAGGTTGACAAACGCGCCGGCCGAGTCACGGGAGGCCTGGATCGCCTTGTCCGAAATTTCAATCTGTCCGTAGAGGTTCTTCAGCGTCGCGGTAAAGGTAGCGTAATTGTTGCCGGCGGGCGTGGGCAGCGCCCCTTCTTCCGTGCCGGCGCCGATGCCGCCGTTGAGGCCGTAGCGCGCCAATTTCTTGACGTCTTTGCCGGATACGTAGTTGGAGGACGCCTTGATCTTGTTGTAAAGCGGGTTGGTGTTGATATTCAGCTGGTCGGTCACCACATCCAGATACAGGCTTTTCAGGGCGTCTTCCGCAGTCGATAACGTTACAGGCATGTCTCTCTCTCCTTTATTATGTTGTATGGTTTGGGTAGCGCCGCCGCAAGGCGGCGCGAAAGGCACAGTCGGGCGCTGCGCACGCGCTGGCCGCATCCCCTGTAGCGCGCTGGACCTGCGCCCGTTCCTTTCCTTTTATTTAAACAGCGCGCGGGCCATGTGACCCGCCTCGCCGATGGATTTTGCCCGCGCGGGCCTCTGCAGCGGAATCCCGCCCCCGCCGCTGCCCATCAGGATGGGCACGCCGCTCTCCCTGAGCATCTGCAGGTACAGGCGCATCTTCTCATCGGGGTCCATCTCATCGATGCCCGCCTGGCCATCCTGCGCCTTCTGTACCGTCTCGGGCGCCGGCCCTTCCCGCAGCTGCGGCGCGGCTTCAGGCGGCCGCGCCTGCGGCTGCTGCGCGGCTGCTTCCAAACGCTGCAGGCGCGCCTCCAGCGCGGCGATCAGCTCCTCGTTTTTTGCAAGCGCCGTCTCAAGATGCGCACATACACGCGCCAGCTGCGTTTCATCCGCAGCGGACGGCTGCGCCTGCGTTTCTCTTACCGCTTCTTCTTTTTCCGGCTCATTGGATGCGTTTTGGGCCTTCTTTTCCGGTTCCCTGTTCTCCTTCATGCGTTCTCCTCCTTCTGTACGGATGTTGCGGCCGCCTGCTGGGCGGCCAGCAAAGACTGGTGGGCCTGGATGTGCTCCTGCACGCGCCGTCGCAGCGCCCTGGACTGCGCCAGCGCCGCTTCTCCCTCGCCCGAGAGCACAAAGCGGATGTGCTCGTCCAGGTGCAGTTCATGGTTGTCATAGGGCCCTACCTGTACATCGCGCGTCTGCATGTCTGCCTGCTCGCGCGCGGCGCGCGCCACATGCAGCTCGTCCAGCTGCACGGCCGCCTCCCAGTTGCCAAACTGCAGCATCTCCAGTACCTTGGCGCGCATGCGCCGGTCCATCTTGCCCGTGTCCGGATCGTTGAACAGGCCGCTTTTTAGCAGATCCAGCACCATCTGCTTGCGCTGGGCGGGGCTCTGGGAAAGCTCGTTTTCCGTATCGGTCACAACGTCGTCGGAGGTGATGTCGCTCGCCTGCCAGAACACGCGCTCCACCTTGGCCCCCTCGCCCACGATGCGGTCCACCCGCCTGCCGCTGGCCAGCTGCTTGTAAATGCGCAGCCACTGGCGCGCTAGATCCATGAGGCTCTTTCGGATATGTTCCGCGGTGAGGGAAAGGCGGGTGTCGTCCTGCTCGCGCAGCACCTCCATCGCAACGCCGGATACCATGCCCGAGGGTACCTGGGACTGGCGCGCCAGCTCCGATACGCCGGAAATCAAGATAAACTCATTGAGCAGGCGCTCCTCCTCCGCGGTAAACTCCGCGGGCACGCCGCCGGTGCTGATGATGTGGGGCGGCTGCGCGCCGGGCCGGTAGAGCAGCACCTTGCCGGGCGAGAGTCCCTCCTCCTGCAGGTCGTCGGCGTCCATAGCGCCGTCCTCCACGGCCAATATGCCCACGGCGGTGCGGTTGAGCATCTCGTGCTTGCGGTTCTTTACCGCGTTGTACGCGCGCTGGATGGGGATACAGCGCTCGATCACCGACGCGCCGAAAAAGCACCCGGGGTTGTCGATACAGGTCTGGCGTGTGAAAGGATAGCCCACCTTATTGCCCTCGCCCACCCTGTAGGGCAGCGGCCCGTCGTGCAGCAGCGTCTCGCCCGCCACGATCAGCAGCCGCCCCTGCGGGCAGGCGTCCGTGGGCGCCTCGTAGCGCTCGATCACCAGCGCGGCGTCGCTGCGCGTGGTGGGGATGATCGAGGTCGCCGCTGCGCTGTACCCCAGTCCGCCCAGCAGCGAGGGGGTGCTGCCCAGGGTGTATACGTCCACCTCGCCGCCCTGCACGTCCGTTCCCCAGATGTGCTTGATCTCGCGCACGTGATAGGCCCTTGCGTGGATGATGGACTGCTGCCTGTGCAGCGGCACGCCGTGCAGCGCGTCGGGGAATATCTCGTACGGGGGACACACCGCCACCTCGATATCCCCCGGCTGTGCGCCCGAGCCCAAATGTCCGTTCCAGATGGTTTTGTAAAACACCGTGCCGCAGATCTCCGACCATACCGTGCCCTCGTTGAGCAGAGCGCTGATATCCACCTTGCGCCCGGCCGCCTGTACAATGGCGGTGCACACCTTGGCGGTGCCGATGTCCGAGGCGTCCTCGGTCGCGGGGCGCACTGAGATGCCAGGCTGCACCCGCGAAAGCTTTGCCAGCCGCGTCTCAACAATGGGTGCGATGTGGTTGAACACCTCGCGCTCCTGCCAGAAATAGCTGCGCTGCACGTCCATGATGCGCCCCGCCGCCACGTTGATGTCGCAGTACTGGTTGCCCATCAAAAAGTTGGTGTTGAGCTGCCACTGCAACTCCAGCGGCATGCGCGCGCGCCTGCGGCGTTCAAAGTCCTCCAGCACCTCGGTGACGATTGCCTTCTTCTTCGCCGCCTCCCGCTGCGTGCGCACCTTGCCTGAAAGCGCCGCGTAAAAGGGCGCGAGCGGCGTTTTTTTCTTTTCCTGTCTTTGCATGGGTTCACTCCTTTTCGTACGGCGGTGCCTGGCGCGTGCGCACCCGGATAATGTTGGGAATGCTGCGTGCCCTGCGCCCGTCTGCGGGCGGGAGCGCGTCCCCGCGCAGGCGTGCCCGCTCCCCGCGGTGGCAGCGTGCCTGCAGGAGCAGCGCCGCAATGCCCGCGATGGCCACAATCCATGTCTGCAAGTATGCGTCCTCTCCTTTCTCTAGCGCATGGGCCGGCCCAAGGCTGCCGCCAGGCGCATCTTATCGCGCGCAATCTCACTGGGCTGCGGTTTGGGCGCCCTGGCGGGCTCTGGCCGGCTCATGATGTAGTAACGCAGATCGTCCATCGCGTGGTCGTCCACCTTGCGCGGCCCCTCCTGCCCCTCGGCAAAGCGGTATTTTTTAAACTCCTGGATCATCTGCGGGCAGTTGCTGCACACAAAAAGCCGGGGCCTGCCCCGCGGCCAGCGAAGGTGATCGGTGGCGGGGCGCAGTGCGAGGTATTCCCGCACGCGCTGGATGCCGCTCCACCGGTCGCGCCGCTGGGGCATGACGGCCGAAATGCCGTGGTCCGCAAAGAGCTCCGCCGCCGAGCGCTCGCCTGCAAGGGTGCGCTGGTGCACAGCCGGATCAAACAGCGCGCGCAGGCGCCGCTGGCTGTCACGGGGCCAGTGCAGCTGCCTGGCGATGGCGTCGATCGCGCGGGCGTGACGCTCCACCGTCCAGCCGCTCTGGTAGTGCTCGGCCACCACGTAGACGTTGCCGTCGCCGTCGCAGGCGTAAAAGTGGCAGGCGAGCGGGTTGACCAGCCCCGGGTCAATGCTGATGCGGTCCTTCCACGCATCGGGCACGTCAAAGGGTTCGATCACGTGGATGTCCTCGTCAAACTCGGGATACACCAGCCCGCTGCCCGCCATAAAGTGGCCCAGCGCGCGGCTCTCCAACTCGCGTTTGGAGAGTGCGCGGGCCATGCGCTGCTTCTCCGCCTCAGGCAGAAAGGGGTTGTCGTCCCACTGCATGCGGATGTGCCACATCTCCGGATCGTCGTGCACGTTGAGGTACACCAGCTCGTGCACCCAGGTCAGGCCAAGCAGCGGGGTCATGGTGCCCCAGATATCGCCCTGCCGGTCGAGCACGCGCATCAGGCACTCCTTGTAGATGTCCTCGGGCGGCTCCTCGTCAAACCACACGTAATCCAAGCTCGCCCCCTGGAACTTGCCGCGTCCCTGGTCACACGACTTAAAACCGATGCGCGACTTGCCGCCGCAGGCGCTGTACACCTCGATGTAATCGATGACGCCGCCGGAAGGATCCCCCTTTTTGCCCTGGCGCATCACCACCTGCGCGATCCACTCAGGCGGCAGGTAGTCCATCACCTTGCGCTGGGCCACGTCGCGCTGCACCTCGTGGGTGAGGGATACCACCCAGCCGTGCGTGGCGCGCGCGATCCTGCGGTAGGGATGAATCCCCCGCGCAAACCAGATCGCCTCCACCGCGCCGCACTCGGTCTTGCCGCTGCGGTTGCCGCCGAACACCCAGCGGTTACGCTTGCCGCAGCGGTGAAAGGTCAGCTGTTTTTCATGGCGCAGCGCGCCGGTATTGTAGGCATCGATTCTGCGCATGCGCTGCCTGCGGCGCATCTCGGCCTCCACAGCGCGCAGGCGCGCGAGTTTTGCGCTTTGGCTCACTGCTCCTGCGCCTCCTCCCCGTCCAGCGCCTGCCGCAGGCGCGTCCGTTCCTGCTGCAGCGCCTCGTCGCTCCAGTGGCAAAGGCTCTCCTGCGCCTCTGCGCACTCCTCCTGCCAGCGGTCCTTCGCGCGGTTGCTCAGCCACAGCCGCAGCGCGGCCAGGTCGGGCGGGCGCTCCTTCTCCACCACCTTGGTCACCACCATGCGCTGCTCGGTGCCGCCCTGACCGTCGGGCACCGCGCGCAGTTCCCGCGTGCACTCCTGGTAGCTGTAGCCCATCGCGCGCCTGCGCAGGGCCGCCTCCACCATGTACGTGCTCATCCTGCCGCGCTGCAGTGCGTGGCGCAGCGGGGCGTAGCGCATCGTGTAGCGCTCCCACGCCTCCCTGTCCACCTGCAGCATGGCGCGTATCTCTTCTTCCTCTATGCCGGATGCCGCCATATCGCCGATCACGTCGAGATACGGAGCGATCCGCGTCTTATATGTATCGCGCATCGCTGCTTTTGCCTTGGGCCGCCTCCTCTCCAGCATTGTTTTGCAGGGGGCGCAAAGGGCGGCATCCGCGTTTACGCGCGTCTGCCGCCCCCTGATGGGCCTGCCTTGCTGATATCCATCCTACACGCTGCGATGCAAGCGTGCCTGCCATGCTGCTGACAACCTGCTGTCACCTACGCAAAGGGCGCAAAATCCAAATACTGGGCAAAGAGCAACACCGCGCCCGCCAGCTTGCGGTAAAACTGTCGCGTGCTGTACCCCCACTGGGCCGCCAGCGCAACCGCCGATTCGTCCCTGAGATAATACGCCTCAAGCATCCTGTAGGCCATCTCGTCAAAACGGATGTCCTCCAGCGCATCCTCCACCGCACATACCCGCGCCATGAGCGCGTCCTTCTCTGCCATCAGGCGCAGCACCCGCCGCACGGACGTCTCCGCGTCAGGCTGTGCGCCACTGGGGCGCTCCTGCCATGTGGCGGCCCGCAGCGGCCGGGGCGCGCCCGCCATGGCCGCCTGGGCAATGCGCTTGTCCAGCAACGCAAGACGCGCCTTGCAGCGCGCGTGCTGCCGCAGCGCGCTGCGCGCCTGCGCCATGCGCTGCGGCGTCTGTTGTGTATCATTCCTCTGCATGCAGCTATACCCCCTTATCACTGCCAAAATGCACGTTATACGCAGTATACAAGCCCAAAAGAGGCGTATTCAAGCAATATATACCCTCTTTTCGCCGTTTATCGGCAAGGATGGCTATTTTCAGGCGAAACAAATTGCTGTACAATCATAGCAAAGTCGTCACAATAGGTATCAAGGGGGTGGGCGCATGCCGTGGTTTGTCATCGACCGTTTTGCGGGCGGAGAGGCGTTTTTGGAGGACGCAGCGCGTCACATGCGCCGCGTGCCGCGCAGCGTGTTGCCCAAGGGTGCCGCACCCGGCGACGTGCTGCAGCAGGAGGCAGACGGCGCCTACCGGCTGGACGCAGAAAAGACGGCTGCGCGCAAGGCGCGCGTGGCGGAAAAAATGCGCCTTCTCTGGAAGGATTGACCCAAGGGGGACGCGCGCGCCCCTGCATCTTTTTTATTTCAGCGCATCAAAAAAGCGCCTTTGCACGATTGCAAAGGCGCTTTTATCCGTTGCTTAGCGCTTTCTATCACCATTTGCGCTGCGGCGGCCAGGGATCGTCGTCCGTATCGCCGCGCGCAGGCCCGCCCTGGGGCGCGTCGGGACGCCGCACCGGCCTTACCGGCCGGCGGGGGCGCTGCGGTGGCTGGTCGTAACGGTCCTGCGGGTTCTCCTCCCACTGCTGCGGGGGGGCGTCCTCCCACTGCTCCGCCGCAAAGTCGTCGTCCGTATCCATGTCCAACTCGTCAATGTAGGGGCCGTCCTGCAGGTCCTCCTCTTCGTAATTGTCAAAGTCGTCGTCACGATAGACCGGCTCGCTGTCATTATACACGTCGTCCATGTACTGCGGCCCGTCGTCCACGTAGCCGTCGTCCGCATCGTCGTCAAAGAATTCGTCCTGGTCGTAGTCCATCTCGCGGCGCAGCGCGCCGTTGTAATCGCGGTCCTGACCGTACGCATCGCCGCGCCGGGCGTCCGTGCCAAAGGGCGCATTGCCGCGCGCGCTCTTCTTGCCGCCGCGCTGCTTGGCCTTCTTTTCCTGCACCATCAGCACCGCAAATACCACGCCGCCTGCCACCAGCAGGAAGCCCACAATGATCAGCAGCGTCCACAGCCAGCCCAGGTTGCTCTTTTTTTCTTCCTCTTGGGGCTGCTCATCCTCAGGCGCACCCACGGTAAAGCTGATGGCCGCCGCGCCCGCGGTCAGCTCGTTTCCGCCCGCGTCCTTGACGATCAGCTCATAGCGCTTGGTGCCGCTTTCTTTGACCTCGATCTCTCGCTCTTGGGTGGATTTCCCTGGCGCCAGCTTCGTCAGGTCAAACAGCTTGTCGCCGTCCACCTCGCGCACGTACATGCTCATCTCCATGGGCACGCTGCGGGGGTTGTTGAAGGTAAAGGTCAGCTTGACCTTACCCGCTTCGTCCAGCTGGGTCTTGTCGGCCTTGACTTCCATATCCACGCGCACCGAGTCAGTGGTTACCTTCACGCTGAACTGCGCCTGGGTGGAGGCGGAGTAGTCGCGTCCGTCGCTGCCCTTGCCCGCAACCGAGAGGGTGTAGTTCCCCTCCTCGCCCATGGTGAATTTGTATTCAAAGGGCACTTCCTGGCCCGCGGGCACCGTTACGTTAGAAAACGCGGTGTTGCCAAAGGAGTCCGTGCCGTTTACGCCGGTGATGTCTACATTGCCCTGGTTGGAGAGTGTGCCCTTGATGGTGACCTCCTCGCCGGCGGCCACCTCGGTTGCGGAGGGCGTCACGGCCACTGAGAGATTGCCGCTCGCCTTCTGCACGGTCACAATGCCGCTTTGGGCGCTCACCTGCTGCCCGCCCACGCTGGCGGTGCCGGTGACGTTGACCTGCGCGTTGAATGTGTCGCTGAAGGTGTACTGCGCGCTCAGCTCCTTGCTGGCGCCCGGCTCCAGCGTAAAGCCGCCGCCCAGCGAGCCGATTTTGGCGTCCGTGGCGGTGATGTTTTTGATGGCCACGTCGCCGGTGTTGGTCACCACGCACTTGTACGTCAGCTTGGTGCCCTCTGCCACGGGTTTATCCGCGCCCTCAATGGTCAGCTCCGCCTTGAGCGCGGGCTGGTACTGCTTTTTTTTGATGGTTGCCGTCGCCGCGCCGGCGTAGCCGTCGCACTTCACCTCAAAGTTGATCACGCCGCTATCCAGCTCGCTTTGAGAGACGCTGTAGCTCTCGATCACTTCCGTGGCCGAGGCGCCTGCCGCAATCGTGCCAAAGGAGAGCTCCGCCTTGCTGTTTTTCACCAGCACGCTTTCCACAATCTCATTGGTGGTGTTGCGCACCGTCACCGTTATCTTTACATTGCCCGGCTCCGCCATGGCGCCCGGCTCGACGCTGATGGTCGTCTTGAGCGGCGCGTCCGCCTTGACAACCGGCTGCGGCAGCAGCGGCGCGCAAAGGCCGCACAGCAGCACCATCGCCAGCGTCCATATCATCAGACGTTTACCCATTCCCATGTAACAAAGGCCTCCTTTAAAAATCGTCTTTGTTATGTGCGCGCACCAGGTATGGCGGCGCAGGTGTATGTTCATATAAACAAAAGCATATGCAACCGGTCGTTTGCCGTATGCCCCGCACGCGAAGGTGCGCCGGCATACCCTGCCGACGCACACCCACTTGCGCGCGATATACTATTATAGCATAACCGTTTCGTTCTTTGCATCCAAATTCACAAAACTGCGTGTTTTTACACCGTCACCCAGCGTCCAGTGCGGGCGGACTGCTTGGCGCAGGCGAGCACGTGCTGGATGTAGAGCCCATCGCGCAGCGAGGGCGCGGCGGGCGTGCCCGCGCACACGTTCTGCAGAAAATTGTAGAGGCACTGCACATGGCTGCGCGTCCAGCCAGGCATGGATGTAAAGGGAGGGAATCCGCTTGCCGGCGCTGGGAACTTGCTGCGACAGGAAATCTGGGTAAACCCCTTGCGCCCGCCCAGCGGCGCGTCGGGCAGGGTGTTGTCGTAGTATTCCAGCGTGGAGATATCCCGGCCAATGCGCAGCGCGCCGTCCGCGCCGTGGATTTCCACGCGGGTCTCCCCGTCCAGCCCCGTAGGCAACATGGAGGCCTCCACCGTACCCTTGGCGCCGTTTTTCATGCGCACAATCAGGTATACCGCCTCGTTCTCGGTCGCTTCCACCAGCTTGCCGTCGGGCATGGGGCGCTTGGGATAGGCGATCTGTTCCTCGCAAAACACCGCCTCATAGGGGCCCAGCAGGTGGTAGATCATATCGAGGATATGCACGCCCATGTCCTGCAGCACGCCCCCGCCCAAAGCGGCGCTCTGTCGCCACTCCAGCGGCACGTTCGGGTCCACCAGCAGCGTGTTAAACAGCGCGCCGCGCAGGCACACGATCTTTCCCAGCGCCCCCTCCTCGATAAGCTGCTTGGCGCGCAGCATGGGCGCGGTAAAGCGGTTGTTGAGCACCATCTGCGTAATGACGCCCGCATCCTCTACCGCCTCCACCATCTGGCGCGCCTCCTGCTCGTTCATAGCCAGGGGTTTCTCACAGTAGATGTGCTTGCCCGCGCGCGCCGCCTTGATGACGGCGTCGTGGTGCAGCGCGTTGGGCGTGCAGATGTGGATGATGTCGATATCCGGATCGTCAAAGAGTTCCTGCTCACTGCGGGCTGCGTAGCGGTAGCCGTAGGCGTCGCGGAAGGCCTCTGCGTTGGCAAAGTGGCCGGATGCCACCCCCACCAACTCACAGGAAAACGGAAGGTTGCTGAAGTAATAGGGCAGCGTGGCGTACACATAGGAGTGCATCTTTCCCATAAAGCCGGTGCCCAGCATGCCGATACCCAGGCGTCTCTGCATAAAAACTGCCTCCTTTTTTCAGTGGGTGATCGTGATAGAAGAAAAGGCCCGCAGGGGCAAACCTGGCGGGGCCTTGGAACCGTTTTATACGGGGAGCACATAGTGCAGCATCACCCAGAAATGGCAGAAGGAGCCCGCCATCACCAGTAGGTGAAACCACTCATGAAAGCCGAAATACTTGTTGTCGCGCCCTGGCCACTTGAGCGCGTACATCACGCCGCCTGCGGTAAAGAGCAGCCCGCCCAGCACCAGGTACAACACGCCGCCGATGGCCATGTGCGTCAAAAGTGGGTAAAAGGCAATGAGCACCATCCAGCCCATCGCGATGTAAAACGTCGAGGATATCCAGCGCGGGCAGTCAAACCAGCACAGCTTGGTCGCCATGCCCAATAGCGCTAGGCCCCATATCACACCAAAGAGCGCCCATCCCCACGGCCCGCGCATGTTGACCAGGCAGATGGGCGTATAGGTGCCGGCGATCAGCACAAAGATCATCAGGTGATCCACCTTGCGTAGCACCTGGCGCCCGCGGGGCGAGAGCGGCAGCACGTGATAGAGGGTGCTGGCGCCGTAGAGCAGCATCAAGCTGGCCCCATAGAGCGCAAACGATACAATCTTCCACGGGTCACCCTGCTGGCTCGCCAGCAGCACCAGCATGGTCAGCGCCGCCACGCCCAATAGCAGCCCGATAAAGTGGGTCGCCGCGCTCCAGGGGCGCAGCCCATCCGATGGGGTGCGCACCTCGGCTGCGCGCTGCGGATGAGGCGTCTTTGCGTTGCGCTGCTTCACAGTAAACGTCACCTGTTTCCTTCAGTATTGCGGCTTACGCTTCCCCCGCATCGCCCGTGGGCGTTGGTGTGGGGGTCGGTGTGGGGGTCGGCGTCGGCGTCGGAGTGGGCGTCGGCGTCGGGGTGGGCTGCGTGGTCTGTTTAGGCGTCGGCGTGGGGTCGGGCTGCACTTGCGTGGGCCGCGCAAAGTGCGATTGCTTCGGCGCGGCGTTCACCTTGAAGGCGGCCTCCACTTTGGCGAAGCGCTCGCTCGCCTTGACCACCGCAATGCGCACGGTATACTCCCCTACGCCCACGTATTCCCCGCTTGCATTTTTCCCGTCAAAATAGGTGCGTTGGTCGCCCTTGCCCACTTCACCTGCGTCCAGCACAGTAAAAAAAATGTCACCTGCGGCATTTACAATGTCAATGGTAACATAGCAGTCCTCGCTGACGGAATAGTCGATCATAAGCCGCGCCGCGCCAAAGTCCGGTTCGTTGCTTGAAAGGGTGATCGCGCCCAGTTTGACGTCTTCAGGCTTATACGCATCATCGTCCACCTTCACCGTGGCGCTTGGCGAGGGGGACGCCTCGGCGTTGACATCCGCCTTCTTTCCCTTGGTCATGAACTTGATGCCAAAGGCGATGGCCGCGATGATCACCACGATGGCCGCCGCCATGATCCAGATGCGCTTGACGTTTACGTCCCCACCGCCCGCGCCACCGTTGCCGCGCCGGTTGCCCGCATGGCCCTGCATCTCATCGGGGTAGACGTAGTCCACCCCGCGCGAGGGGCTTACATAGGTGGCGCTGCGCTGCGGCGCCTGGCGGGTAGCGCCCATGGGCGCCTGCGCGTAGGTGCGCGCCGCGTGTGCGTTCTGCGCCACCGCGCGGGGGGCGCGCCCCGTCCGGTCGTCCTGTACCCGCTGCCCGAAGACGTCCGCGCCGTAGGGCGCCACGTCCGGCCGCTGGTTGCGGCGGGGCATCGGCGCCACCTCGTATTGCGGCTGCGCGGCGTACGGATCGGCAAAGGGATCGCGCGCCGCGCGTGTTGCGCGTGTCCGTGGCTTTTGATAGGCATCGTCATAGGCGCGCTGATCGTACATGCCTCGCTGGCTGGGGCGACGGACTGACTGGCTCATGAATATCAAAACTCCTTCATATTACCCGACATTTTCCATATAAATGGCATAAACGCAAGATATAACAAGGCACATTATAGCACATTCTGGCGCGCGGAACCAACAACTTTGCATCTTGGGCGCGTCATCCCCCCAACGCAAACTTGACGATGGAAAGCGTCTCCTTGATCCGCTGCCGCCACAGGTGGGGGGGATAGGAGGGCGCGGCGGCGCTGTACACCTGTGCAATACCCGCCTGTTTGGCCGTCCACACCGCGCGCATGCGGTGGAACTCGCTGGTGACCACAAGCGCGCTTGTCCACCCCTCGTCCTGCATGATCCGCTTGCTCAGGGCGATATTCTGGCGGGTGTTTGCCGCCTGCTCCTCCAGCAGGATGTCCTGCCGCGGCACGCCCAGCGCGGCCAGGCCCTGGGCCATCACGCGCGCCTCGCTCACGGGCTCGTCCTTGCCCTGGCCGCCGGTGACGATGATCTTTTTTGCATAGCCTTCCTTATAAAGCGCCGCCGCGCGCGCAGTGCGCTCTCTGAGCGAGTAGCTGGCGCTGCCGTCAGGCTGCACCTTGCATCCCAGCACGATGATGCAATCCGCCTGCCCCAGACGCTCGTCATCCTCTGAGGCGACCACCATGCCCAGCAGCACGCCCAGCGTCAGCGCCCCAAGCGCGCAGAGCGCAAGCAGCACACCGAGCACGCCGCGTCGCGCGCGCCATGCATTTTGATTTCCTCTTCGCATGGTAAACTCCTTTCCTCCGGCTGCGTATAACGCACGCGCCCCTGTGCGCATCTATGAAGAGACGTTTGCGCAGTTTTTAACATTATGTTACATCGTAGCATGTTTCGTCGCTTTTTGTTATAATGGCGGTAACATGGATTGGGGCAGAAATATGGCATGGCGCCATGGTAGAGCGCCATTGTATCGAACTTGTTTCTTTTAGGAGGATTCGCCTATGTACAACGCTCCGCGCTCTTCTTCACGCAACATGCCGCGCCACGGCAGCTACGGACGCCGGCGCCGTAAAAAGCCCGTCGCGCTGCTTGTGCTTGTGTGCCTGCTTGCCGTGGCGCTGGTTTCAGCGGGCGCCATCTGGCTTGTCAGCGGCAGCCAGACGAAAAAGGCCGTCAGCGCCTTTGTGGATTATCTCGCACAGGACAACTACACCCTGGCGCGGGATCTCTACGAGGACGCCAGCGCCAAGCGGCGCGCCAAGCTGGACGTGCCCCTTACGGATAAGCTGCTCGCGCTGGCCGACCAGGCCAAGGCGGGCGACGTGGCCGACGGCGCGCCCATCATGGGCCTTGCAAAGTTTGGCGATTTGATGAAACCCGCGCTTTCCGCCGCCACCGAGGCGGTGGAACAGCGCTATATCCGCGATGAGAGCCTCACCTGGGAGCAGTACAGCCGCGTGCTCGATACATTTGGCCGGCTGAACTGCCCGGTGGATAGGCTTAAAAACGCAACCGCCACAGGCGAATACTACCGCCAGTCGCGCGCCTGTTTCGCCCAGGGCATGCAGGCCGAGCAGAGCGACGATTACCTCACCGCCTGCGAGATGTTCCGCCAGGTGGTGCCGGAGGATACCAAATATTACAGCGACGCGCAGCAGCGCCTTGCCATCGCGCGGGAAAAGCTTGCGGTCAACGCCTTCACTACGGCCGATACGCTGGTGGGGCAGTACCAGTACTCCCAGGCCAAGCAGCTGCTTGAGCGCGCTGCCGCAGTGATGCAGGACGACGCGAGCTTTATGGGCAAATACACCCAGTACGTCCAGCAAATCGACCAGAAGCAGACCGAGCTGGTGCCCTACGAAGGCACGGTAGAGCACCTGTTCACCCACTGCCTGATCGCCTACCCCGAGATCGCCAATAATCCCCAGTGGCGCAAGGATTACTACACCAACTGCGTCACAGTCAAGGAATTCAACGCCATTTTGGAGGAGCTCTACAAGCGCAACTATATCCTCATTGATATCAATATGCTCATCGACGATCCCGACGGCGACGGCCAGAACGTCACCCTCAAAAAGCCGCTGATGCTGCCCAAGGGCAAAAAGCCCTTGGTGCTCTCCTTTGACGATATGGTCTACGACGCGCGCAAGACCAACCGCGGCATGGTCGATAAGCTGATCCTGGATGAGAAGGGCGAGATCGCCACCTACACCAAGTTTTCCGACGGTCGCGAGGAGGTGCGCTACGACAACGACATCGTGCCCATTCTCGACGCATTTGTCAAGCAGCACCCCGACTTCTCCTTTGACGGGGCCAAGGGCACCATCGCGCTGACGGGCTTCCAGGGTATTTTGGGCTACCGCACGCAGCACGACGCACCTGCGGGCACGGATATTGAAAAAGAGAAGGCCGAGGCGCGCAAGGTGGTCGACAAGCTCAAGGAAAACGGCTGGAACTTCGCCTCCCACAGCTACGCGCATTATTACACCAACAGCGGCACAGCCGAGCGCACCAAGTCGGACGCGGATCAGTGGCTCTCGGAGGTCGGCTCGCTGGTGGGCCCCACCCGCGTGCTGGTCTGGCCCTACGGGGACCGCATCAAAAAGACGGACGCGCGCTATCAGATTCTGGTAGACGCGGGCTTCCGCATCTTCTGTGGCGTGGGCAGCATGCCCTACCTCGCGCCGGAGCAGCAGGGCACCACCGTGCTGCAGGACCGCCGGCCGCTTGACGGCACCATGTTCGGTCTGCCCGTCTACAAGGAGCGCTACGCGCCCCTCTTTGACGTGGACGCGGTGCGCGATCCGGCCCGCCCCGCCTACCCCTACGATTGATCTTTTACCGGCACTGCAGCGCCCCGGCGAAAAAGCATCGGGGCGCTTTGCATTGCCTTGACAAGGCTCTGCAGGCATAGTATCTTGAACGTAAACTTTCTCATGCATTTTGCAATTGGAATAGGAGGCCATGGAAACCATGCGGATCGAAACCAAGTGCCTGCACGCAGGCTACACGCCGGAAAATGGCGCCCCGCAGGCGCTGCCCATCTACCAAAGCACCACGTACCGCTACACCTCCACCGAGCAGGTGGGCAAGCTGTTTGATTTGCAAGACCCGGGCTACATGTACTCCCGCCTGGGCAACCCCACCGTAGCGGCGGTGGAGGAGAAAATCGCGGCGCTGGAGGGCGGCGTCGGGGCCTTGTGCACCTCCTCGGGGCAGGCCGCCACCCTGATCAGCCTGCTCAATATCCTGGGCTGCGGCGATCATTTCATCAGCACCGGCACCATCTACGGCGGCACGGTGAACCTCTTTGCGGTCACCCTCAAAAAATTCGGCATCGACTGCACCTTTGTGGACGCGGACGCGCCCGCCGCGCAGATTGAAAAGGCGTTCCGCCCCAACACCCGCGCGGTGTTCGGCGAGACGCTGGCCAATCCCGCCATCGCGGTGTTGGATATTGAAAAGTTCGCGGCGCTGGCACACGCGCACAACGTGCCGTTGATCGTGGACAACACCTTTGCCACGCCTATATTGTGCCGCCCGTTTGCATACGGGGCGGATATCGTGGTGCACTCCACCACCAAGTATCTGGAGGGGCACGCCCTGCAGATCGGCGGCGTGATTGTGGATTCGGGCAAGTTCGACTGGACGGCGGGCAATTTCACCGGCCTGACCGAGCCGGACGAGTCCTACCACGGCGTGGTATACACCGAGCACTTCGGCAACGCCGCCTACATCAACAAGGCGCGCGTGCAGCTGATGCGCGACCTGGGCGCCTGCACGTCCGCCGAATGTGCCTTCCTGCTCAACCTGGGCCTGGAGACGCTGCACGTGCGCATGCCCGTGTACTGCAAAAACGCGCAGATCGTGGCCGAGCACCTGACGCATTTCGATCAAATCGAGTTCGTCAACTACCCCACGCTGCCCGGCAACAAGTACAATGCGCTTGCTCAGAAGTACCTGCCGCAGGGCTGCAGCGGTGTCATCTCCTTCTCCATCAAGGGCGGGCGGGAGAACGCCGCGTGCTTTATGGACCATCTCAAGCTCGCCTCCAACGTGGTGCACGTGGCGGATATCCGCACCTGCGTGCTGCACCCGGCGAGCGCCACCCACCGCCAGCTGACCGACCAGCAGCTGGTGGCCGCGGGCATTACCCCGGGCCTGATCCGCTTCTCCGTGGGGCTGGAAAACGTAGACGATATCCTGGAGGATATCGATCAGGCCATGGCGCACGTGTAAGCGCCGGGCGCAATTGCCGCGCATGCCCTCAAACGCCATCAAACTGCAACAGGAGCCAGCGCCTGCAGGGCGCTGGCTTTCGTTTTGCACAGCGGCCGGCGGCTGTGATGGGGAACCGTGCTGCAGCGCGCATGCCCCCCTGCTTTGGGCGCAGGCCATCCTTTTCCGTCCTTCATGTCAGGCCCCAGCAGGTACCGCTCCGAAAGCCTCCCCTTATTCCGCCTGACAGGGACCAGCCCTCCACTGTCTCGCCGCGATGGCGCCCCTTCCACATCGCATGGGATCATGTCCCCACAACCTTTGTCCCGCCTATTCATGCACAAAGGGCCCGCTGCGCTTTCTGACAAAAGGCCCGTTTTCCTTTTTTGTCCGCGCTTTCGGCGCGATCCCAAGCTAGCTTCCCCGCGGGCACGTATTAGTTCTTCAATGGAAGACTTTGCTGCTAGACCCATCGCTTACGCGTTCGCAGGGCCAGCTGCGCTTTCTTATGATGGGGATGCCCTTCCCCTTTTTGTCCGCGCTTTTTGATACGATCCCAGCAGGGTTGTTCGCACTCCATCTGCAGCGCAAGCCTCTGCGTATAAGGCCGGCCGCTTACGTGCGTGGCCTTTTTCACCAAAGCGGCGCGCCTCTAGGGCGCGCCGCTTTGGCGTTACACGCTTCTGCATATGTCAGAGGCCTGTCTTTCTCTCCCTCTGAGACGTTTTGACACACCGCGCATTTTTTCTGCCCGCGCACCATTGTGCACGATTCTCTGGCATCATTTCTTATACAGGTGTGATGTCCACCACCACCAGCTCCGGCGGATTGCACACCCGCGGCAAAGCGCTGCGCGCAAGGCCGCGGCTGACGATCATCGTTGTGCCTTCCAAATCGTACAGACCGCCGGCATAGGCGGGAAACCACCCCTGGTCCGGCGCGTAGAGGCCGTTTATCAGGCCGGGCAGGCGCACCTGTCCCCCGTGCGCGTGCCCGGCGGTCACCAGATCAAAGGGCGCGGCGCGGTACGCCGCCACCCGTTCGGGCCGATGCGATAGCAGCACCGCATAGTCCTGTCCGTCGAACGCCGCGCTGCACGCCGCAAGCTGCGCCTGCCACCCTTGCGCACTGTCAAACGCGGCCGGATCATCCACGCCGCAGATGCGGATGCGCTGCCCGCGCACGCGCAGCGTCGCAGCCTCGCCCTCCAGCACCGTCACGCCGTAGGATCGGATCATCTCTTTAATCGCGGCAAGTTCGCCCGACCAGCACTCGTGGTTGCCCGAGACATAATAGCACGGGTACTCCCTGCCCAGGGATGCGAGCAGCTGCTTGGTACCCTCGTGCGATGCCCTGTCGTCGGCAATGTCCCCCGCCAGCAGCACCGCGTCGGGCGCCTGCGCACGTATCGCCTCCAGCAGGGTATGCTGTGCCTTTCCATACATCGTGCTGTGCAGATCGGTCAGCACCGCAAGGCGCACCGGCGCGTCCACCTTGTGCGTGGCGATCGTGTAGGCGCGCACGCGCAGGCCCTGCCATAGCGCCGCCGCGCCCAGCGCGGCCAGCGCCAGCAATAGGGTGGTAATCATCATAACGCTTCGCTTCCTTTTCTGTTTTTGTCGCATATACTTCTTCACTTTTTACACGTTCCCCTCGGGCGGCGCGTCGTTGCTGCGTCTGCACGCCGCCAGCCAACCTTCTTCGCGCGCAGCTGATGCATTTTTATTGCCCCTTGCCACCCAAATCTTTACAGAAGGCTTGCAATCACCACTTTGATCCGATATCATAAATAACAAGATATAAAAGGAATTCTTTTTGCGCGATCCCTGCGCGCACCGCCCGCTTGGGCACAGCATGCGATCGATAAAGTTGGGCATAAAACCTTGTGCTTTTCTTCGTGTCCCCGCACGGCAAGTGGGCAACGCAAAGAAAAGGCTCTTTTCAGGGTTTATGCACTCCTTGTATCCCTTACACAAAGAGGCCCATTGGCACATGCACGCCGGTGGGCTTCTTTGCGGCTTTCTGCACGGCTACCCCTGGCGTTTGACGCAAAAGACCAGGTGTGGCATGTCCATATGATAATAGTGCTTGGTAAACCTGCCCACGTACGTCATGCCAACCCGCCGCGCCACGTTTTGCGAGGCGATGTTCGTATCACGGATGATGGAGAACACCTCCGGCGCGCCCAGCACGTCAAACGCGTACGCCCTGCACGCGGCGGCCGCCTCGGTGGCATATCCGTTGTGCCAGTGCGCCTTGGCAAAGAGATAGCCGATCTCCAGCACCTGCCGCCCCGCCCAGTCCTGCATACTCAGGCCGCACTGGCCGATCATCTCGCCCGTCTCTTTCAGATCAACCGCCCACAGTCCAAAACCATCCGATGCGTAGCGGGCTCGCTGCCTGTCCAGCCACTGCTGCACCTCTGCTTCGTCAAAGGCGTGTTCGTAGGCGTACATGACCTGCGCATCCTGCAGGATGCGCTGCAGCGCCGGGTAGTCGTCCTGCGTCATCTGTCGCAGCAGCAGCCGCTCGGTTGCAAGAATACTGTTTTGCACAAGGCCCTCCTTTACAGTGCCTGCTCCCTGCACAGCGCGATAAACGCCTGCATGCTCTGGGAAAGGTACTTGCTGCGGTGGTGCAGGATGTAAAACTTGCGGGAAAACGCCACGTCGCGCAGGGGCACCGCCACCACCCGCCCGCGCGCGATGTCCTGCTGCACCATGCGCCGGGGCAGTACCGACACGCCCAGGTTTGCCTCTACCGCGCGCACGATGGCCTGGGTGGAGGTGCACTGCCACAGCGGATGGATTTCCACGCCCAGCGTCAGCATGGCGCTGTCAAACAGCTCGCGCGTACCGCTGCCCGATTCGCGCAGCAGCACGTCCTGCTGCGCAAGCTCCCGGGCGCTGACCTGCTTTCGATGCGCAAAGGGATGCGCGCCTGCGCACACCAGTACCAGCGTATCGTCCATAAAAGGCGCGCTCACCAGCGCCTGCGCGTGGGGAATACCCTCGCTTAAGCCCAAATCCACATCGTTTGCCAGCACTTGACGCTCCACCGTCTCGGCGTTGTCCACCCGCACCTCCAGGCGCATCTGGGGGTACTGCGTGCCGAACGCGCGCGCAAGGTTGGGCATCAGGCAGGTGCCGATGGTCACCGTGCAGGCGATGCGCAGCGCCCCCTGCTCAAAGGAGGTGCGCATGCTGCGCTCCATTTCGTCAAAGAGCGAGGTGATGTGCCGCGCGTAGCCCAGCATCTGCTGGCCCGCCTGCGTTAGGTACAGCCTGCGGGAGATGCGGTCAAAAAAGCGCGCGCCGTAGTACTGCTCCAGCTCCCGTATGGCCAGGCTGACCGACGGCTGCGCCATGTAGAGCGCCTCCGCCGCCTTGGTGACGCCCCCGTGGTCGCACACCGCCACAAAGATGCGCATATGCCGAAGCGTCATGCGCGCAGCCCCCTTCCATAGTGTTTTTATTATATATCAGATTAAATTATACTATTTTCAATATGTGTTTGCAACCAATATAATGGTAAAGGATCAAGTAGAAAGGCAAGGGAGTGCATACCATGCAGCAGACAGATAACCCCCAGTTGGACCTGCCCAAGAAAAAGGATCTCAGATTTTACTGGAAGTTATTTCGGGCCACCTTCGCGCTGAGCGCCTTCACCGTGGGCGGCGGTTTTGTGATGATTCCGCTGATGCGCAAAAAGTTCGTGGACGAATTCCACTGGATCGAGGATAAGGAGATTCTGGATCTTGCGGCCATCGCCCAGTCCTCCCCCGGCGCCATCGCGGTCAACGCATCGATTCTCATCGGCTACCGCGTGGCGGGCGCGCTGGGCGCGCTGACCACCATACTGGGCACCATCCTGCCGCCGCTGTGCATCATCAGCGTGATCTCCTACTTTTACCAGGCGTTCATCAGCAACGTATGGGTAGCGGCCCTGATGAAGGGCATGCGCTGCGGCGTGGCGGCGGTCATCGTGGATGTGGTGCTCAAGCTGGGCTTTGACGTAGTCAAAAAGAAGGACTGGGTATCCACGCTCATCATGCTGCTTGCCTTTGTGGCGACGTACTTTTTCAAGGTCAACGTCATGATCATCATCCTGGTCTGCGGCATTGTCGGCTATATCAACTACGTCTACAGGCGCAGGCATCCCAAGGAGGTGGCGTAACCATGCTTTTGCTGCAACTGTTCTGGAGCTTTTTCCAGATCGGCGTTTTTTCCATCGGCGGGGGCTATGCGGCCATGCCGCTCATCCAGAGCCAGGTGGTGCAGCTGCACGGCTGGCTGAGCGTCACCGAATTTGCGGATATCGTCACCATTGCCGAGATGACGCCCGGCCCCATCGCCATCAACTCCGCCACGTTCGTAGGCACCAAGGTGGCGGGCATCCCTGGCGCGCTGGTGGCTACCGCGGGCTGCATCGTGCCCTCCTGCATCATTGTGATGACCATCGCCTACTTTTATTTCAAGTACCAGAACGTCTCCGTGATTCAGGGCGTGCTGGGCGGCCTTCGGCCCGCGGTGGTCTCGCTGATCGCCTCGGCGGGCCTGAGCATCCTGCTACTTGCGCTGTTCAACAACCCCGCCACCACGCTTTTAACCCTCAATCTGCGCGATACCAACGTGCTGGGCGTGGTGCTCTTTGTCGCAAGCCTGGTGGTGCTGCGCAAATGCAAAAAAATCAACCCGCTGTTTGTCATGGCGGGCTCCGGCCTCATCGGCATGGTGCTGTTCAACGTGCTTTAGCTGCTAAGAGGCGCCCATTGCGGATATACTACCGGTTGATGAACAACCGGTAGTTTTTTTCTGCTGCGAAGGAGGCCCTCATGCGGAAATTCACCGCGCGCACCCTGTGCTTTGCGCTTGTTTCGGCGCTTGCGCTCGCGCTCTTGATCGTGTGCTATACCCGCGCCCTGCTTGCGGGGCTTGCCGCAGGCCAGGCGACGCTCTGGGCGCGCAGGACGCTCATTGCGCTTTACGCCGCGCTCTGCGCGTTTTTTGCGGCGCTGCTCTATGCGCTGTATCGCCGCGACAAGAGCCGCCGCCTGATGCGCGCGTTCGCCTTTGTGGACCCCCTCACCGGTGGGCGCAGCCAGCTGCGCTTTACACTGGACGCGCAGGCGCTGCTGCGGCGCAGGCGCGCGCGCTGGGCGCTGCTGGTGCTGGATATCGCGCGCTTTACATCCATCAACGACCTCTACGGCTACGCCTATGGCGATGCGCTGCTGCGCGATATCGCAGACGCGCTACACCGCCAGATGGACGCCTCCGAGCCGTGGGCGCGCATCGCGCCCGGCCGGTTTCTGGCACTTGTGGCGGACAACGGCGTGCAAGCGCTGACGGCGCGCGCAAACCGCATCGCGCAGTCCATTGCGCACGCGCACGCCGATTGCGCGCTCACGCTCACCGGCGGGCTGTATCGCATCGCGCCTGGAGATGACCTCACCGTCGCGCTGGATCGCGCCGCTACCGCCCAGCGCACACTGCAGGGGCAGCACCAAAGCGGCGTGGCGCTCTACGACGAGGCCATGCGCGCCCGGCAGCTCATTGACCGCGCGCTGGAGGCGGATATGGCGCAGAGTCTGGCGCACGGAGACTTCACCGTGCTGCTGCAGCCCAAGTGCCGCCTGGAGGATGGCGCGCTCTGCGGCGCCGAGGCGCTGGTGCGCTGGCAACATCCCACGTACGGCCTGCTGATGCCCGACCTGTTCATACCGCTCTTTGAGCGCAACGGCTTCATTGTGCAGCTGGACGACTACGTCTTTGAGACAGTCTGCTGCACCCTCGCGTCGTGGCGCAAGGACGGCCTTGCGCCGCCGATCATCTCGGTCAACCTCTCGCGGGCGCACCTGGCGCGTCCTGACACGCCCGCGCGCCTGGCCCGCTGCGCCGCGAAGTACGGCGTGGCGTGCGCACACATGGAGCTGGAGCTGACCGAAACGCTGCTGCTGCAACACGGCGCGCCGCTGGCCAGCCTGATGCAGGCACTCAAGCACCAGGGCTTTGCGCTTGCCATGGACGACTTCGGCAGCGGTTACTGGAGCCTGGGCCAGCTTGCGCAGCTGCCCGTGGATACCATCAAGCTGGACAAAAGCTTTTTGGATACCTCCCTGGCCGAGGCGCGCGGCGCGCGCATCCTCTCGGCCGTCATTGCGCTTGCGCGTCAGTTGGGCATGGCGGTGCTGTGCGAGGGGGTGGAGACGCGCGCCCAGGCCGCGCTGCTTGCGCGCGCGGGCTGCGTTGAGGCGCAGGGCTATCTCTTTGATCCTCCGCTGCCCATGGAGACCTTTGCGGAGAAGTATTTGCATAAAAAAGCGGCGGCAGTGCCTCAGACGCACGTCTGACGCGCTGCCGCCGCTTTGGCCGCTTTTGTTCTTATGCGCTGTATGCTTTTCGCCTAGTCCCCGTCCGGGATCGTCACATCCACCAGCTTCTCCAGCTGCGCGGCGTCCATATTACGCTGGAAGGTGTCGCTTACGCGCACCTCCATATCGGTTGCGCCTGGTTCGTTGTAGCTGAACCTGACGCTGTCAAGCGGCACGTTCAGCTGCGCCATGCCTGATAGCAGCTGCGCACAGTCCTGCGCAAAAGCCTCCTTTTGGGTGTACGGCCCCATCAGCGCCACTTCCACAGATACATGGTCCGCCTGCTCCAGCGCGCTGTAGGGCATATCCTGCTGCAGCGCCCGCCCGGCGGTGTGCACGCGCACCTGGATTGCCTTGACGCGCGCATCGCCCTGCAGTTTGTCAAAATACGCCTGCTCCAGCTCTTGGCGCAGCCGGTGCTCCACCCGCGTGCGCTGCGGCGTGGTGCCGAAGTATGACCATGCCTGCGATACCGCGCCGACGCTGCAGGTGACAACCACCAATAACAGGCAGATCAGACCGCTGGCCACGTCGTACTTGATGGTGTCACGCCGAAAGAGCAGCGCGCTTACCAGCACCTCCACACCCAGCAGGATCAGCAGCACGGGCGCGTACCTGGCCACGGCAGTAAAGTCAAAATGGGGAATCAGCAGCGCGCACAGTGCGAGCACGCCCACCGCAATCAGGCTCACGCCCAGCGTCAGGGTACCTACCCGCCGCGTGCGCTTGGTCCCTTCCTGCGGGGCCGGCTGCATCGGCGTCTGCTGCTCATGCATCGTGCTTTTCCTCCTCTCCCAGCGCAATCAAATCGTCCTTGGGCTGCTGCACTTTTTTGCCCCGCACCAGGTGCACGCCAAAGACGATGATCGCAATGGCGATAACCAAGCTGGGCAGCGCGGAAAGCGCGTCATAGAGCCAGGGCATGGTGTGGTAGAGCACAAACAGGTCTCCCCACAGCATCATGCGCAGCAAGCTGTATACGCCAAGCACAATCAGCGCCACGCCCAGCAGCACGTGGCGCCTGCGCCAGAATGTCTGCCAGCCGCCGCTGCCATGGGTCAGGTTCTGCCAAAACGCGCGGTCCATGTCCTCGCGCTGCACGCTGGGCAGATGCCGGATGTTCATCACGTCGAAGAACGCGTAAAACCACACCACCGGCAGCAGCAGCTGCAGAAAATCCAGCCGCAAAAAGGCGCCCACGCCCCACAGGGCGAAGAACAGGCTCATGATGCAGACGCCCTTTTTCATCATGTTGAGGTACATATGCCCGGCGCCGGGCAGTAACGAAAAGAGAAATGTGAGAAAACCACTCTTACGCATATTTATTGCTTCCCTTCTTTGGATTGAAACAGCCACTGAAGCGCCCCCGAGAGGCCGCCTGAGATGCTGTTGGCACCCTGGGTGATTGCCGCTGCGGCCTGGTTTGCGCCTTGGATAAGCGCCTGGCCCTGCTTGGGATTGCGCTGCATGTCAAACGCGCCGGTAAACCAGAACGTCAGCGCCAGCGCGGCGGCCACCGCTACGGTTGCCAGGCGGCGAAACATCTGCCTGCGCGCGTCGCGCCGAATGTGCGCCATCACCACGGGCGCCACGCTCTGTGCGGGCGGCATGAGTTCATCCTGCAACACGCGCTCGGTGTAGCGGATCATGCACGCGTCGCAAAAATCCATGTGCTCGGCCATTTCAAGGCGTGCAAGCTCATCCGCTCCGCCTGCAATCAGCGCGTCAAACGCTGCCTCTGTCAAATGACCGTCCTGATCAAAATAGGATGCCATCTCTTTGCTCATGCCTCCTTTCGCAGCCGCGCCTGCAGCTGCAGCTTGGCGCGGTAGATCTGTGTCTGCACGGTCTTTTTGGGCCGGCGCAGCGCCTCGGCGATTTCGTCCACGTTTTTGCCTTGGATAAAGTATAAGACCGATACCTTTAAATAGGGTTCCTTGAGGGCGTAGATCTCTTGGTGAATCGCGCGCTCCTGTTCCGAGGCGATGTAGATATCGTCCGGCGAGCCCTCGCGCGATACGATGCTGTCCGCCTGCGCGTCGTCCGCCGAGAGCTGTACCCTGCGGTTATACGCGCTTTTGAGGTAGTCCTTGGCCTTGTTGGTGGCGATGCGCGCCAGCCAGGGTTTGAGGCTCTCGCGCTTGCAGGTGTCGATGTGGGTGTAGGCCGAGAGAAATGTCTCTTGGGCCAGGTTCTGCGCCTCGCCGTAGTCGCGCACCATCTGGTAACATATGGTGAACACCAGCTTTTCATATTGCCGGACCAGTGTGCGGAATTCTTCATTTGTCATCACGCCTCAGCACTCACCACCCTTTTCGACACCCTCGCTTATACTACGAATGATACCCGCTTTTCACTTCACGATCGAGCTTTTTGTGCACAGCGGTTATATTTTCCTGTAGCGGTGTTTGCGCAAATCCCGCGCATGCCGTATAGTAGAGAGCGGACAATCGCACGCAATGCCCCCTGCATTGGGTGTGGGTAATAAGGAGGGGTCTTTTTTGCGCATATCTGTACTGGGATGCGGCCGCTGGGGCAGCTTCATCGCCTGGTATCTTGATACGCTCTCGCACGACGTCACGCTCTACGGCCGGCCGTCCTCGCCGCACATCGCGCAGTTTGCGCGCACGCGCACAAACGGCCTGGTCACCCTTGCGCCGCACACGCGTCTCACCACGGACCTTAACTGCGCGGTGGATAGCGCCGAGGTGCTCATCATCTCCATCAGCGCGCAGCACCTGCGCGCGCTGATGGGGCAGCTTGCCTCCCTACCCCTTTCGGGCAAAAGCATCGTGCTGTGCATGAAGGGGCTGGAGGAGCGCACCGGCGCGCGCCTGACCCAGATCGCGCGGGCGTACCTTCCCAAAGACGTGGCGCTGGCCATCTGGGTGGGCCCCGGGCATGTGCAGGACTTCACCCAGGGCATCCCCAATTGCATGGTGATCGATTCAGACGACGATACCGCCAAAGCCCGCCTGGTGGAGGCCTTCAGCGGCAGCCTGATCCGCTTTTATTATGGCAGCGACCTTGTGGGCAACGAGATTGGCGCCGCCTCCAAGAACGTGATCGGCATCGCGGCAGGCATGCTCGACGGCCTGGGGAAATCCGCGCTCAAGGGCGCGCTGATGTCGCGCGGCACGCGCGAGATCGCCCGCCTGATCAGCACCATGGGGGGCGACGAGCGCACCGCCTACGGCCTGAGCCACCTGGGCGACTATGAGGCCACGGTCTTTTCCCGCTACAGCCACAACCGTATGTACGGGGAGAGATTTGTGCAGGGTGCGCCCTACCGGGAACTTGCCGAGGGGGTCTCCACGGTCAAAGCCATGATGGTGCTGGGCGAAAAATTCGCCATCGAGCTACCCATCTGCCGTGCGGTGTACCAGGTTATCCACCAGGGGCAGCCGCCCGAGGACGTGCTTTCAGACCTCTTTGTGCGCAGCATCAAGCACGAGTTCTGGTCGTAAGGATAAAAAAGCGCCGAGCCCAATGGGCGCGACGCTTTTTCTATCCTGCGTTATGCGCTGACGCGCGTGCGTAGCGTTCGTTATTCCTATTTATCCATGCGGGCGCGGCGCTGGCTGTAGGCGGGCAGCTGCGCGGCAGCGCGCAGCACCACGGCGCCCACCGCAAAGAGGATGAGGCTCTCAAACGGCCAGAGGATGGCGTTTTTGATCACGCGTGCGGGCAGCAGCACCATCATGGCCTTGCCCTGGGTGATGGAGAGCCAGAGCGTATTGAGGCCAATGTTTGTGACAAGGTCGATCAGGCCGCGCGTGACGAGCGCGCGCCCGAGACTGAGGCGTTTTTGGTAGAGCAGCAGGCCATAGATCAGCCCGGCTACGATGGCCGTCACGGTAAAGCCGGGGAAGTACGCCCCCCCGCGCGGATAGAGCAGGTAGGAGAGGATGTCCGTCAGGCCGCCGGCGCACATGGCCATCACCGGGCCGTAGAGCGCGCCGATCATGGCGCTGGTCAAAAAGCCCACGCCCACGCGCAGCTCCAGCGTCAGCTGGATGCTGAAGCGGTCTAGCACAAAGTTAAGCGCCATCAAGAGCGCTGTGACGGCCAGGGCACGGATGTTGCGGCAGTTGCGCGCCGAGGAACGAAAGATTTCCATAAAAAATACACCTCTTTTTCAATGACTGTTGCTACATTGAAGAGGTGCACGCGGCTGGTCCTGCGCTTTTAGGGCCTCTTTTCATGCAGCAGCGGGATGCGATGCCTGTACCGCAAGCGGTAGTGCTTTTCGTTCAGCGGCAACTCCCCGTCCGACTGACACTTTACGCACAGACATCTACTCTGCCTATAAAAAGGTTACGCACCTATTTAAGCACATTTTTTGCCCCTGTGCAATGGGCGGACACAATTTGTTCATGCCGCCGTCACATAGGGATTGTATCATTCTGTATAATCGGTAAGAAAAGGGGGCGTTTGTGGATATGTACCGCATCCTCGTGGCGGACGACGAGGCGCGCATCCGCCAGATCATCAAAAAGTACGCGGAGTTTGAAGGACATCATGTTACCGAGGCGCAGGACGGCATGCAGGCGGTGGCGCTGTGCCGCGCGCAGACGTTTGACATTATTGTGCTGGACATCATGATGCCGGAGCTGGACGGGTTTTCCGCCTGCAGGATGATCCGCCAGCACTGCCAGACGCCGGTGATCATGCTTTCGGCGCGCGGCGAGGAATACGACAAAATCCACGGCTTTGAGCTGGGCGTCGACGATTACGTGGTCAAGCCCTTCTCGCCCAAGGAGCTGATGATGCGCATTGAGGCTATCATCAAGCGCAGCGCGGGCGCGGGGGCGCCCCGCAAACAGATCGTGCGCTTTGAAGGGGTGCGGGTGGATTTTACCGGACGGCTGGTGTACGTCGACGAACAAAAGATCGACATGTCGCCCAAGGAGTACGACCTGTTCTTCTATCTTGTGAAGAACAGGGGCATTGCGCTGACGCGGGAAAAGCTGATCACCGACGTGTGGGGGTACGACTTCTTCGGCGATTATCGCACGCTTGACACGCACATCAAGCTGCTGCGCAAGAGCCTGGGGCCGTACAGCAAGTACGTGGCGACGCTGCGGGGGGTAGGGTACCGGTTTGAAGCGGAAGAACAGAGATAGCGCGCCCGGGCGCGCCGTGCGTATGCACTGGAAGATGTTCGGCTACTTAGCGGCGTTTGTGGCGGCGCTGCTTGCGCTGCTTTGGCTGTTTCAGACAGTGCTGTTGGACGATTTTTATAAGGCGATCAAATCCCGGGCCATCGCGGGCAACGCGCGGGTCATTGCCCGCAGCGTGGACAGCGCGGATTTGGACGCCCTGCTGGAAAAACTGGCCCAGCAGGACGACATGTGCATCCGCGTGGTTGACGCCTCGGGCAATGACATCGCCTCGGCGGAGGTGATGCCAGGCTGCGCCATCCATACTATGCCGCCGGATGAGGTGCAGCGCTTCTGCGCGCGGGCGCTTGCGGCGGGCGGCACCGCCTTTGTGCAGCGCATCGACGCGCCAATGGGCCCCCCTTTAAGCGCGCAGGAGGCACAGGGCGACGTGCCGCCGCGGCTGCGCGGGCGCATGATGCAGAGCATGATTTACGCCTGCGCGGCAACGCGCAGCGACGGCTCCCAGGCGCTGATCCTGATCAATGCGCGCATCACGCCGGTCAACTCCACGGTGGAGACGCTGCGCGTGCAGCTGGTGTGGATTACCGTGCTGCTCGTGCTGCTTGCGGGCCTGCTGGCGTTTTTCGTCTCACGCAAGGTGACGCGGCCCATCGTGCGCATAAACGCCGCGGCCAAGGCGCTGGGCAAGGGGCAATACGATATCTCCTTTGCGGGGGGCGGCTACCGTGAGATCGACGAGCTTGCCGATACCCTTACCTACGCCGCGGGAGAGCTTTCCAAGGTGGAGGCGCTGCGGCGGGAGCTGATCGCCAACATCTCGCATGACCTGCGCACCCCGCTGACCATGATCGGGGGCTACGCGGAGGTGATGCGCGATCTGCCCGGGGAGAATACGCCCGAGAACGTGCAGGTGATCATCGACGAGACCCGCCGCCTCGCGGTGCTGGTGGACGACATACTGGACCTTTCCCAAATGCAATCGGGCGCGCAGCCGCTGCACATCAGCATGTTTAACCTCACCGAGGAAATCCGAGGCATCCTGCTGCGCTTTGGCAAGCTGACCGGGCAGGAGGGCTACCAGCTGCGATTTGACTACGCGTGCGACGCTTTTGTGGAGGCCGATGCGGTAAAAATCGGCCAGGTGGTGTATAATCTAATTGGCAACGCCATCAACCATACCGGCGCGGACAAAACCGTACAGGTGCGCCAGATCCTCTCTATGGACACGGTGCGCATCGAGGTGCAGGACTCGGGCGCGGGCATCGCGCCCGAGTCGATCCCCTATATCTGGGAGCGCTATTACAAGGCCAAGCGCACCGCCCAAAGCCGCCAGGAGGGCACCGGGCTGGGGCTGGCCATTGTGCGCCAGGCGCTGGAGCTGCACCATGCCCACTACGGCGTGGACAGCACGCCGAAGGAGGGAAGTACCTTCTACTTTGTGCTGCCGCGTAGGCGCGATACCATTGGTTGAGGCGCAAACCGAAAGGAGCATATGTCCATGCCGGAGCATTTACAGGGCCGATACGTCTCGGAATCGACCACCGAACAGATACAGATTCTCATGCCGCAGGATATCAACGGCTTTGACCGCCTCTTTGGCGGCAAGCTGGTGGAATGGATCGACGTGGTAGCCGCGGTGGTGGCGCGCCGCCACTGCCGCTGCGAGGTGACTACCGCCGCCATCGATAACTTACAGTTTAAGGCCGCGGCCTTTGTCAACGACACGCTGGTGCTGCGCGGGCACATGACGTACGTGGGCAACACCTCCATGGAGGTGTGCGTCGAGACGTACGTGGAGTCCCTCTACGGCGCGCGCAGGCTGGTCAACCGCGCCTACCTGGTGATGGTGGCGCTCAATGAGCGGGGCCAGCCCACGAAGGTGCCTCCGCTGATCCTCACTACCGACAAGGAGCGCGAGGAATATGAGGCGGGTAGACGCCGCAAGGCGCTGCGCAAGGCGCGCCAGGCCGAGCAGTATTGACCTCCCTGCTCCAAGCGGCTTTACGCGTTTTTTCCACAAACAACCCGTAAAAAGGACCAATAAAGGACCAATATTTTCCTTGCGCAGGGTGCGCGCGGCGTGTATAATCAATATAAAGAAAGTTTGTGCGGTTCTTTTTATGTAGTCAGGGTGGGGCTGTGTAAAATGCCGCCGAAAAGACAAGGCCCTGGATGTACGGTTGTCCAGGGCCTTGTTGTATCCTGCAATGCAAAAAAGCGCGCCTGGGCGCGTTTTTTTTGCGCGGTTTTTAGCGGATGACCTCCTTGCCCCCCATGTACATGCGCAGCGGCGCGGGGATGCGCACAGAGCCATCTGCGTTGAGGTTGTTCTCCAAAAACGCGATCAGCATGCGCGGCGGCGCCACCACCGTGTTGTTGAGGGTGTGGGGAAAGTAATTGCCCGTCTCCTTGTTTTTGACGCGTATGCCCAGCCTGCGCGCCTGCGCGTCGCCCAGGTTGGAGCAGCTGCCCACCTCGAAGTATTTCTGCTGGCGGGGGGACCACGCCTCCACGTCAATGCTCTTGACCTTGAGGTCCGCAAGATCGCCCGAGCAGCACTCCAGCGTGCGCACTGGGATATCCATGCTGCGGAAGAAATCCACGGTGTTTTGGTAGAGCTTGACGAACCAGGAGGGGCTCTCCTCCGGCTTGCAGACCACGATCATCTCCTGTTTTTCAAACTGGTGGATGCGGTACACCCCCCGCTCCTCGATGCCGTGGGCGCCCACCTCCTTGCGGAAGCAGGGCGAGTAGCTCGTCAGGGTCTGGGGAAGCTGGTCCTCCTCCAGCATGGTGTCGATAAACTTGCCGATCATCGAGTGCTCGCTGGTGCCGATCAGGTAGAGATCCTCGCCCTCGATCTTGTACATCATGTTTTCCATCTCGGCAAAGCTCATCACGCCCGTGACGACATTGCTGCGGATCATAAAGGGCGGAATGTAGTAGGTAAAGCCGCGATCGATCATAAAATCCCGGGCGTAGGAGAGGATGGCCGAGTGCAGGCGCGCGATATCCCCGCACAGGTAGTAAAAGCCGTTGCCGCTTGTTTTGCGGGCGCTGTCCAGATCGATGCCATGCAGCTTTTCCATGATCTCCACATGGTAGGGCACCGCAAAATCCGGCACCGCCGGCTCGCCAAAGCGCGCCACCTCCACGTTTTGCGAATCATCCCGGCCGATGGGCACGGAGGGGTCAATGATGTTGGGGATCACCAGCATGCGCTCGCGGATCTTTGCGCTGAGCTGCTCCTCGCGCATCTCCAGCTGCGCAAGCTCCTTGGAGATGGCCGCCACCTCCGCCTTGGTTTTCTCCGCCTCTTCTCGTTTGCCCTGGCCCATCAGCGTACCGATCTTGCGGCTGATGGTGTTGCGCTGGCTGCGCAGAAAATCGCCCCGCGCCTTGGCGTCGCGGAACTGCTGGTCCATCTCCAGCACCTCGTCGACAAGCACGAGCTTTTCGTCCTGAAACTTTTTTTTGATGTTCTCCTTGACCAGATCGGGATTGCTGCGGACCAATTTGATATCCAACATGCGCGTGTGCCTCCTTTAGCTCTCTTTATCATAAGAAAAAAGCCTTTGATCGATACATCCATAGACGCATCTGTGCGATGCGCATGGGACGAAAAAAGACTTTCCGCGTTGCCACCCAATTTGCCGCGCTGCGGCCGCTTCATTTCGGCGCGATACGGGGCGCCGCCCCGCCAGCTCCTCGCCGGCAAGCTCCCAAAGCGGAAGGCGCATCCTGTGCAAGTCCCGCGCCGGCCTTCCACCGCCGCCGGCTCTCTGGCAAAGGGACGCATACAGGCGCGCGTCTTTGATCATCGCTTTTTGCCTCGGTTATGGGCGTTTTCTCTATCATAGCGCGCCGGATGCCGGTTGACAAGCTTTTTTGCTGTTTCGCGCACCGTCCCTTCAAGTGCCCGTCACAATCGCCCTTTACACTGACAGCTGTAGAGACGTCCCCGCGCATCCATGCAGATGCCGCGTGGACGCAGTTTGAAAAAAAGGGGGAAGGTTCGCCTTGGCAATACACCAGAACGCCGGCCGGCATGAATACAAGCACGCCATCAATGCCGCCGATGCCCAGGCGCTGTGCGCGCGCCTTGCGCGCGTGATGCAGCGCGACGAACACGTGCGCGCGGACGGCACCTACAAGATACGCAGCCTGTATTTCGACAACCTCTTCGACCGGGCGCTGCGCGAAAAGCTCGACGGGGTGGCGTACCGGGAAAAATTCCGCATCCGCTATTACAACGATGATGTGGACACGCTGTTCCTGGAAAAAAAGAGCAAGCGATGCGACTGCTGCTTCAAGCAGAGTGCGTCCATCACCAGGGCGCAGTGCGCAGCGCTGCTTGTGGGCGACGCCGCCCCGCTTGCGCACAGCGATGAAGCGCTGCTGCGGGAGCTCTACGCCAAGGTGCGTACCCAGCTGCTGCGCCCGCGCCTGATCGTGGACTATGTGCGCGCGCCCTTTGTCTATCCAGCGGGCAATGTGCGCGTTACGGTGGATACGCAGGTGCGCAGCGGCCTATACAACTGCAACCTGTTTGACACAGCGCTGCCCACCCTGCCCGCGGGCGCGCCGGGCGAGGCTCTGTTGGAGGTCAAATTTGACGCCTATCTGCCCGCGGTGATCGCGGACATCATCCAGCTGCCGGACCGCCGGCAGGAGGCGTTCTCCAAATACGCCGCCTGCCGCATCTACGGTTGACTATTACGATATAGGAGGAATCTTCGCATGACTTTTGACGATATCTTCAAATCCAGCTTTCTGGATAAAGTGACGTCCTTTTCCGCGCTCGATATGGTCATCGCCATGGCGCTCGCCTTTGCGCTGGGCCTGTTTATTTTTTATGTGTATAAAAAGAGCTTCAACGGCGTGATGTACAGCGCAAGCTTCGCGCTGTCGCTCATCGCCATGACGCTTATCACCACCCTGATCATCCAGGCTGTCACCTCCAACGTGGTGCTCTCGCTGGGCATGGTGGGCGCGCTGTCCATCGTGCGCTTTCGCGCCGCCATCAAGGAGCCCATGGACATCTGTTTTCTATTCTGGTCGATCTCGGTGGGCATCGTGCTGGGCGCGGGGCTGATCCCCCTGGCGGTGTTCGGCTCCCTGTTCATCGGCCTGATTTTGACCCTGTTTGCCAACCGCAGGCGGGGGGCGGAGCCCTATCTATTGGTGGTGCAGTGCCAGGATGACGCGGTGGAGCAGCGCGTGGGCAAGCTGGTGGCCGACTGCGTCAAAAAGCACGCGGTCAAATCCAAAACGGTCTCGCCCCAGGGCGTAGAGGTGACCATTGAGGTGCGCATGAAGGACAACACCACCCAGTTTGTCAACCAGGTGGCCGCCCTGGAGGGCGTGCGCCAGGCCGTGCTTGTCAGCTACAACGGCGCGTACATGTCTTAACGGGGGCGCGTATGATTACCAAGCGATACGTATGCTGGATCGTGCTGTGCGCCATGCTGTGCGCGGTGCTGCTGTGCGTGGGGATGATGGCCTGGCCGGATGCCCTCGGGCAGGCCAGCGGGGGCGTGCATTACGCCGAGAAGCTCTTTGACAAGACGCGCATCTCCACCATCGACATCCGGGTGGATGCGGACGCGTGGCAGGAGATGCTCGACGCCGCCACGCAGGAGAACTACATCGCCTGCGATCTGGTGGTCAACGGCGAGACGTTTGCCAACGTGGGCATCCGACCCAAGGGCAACACCAGCCTTTCGCAGGTGGCCGCCTCCGAGAGCGACCGCTACAGCTTCAAGGTGGAGATGGACCACTACGACAGCGGCATGAGCTACTACGGCCTGGACAAATTTGTGCTCAACAACATCCACGCGGACACCACCTACATGAAGGAATACCTCGCATACGACCTGATGGACTTTATCGGGGTGACCAGCCCCCTGTGCGCCTACACGAGTATCACCGTCAACGGCGAGGCATGGGGCTGCTATCTGGCCATCGAGGCGCTGGAGGAAAGCTTTGCCCTGCGCAATTACGGCCAGGGGTACGGTGCGCTCTACAAGGTGGAGGGCGACCGCGGTGGGCGCGGCATGGGCGCCTCGGGCGGGGGCGGCGATTTGCGCTACAATGGGGACGAAGCCTCCAGTTACAGCGATATCTTCTCCGGCGCCACCTTTGAAGCGGATGAGGCGAGCCAAGAGCGCGTCATCCAGGCCATCAGCCAGCTCAACGCAGGCGGCGACCTGGAACGGTACGTGGACGTGGACCAGGCGCTGCGCTACTTTGCCGCCAATACCGTGCTGGTCAATTTGGACAGCTACGTCTCCAGCTTGAAGCACAACTACTATCTCTATGAAAAGGACGGGTGCATCAGCATCCTGCCCTGGGACTTCAACCTGGCCTTTGGGGGCTTTCAGGCGGGCAGCGCGTCGAGCGCGGTCAATTTCCCCATCGACACGCCCTGTGCCAGCAACATCGATCTTGCCGACCGGCCGCTATTGGGCAAGTTGCTGGAGGTGGCGGATTATGCCGCGCGCTACCACGCCTATCTGCAGGAGATCGTGACGGATTACTTCAACAGCGGGCGCTTTGAGGCGGCTATTGACGCGGCCGACGCGCTAATCGCGCCCTATGTGCAGCAGGACGCCACCGCCTTTGTGACGTACGAACAGTACAAGGCGTCGCTGCCGGTGCTTAAAATCTTCGGTCTGCTGCGCGCCCAGAGCATCCAGGGCCAGCTGGATGGCACCATTCCCGCCACCAGCCAGGGGCAGGCGGCGGATGCGAGCGCCCTTGTGGACGCCTCTTCCATCAATCTAAGCGACCTGGGCAGCCAGGGCGGCGGCGCACAGATGGCCCCGGGCGGGGGCAGGGGCGCCGCGCAGGGCGAAATGCCTGACATGCCGCAGGGCGAAATGCCGGATATACCGCAGGGCGAAATGCCTGATGTAACGCAGGATGACGCGTCGGACGGGGCGCGGGGCACGATGCCCGACATGCCGCGGGGCGCGTCACCAGATGCCCTTGGGGGGGACGGTGCGGGCCGCGCGCGGCAGGCGGACGCGCAGGATGCCTTTATACCTGGCCAAGGGCAGATGCGCGGCAATACACCCCAGCACACGCAACAAGACGGCGGCCAAAGCGTGGGCGCGGGCACGTGGTGGCTAGTGGGCCTCAGCGGCGCCGCGCTGCTGGTGGGCATTGCGCTGGTTGCCTGCTTCCGGCGCCACGGTTAATCCAGCTGCATTATTACGCTGCAATGCCAATACGCCTCTACGATGTAGAGGCGTTTTTTATGTCCATATATGCAGCATTATTATTTCAAATATTTGTATTATGCAAAATATATTTTCTTTTGGAAATAATTACCATATAATGAGGGCAAATACAAGTTTTCCTGTTTTTCGACAAGGAGGGCATGGTATGCGGAGCAAATCTATCCTCGCGCTCGTTTTGAGCGCCGCGCTCATTCTCGGGGCACTGCCCGCAGGCGCCGCATGGGCGCAGGACGCGCAGGCAGACATCATGCAGATCACCGACAGCCACGCGCCGGTCTTGGAGGCAGCCGCAGGCAGTGCGCTGCAGCTTGTGGGGCAGGTGGTCATGCACACCCAGCAGGGCAGCGCCGTGGCGCGCTGGGAGTACAGCCGCGACCAGGGGGCCAGCTGGACGCGCGTGGACAGCAACCAGGTGAGCATCAACCCGCCGCAGGTGGGCGTACAGGTGCCCGTCACAGCGTCTCTGCGCAGTGTGCCGGCCGCGCTGCACGGCGCCATATACCGCCTGCGCGTCACCTACACCGATGCAAACGCACAGCAAGTCTTTGAGGGCCCCGCGCACGTGCTGCGCGTTTTGGGCAACACTGCTGTTATATACCAGCCCATTGCGCTTCCCTTTGAGGGCGCGGGCAACATCACCGCCACCTCTGCGGTGGACGGCGCGGGCGCGTATGTGGACGGCTACGCCTTTGCCCTTGCCAAGGGGCAGTGCGTGCAGCTGGATATGACCGGCGATATCGAGGGGGCGCACCTGCGCCTGATGGATGCGGCGGGAAATCCCCTGCTTGCCAAAGACGCGGACGCGGGCGTGGTGAGCATGACGTACACCGCGCCGCAGGCCGGCACGTATCTGCTCGCCTGCGGCAGCGCTTCGGCGGGCAAAACAGGCAGCTACCGCCTGCGCATTGGGGACAAGCGCGCGGAGGTGACCTATCCCCAGACGGCGCTGCCGCTGGAGGAGACCATCGCGCTGGACGCCAGCGTGCAGGACGCCTCAGGCCGCTACGCGCGCGGGTACACTGTGGCGCTGGCATTTGGCGACACGCTCCATATCCAGACAAACGTGCCCCTTGGCATGGCGATCTATGATGCGGACGGCACGTGCATCGCATCGGCGGATCAGGCGCAGAGCCTCCAGCGGTGCGTGCTTGCGGCGGGCACCTAC
Source organism: Maliibacterium massiliense (assembly GCF_900604345.1). GTDB lineage: Bacteria > Bacillota > Clostridia > Christensenellales > Maliibacteriaceae > Maliibacterium > Maliibacterium massiliense. Next base: position 1,024,711 of record NZ_LR026983.1, read on the forward strand.
CGTGTGCTGCTGACAGCCGGCGCCGCCACGCAGGCGGCGCTGCGCATGGCGCGCACCCCCATGCGCCAGGATATCCAGCAGCAGCTGACCCTGCCCGCCCAGACCCAGTGGACCATGGACGCCAGACATCAGGTGGCGCTGGGCGATGCGCAGGGGTTTTTGCAGAGCTTTTCCTTTACGGCAAAGGCTATGCACGTGCTGCAGGGGACGCTGCGCGGCGACGGGGTTTCGGGCGGCGCGTTTTATCTCTTCGATCCGGACGGCGCGGACGTCTCCGGCGCGCTTGTGTGCGCTGCTGCGTCCGGCCAGGTACGGGTATCCGCGCTGCTGCAAAAGGCAGGCGCGTACAAACTGGTGTATATCGGCGCGCAGGCGGACGCCGCCTGTGCGCTCGCGCTGGACGCGCCGCCCCCGCTTGCGCTGACCACCAACCTTTCGGATGACAGCACCCTTGCCCAGGGCGAGACGCTGCGCGTCTTGATGCGCGGCGTGGGCATGGACAATGCCGCGCCCGTGCAGGACGATGTGCGCTACCTGCCCGTGAGCTGGGCAATTGGCGACAAGAGCGGCACGTTTGCGCAGGACCGCTACGCGCTGGATGCTTCCGGCCTTGCGCTGGGCGCGCATACGCTGCGGCTGACGTTTGCGCTGCAGCGCTACGATGGGGGCATGTGGGTCACCCAGAGCGGCGCGCGCTACACCTATGACGCCTGCGCTTTTACTGTAACGCAAAAGGCGCCCGTGCAGTACGCGATCACAGTCACCCAGGCGCAGCACGGTACCATCACCCCTGAGGGCACGCATCAGGTCAATGAAGGCGGCAGCCTCAACGTTACCTTTGTACCCGATGCATCGTATGAGCTTTACAAAGTGTTGCTCGACGGGCAGTTGGTGGACGCGCAGAACAACCGCTATACGCTCGCAGATGTGCGCGAAAACCACACCGTATCAGCCATCTTCCGGCCCATCGTAGGCGAAGACACGCTGCTGGTCGGCGATGCGGCGGCAGGCGGCGCGCACGCAAGCGTGCAGGCAGCGCTTGACAGCCTGCAGGGCGCGCATACAGGCGCGCTTTCGATCGTACTGGTATCGGATACCGCCTGGCAGGACGATGACCTGGTGGTGGTGCCTGACGATCGCGGCATCACGAGCCTGACAATCCGCACCCTGGAGCAGGGGGCGACCTACCAGGTGGGTGGGCCGGACGCGCATTTCTACGCAAACGGCGTGCCCGTGCACTGGTTGGGCGGCGTTATTGCCAGCCTGCACGGCGGCGGGCGGGAAGCGGGCAATCAGGCCCGCCAGATACACGTCAGCGGCGGCAGGATCACCCGGCTGCTGGACTGCGCGGGCCAGAATCTGCTGCTTGACGGGGGATCGGTGCAGCGGCTGCAGATCGGCGGGGCGTGCCAGACGACCATTGCGGGCAAGGTGAAAATTGCGGGGGAGATTATCGGAAGCGATGCGGCTACGCTGCTGTTGCAGGATGTTGGCACAGCGGACGCCCCGTGCGATATCGCGCGCCTGCAGGGCTTTGCGCGCGTCGCCTTGCAGCGCACCTACCTGCGCATCACCCAGGCGGGCAGCGCGGTGGGCGATCTGGACCTGCCCGCGCAGAGCAGCCTGCAGCATCCTGCCACGGGCACGCTGCAGATCGGCAACCTCACGGGCGGCGGAACACTGTACCTGGGCAGGAACGCTGTGCTTGCCTGCGGACGCGCGGGCCTGTTTGTCAGCGGACGCACAGCCATCGTCGCGCCTGACGCCGCATCCGCGACGGTGCTGGTCAAACCGCGCTGCCAAAACGGCGGTCTCCCGCCCTTTGCAGCGGGCAACTTCTCCCTTGAAGGCAGCGCGCTGGGCCTTGCGCTGGACGCCCAGCAGCAGGTGCGCGTCTGCGCGGCCGGACAGGCGTCCCAGGGTGTCCACACCCTGCACGTGCGCGTGCAAGGCGGAGGCAGCGTTGCGGGCGTGCGCCAAAACAGCAGCATCACCGTGGACCACAATGCCACCTGGCGCGTGCCTTTTATCGCGGACAGCGGCCAGATGGTCACCTCTGTCAAAGTGGACGGCAGGGCCGTCATTCCGGCGCGCTACGATACCGCTTGGCCGTTTGCGAACATCGCGCAGGACCACACGCTGGAGGTCACCTTTGCCGCGCGACGGGATTACCGCGTCAACATCCAGAGCAATTTCGGGGGCACGGCCGCGCTGCTGGTCTCCGGCGATATGTCGGGCGTCAACGCGCAGAACACCAGCGCCATCGCGCCGGCAAGCTACGCGGGCGTCATCTGTCGCATCGTGCCAGCCAGCGGCTGGGCGCTGGATACCATCCGCAGCAATGGCGCAGCCGCCGCGCCGCTGCGCGATGGGGTGGATAGCACACTCTACTACTTTACCCTTGGCGGAAATACCACCTTGGACGTGCAGTTCAAACCGGCCAGCATGGCCGCCAAGCGCGAGGCGTTTGTGCGTAGGCTATATCAGGCGGTATTGAACAGAACACCATCGCAGCAAGAAGTGGACAACTGGTGCGGCGATCTGGCCAGCGGAAAAGAAACCGGTGCAACGATTGTTAAAGGCTTTATATTCAGCGATGAGTATCTACAACAAAACACCTCCGACGCGCAGTACGTCGATATGCTCTATCATGTCATACTCGATCGTGCACCTGACCCAGTGGGTGGTTCGGGGTGGAAACAGGACCTTGCAGGTGGCCTGAGCCGCTATTATGTCATGTGCGGGTTTGTGCATGCCACTGAGTACCGCCAGCTCTGCCAAAGCTATGGTATCACAGCAGGGACACTTTCCCTTTTTGAACCACGCGATGTGCATCCTCAGTTAGCGAAGTTCGTGGGACGTTTCTATCAATACTTTCTTGATCGGTCGTCAGATTCCGTGGGCATCAACCATTGGGTCAATCTTCTCTCTAGTCATGGTGCCTCAGGCAGTGATATCGTTATGGGCTTTATTGAGAGTCGTGAATTTGAGGCACATCGTTTCAGCGATGATACATACGTCCAGCGGCTTTATCGCGCGCTGCTCGATCGTCAGGCCGATCCAGTAGGTCTTGCAGACTGGACAAACCGCCTCCGCACACAAAACCGCCGTAGTATTGCACTTGGGTTCATTGGTTCCTATGAATTTCAGGACATATGCCAGCGCTACGGCATACGGCGTCAATAATGGGTTCAAACACATTATTTAGAGGACCTGATCAGGTCCTCTATCTTTTTTATTATAACGCTACCGCACGAATCTGCAGGAACGCTTGACGCACAAAAACCAAAGTGTTATACTTTACTTAACGAAAATAAGAATCATTCCTATTTTTGCAGACGTTTTTCTTTTGTCACCCCTTACCGCACAGCACAACGGCGCACACGCCGCGTTCGGAAGACCCGCGCCCTGCGGCGCTGGATTTTCGCCGCGCATCACGCCCATCTTCCATCATGTCAGGAGGTTATTGCATGCACAAATACGTCTGTTCCATCTGCGGCTACGTCTACGATGAGGCAGCAGGCATCCCAAGCGCCGGCATCACGCCCGGCACCCGGTGGGAGGACCTTCCCGCCGACTGGGTCTGCCCCCTGTGCGGCGCGGCCAAGTCCGCGTTCAAACGGCAGGGCACCCCCGCGCCGGCGCCCGCGCCCAAAGGACCTGCGCCCGCCACCCACGCCGCGGAGGGACCGCTCAGATCGGGCGAGCTCAGCGCGCTGTTCTCCAACCTGGCCAAGGGCTGCGAGAAGCAGTACCTGCCCGAGCTGGCCGCCCAGTTTGGCCAGCTGGCCGATTACTACCAGCAGAAGGCCGCGCCCGAAAAGAGCGCGCGCCTGGAGGCGCTCCAAACCCTGCTTGCAGCGGATCTGGACAGCGCTTACCCCGAGGCGCACGCCGCGGCCGGCGCCGCTGCGGACCGCGGGGCCAAGCGCGCGCTGGTCTGGAGTGAAAAGGTGACCCGCATGCTGCAGTCCCTGCTCAACCGCTATCAGCAGGAGGGCGCGGGGTTTCTGGCCCATACCAATGTGTATGTGTGCGAGATCTGCGGCTTCATCTACGTGGGCGACGCGCCGCCGGAGATCTGCCCCGTTTGCAAGGTCCCCCGTCTGAAAATCGCCCTGCAGCAAAGGAGGTAACGCCCATGCGCGCTGTTAGAAATATCCGCCTGTGTACCAAGGACTGCCTGTGCCTCTACGTCTGCCCCACCGGCGCTACGGACACCGAGACCGGCCAGATCGACGCAGACAAATGCATCGGCTGCGGCGTATGCGCCGGGGCCTGCCCCTCCCACGCCATCGCCATGGTGCCCGAGCAGTACCCGCCCCAGCAGCCCAAATCGGATGCTGTCAGGGACGCGCTCTTCTCGATCGCCCGGCGCAAGGTCCGTCAGGAAAACATCGCCCGTCAAATCGCCGCGGCCACAGACGATCCCATCGTGCGCCAGCTTGCCGAGGCGTTTGCCAAATCCAACCGCCTGATAGCGGAGGACATCCTGCGCGAGGCGGGATACATGCTGCCACAGAGCGGCAACGCGCACGCGCTGCTTGCGGCGCTGCTTGACGCGCCGCAGGACGCGGATTTCCCCGCGGCAACCGTGCGCCAGCTGCTTGGCGCGCTGCCCGACAACGACGCACAGGGGAAATAGCGCCGCGAAGGGCTGTACCATAAAAGCGCAACCCATGCAAAGCGCGCCGCACGCAAGTCCGTGCGGCGCGTCTTTTATCCGCCATTACGTGGCGATCTGGTCCAGGTCCTCCCCGCTGATCACCAGCACATCCCCCAGCATGATGCGGGTGTTGCCCCGGGGCACAATGCGCGCGTTTTTGCGCTTGATCATCACCACCAGCACGCCGGGCGGCATCTGCACCTGCTTGAGGGTTTTACCCACGTAGGGGCTTGCCTTGTCGGCCTCCACCTCGATGAGGCGCACGGGCAGCTCCTCTTGGTAGTCGTTAAACGTCTTCATCACCGTAGCTTCGGCATCCACCATATCCAGTCTGCGCGCGACCGCGGGCAGCAGCGTGCCCTGCACCGCCACAGAAAAAAGCGCCACAAAGAACACCGTATGGAACAGATCGTTTTTCACCGCCACCTGCTGCGTCACCGCAAAGAGGGCGAACACGATGGACGCCGCGCCGCGCATCCCCACCCAAGATACCAGCGCCTTGGCGCGCCAGGGCATGCGAAAGGGCGCAAGCATGGCGAACGTGGCGCAGGGCCGCGCGATAAAGATCATAAACAGGCTCACCAGCACGCCGGGGATCAGCACGCCGGGCAGCTGGGAGGGAAAACTCAGCAGGCCCAGGGTAAAAAACAGCAGCATCTGCATCAGCCACGACACCCCGTCGAAGAAGTGCACCAAACTGCGCTTGTGGGCAAACCTGCTGTTGCCGATCATGATACCCATCACGTAGACGCACAGATAGCCGTTTCCCCCCAGCAGCGCGCAGCCGGCGTACCCCAGCAGCACCAGCGCCGTGATGAGAATCGGGTAAAGCCCCTCAATCTCCAGGTGCACCCGCCGCAGCACTGCAATCACCGATGCGGCCAGGCCCCAGCCGATGCCCAGGCCCAGCGCGATCTGCAGCACAATGCTGACGGCGAGCATACCGGTGCCCGCCCCGCGCATCAGCGTCACCACAATCATAGTCAGCATGTAGGCGATGGGATCGTTGCTGCCGCTCTCAACCTCTAAAAGCGAAGCGAGCCCCCCTTTGATATTGAGCTTGCGCGCGCGCAGGATGGCAAATACCGAGGCTGCGTCCGTGGAGCCCACCACGCTTCCGATGAGCAAGCCCTCCAAAGGCGTACAGCGCAGCACCAGCATGGCAAACAGGCCCGTCAAAAGCGCGGTGAGCACCACGCCCAGCGTGGCCATCCAGATCGCCGGCTTTACCACGGGCCTGGCCGCCTTCCAGCTGGTGCCAAACCCGCCGTAGAACATGATAAAGACCAGGCCAAAGGAGCATATCTTCTGCGCCAGGTCGGCATTTTCAAAGGCAATGCCCAGCACGCCGTCCGTGCCAAAGAGCATGCCCAGCACCATAAAGATCAACAGAGTGGGAATGCCCCATCGATAAAGCAGTTTGCTGGAGGCAACGCACAAAAGCAGCGCCACCGCAGCTACCAGCATCCATAAAAGCATCGCTCATCTCCCTTCTTTTTACGCCGCCTGTGCAAGCAAACGCAGTATGCTTCGCCAGCCCTGATGCGGGCCTTTTTATTGCCCGCATTAACAACAGCACTCCTGAAAAAAACGCTTCAGTCCTGCACGATCCTTATGCGCAGCCAGCGCCTTTCAACCCGCACGCTGTATTGCAGTGCATATGTGCCAATCCCCTGGCCAATCGCGTCCTGAATCGCGCGAACCTCCTTTGCAATCTGCTGCTGATCTGCGTACCACCCTAAAAAAGTCGTCGTCTCTCCCCAAAGGGAGACGCCTGCGTCGCTAACGCCGAACAGGGCGTATTGCGGCGATGCCTTTCCGCCCCGCATTTTTTGCGATGCAATCACTTTATAGCAGTTAGCAATCACGTTTTCATAGGGGGAGGTGATGACGATCTTCCCTTGCACATGGACGTGGCTTGTATCGCTACCTGCGGCAATTTCCGCCGCCATGAGGCTGTCCAGAGAAATGTGCAGCTTTTGGGACAGCAATAACAGCGTTTCGACTTCCGGATACCCCGTTGCCTGCTCCCATTTGGAGACCGCCTGCCTGCTGACCCCCAGCAGCTCGGCCAAATCCTCTTGGGATAAATGCTTCTCTTTTCTGATACGTTTCAGATTGTCTGCAAAGCGCATACGCATACCTCGCTTTCTCTTTTCCTCTATGCTCGTATACGTTTTCCCTTTGCGCCACCAACTTACATTTGCTTTTGCGCAACTTGAAATAGCAATCGCCCCGCTTCGGCTTTATGGCAAACGGCGCCGCGATTGCGGTGCGAGATCGTACGCTGTCTTTTTCATTCTACCAGGGCATCTTGCAGCCATAAAGCGGGCGCCGCCGGCGCAAGCAGTAAAAGCGTCCTGCGTCTTTAAGCGCCCGCGTTTGTTCACGGTACTTATAATGATACCATAAAATCACATATAATACGAATATGATGTTTTTCTATGTATTGCAAAGTGGCGCGTCAGCGCCACTTTGCACGCATCCGTTATTTATCAAACGAGGGGTTTATCGCGTAGAAGTTGCGGCTGTCAAGCTGCTCCTGCACAGTGCTGAGCGCCTCGCCGAAGCGCTGGAAGTGTACCACTTCCCGCTCACGCAGGAATTTGATGGGATCGCGCACGTCAGGATCGTCCGTCAGGCGCAGGATGTTGTCATACGTCACGCGCGCCTTCTGCTCGGCGCCCAAATCCTCATGCAGATCCGCAATGGCGTCTCCCTTACACTCGATAAAGGCGGCTGTAAAGGGCACGCCCGCCGCGGCCTGGGGATACACGCCCGCGGTATGGTCCACAAAGTACTTGTCAAAACCGCTGCGTTTGACCTGATCCATGGACAGGCTGCGCGTCAGCTGGTAGAGTATGGCCCCGATCATTTCCAGATGCGCCAACTCTTCGGTGCCGATATCTGTCAGCAAGCCCTTGACGTTGTTATTGGGCATGGTATAGCGCTGGTTGAGGTAGCGCAGAGACGCGGCCAGCTCGCCGTCAGGCCCACCCAGCTGGCTGACGATGATGGATGCCAGCTTGGGGTTGGGATTTTTGATGCGTACAGGATACTCTAATTTCTTTTCATAAACCCACATGGTGTCAGCCCTCCAGTTCCCACGGCCACGGGCAGTTTAACCACTGCCAATACCCACGATCCAGGTTGCCGCGGATCGTGATGGGGCCGTACTTGCTCTCATACTCCGCCATCAAACGCGCGCGCAGCTCGCGCTCGCGATGATAGTTCGCCATGGCGCGCTGACAGGTCGGGTGCCCGTCCAGATACAGTGCCAGTTCCTGCAGCGCAAAGTCACACGTCATGATGCGCTGCATCAGTTGCTGTTTTGCACACATGGCTCAATACCCCCTTCTGTTGTACGCCAGGAAGGGTTTATCCAGCTCCGCAAAGATGGTGCCGCGGCATAAGCCCTGTGCACTGTCGTAAAGTCCGCGGAATTCCTGATCGGGTACATAGGACATCGCAAGCGCGGGCATGCAGCTATGCACGCCGCAGGCGCGTGCACAGGCGCCACAGCCGTTGCCAGGCGTAGAGACGCCGCAGGTGTTGTTCGCGCAGCCGCAGTTGCTCGCAGTGCCCGTGCAACCGCAGGCGTTGCTCATGCAGCCGCAGGTGTTGTTCGTGCAGCCGCAGTTATTGGCAGCGTAGTTCGTTGCCTCGTACGGCTCGATGCCGCAGTTGTTGCCTGCGCAGCTGCAGTTGCAGGTGTTGTTTGCATAGCCGCAGTCGCAGGCATTGGCAGCCTCCGTGCAGCCGCAGTCCGTGGCGGCGTACGGCTCGATGCCGCAGTTGTTGCCTGCGCAGCCGCAGTCGCCTACAACATCGTTTGCCGTGGCATATGGCGCAATGCCACAGTTGCAGCCGTTGTAAGCGCAGTTGTTCACAGGCATGTTGCCGTTATAATAGGCGTTACAGGTAGGCAGTGCCTGCCCCTGTGTTTGTATACAACGCATATCTTTTTGCTCCTCGTGTTTGGTATAAAAGAGAACGCGGTACAGCGTACCCGCCCTACGCTTTATACTATGTGTGTGCACCGCCATGGGTGCGCCTCGGGCTGCCAGCCGCATTATTTGCGCAAGCACATGGGATGTGAGGCCCCCACATGCCTCCTGCCGCGCGCGTGCTGGTTGTCTCTTTGCGAAGCTGCGGAATTCGCGCCGTAGCCTCCGCTCCCCCATGCACGCCTGTATCCTTGCTTTTGCACGCGGACGGGACAACGGGATATCCCCGCCGTGCTTCCTGTTACATTCATATTAGTTGTCGCTTTGCGAAGCTGCAGGATATAAACCGATGCCGCCTTCTACGCGCGCCTGCATCCGTGCTTTTTGCATCGGCACACGCGCAGGGACTTTCCCACGCATGCGCGCATGCTATAATAGATACCGCAAGGAGAGTGATACGCATGCCGCGATACCAAACCGTGCTGCTGGACGCAGACGAGACGCTTTTTGATTTCCGCCGCGCCGAGGCGCAGGCGCTCGCGCAGACGCTCGCCGCCTTCGGCCTGCCCCACACGCCCGCCCTCGCCCAGGCCTACCACGATTTCAACGTATCATTGTGGAAGGCGTTTGAGCGGGGGGAGCTATCCAAAGAGGAACTGGTGGACACCCGCTTTACCCGTTTTTTTGCCGCCCGGCATATCGACGCGGACGGCGTGTCGTTTGCCCGCTGTTATCGGGACGCGCTGGGCGAGGGCACTTTCCTGCTGGACGGCGCGCTGGAGCTGTGCCGCGCGCTGCACGCGCACGTGCCGCTCTACATCGCCACCAACGGGGTAACGCAGACGCAGCGCCGCCGGCTGGCAAAATCTCCGCTGGCGCCCTATATTGATCATATGTTTATATCTGAGCAGATGGGCGCGCAAAAGCCGCAGCGCGCGTTCTTTGACGCGGCATTCGCCGCGCTGGGCCATCCGGACCGCGCCCGCGCCATCATTTTGGGCGATTCGCTCACCAGTGATATCCAGGGTGGCCGAAACGCGGGCATCGCCACCTGTCTGTTTGATCCCGGGGCGCAGTACCCGCCCATCGATCCGCGGTACGACTACCGCATCACAAACCTGCTGGATTTCGTCCCCATCGTGCTGGGCGAAGCGTAGCGAAGAAAGGAAGTATGGCTATATGAACATTGCCGTGATTGGCCTGGGGCTCATCGGGGGCTCCTTCTGCAAAACCATCAAGGCGCGCACCGCGCACACGTGCCGCGGCTACGATATCGACCAGGCGAGCATGGAGGAGGCGCTTGTCGCGGGCGCGATCGACGCCCCGCTCGCGCTGGAGGAGCTGCCGGAGACGGATCTTGTGATCGTAGCGCTGCATCCCAAGCAGACCATCGCCTTTTTTCAGCAGCACGCGCATCTGCTGCCCAAAGACGGCGTGGTGATCGACGCCTGCGGGATCAAAGGGGCGGTGGTGGAGGCGGTGTATCCCCTCTGCAAACAGCAGGGGGTCACCTTCATCGGCACGCATCCCATGGCGGGGCGGGAGTTTTCCGGCTTCCACTATGCCACGGACAACCTGTTTGATAAGGCGAGCTTCATCATTACGCCCATGCCCGATACCCCCAAGGTGGCGCTGCTGTTGATTGAGGATTTTGCCAACACCCTGGGCTTTTCGCAGGTCGTGATCTCCGACTGCGCCACGCACGACGCAGTAATCGCCTTCACCTCCCAGCTGGCGCACGTGGTATCCAACGCCTATGTCAAATCCCCTATGCTGCAGGACGAAAGCGGTTACTCTGCCGGCTCCTTTCTGGATTTGACGCGCGTGGCCAAGCTCAACGAGTATATGTGGACGGATTTGTTTTTGTTCAACCGCGATGCGCTGCTGCGGGAGCTGAACATTCTCATCGCCCACTTGGCGCAGTACCGCCAGGCGCTGGCAGACGGGGATGAGACGTGCCTGCGCCAGCTGCTGGCGGACGGACGCGTGCGCAAGGAGGAGAGCCTCCGCCGGCACGTCCGCAAATAACACTGCATCAAGGAGGTTACCTATGACGGAAAAGGAACGCATGCGCACAGGCGCGCTCTACAGCGGGGCGGACGCCGCCCTCAGGGCGGAGGCCAAACGCGCCCGCAGCCTTACCCGGCGCATCAACGCCACTACGGAGGAGGAGCTCCAGGCGCGCGCGCAGCTCTTTGGCGAATTGTTCGGCCGCATCGGGCCGGATGCGTACATTGAGCCGCCCTTTCGCTGCGATTACGGCAGCAACATCTATATCGGCCGCCAATTTTACGCCAATTATGACTGCATCCTGGTGGACGTATGCGCGATTACCATCGGGGACAACGTGTTTTTCGGGCCCCGCGTGTGCGTCTACACCGCCGCGCACCCCATTGACGCGGCGGTGCGCGCAACCCAACTGGAGTACGGAAAGCCCGTCACCATCGGCAGCGACGTGTGGATCGGCGGAAACAGCGTGATCAACCCGGGCGTCACCATCGGCGACGACGTGGTCATCGGCGCAGGGTCCGTCGTCACGCGCGATATTCCCGCAGGCGTGGTCGCTGTGGGCAATCCCTGTCGCGTGCTGCGCACCATTACCGAGGCGGAGCGCGCGCACTGGCACGCGCTGGCTGCGCAGTACCACGCGGCCCATGCGCCTTGCGACGGCTGAAGCGCATCGCACGTTGTCGCGGACAGGATGTGCGTTTTATGCGCGATGGAATGGTGTGGTTTTAGGCTGTTTTCTGCCGTGCTATATGGTGCTGATGGCCATTGTGCGCTGGCGCAATCCCCCTGCTTACGCCAACAGATGGTTTGGCTTTCGCGCCCCCCGTGCATATCGATGTCCGCGGCATTGGCGGCGTGCGCAGCAGATGTACGCTGTCTGGTCGCTGCGCGCGGGCCTCGCTTGCCTGCCGTTTGTGCTTGCCATGTTCTGTAGCGTGCTGCCCGATTCCTTACTGGTCATCCATCTACCGCTTGGCCTGCTTGCTTTTATCCTCGCCATGGTCATGACCAATCGTACAGTTGCGCGCCTGAGAGACGATGCCGACCAGCCAGCGGATAACGCCGGCAGGTAAGATGGGGGGTCACAATCAAATTATCCCAATGCATGCAAAAGGCGCCACGCAGGGTTCTTCTCCCTGCACGGCGCCTTTTTTTCCATCGCCATCCTTCCAGCATGCCTTGCCGAAGGATGCGCTCCGTCTTTTCATGCAATTGCGCAAGTGTTACAACGTATTTGCGTCTATGCCTCAATGACCCCTTCGAAGTCCTTTTTGGCATCGCCGGTAAGCAGGATGCCTTCGGGCGCCACGCGGATCACCAGATCGCCGCCGCGCAAATGCACGGTCATGTCGTGATTCTTTTTGCAGTAGCCCAGCCGCACCGCGGCGGCCACCGCCGCGCACGCGCCCGTGCCACAGGCCCACGTCTCGCCAATGCCCCGCTCCCACACGCGCATCTTGAGGGTGTAGGAATTTACGCAGCTGACAAAGGAGACGTTGACGCGCCTGGGGAAGAGCGGATCGCGCTCGATGCGCGGGCCCACCATCGCCAGATCCACCGCGTCCACATCGTCGCAGAAGATCACCACGTGCGGGTTGCCCATGGAAAGGCATGTCACGCGGTAGGTGTCGCCCGCCAGCTCCACGCTGCGGTCCACCACCTCGTCGCCCTCCAGCAGCACCGGCACGTCCTCGGGATGGAAACTGGCCGGCCCCATGTTCATGCACACGGAGAACACGTTGTTCTCACGCACGTACAGCTGCGCCTGCTTGATGCCGCCGCCCGTCTCCATGGTCATGGCCAGCTTGGGCACGCGGCCCGATTCGTAGAGATACTTCGCCACGCAACGCAGCGCGTTGCCCGCGACTTCCCCCTCGCTGCCGTCAGCGTTGAACATGCGCATGCGCACGTCCGCCCTGTCGCTGGGGTACATCAGCACAATGCCGTCGCCGCCGATGCCGTGGCGCCTGCTGGACAGGTGCACGCTCAGCGATTCGGGCGCCTCCACCTGCTGGTCGAAGCAGTCGAAGTAAATATAGTCGTTGCCGCTCGCGCGCATCTTGACAAAGCGCAGGGGCGTCTTGCCCTTTGCGATGTGGTTGATATCCACCAGCGACACGTTCTCCTGCGTGTACCCGCTTGCGATGGCGCCCGCCAGCGCGTTGGCCGTATCCAGGCTGGTCAGGCAGGGGATGGCGTGGGTCACGGCAAGGCGGCGCAGCTTCACGCTGTCGCGCGTGGGGATGCGCCCCTTGCTGGATGTGGAGATCATGTAGTGGATGTGCCCGTTTTCCAGCAGGCTGGTAATGCCCGCGCTATCCTCGCTGAGCTTGGGCACCTGCTGGGCGGGGATGCCCGAGGCGGCCAGCGCCTCGGCGGTGCCGCGCGTGGCGTAGAGCTTGAAGCCCAGGTTATAGAATTTGCGCGCGATGGGCACAGTCTCGCGCTTGTCGCTGTCGCGCACCGTGATGTACACGCCGCCCTCGCGCTGCATGTTGTAGCCCGCGGCGACCAGCCCCTTGTAGGTGGCCTCCTCCAGCGTCTTGCCCACGCCCAGCACCTCGCCGGTGGACTTCATCTCCGGCCCCAGGTGGGTATCGACGTCCTCTAGCTTCTCAAAGGAGAATACGGGCACCTTGACCGCGTAGTAGGGCGATTGGTGGTACAGCCCCGTGCCGTAGCCCATGTCGCGTATGCGCGCGCCCAACATGGCACGCGTGGCCAAATCCACCACCGGCACGCCCGTCACCTTGCTGATGTAGGGCACGGTGCGCGAGGAGCGGGGGTTTGCCTCGATGACAAACACCTCGTTTTCATAGATCACGTACTGGATGTTGATCAGCCCGCGCGTATCCAGCGCCAGGGCCAGCGCGCGCGTGCAGTCGATCAGGCGCTGGGTCACCGCGCCGTTCAGGTTCCAGGCGGGGTAGACCGCGATGGAGTCGCCCGAGTGCACGCCCGCGCGCTCGATGTGCTCCATAATGCCCGGGATGAGCACGTCCTCCCCGTCGCAGATGGCGTCCACCTCCACCTCCACGCCCATCATGTACTTATCGATGAGCACGGGGTTTTCGATGTTGTGTGTCAGAATAATGGACATATACTCTTTAATGTCCTCATCCGAGAAGGCGATGATCATGTTCTGCCCGCCCAGCACGTAGGAGGGGCGCATCAGCACCGGATAGCCCAGCCTGTGGGCCGCCGCAAGCGCCTCGTCCGTGGTCATCACGGTGTCTCCCTCGGGGCGCGGAATGCCCAGCTTGTTTAGGATCGCGTCAAAGCGCGCGCGGTCCTCCGCCGCGTCGATGCTGTCGGCGGGCGTGCCCAAAATGCGCACGCCCGCGTTTTGCAGCGCGCGCGTCAGCTTGATCGCCGTCTGCCCGCCAAAGGCGACCACCACACCGTAGGGCTGCTCGGTGTGGATCACCTGCATCACGTCCTCAGGCGTGAGCGGCTCAAAGTAAAGCCTGTCGGCGGTATCAAAGTCCGTGGAGACGGTCTCGGGGTTATTGTTGACCATCACCACCTCGTAGCCCGCCTCCTTCAGCGTCCACACGCAGTGGACCGAGGCGTAGTCAAACTCGATGCCCTGGCCGATACGGATGGGGCCCGAGCCAAAGACGATGACCCGCTTTTTACCCGAGCCATTCTGCGCGATAAACGCCGCCGCCTCGTTTTCCTCGTCAAAGGTGGCGTAGAAGTAGGGCGTCTGGGCGGCAAACTCGGCGGCACAGGTATCCACCATCTTGTAGGCCGCGCGCAGGGGATGCGCGATTTTCTGGCCGCTGATGCGGGTGATGGCGCCGTCGGTAAAGCCGACTTCCTTGGCCTGGCGGTAGAGCGCATCGTCCAGCGTGCGCGTCTCCAGCGCGCGCTGGACAGATGCGATGTGCTGCATTTTGTAGAGGAACCACAAATCCACCTGGGTGATGGCATGGATTTCCTCAGGCGTTATGCCGCGCAGCAGCGCCTCATAGAGGGCAAAGAGCCGCTCGTCCGTGCAGGGGTGCAGCGCCTGGCGCAGCGTCTCGTCCGAAAGCGCCGCCATTTTGGGCATGCAAAGCGTGTCCAGGCCAATCTCCGCGCCGCGCACCGCCTTCATCAGCGCCGCCTCAAAGGTGGTGGCGATGCTCATCACCTCGCCAGTGGCCTTCATCTGGGTGCCCAAGGTTCGCTTGGCGTAGACGAACTTATCAAAGGGCCACTTGGGCAGCTTGACCACCACGTAGTCGATGGCCGGCTCAAAGCAGGCGCAGGTCTTGCCCGTGACTGCGTTGACGATCTCGTCGAGGGTGAAGCCCACGGCGATCTGTGACGCCACCTTGGCGATGGGGTAGCCCGTGGCCTTGGATGCCAGCGCAGACGAGCGGGAAACGCGCGGGTTGACCTCGATGACCGCGTATTCAAAGCTGTGCGGCTCCAGTGCAAACTGCACGTTGCAGCCGCCCTCCACCTCCAGCGCGCTTACGATATTGCACGCGGCGGTGCGCAGCATCTGATATTCCTTGTCCGCCAGCGTCACCGCCGGCGCCACCACGATGGAATCGCCCGTATGCACGCCCACAGGGTCCATATTCTCCATGGAGCAGACAGTGATGACGTTGCCTTTGCCGTCGCGGATCACCTCAAACTCGATCTCTTTCCACCCTGCGATGCAGCGCTCCACCAGTATCTGCCCGATGGGGGAGGCGTGGATGCCGGCGCGGGCGATCTCGTGCAGCTGCTCGGGGGTATCGGCAATGCCGCCGCCCGAGCCGCCCAGCGTGAAGGCGGGGCGCACGATCACCGGATAGCCGATGGTCTGTGCAAACGCCAGGGCCGCGTCCACATCAGTGACCACATCCGAGGGGATGCAGGGCTCGCCGATGGATTCCATGGTCTGCTTAAAGAGCAGGCGGTCCTCCGCCTTGTCGATGGTCTCGCGCTTGGCGCCCAGCAGGCGCACGTTGTGCTGCGCCAAAAAGCCTTCTTTTGCCAGCTGCATCGAGAGTGTCAGGCCGCTCTGGCCGCCCAGGGTGGAGAGCAGGCTGTCGGGCTGCTCCTTGATGATGATGCGGCGCAGCACCTCAAGGGAGAGGGGCTCGATGTAGATGCGGTCCGCAATGGCGCTGTCAGTCATGATGGTGGCGGGGTTGGGGTTGACCAAAATAACCTCCAGGCCCGCGGCCTTGAGCGCACGGCACGCCTGTGTGCCCGCGTAGTCAAACTCTGCGGCCTGTCCGATGACGATGGGGCCGGAGCCGATGATCATCACGCGTTTGATGCCTTTCATCAGCGGCATGCCTCCTCGCCTCCCTTCTGCATGTTTTCAATAAAGCGGTCAAAGAGCGCCACGGTATCCTGCGGGCCTGCGCACGCCTCGGGGTGGAACTGCACCGAAAAGGCGGGCATGTCCGTGTAGACGATGCCCTCGCAGGTGCCGTCATTTGCGTTGACGTAAGCCAGGCGCGCGTTTGCGGGCAGCGAGGCGCTGTCGATCGCGTAGCCGTGGTTCTGGCTGGTGATGTAGAGCCGGCCGCTCTGGCAGTCGCGCGCGGGCTGGTTTTCCCCGCGGTGGCCGTACTTGAGCTTGCGGCTGGCCGCGCCCTGGGAGAGGGCAAGCAGCTGGTGCCCCAGGCAGATGCCGAACATGGGCACCTTGGTGTGGGCAACCTTTTTGATTTCAGAGACGATCTCGGGATAGATGGAGGGGTTCCCCGGGCCGTTGGAGAGCATCACGCCGTCGGGCGCAAGCGCAAGCACCTGCGCGGCGGTGGCGCCTGCGGGCACGGTGACTACCTCGCAGCCGCGCGCGCGCAGGCACTGGCGGATACTGTCCTTGCAGCCGAAGTCCCACAGCGCCACGCGGAACCGCTTCTGACCGATGGCGGCATCGGTGCGCACCTCTTTTACGGAAACTGCGCGCGCGTCCATCTCCTCGGGCAGCTGGGCAAGGTGCGCGGCGTAGGAATCGATGTCCTCAGGCAGCGCGCTTACAATCGCCCCGTTCATCACGCCCGCTTCGCGGATGATGCGCGTCAACGCCCGCGTATCGATGCCGCACAGGCCGATCACGCCGCGCTTCTTTAGCAGCGCGTCGATATCCCCCTGGCTGCGGAAGTTGGAGGGGTGCGCGCACCACTGGCGCACAATGTAGGCGCGAAGGGGCATCTGGCCGCTCTCAAAATCCTCCGGAATCACGCCGTAGTTGCCGATCAACGGAAAGGTCTGCACCACGATCTGCCCGTGGTAGCTGGGATCGCTCAATGTCTCCAGATAGCCCGTCATGGCGGTGGTAAACACCACCTCGCCCGTAACTTCCCCCTGTGCGCCGAAGCGTTCTCCGGTAAAAACGCGGCCGTTCTGCAGCACCAGATATGCCTTATGTGCCATAGATATGCTCCCCTCCTTTGTGTCCTCGCGCGTGCGCAGCGGGACGCGTTATTGCGCCATCAGCTTGATCATGACCGCCTTTTGGGCGTGCAGGCGGTTTTCCGCCTCCTCAAAGATCTCCGATGCGTGCGCCTCAAAGACATCCGCTGTAATTTCCTCGCCCTTGTGGGCGGGCAGGCAGTGCTGCACCATGCAGCCCGCGTTTGTGCGCGCCATCAGCGCATCGTTGACCTGATAGCCCGTAAAGGCCACGCTGCGCGCGGCGCGCTCCTCCTCCTGGCCCATGGACGCCCATACGTCGGTTACCACCACGTCCGCGCCGACAGCCGCCTGCATGGGGTCGTCCGTCAGCGCAAAATCCGCACCGTAGGGCTGGGCGAACGCCAGCACCTTTGCATCGGGCTGGTAACCCTCGGGGCTGGCGCAGGCGACGCGCATGCCCATCTTCAGCCCGCCCACGATCAGGGAATTGGCCATGTTGTTGCCGTCCCCGATAAAGCAGAGTTTTTTGCCCGCCAAATCCCCCTTGACCTCGCGCATGGTCATCAGATCCGCCAGCACCTGACAGGGGTGGCAGAAGTCCGTCAAGCCATTGATGATGGGAATCGATCCGTACCTGGCCAAATCCTCCACCTCTTGCTGCGCAAAGGTGCGGATCATGATGCCGTCCAGATAGCGCGAAAGCACGCGCGCGGTGTCCTCCACCGGCTCCCCGCGGCCGATCTGCAGGTCGCGCGCGCTTAAAAACAGCGCCGTGCCCCCCAGCTGGTACATGCCCACCTCAAAGGAGACGCGGGTGCGGGTGGACGCCTTCTGGAAGATCATGCCCAGCGTCTTGCCCGCCAGGCGCGGGTGGGCGATGCCCGCCCTGTGCTCCTTTTTGAGCTGGTCGGCAAGGTCCAATATCTCGGTTATTTCCTGGGTGGACAAGTCCATCAATTTGAGCAAATGCTTCATATGTGCAAGCGTCCTCTCTTTCTTTTGCAATTACATGTGGGAGAGGACATCCTGCAGCACCGCAAGGCCCTCGTCGATCTCTTCATAGGTGATGGTCAAGGGAGGCAGCAGGCGCACCTTGGCCTTGGCGGTGAGGGCCAGCACGCCCTTTTCGATGCCCGCCTTGACCACGTCGATGGAGGCGATGCCCTCCTCCAGCGCCACGCCCAGCATCAGGCCCATGCCCGCCACGTCTTTGACGTGGGGCATCGCCGCAAGCTTTGCCTTCATGTAAGCGCCCTTTTCCTTGACCTGAGCAAGAAACGCGTCGTCCAGCCGGCGCAGCACCTCCACCGCGCCCGCGCAGGCGATGGGGTTTCCCCCGAAGGTGGTGGCGTGATCCCCCGGCTGCAGCGCGCCTTGAGTCTTTTCGCCAAAGAGCACCGCGCCCAGCGGCAGGCCGCTGCCAATGCCCTTGGCGCTGGTGACGATATCCGGCTGGATGCCGAACTGCTCGAAGGCGTAGAGGCTGCCCGTGCGGCCCACGCCGGTCTGCACCTCGTCTACGATCAGCAGCACGTCGTGCGCCTGGCAGTAATCCGCCACCTGCCGCACATAGGCAGCGTCCAGCGGCAGCACGCCGCCCTCGCCCTGAATCAGTTCCAGCATCACCGCGCAGGTTTCGCCGTCCACCTTGGCAAGCGTATCGGCCATATCGTTGGCCTTGGCGTAGACAAACCCCTCCGTAAAGGGATAAAAATAGTTGTGGAATACGTCCTGTCCCGTGGCTGCAAGCGTGGTGACGGTGCGGCCGTGGAAGGAGTTGACCAGCGAGACGATCTTGCTTCGCCCCTGGCCGTACTTTGTAAAGCTGTACTTGCGTGCAGCCTTGATGGCGCACTCGTTGGTCTCCGCCCCGGAGTTGGCAAAAAACACCTTGCGCATGCCGGTGCGCTCGCAGAGGATTTTTGCCACCTGCACGCAGGGCTCGGTGTAGTACAGGTTGGAGATATGCTGGATTTTGCCCAGCTGCGCTGTCACCGCGGCGATCCAGCCCGCGTCGCAAAAGCCCAGGGCATTGACGCCGATGCCGCTGGTAAAATCGATGTATTGTTTGCCGTCAAAGTCCGTGCAACGGGCGTTTTTGCCCGATGCGATGCCCACGGGGAACCGGCCGTAGGTGTGCATGACGTAGGCGCTGTCCATCGCCTGCAGTTGTGCAAAATCCATAGGATCACGCTCCTTTTCCATCAGTAGATCATGGTGCCGATGCCCTCGTTGGAGAACATCTCAATGAGGATAGCGTGGGGGATGCGCCCGTCGATCATCACGGCGCGTTTGACACCCGCGCGCACCGCGTCGGCGCAGCAGGCCACCTTGGGGATCATGCCGCCGGAGATGATGCCCTGCTCCATGAGCGTGGCCACCTCGCCCACCGGCACGGCGGGGATGAGGCTGGACTCATCCTCGACATCGCGCAGCAGGCCGCGGATGTCGGTCATCAGGATGATGTTCTCCGCGCCCAGCGCGCTTGCGATGCTCGAAGCGGCGGTGTCCGCGTTGATGTTGTAGGAGTGCCCCTCTTGGTCGATGCCCACCGTGGCGATGACGGGGATGTACCCGTTCTCCAGCGCGTTGTAGATGGGCTCGGGGTTGATGCGGGTGATGTGGCCCACATAGCCCAAATCATGCGGCCCCTGCATCTTTTCACACTGGATCATTTTGCCGTCGATGCCGCACATACCCACGGCCTTGCCGTTTTTCGCCTCGATGAGCGCCACAAGGTCCTTATTGGTCTTGCCCGAGAGCACCATCTGCACCACCTGCACGGTCTCCTCGTCGGTGTAGCGCAGCCCGTCAATAAACTTCGATGCAATGCCCAGCCGATCCAGCATGCCGGTGATCTCCGGCCCGCCGCCGTGCACCAGCACCACCTTGATGCCCACCAGCGACAGCAGAATGATGTCGCTCATCACGGCCTCCTTCAGCGCCGGATTGATCATGGCGTTGCCGCCGTACTTCACCACGACGACCTTGCCCGTGTAGCGCTGGATATAGGGAAGGGCGGCGTTGAGCACCTCCGCCTTCTGCGCGTTGGTCAGTTGCTGCTGTGTCATGATCGCTTCTCCCCTCTATCAGGTCCTGTAGTCGCCGTTGATCTTGACGTAATCGTACGTCAAATCGCAGCCCCACGCGGTGGCGGAAGCGTCACCCTGGCCCAGGTCGATATCGATGTTGATCTCGCTTTGGCTCAGTACGCGCTTTGCCTCCTCCTCGCTGAAGGGCACGCCCGCGCCCTGCGCGCACACGTGGATGCAACCCGCGCCCGAGCGTAGCTTGACGTCGATCGTATCCACCGCAAACGCGGCGTCCGCGTAGCCCACCGCGCAGAGGATACGGCCCCAGTTGGCGTCCGCGCCGAACATGGCGGACTTAAACAGGCTCGAGCAGATGACGGACTTTGCCACCACGCGCGCGGTGCGCGCATCGGGCGCGCCTGTAACCGTGCACTCCAGAAGTTTGGTGGCGCCCTCGCCGTCCTGGGCGATGGCGCGCGCCATAAACACCGCAATCTGTTTGAGCGCCGCGGTAAACAGGTCGAGCGCCGCGCCGGGGGCGTCGATCAGCGCGTTGCCCGCAAGCCCGCTTGCCATGATGCTCACCATATCGTTGGTGGAGGTGTCCCCGTCGATGCTGATCATGTTGTAGGTGTCCTGCACCACGTTTTTAAGGGCGGTTTGCAGCATGGCCGGGGTGATGGCCACGTCCGTGGTGATAAAGCTGAGCATGGTGGCCATGTTGGGGTGAATCATGCCTGAGCCCTTGGCGATGGCGCCGATTCTACATACCTTGCCGTCCAGCGTAAACTGCACGGTCTTTTCCTTGACGCGCAAATCCGTGGTCAAAATCGCCTCGGCCGCGTCGCGCGCGCCCTCTTTGGAGAGGCCCGCCACCAGCGCCGGCATGCCCGCCTCGATGGGGGCGATGTCAAGCGTCTGCCCAATCACGCCCGTGGAGGCCACGATCACATCGCTTTCGTCGATGCCCAGGGCCTGGGCGGTCAAGTCGCACATCCTGTTTGCCTTTTCCACTCCGTCCGCGTTGCAGGTGTTGGCGTTGCCGCTGTTGCAGATGACCGCGCGCGCCACACCGTTTTCAAGGTGCGCGCGCGTCACGGTGATGGGCGCGCCGTACACCTTGTTTTGGGTGTACATGGCCGCCGCGCTTGCGGGCACCGCGCATACGATCAGGGCCAGATCCTTCTTGGCGTGGTTTTTGCGGATGCCACAGTGCACCCCGCTGGCCGTAAAGCCCAGGGGGGCGCACACACCGCCGGTAATCTCGATGATATCTGCCAAATTTATCCTTCCTCTCCCCAAATAATCACAGGGCCAGCGGCCCTGTTTTACTTAAAAATACGCGTCCTCCGCAAGGCCCAGGGCGATGTTCATGTTCTGCATCGCCGCGCCCGAGGCGCCCTTACCCAGGTTGTCAAACACGCTGATCACTTCCGCCTGCGCGTCGTTGCCGCACACGTAGAGGCGCATCCTGTTGGTGCCGGCAAGCGCGTTTGCGGGCAAAAAGCCCTCGGTTTTACGTTCCACCGAAAGGAACACGCTTTCTTTATAATACGCCTCCAGCGCCTCGGCCAGGTTGTCGGCCGACAGGGGCTTCGCCAATCGGTTCATATAGAGGGGCACGCTCACCGCCATGCCGCTGTAAAAATCGCACACAATGGGGGAAAACAGGGGCGGCTGCGCAAGGCCGGTGACGTGCTGCATCTCGGGCAGGTGTTTGTGCACGAGGTTCAGCCCGTAGGTGCGCGGGCTGTCCAGCGCGGCATCCCGCTCCTCTGCCTCGTACTGGGCGATCATGGCCTTGCCCCCGCCCGAATAGCCGGTGAGGCTGTGGCAGCACACGGGGTAGTCCCGCGGCAGGATGCCCAGCGCGATGAGGGGATAGACGATCGCGATCATGCCGCTTGCGTGGCAGCCGGGGTTTGCGATGCGGCGGCTCTCGGCCACCGCCCTGCGGTGGGCGGGCGAGAGCTCTGCAAAGCCGTACGCCCAGCCGGGCGCGGTGCGGTGCGCGGTGCTTGCGTCGATCACCTTGACGCGGTCGTTCTCCACAAGCGCGACCGCCTCTTTGGCCGCCGCGTCGGGCAGGCACAAAAACACGATGTCCGCCTGGTTGATGCACGCCCTGCGCGCGCCCACGTCCTTGCGCTTCTCCTCGTCGATCAGCAGCAGCTCCACGTCGTCGCGCGCCTGCATGCGCTGGTAGATCTCCAGGCCCGTGGTTCCCGCCTGGCCGTCGATAAACACCTTGTGCTTCATCACAACGCCTCCTTTGCAAGCAGCGCGCGCGCCTGGGCGATCTGCGTTTTCACCTGGCCGGGCGCGGGGCCGCCGGGGATGTCGCGCGCGGTCACGCACGTCAAAAGGTCGATGGCCGCGTACACGTCCTGCGCAAACAGGGGGCTTGCCGCCTGAAAGTTCGCAAGGGGCAGGGTGTCGAGCGTGCACCCCTTGTCGATGCAGGTTTTGACCAGCGCGCCGGTGATGCGGTAGGCGTCGCGGAAGGCCGCGCCGCGCTTGACCAGGTAATCCGCGCAGTCGGTGGCGTTGATAAAGCCGGCCTGCGCCGCGCGCTTCATCACATCCGGATGGAAGGTGGCGCTGCGCATCATGGGTGTCATGGCCCGCAGGCACAGCTTGACCGTGTCGCACGCGTCAAAGATCGCCTCTTTATCCTCCTGCATATCCTTGTTGTAGGCAAGGGGCAGCGCTTTCATCATGGCAAGCAGCGTCATGTTATCGCCGTACACCCGCGCGGTCTTGCCCCGCACCAGCTCAGGCACGTCGGGATTCTTCTTCTGCGGCATGATGGAGGAACCCGTGGCGTAGGCGTCGTCCAGCGACATAAAGCGGAACTCCCAGCTGCACCACAGCACCAGCTCCTCACACAGGCGCGAGAGGTGCATCATGAGGATGGACAGCGCGCCTGCAAGCTCCAGCACAAAGTCGCGGTCGCTCACCCCGTCCATGCTGTTTTGGGTGATGCCCGCAAAGCCCAGCGCGTCCGCCACGTGCTGGCGGTCGAGGGGATAGGTGGTACCCGCAAGCGCGCCGCTGCCCAAAGGCAGCACGTTCATGCGCGCGGACGCGTCCCGCAGGCGGCCCAAATCGCGCAGCAGCATCTGCACGTAGGCCATCAGGTGGTGCGCAAGCGTCACGGGCTGGGCGCGCTGCAGGTGAGTGTAGCCGGGCATCACCGTCTCGGTGTGCGCCTCTGCAATGTCGCAGAGCGCCTCCGCCAAACCGTGCGCAAGCGCGCAGATCTCCCCCGCGTCGTCCTTTAAGTACATGCGCAGATCCAGCGCCACCTGGTCGTTTCTCGAGCGGGCGGTGTGCAGCTTTTTTCCCAGCGTGCCCAGCCGCTGGGTGAGCACCTGCTCGACGAACATGTGGATGTCCTCCGCGGTCTCGTCGATGGGCAGCGCGCCCGAAGCGATTTCCTGGGAAATTACCTGCAACGCCTGCTGGATTTCTGCGCACTCGGCCTGCGTGAGGATGCCCACCTTGCCCAGCATGCCCGCGTGGGCGATGGAGCCGGCGATATCCTGCGCGTACATGCGCTTGTCAAAGCCAATGGAGGCGTTGAGTTCGTTGACGCAGTCGGCGATATCCCCCGACGTCCTTCCTGCCCACATCTTCATAGCGACGCGCTTCCTCCTTGCACCCGAATCATAATCCGTTATTTGTTGCGCTTGGCGTCCAGCATGGCCTTGACCTTGATGGGCAGGCCGAATAGGTTGATAAAGCCCTGGCTGTCCATCTGGTCGTACACCTCGTCCTCGCCGAAAGTGGCGATCTCCTCGTCGTAGAGCGAGTAGGGGCTGGTCATGCCCGCGCCGATGATGTTGCCCTTGTAGAGCTTGAGCTTCACATCGCCGGTGACGGTTTCCTGCGTTTTATCCACAAAGGCCGAGAGCGCCTCGCGCAGGGGGGTGAACCACTGGCCGTTGTAGACCAGATCCGCAAATTCCATGGCCACCTTCATTTTATAGTGCTGGGTGGCTTTGTCCAGGCAGAGCTCCTCCAGCATGCTGTGCGCCTTGTAGAGGATGCTGCCGCCCGGCGTTTCGTAGACGCCGCGGCTCTTCATGCCCACCAGCCGGTTTTCCACCATGTCCACCAGGCCCACGCCGTTTGCACCGCCCAGCGCGTTGAGCTTGGCGATCAGGGACACCCCGTCCATCTTTACGCCGTCCAGCGCCACGGGCACACCTTTTTCAAAGGAGATGGTTACGTAGGTGGGGGCGTCGGGCGCCTGCTCGGGGGACACGCCCAGCTCCAGGATTTTATCGTACTGCGGCTCGTTTGCGGGGTCTTCCAGATCCAGCCCCTCGTGGGAGAGGTGCCACAGGTTTTTGTCCTTGGAATAGTTGGTTTCCTTTGTAATGGCCAGCGGCACGTTGTGCGCCTCGGCGTAGGCGATCTCGTCCTCGCGGCTCTTGAGCTCCCACGTGCGCCAGGGGGCGATGATGCCCATCTCGGGTGCAAAGGCTTTGATGGTCAGCTCAAAGCGCACCTGGTCGTTGCCCTTGCCGGTGCAGCCGTGGGCGATGGCGTCCGCGTCCTCCGCTTTGGCGATCTCCACAATACGCTTGGCGATGATGGGCCGCGCAAAGGAGGTGCCCAGCAAGTACTGGCCCTCGTAGACGGCGCCCGCCTTGAGGGTGGGAAAGATGTAGTCGTTGACAAATACGTCCTTTAAATCCGCGATGTAGAGCTTAGAGGCGCCGGTCTTTTTCGCCTTTTCCTCCAGGCCGTCCAGCTCCGCGCCCTGGCCCACGTCCGCCGCAACCGCGATCACCTCGCAGCCATAGTTCTCCTTGAGCCAGGGGATGATGACAGAGGTATCCAGTCCGCCGGAGTACGCCAGCACAACCTTGTTGTATTTTTGCATGATGCATCGTTCCTTTCCATGATTCCATCGTGTCGTTTGCATAGGCAAGGGCTTGAATAAACATCCCTGATACAACATAATTATACGCCATCTTTCCGTCTTGTCAACCGTTTAAAGGCATATTTATTCAATTTCTTCTGTACAAACTGCATATTATGCACATCAGGCTGTATATTGCAAAAAAAGCGGCCCCGTGCGGGCCTAGCCCTCCAGGTCGCGGCACATCTCCAGAAACATACGCCCCGGGCCGGAGAGGTAGCGCCCGCGCATGCTGATGACCGCGCGGCGGGTGTAGAGGGATGCGTCGTCGATGAGGCGGTAGCACAGCCCCTCCCCCTGACGCCCGCTGCGAAAGGCGGACGCCGGCGCGATGGATATCCCCAGCCCGTAGCGCGCCCACATGATATTGAGCAGCATCTGGCTGTTGGTGGACACCGTACGGGGCATAAAGCCGTTTTTCAGGCAGGCGGCAGAGAGCAGCTCCTCAAAGCGGCGCAGCACGCACACGGGGGCGTCGCGCAGCGCTTGCAGGGGAATCCAGTCCCCATCCCTGCCGGGCAGGCTGATCTTCTGCGGGTTGAAGGCGGCTGCCATGGGCTCGGGCTTGGCGTAGAGGGCGTCGATCTCCGCAGTTTTAAAGGGGGTGCGCACGATGCCCACCTCCACCACGCCGCTGGTGAGCAGCGCCACGATCTCGGCGGTGTTGGCCTCGTAGAGCTGGTACTGGATATCGGGATAGCGCTCGTGAAACGCGCTCAGGTGCCCGTCAAAAAGGGTCAGCGCCGTGGAAGGCGTCATGCCCAGGTAGAGCGTGCCGGCCAGGCCGCGCGCGTAGTCGCCGATCTCCTTGCTTGTGGCGTCGGCAAGCTCAATGATGCGCTTGGCGCGGTTGTAGAGGATGCGCCCCGCGTCGGTCAGCGTCAGGCGCCTGGCGCCGCGCTGCATCAGCTCCGTGCCCATCTCCTGCTCCAGGCGCTTGAGCTGGGCCGAGAGCGCAGACTGCGCCACAAAGAGCTTGCGCGCCGCCCCCGTCATGCTGCCCTCCTCGGCCATGGCGATAAACCCGCGCAGCTGTTTCAAATCCACGTACGCCGCACCACCCATCACTTTTTTATATGGATTGTATCTTTAATTGCTATTTTTATTATAGCTATGGCGGCGATATAATGTAAAGGGCCACACAAGCTTTATGGTAGGGGGACGCACAGCGATGCAAAAACAGCGCGATATGACCAGCGGGCGCATCACGCCCACGCTGATACAGTTTGCCATACCCGTGCTGCTGGGCAACCTGTTCCAGCAGTTTTACAACACCGTGGACGCGGTGATCGTGGGGCAGGTGCTGGGCAAGGACGCGCTGGCCGCGGTGGGCGTGGCCAACCCCATCATGTCCATCGCCATCTTCTTTCTGTTCGGCGTGTGCATCGGCATCGGCATCATCCTGGCACAGCTCTACGGCGCCAAGGCGTACGATCAGTTCAAAATACAGACGTCCACCTCGCTCATCGGCGGCGGGACGTTCACCATCGTGTTTTCCATCCTGTGCATGGCGCTCTCTCTGCCGCTGCTGAAGATGATCAAAACACCCGAAGCGATCATCGGCGATGCCAATGGCTATCTGCAGATCATCTTTGCCGGGCTGATCTTTTCCTTCCTCTATAATTTCTACGCCTCCGCCCTACGGGCCACGGGCGACTCGCGCACGCCGTTCCTCTTCCTCTTGATTTCCTCGCTTATCAATGTGGGGCTGGATTTGCTCTTTGTGGCCCAGTTCGGCATGGGGGTGCGCGGCGCGGCGCTGGCCACGATCATTGCCCAGGGCATCTCCTCGCTGCTGTGCGTGGCGTTCGTCTACTTTAAAAAGCCCCTCATCGCCCTCAAGCGCAGAGAATGGATCTTTAAAAAAAGCATCTTGGTCAACACCATCCGCTACAGCTGGGCCTCCGCCCTGCAGCAGACCTTCGTCTACATCGGCAGGCTGCTCATCCAGGGCGTGGTCAACCCCTTTGGCACTGATACCATCGCGGCGTTCAACGCGGCCATGCGCGTGGAGGCCATCATCACCACACCCTTTGACGCCATGAGCAACGCCACCTCCACGTTTTGCGCGCAGAACGTGGGTGCAAAGCGCCACGAGCGCGTGTTTGCGGGCTATAAGCGCGCCGCGCTCATCGATCTTGCGGTGGCGCTGGCCGCCTCGGCGCTGCTCTACGCCCTGGCGCCGCAGGTGATGTACCTGTTTGTGGACGAGGCGGAGATGGGCGTCATCACCATCGGCGCCGAATTTCTGCGCCTGATGTGCTTCTTCTACTTCCTGCTGAGCCAGACGTTCATCATGCAGGGCATGTTCCGCGGGGTGGGCAAGCTCAAAATCACGCTGTTTACCACCACGACCTCCATCGTCATCCGCGTGCTGGGCTCCTTCCTGCTGGTGCCCCGCATGGGCCTGACGGGCGTGTGCTACGCCTCGGCGCTGGGGTGGGTGTTCATGATCGCTGTGGAGGTGGTGTGCATGCGCAGGTACTACAAATCCCTGCAGCAGCAGGCGCAGCCGGCATAGCGCCTGGTCGTATGCCATTTCAGGGCCGCACAGCGGCGGCGCGCACACGAAACAGTGTGCCATCTGGCCCGGAGAGCCGCATCCGCCGCCATGCGGGGCAGGGCGCCGCGGCTGAACCCAAGGCATAACAAATGCAGCGCGCCGGAAGATTGTCTTCCGGCGCGCTGTTTTTTTGCATGCGTTTTCCCCCGTTCACGCCCGCTGTATATCCAGCATCCTGCGGATGTCCCCCATCTGGGCCTGCGCGTCTGCAAAGCCCATATCGTACGCCGCCATCAGGCGGCGCCTGTCCTTTTCAAAGCGGCGCACAGGCAGCGGCGTGCGCGGGGCGATCTGCAGTGCCCTGCCCTGCCAGGTAAGCTCGCGCAAGGTGGCGCAGGTATCGTTGTAGACGATGTGCCGCTTATCCAGCGCCGCGATCATGTGCGGGTAATCGCGCAGCACCCGCCGGTACACCACGCGCCCGTGCTCAGGGATTTTGACATAGTCCAGCGGGCGGGTGCGCACCACCACCACGCGCGCGCAGCCGTCGGCGAGCGCCCGCTTGACCGGGATGGGGTCGCTCACCCCGCCGTCGAGGTACTTTCTGCCCCCAATCTGTACCATGGGCGAGAACACCGGCAGCGAGCTGGAGGCGCGGATGATGTCACACGAGCGGCCCATCTGCGCCTTTTCAAAGTAGACGGGGGCGCCTGTCTGCACATCGGTCACCGCCGCATAAAAGGTGCAGGGCGCGCGCAGCAGCGCGTCAAAATCCAGCGGCACCAGCTTGTTTGGGATTTCATCAAAGATAAAATCCATGCCGAACACTGAGCGCTCGCGCAGAAAATTGGCAAAACTGGCGTAGCGCTTATCCCCTGCGTATCTGGTGTTGACCGTAAGGCCGCGCTCCCGCTGGCCCGCAATGTAGGATACCGCGTTGGCCGCGCCCGCCGATACGCCGATGATATACGCTGGCAGAATCTGCGCATCCATCAGCGCGTCGAGCACGCCCACACTGTAGAGCCCGCGCATGCCGCCGCCTTCCAGCACCAACCCCGTCTTCATGCGTCCTCCCCTGTTTGGGGCAGTTTTTTGATCTGGATCTTATCGATCAGGCCCTTGTTGCGCTTGATGCTGATATAGCCCACCACCGATGCGACCAGCGCGCCCACCGCATCCACAATCAAATCCTTCATGGTGTCGGCAAGCGCAGCCTTGCCAAGCAGCTGCGTGCCGTCCTCCAGCATGTACTTCTGCATATTCATGCCCAAAATGCCGTCAAAACTGAACTCGTAGATCTCCCACAGCGCGCCCAGCGTCATGGAAAAGCAAAACGCGAAGATGGCCACAAACGCGGGGCTCAAATCCACCGGCACCCGTTCGGATCGGTTGAGCAGCGCGATGAAGCAGAACGCGAGCGCCCCCAGCATCACGCCGCTGAAGCCGTGCAGCAGCGTATCGAAGTGGGGTAGGTCGTAATAAAAGTTTTTGATTTCGCCTAAGTAGATGGAGCAGTAGAGAAACACCACGTACATGCAGTGCATCACCGAGGGAATCTCAATGCGCGTTCTTTTGGCCACGACGCCCGGCAGGTACAGCACCACGATGCCCAGCAGGCACTGGATTGCCATCTGGATGTAATCGCCCTTGCTGCGCTCGGCAAAATGGGCCGCCACGCGCCCGCCCGGCGCGGCAAAGATACGCACAATCAAAAAAACAATGGACAGCACCAGCGTCACCAGCAGCACTGTGGACAGGATGCGGGACATGGGCCATTTTTTCTCTTTCTTCGCCATAGAGCTCCTACCTTCTTGCCTCCGTTAAAACACGCGCCCGCCTATGCAGGTAAAACGTATTTTATCACGCGCCCCCGCGCGTTACAAGGTACAAAGCCCTGTATTTGTCCGAAGCGAGCGGTAAAAAAAGCGCGCGCCCATCGTCAGACAGGCGCACGCAAGCGTATCGCACGATACTTGTTTCACGCGCGGTGCGTCCCGCGCACACTCACAGGCGGCGGTAGCCCGTGGCAAAGTCCACCTGGTTTTGCAGCGGTTCCTCCGCCTGGAAGCGGCGCATGTTGTCCGCTGCGATGCGCAGGATGCGCTCGTAGGTCTCCTGCAGGTGGAACCCACCCGATACGTGGGGAGTAATGATGCAGTTGGGCGCCTGCCAGAGCGGGTGCGCCGCCGGCAGGGGCTCGGGGTCGGTCACGTCGATTCCCGCGCCGGCCAGATGGCCGTTCACAAGGGCGTCGCATAGGGCGTCCGTATCCACCACCGTGCCCCGTCCCACGTTGAGCAGGATGGCACCCTCTTTCATGCGCGCGATACGGTCCCTGTCAAACATTTTATAGGTGGCCTTGGTGCCGGGCAGGCTCAGCGCCACCACATCCGCCTGGGGCAGCAGCGCGTCCAGATGCTCTGTCAGGTACAGTTCGTCGATATAATCGGGCTTATCGGCCAGATTGGCGCGGCGCACGCCGATCGTTTTTGCGCCCATGGCCTTGCAGCGCTGCGCAAACGCGCCGCCGATATCCCCCATGCCCACGACCAGCACCGTGGATTGATCGATGGCGCGCACCATGCCCTCGTCCCGCCAGCGGTTTTCCTTCATATTATCGTGATACAGGTGCAGCTTTTTCATCAGCATCAGCATCATGCCCAGCATGTGCTCGCTGATCGCCAGGCCGTACGCGCCCGTGGCGTTGGTGAGCGCCACGCCCGCAGGCAGCGCGCCCTCTTTGATATAGGCGTCCGCGCCCGCGCTGTTCAGCTGCAGCCACCGGAGCTTTTCCGCGCCCGCAAGATAGGCCGCCGGCGGGTTGCCGATGATGACCTCCGCCTCCCTGACCATATCCTGCGTCACAGCCTCGCCCGCAAAGGTGAAGACGGCCTGCGGCGCAGCCTGGCGCAAAACCTGCTGGTGCGCCGCATCCTCTACCGGCAGCACAACCAGTACATTGTTAATTGCTCGCATCCCACATGCTCCTTTACAGTTGGAAAAAAGGATTGGTGTACAAGCACACTATACCATTTCGCCGACGCGTTGGCTATCCCTTTTTCCTCGGCGCATGGGGACGCGTCAGTTGATTTTGAGCACCTGCCCGGGGTAAATCAAATTGGGGTTGCGCAGGTGGTTGATGCCCGCCAGCACCGCCGTGGTGGTGCCAAAGCGCGCCGCGATCCCCGAGAGCGTGTCGCCCCGTCGCACCGTGTAGGTAATCGCCGCCGGCGCCTCAGCCGCAATGCGCAGCACCTCGCCCGGATAGATCAGGTTGGGGTTGGCGATCCTGTTGATATGCGCCAGGTTGGCCGCGGTGGTGCCGAAGCGCGCCGCGATCCCTGAGAGCGTGTCGCCCCGTCGCACCGTATAGGTGCGCGCCCCGCCTGCGCTGCCGCCGGTGCCCCCGTCCGCGCCGCCGATGCGCAGCACCTGCCCGGGGTAGATCAAATTGGGGTTGGCGATGTTGTTCTCCCGCGCAAGCGCTGCCACCGTGGTGCCGAAACGCGCCGCGATCCCGGAGAGCGTGTCGCCCCGCTGCACCGTGTAGGTGCGCGCACCGCCTGCGCTGCCACCGGTGTCCCCGTCCGCGCCGCCGATGCGCAGCACCTGCCCTGGATAGATCAAATTGGGGTTGGCGATGTTGTTCTCCCGTACAAGCGCCGCCACCGTGGTGCCGAAGCGCGCCGCGATCTCTGAGAGCGTGTCGCCCCGCTGCACCGTATAGGTGCGGGTGTCAGACGGCGGCGGGGGAGGCGCCGGCGGATCCACAGGGGGCACGGGGTCGCTGCCCGTAAGGAAGATGCTCTGCTTAAACCAGTCGCGGTCCACGCGGCCGTTGATGCCGGGCACCCTGCCGCTGCTCTCGTACTGGAAGCCCGCCCAGTCGCGCCACACGCCCGTGTCGGGCACGCTGGGGCCATACTCCGCCACCCACAGGGGGTAGGCGGTCAAATCCTCGTCAAACACGGTGCGCGCATCGTAGGCGTTGCTGTAAATCACCATTTCCTTGCCGCTGAGCTGCTGCACCGTGGCAAGAAAGGTCCGCGCGATGTCGTTGATCTGGGCGCGGCTCAGTCCGGCAAAGTATTCAAAATCCATCGCAAGGCGCATGTCGGGCTGGGTGCCCGCGATGACCGATACAAAAAAGCGCGCTTCATCGGCCGCCTCGGCGGTGGTGCGCGCCGTAACATAATGATAGAATCCAACGTAAAGGCCCTGGGCCTTTGCGCCCTCGTAGTTGCGGCGGAAAAACGGGTCCACATAGCCCGTGCCCAGGCTGGAACGGATGTAGACTGCGGAGATGCCGGCCGCCTTCACGCGTGCAAAATCGATGGTGCCCTGCCATTCGCTGACGTCCATGCCCGCATAGCGCACCTCAGCGGCGCGCGCGGGGGGCGCGGCTGTGCACGTAACAAGCACAAACAACGCGCACAGTACGCAGCAGGTCCATCGCATCCAACGTTTTTTCATGGTATTCCTCCCGATGGTGCCGCTTTTTTGGCACGCGGCTCCGCTATTATGGTATGGCGGCGCGCAGATTTTTGTGCTTTTTTGCATGTGCGCTGTGACAATCAGGCGCGCTGCGGGAAGTTTGTATTGAAGAGGGATGAAGCGGGGAAGGAGGCGGTGCCCCTTGTGTGAACCGCAGGACACCTTTGAGGCGGTGGTCACGCGCCACGGCCCCATGGTCTATGGCATTGCGCTTGCGCGCACGCACAGCCCGCAGGACGCGGACGACGTCTATCAGGACGTGTTTTTTCTCTACTACCGCAGACGCAAGGGGTTTGCAGATGACCAGCACCGCAAAGCCTGGCTGATCCGCACCGCGCTCAACCGCAGCAAAAAGCTGCTTGCAAGCGCCTGGTGTCGGCACCGCGCGCCCGCAGGCGATGCGCAGCCGCAGGATGCGTGCACCTTTGCCCTGCCCGAGGAAAACGCCCTTTACGCGGCGCTGACGGCGCTCCCGCAGGACGAGCGAACCGTGCTGTACCTGTTCTATTTTGCAGGCTGCACCACTTGCGAGATCGCCGCTGCGCTGGGCATAGGCGAGGGCGCGGCGCGCATGCGCCTGTCACGCGCGCGCAAGCGCCTGCACCGCCAGATGGAAGGAGAGATGACGCCGTGAACATCACCCAAACCTCGCGCGGCATACAGTCCCAGCTGCGCCCCAGCCCACAGGCCCAAGCGGCCCTGTGGCAGCGTATCGCCGCCTACGAGCGCCGCGCGCCGCTGCGCCTGGCTCTGCGCGCCTGCCTGTGCTGCGTCGCGTTGGCGCTGCTGTTTTGCGCGCTGCCTCTGCAGCCTTCTGCGCCGGGGCAGCGCGTCCCTTCCACTGCAGCACCCCCGCCCGATGCGGCGCGCGCATTTGCCGGCGTTACGGTGCTGGCCTACGCCGCCCGGCCGGACGGCGCGCCGCTCTGTGCCCGGGCCATCGCCCTGCACAGGCCCATCGCCCTGCAGGTGGACGTCACTACACCACTTGCCGGCTACAGCCCCCTTGCAAGCAGCGTGCCCGGCCTGCCGCTTTGCATCGCATGGTCCGAGGGCGTGACGGGCGTGCGCGTGGAGACGGACGGCGGCGATCTTCTCCTGTGGGACATCGCCACAGGCATCGTCACTCCCCTTGCGCAGCCCCATACCTGCACCCGCCCCCAGACGCTCTACGTTTCACCGCTGGACGCCTCCGGCCAGGCGCGCGACACCATGCGCATCCACCTGCGCGCGCTGCGCGGCCAGCAGACCGTGGGCTATCAGGAGGTGATCATTACCTGCCAGGGCGGCGTTTATTTCGCCACGCTGGGCCCCGCGCAGCCCGTGTGAAACACCCCGCATCATCAAAAGCCCCTTGGCTGGCCGGCACGCCTCTTCGTGCCAGCCCGCCAGGGGGCTTTTTTATGGCCTTTTTTACGGTTTATCTGCCAGCGGGCACTGCAGCGCCTCTTCGGCCGCCAGCGCGGCCTGCTGCATACGCACGCTGCGGATGGCCTGCTTGACCTCGGGCAGGCGCTGGGGGCTCATGGAAAATTCGTCCAGCCCCAGGCCCAGCAGGATGGGCGCAAGCGCGGGGTCGCCCGCCATCTCACCGCACATGCCCACCCACTTGCCCTGCTGGTGGGCCGCGTCGATCACGTAGCGGATCAGCCGCAGCACCGCGGGATGGGCGGGCTGGTAGAGGTGCGCGATCCGTTCGTTCATCCGGTCGGCCGCCATGGTGTACTGCACCAGGTCGTTGGAACCGATGCTGAAAAAGTCCACCTCCCGCGCAAGGATATCCGCCGCCACCGCCGCGGCGGGAATCTCGATCATAACGCCCACCTGCATGGCGGGGTCATAGGCCACGCCCCGCGCGTCAAGCTCCGCGCGCGCCCTGGTAAGCTCGGCGTTTGCCGCGCGCACCTCCGAGACGCAGCTGATCATGGGGTACATCATGCGCACCGGCCCCAGGGCGCTGGCCCGCAGGATGGCGCGCAGTTGGGTGCGAAATAGCTCTGTATTGTCCAGGCACATGCGAATTGCCCGCCAACCCATAAAAGGGTTGGCCTCGTCAGGCATCGCAAGATAGGGCAACTTTTTGTCCCCACCGATATCCAGCGTGCGGATCACCACCGGCCTTCCCGCCATGCCCTGCACCACTGCGCCGTAAGCGGCGGCCTGCGTGTCCTCGTCAGGCAGCTGCAGTGCGTCCATGTAGAGAAACTCCGTGCGCAGCAGGCCCACCCCCTGCGCACCCTGCGCCAGCGCGGCCGCCACCTCCCCGGGCGCGCCGATGTTGGCCGCCAGTTCCACCGTGCGCGCGCCGCAGGCCGTGGTGGCGGGCAACGCCCGTAGCGCTTCCAGTTCCTTCCTGCGCGCCTGCTGGCGCTGTTGCTTCTGTCGGTAGGCCGCAAGTGTTTCCGCATCCGGCCGCACCAGCACCTGCCCCGCGTCTCCATCCACGATGAGCATATCCCCCTGCGCGATCGTCTCCATCAGGCCCGATGCGCCCACCACCGCCGCCACGCCCATGGCGCGCGCCAAAATGGCTGTGTGGGCCGTCGCGCCGCCCACCTCGGTAGCAAAGCCCAGCAGGTATTGCTTGGGCAAGTTGGCTGTGTCCGACGGGGTCAGGTCATGCGCCACCACAATGCCGGGCGCCTCCAGCGTCCGCGCCTGCAGCGGCTGGCCCAGCATGTGCGCGATCAACCTGTGCGCGATGTCGCGGATATCCGCGCTGCGCTCGCGGAAGTACGCATCGTCCATGGCCTCAAACTGGGCGATGTACCCATCCGCCGTGCGGCGCACGGCGTACGCCGCGCAGAGCCTTTCCTCCTGGATGGCGCGGGTGATCTCTTCCATAAAAAGCGGGTCCTGCAGCACCATCTGGTGCGCCTCGAACACCATTGCGTGCTCCCTGCCCAGCGCACGCAGGGTCTGTTCGTAGAGCTGCCCCAGCTCCTCTTGCGCCTGCGCCACGGCGCGCGTAAGCAGCGCCTGCTCGCGCGCCACATCCTGCGGCGCGACGGGCGCTTGACAGATCGTCTCCTGTGCCTGCGCAAACAGGCACGCCCTACCGATGGCAATGCCGCCCGATGCGCCGATCCCCTGATACATATGCCTATACTCCTTTTTTGAAGTATTTTCAGAAAACAATGTGTAAACTGGAAAAATTCGTTGTGTTTTCAACATTTTTCACGCATAATGTGCACAACTTCCAACGCGGGCCAGCGCGTTATTTAATGCCCTCGTCGCCCTGGCGGATCACCTGCTCAAGCGCCTGGATCGCCGTCTCTTCATCAGGCCCCTCGGCCCTGATGGTGATGCGCTGGTTGCACTGCACGCCCAGCGAAAGTACCCCTAAAATGCTTTTGCCGTTGGTCTTTCTGTCGTTTGCCAGTACGGAAATATCGCTGCGGAACTTGGCTGCCTGGGTGACGAAGATGGTAGCGGGTCGGGCGTGCAGCCCCACGGCGCTCAACACGGTAACAGTTGCCTCTTTCATAACGAGAGACGCCTCCTTGCACGTTATTTTGTGGATGTGAAAGACATTCAGGCACGGCAGCGCGGCAGACAGGCCGGCGCGGTCTTTTTGCGGGAAAAGCGCGCTTCTTTTCGTCCATTAAAACAGACAAAAAAACCTCCGTCAAGGGCGCAAAAAAGTTGCGGCACAATGCGGCGCGGGGGCATACTTTCGGCACGGTTTTCATACTTAAATAAGAAGCGTTTCCCATTACACGCGAAACATGCTGTTTTTTGCCGCAGCCGCTGCGCGGCATTTGTACATTTTCAAGGCGACGCTACGTGTATCATGAGATCAAGGATGTGAGCGACAACATGAGGCGTGCAGATCAAGCATGGCAGAGCCTGACCATGCGGCAGCGCCGCATACTGCTTCTGCTGTACA
The DNA here is from genome assembly GCF_900604345.1 of Maliibacterium massiliense. Classification (GTDB taxonomy): domain Bacteria; phylum Bacillota; class Clostridia; order Christensenellales; family Maliibacteriaceae; genus Maliibacterium; species Maliibacterium massiliense. Next base: position 1,060,539 of record NZ_LR026983.1, read on the forward strand.
ACAAGCGCGATGGCCTCACCATTGAACGGATCGCCCAGGCGCTGGAGCTGTCCAGCCGTACCGTGCGCACGGAGTGCGCGGCCATCGATCAAGCACTCACCGATACGGACATTTCTTTTAGCCGCAAGCCTGGCAAGGGCGTGCTTCTGTTGGTTCCCAATGCGCAGGACCAGGCATTTTTTCAGCAGCAGTGTGCGCTCCGGCAGTCGAGCAGGCTCTGCGAGCGCAAGATGCTCATTGCAGGCAAGCTGCTGCTTGCGCAAAAAAAGGGCCTGACCGAGGCGGCGCTGGCACAGCAGCTGTTTGTCAGCCGTTCCTCCATCAGCAAGGAGCTGGTACAGCTGCAGGACTGGTTTGCTGATTTTTCCCTGCGCATTGTCAAGCGCAAGAACTACGGCATCTTCCTAGAGGGCAGCGAGTGGAACCGGCGCATCGCGCTTGCCAAACTCTTCGCGCTGCGCACCGGGCGGATGCAGGACGAGGCGCTGCAGGGTGAACGGCGCGCGGGGCGCATCGCGCCCAAGCACCGGCAGGTGCTCTCTCAGCTCTACGCGGGCTTTGACAGCCATCCGGTGGAGCAGATGCTCGCCGCACTGGAGGAGGAAAACCGCATTTCCCTGCAACAGGGCAGCTACGTGACGCTGTGGTTTGCGATCTGTACCTGCGTGTACCGGCTGCTGACCGGGCACGTGGTGGACATCACCGCCAAAAAGATGCCCGAGCTGTTCATCCAGAACCGGATGCTGCTGGCCGAGCGCTCGGCCGCAATGCTGCAGAGCCGCTACCACCTGACGATTCCCCCGCCGGAGATGGCCTATCTTTCCATGCACATCGAGGCGGCGGGCATCCACCGCAGCGAGGCGCAGGCCATCGAGCGCATCCTGCTTGCGCAGGACGCGTCCTTCCAGCTGTTTTTGCAGGACGTGGTGCACACCATCGAGACCATATTGGATGTGGACCTCTCGGGCGACGGCGCGCTGATGCAGAACTTTGCCTACCACCTGTCCTGCGCGGTATTCCGGATGCGCTACCACATCCGCATCCCCAACCCGTTGCTGCAGGAGATCAAGACCAATTACCCCAGCATTTTCGGCGCCACCTGGGCGTGCAGCGTGCTGTTTGAAAAGTACTACAACCTCAAGGTCACCGAGGACGAGATCGGCTTTTTATCGCTCTACGTGGGCATTGCCGCTGAGCGCATCCGCCACGTGGTGCGCGCGTGCGTGGTGTGCAACTACGGCATCGGCGTATCGGGCCTGTTGAGCGAGAGCATCCAGAGCGCCATCCCCCATCTGTTGGTGGCCGACGTGCTCTCCTCGGGGCAGTACCACCAGATGCGCGCGCGGAATCTGGGCGCATGGGAGCTTGTGATCACCACCATGGCGCTGGAGGAGCAGGGCCTGCCGGTGGTGCGGGTGTCCACCATCCTGACAGGCGACGATTTGCAGCGTATCAATCAGGCGGTCAGGCGGATCGTGCGCGCGCGCGGCAAACCCGAGCAGGCGCGCCCCCTGCCCCCGTCCTCGCTATTGAAGGAATCGCTGATCTTTCTGGATCATCCCGCGCGCGATAAACAGGAGGTGCTGCGCTTTGTGTGCGGCCGCCTGCAGGAGGCGGGCTGCGTCACGGGCGCGTTCCTGCCCAGCGTGATGGAGCGCGAGCACATCATCTCCACCGAGATCGGCGCGGGGCTGGCCATCCCGCACGGCAACCCCGCCTACGTGCTGCGCCCCGCCATCGCGGCGGTACGCCTGGCGCGTCCCATCCGCTGGGAGAACGACACGGGCGTGGACCTGCTCTTTGTGCTGGCCCTCAAAATGGAGGCAGGCTCCGGCGAGGTGGCGCTGGCCAAAGACTTCTACAAAAAGTTGGCGCACCTGCTGGACGACGCACAGCTGCAGCAGCAGCTGCGCGGCGCGACGAGCGCATCGGCATTTTACCAATGCCTTACATAAATTTATAACTGCAAAAGGAGCAAAGCTGTATGGATTTTGCCCAGATCATTAACAAAAGCGCCGTGGACGTGGGCTACCACGCCAAGGACAAGGACGACGCGCTGCGCCACATGATCGCGCTATTGCACAAGGACGGCGCCGTCACAGACGAGGAGGCCTTTCTCAAGGACGTATACGCGCGCGAGGCCGAGGGCATCACGGGCATCGGCGATGCGATCGCCATCCCCCACGGCAAGTCGCCGGTGGTGGCACGCAACTGTGTGGCCGTGTGCAAGCTTGCAGCGCCCATTGCCTGGGAGAGCATCGACGACGAGCCGGTGGAACTGATCGTGCTGTTTGCCGTGCAGAGCGACGCCCCCGCCAAGACTCATCTGAAGATGATGAGCAAGGTGGCCGGCGCGCTTGCCAACACCGAAACCTGCGCGCGCGTGCGCGCCGCAGCGTCGCCCCAGGCGCTTATCGAGGCCTTCGGCGCCTGCTGAACACTGACCAAACGCATTTGCGCATGTGTCTTTATGAGCATTTGGTAACAAGATATCGTCAGGAAAGGAGGTAGTAAACCATGAAGATCGTTGGGATCACCGCCTGTGTGGCAGGCATCGCGCACACCTATCTGGTCAAGGAAAAAATTGTGCAGGCCGCACAGGAGCTGGGCCATGAAGTGCATATTGAAACGCAGGGCAGCATTGGCACAGAGGACACCCTCACCCCCGAGCAGATCGCCGAGGCGGACGTTGTGATCATCGCGGCGGACATCGGCGTATCGGGCAGGTCGCGTTTCGCAGGCAAGCGGGTGCTGGACGTCCCCATGAAGCTGGTCATGAAGTCCCCCAAAACACTCATCAACAAGATCGAAGAAAAACTCAACGGCTAACGAACGGATCCATCTCTGGCAACTGAAAACTGCATAAGGAGGAAATCGGCCATGTTTAAAAAGTGGGCCTCACATTTCAAGAAGCATACCTTGACCGGCATTTCCTACATGATCCCCGTTGTGGTGGCAGGCGGCATCTGCATCGGCCTTGCGCGCATTTTCGGCGGCGCGCAGATCGCGGAGGGCTCCTTTGCCTACATCCTCAACCAGATCGGTAGCGCGGCCATCGGCTTTACCGTGCCCGTCATCGCCGCAGGTATCGCCTACTCCATGGGCGGGCGCCCCGGCATCGCCCCGGGCCTTGCCATCGGCTTTATCGCCAACAGCATCAAATCAGGCTTTTTAGGCGGCCTGATAGGCGGCTTCCTCGTGGGCGCGGCTGTGCTGCTCATGAAAAAGTACATCAAACTGCCCAAAAGCATCCAGCCCCTGATGCCGGTGCTGATCATCCCCGTGCTGGGCACGTTGAGCGTCGGCCTCATCTTCTATTACGCAATCGGCATGCCCCTGGCCTTCTTCCAGACGTCGCTGACCAACTGGCTGATGAGCCTGCAGGACGGCTCGCGCGCGCTGCTGGGCGCCATCATCGGCGGCATGCGCATTGACATGGGCGGCCCCTGCGCACAGTCCGCAGCCATGTTCAGCAACGCCATGCTCACAGAGGGCATCTTTGGGCCCAAGGCGGCCAACATCGTCTCGGGCATGACCCCGCCGCTGGGCGTGGCGCTGGCCGTGCTGATTGCCAAAAAGCGCTTTAACGCAGCGGAGATTCAGGCCGCCAAAACCGCGGTTCCCCTGGGCCTTTGCTACATCACAGAGGGCGTGTTCCCCTTCCTTGCGACCGACCCCATCCGCATCATCACCTCCTGCACCATCGGTTCGGCAACCGCAGGCGCGCTGGCGATGCTCATGGGCGTGGAGGCGCCCGTACCGCATGGCGGCGTGTTCGCCATCCCCTTTATGACCAACCCGCTGGGCTTCATCATCGCGCTTGTGGCAGGCACCCTTGTCACCGCGCTGATACTGGTAGCCATCAAACCTAAAAATGCACTGGAGGCAGGGGGCAAGGAAGCGGATATCAACATAGACGATCTCAACTTCTAGCGCGCTTTACCGCACCCTTTGTCAGACGGGGGGAGGGGGTCTCCCCTTCCCCCTACTTTTTTGAAGGAGGAACCTTTCGCTATGCTCGTACCAATGAAGGACATTCTCGTCAAATCCCAGGCCGGCCATTACGGCGTCATCGCCCCCAACATCCTCAATGAAGACACCGCGCGCGTGGCCGTGGAGGCCGCAACCGAGCTGCACGCGCCCATCATCATTGACATTGGCTATCTGGTGCATCCGGATATCAACATGCTGGTGCACATCACAAGCGAATACGCCCGCCGCGCCCCTGTGCCCGTGGCCATCAACCTAGACCACGGCCGCAAATTTGAACACGCCATCGGCGCCATCCGCGCGGGGTATACCTCCATCATGGTGGACCGCAGCAGCCTGCCGTTTGAGGAGAATGTCGCCGAGGTGGCGGACATCGCGCGCATCGCGCACGCCGTGGGCATCGATGTGGAGGCGGAACTGGGCCATGTGGGCGACGCGCAGAACTACGCGCACGACGGCAGCACCGGCCTGACCGACCCGGACGAGGCGCAGGAATACATTAAGCGCACCGGCATCGATTTTCTGGCCGTAGCCATCGGTACCGCGCACGGCGTCTACAAGGGCACGCCCCATCTGGACTTTGACCTGCTGCAAAAGCTGCGCGGCCTGGTGGATATTCCCCTGGTGCTGCACGGCGGCTCCGGCTCGGGCGACGACAACCTGGTGCGCGCCATCGCTTGCGGCATCACCAAGGTCAACCTGGCCACGGACCTTTTTGCCGCGGGCATCGCGAGTATCGACCCCGAGGCGCCCCCCCACCACATCTACTACAACGTGACGGCGGGCTACAAGGCCAAGCTCAAATACTACATTGAGTTGTTCGGCCAGGCAGGCAAAGCGTAAACAAAAGCAAAGAAGGGAGGATACCGCTATGGACAGTTACATAAAGAAAATACTCCAGTGCGTGGAGCTGACGGGCAAATGGCTGGACGCACGCATCAGCGATGACGGCGTGCTCAAGGACGGCGACGAGGATTTGGGCCGCTATTACAAGGCCATCTACCCCACCCGTTCGATGGGTAAGGCGTACAAGGCGTCCCGCATGCTTGACCACGTCATGGATATCTGCCTGACGCCTGAGGGCGACCTGCACAATCAAAACGGCCGGGCGGCAAAAAAGACCAACGCCAATTACACCACCAACTTCTGCCAGTGCTATTCCATCTCCTGGATTACCTGGGCGGCGTTTATCACCAACCGGTTTGACGTGTTCAACACCCTCTTTGACGGCATGCTGCGCAACTATTACGATCCCGAGGTGGGCTGCTACCGCTCGGTCAAGGGCGTGGATATCTACGATACCAATTCGGCGGCGCTGCTGGTGGAGACCGCCTCCATGCGGGGCGACTACGCACTGGCCGACAAGGGCGCAACCTTCCTTGCGCGCGTGCTCAAGGCGCAGCCCGACAGCGCCAATAGCTTCTATTTCCGCGTCAACAAGGATTTCAGTATCTCCTACACGCCCGAGGACGTCAAAATGCAGCGCGTCATTGAAAAACGCGCTGAAGACCTGCAGGTCTACTGGCTGTTGGGCATGCCCGCGGTGGCCCTCTCGCGCCTGTATGCAAAGACCCGCAAGGAGCAGTACCTGCGCCTGGCGCAGGATTACTATGAACAGTTCCTCTCCTGCGGGGACGGCGCCTTCTGCGCGCCCGGCTCGGGCAAATCCATGTGGGCGGGCACCATCCTCTACCGCCTGACGGGCGATGAAAAGTATCTCAAGGCTGCCAAGCGCATACTGGATTATTTCTTCTCCATTTACCGCACCGAAGGCCCGTTTGCAGGCGTTTGGGCGGCTGCGAGCATGAAGGATGAGGACATCACCCCCAAGTACCTCTACGACGTGGTGCCGGAGTACCTGCGTTGGCACATCGACGCCGCGGCGGAGCTCTCCATGCTCTAAGGCATTCGGCATATCTTGATAAGGGCAAACGGAAAGGGGCGCGCATAGGCGCCCCTTTCCGTTTGCCCTTTTTTGTTTTATCCTTTTTCGTCTTTTCCAATGCGATGCGAGATGGCCTATGCCTCCTTGAGGGGAAAGGGCTTGCCCGCGATGAACACCTGCCGGATGTTCAGCCTGTCGTCCACCAGCAGCAGGTCGGCCTGCTTGCCCACGGTGATGCTACCCACCTGGCGGGCAATCCCTGCCGCGTTTGCCGGGTTGATGGTGCACGCCCGCACCGCGCGCGCCAGCGGCACGCCCCAGGCGACAGCGTTGCGCAGGCCGTCGAGCACGCTGCTGCAGGAGCCGGCGAGCGCGCCGTTCGCCAGGCGCGCGCAGCCCTTTTGCACAAACACCTCCTGGCCGCCCAGCCGGTAGCGTCCATCCGGCATGCCCGCCGCCTGCATGGAATCGCTGATAAGGATCATCCGGTCCTCCCTGGCCAGGCGGAACGTCGCGCGCGCCACCGATGGGTGCACATGGATGCCGTCGCAGATCAGCTCGGTGTAGAGTCCCGCGTCAAACGCCGCGTAGGGCACGCCCGGGGCGCGGTGGTCGGGCACCAGCATGGCGTTGTACAGGTGGGTCACCTGCGCCACGCCTCCCTTGGCCGCCTGCAGGGCGGTGTCGTAATCCGCAGCGGTGTGCCCCATGCTCAGCTGGTAACAGGAGCGCACCTGCTCGATGAACGCGCGCGCCCCCGGCACCTCCGGCGCCACCGCCACGATGCGGATGCGCCCGCCCGAGGCCGCGTCCAACCGCTCCAACAGGCTGCTATCGGGCCGCGCAATGTAATCCCCGTTCTGCGCCGCCTTCTTTGCCGCGCTGATAAATGGTCCCTCCAGATACACCCCCCGCGGCGTCGCGCCAGGGTGGGCTTCCTGCAGAAAGGCGTCGATGGCCCCAAGCACGCCTGTAAGCGTTTTCTCCGCAAGCGTCATCGTAGTGAAGAGAAAGCTCGTCACCCCGCGCTGCGCGTAGTATGCACACATGGCCGCATACCCCGATGCGTCCGCATCGCAGGTATCGTGGCCCACCGCCCCGTGGGTATGGATGTCAATCAGCCCGGGCAGCAGCATGCACCCTTGCGCATTCACCACATCGCCGCCCGTCAACGCCTCGCCCAGCGCCGCAATGGCACCCCCCGACACCTCAACGTCCAGCGTGCGCAGTATAAAGTCGTCGCACATCACCCGCGCGCCTCGTATGATCATCTACGCGCCTCCTCCCTCATCCACAAGCGCGGCGGCATCCGCAAGCGCGGCAGCGTCCGCAATCACCGTCACGTCCGGGTGCAGCTGCAGCACCGAGGCGGGCATGCGGGGCGTCACCGGTCCGCGCATCATCTGCTGCAGTACCTGCCGCTTATCCGCGCCCGAGGCGATCAGCACGATACGCCTCGCGCGCATGATCTGCGCCACGCCCATGGTGTAGGCCCGCGTGGGCACCTGCTCTCCCGGGGCAAAGAAGCGGCGGTTGGCCGCGATGGTGCGCGCGCTTAAGCGCACTTGGTGCGTGCCCGTGCTGAAGGCCTCCGCCGGCTCGTTGAACGCGATGTGTCCATTGTGGCCGATGCCCAGCAGCTGCAGGTCCACGCGGCCGATCGAAGCCAGCAGCGCGTCATAGTCCGCGCACGCCTTGGCCGCGTCCTGCTCCAGGCCGTCGGGCAAAAATGTGCGCGCAGGCGGGATATTGACATGCGCAAAGAGATGCTGCTGCATGTAGGCGCGGTAGCTCTGCGCATCCGCCGGCCCCAGGCCCACGTATTCGTCCAGATTCACGCTCGTCACCTGGGAAAAATCCGCCTCGCCCCGGCGGTAGGCCGCTACCAGCAGCCGGTAGACGCCCTGGGGCGTGCCCCCTGTGGCCAGCCCCAGCACGCTTGCCGGCTTGCGCGCGATCTGCGCAAGCACCCTTTGGGCGCACGCCGCGCACATCGCGGCATAATCCGCCGTGCGTATGAGCTGCATGCACAATCCCTCCTCACCTGGTTTTTCCTGCTTTCGGTACCTATATTATACGGGAAGCGCGTCCCCACACCGCGTATCTAAAGGGGGATTGTTGTACAACTTTTGCCGCATTTGCGCACGACAAAGGCCGCTCTCATGTACATATCGAAAGCGGCCTTGAGAAAACGCGCGTGCGCTAGCGCATCCTGCGCACAAAAAGCCAGGTAAAAAACACAAACAGTAGCGCCGATACCGCCATCATGCCGATGAGCAGCGCCCACAGCATGGGCGTAAGCGCCGCGAGCGAAAACAGGTCGTAGAGGATGAACATGCCCAGCGCAAACGCGGCGCACATCGCGCCAAAGAGGGTCATGCGCACCGGCGTGGGCGGCAGGCAGTTTTTCAGCACCACCAGCAGGCCGGTAAAGCCGGTGAGCGCCAGGCACATGGTGCTGTATTGATCGATGGCGATGTCCAGCGCCCCCGTCAAAATCAGCATCGCCGTGATGTTGCACACGATGGTCAGCGCCCCGGGCACCGCGCGCAGAATCACCTTGCCCAAAAAGCTGCCCTGTATGCGCGCGCGGTTGGGCTCCAGCGCCAGCACAAACGAGGGGATGCCGATGGTGACCACGTTAACCAGCGTCATTTGTATGGGCTCAAAGGGGTATGGCATGCGCACAAATACAAACAGCAGCGCAAGCACCGTGGCGTAGATGGTCTTGACCAGAAAGAGCGACGCGGAGCGCTGGATGTTGTTGACCGAGCGGCGACCCTCCGCCACCACGCGGGGCATGGCGTCAAAATTGGAGTCCATCAGCACCAGCTGGGCGATGTTACGCGCCGCGTCACTGCCCGAGGCCATCACCACGCTGCAGTCCGCCTCCTTGAGGGCGGGCACGTCGTTGACCCCGTCCCCCGTCATGGCCACGGTGTGGCCCTTCTTTTGCAGCGCGGCCACCAGCGCCTTTTTCTGGGGCGGCGTCACCCGGCCGAACACACAGTAGCGCTCCGCCGCCTCTGCCAGTGCCTCCTCCCCTGTCAGGGTGGAGGCGTCCACCGCGCGCTCCCAGTGCTTGATCCCCGCGCGGGCCGCCACGCCCGATACCGTGGCCACATTGTCGCCTGAGATCACCTTGATATCCACATCCTGCTGGGCAAAGTAGGCCAGCGTATCCTTTGCCTGGGGGCGAATCCTGTCCTGAATCAGCACCAGCGCAAGGGGCTCCATATCCTGCGGCAGCGTGCCTTGGGCGATGGGCGCATCGCTGCGGGCCAGCAGCACCACACGGCTGGTTTTGCCGCACTGGTTTACCAGCGCCCGGAGCGCATCAGGCATATCCCCCAGCACAAACTCCGGCGCGCCCAGCACGTAGCTGCCTCTGCCTGCAAACACAGCGCCCGACCACTTGGTATCCGAGGAAAAGGGCACCTCCAGCTGGCATGACCAGTCGCTCTGCTGTCCCACGCGCTGTGCAATCGCCTGCATGGTGGCGTTCTTGTCGCTGCACGCGCAGGCGAGCGCGGCGAGCGCACGCATGCACGCGCTTTGGCTCTGCCCCGCCAGCGGCAGCACCTCGCTCACCTCCATCACTCCCTCGGTCAGGGTGCCCGTCTTGTCCAGGCACAGGGTGTCCACCCGCGCCAGGTTCTCGATGCAGTAAAGCTCCTGCACCAGCACCTTGTGCTTAGAGAGGCGCACCACGCTCACCGCAAGCACGGTGCTGGTCAGCAGCATCAGCCCCTCGGGAATCATGCCGATAAGCGCCGCCGCGGTCTGCACCACCGCGTCCTGAATGCTGTTATGGCTCATGGTGAGCTGATTCCACAGCAGAATCGCCCCCACGGGGATGATGACGATGGAGATGATTTTGATGATCTTTTTGAGCGTGCCCATGATCTCGGAGGTAGCCATGCGCAGCCGCTTTGCATCGCGCGAAATGCCGGCGATGTAGGTGTCGTTGCCCACATGCTCCACGCGCGCGCGGCAGGTGCCGCTCACCACAAAGCTGCCCGCAAGCAGCGTATCGCCCGCCTTTTTATGCACCGCATCCGCCTCGCCGGTGACAAATGATTCGTTGACGTCACACGCGCCCTCCAGCACCAGCGCGTCTGCCGCCACTTCGCCGCCCGATTTGAGCGCCAGCACGTCGTCAAGCACCACATCCTCGCGCGCAATGTCCATACAGGCGCCCTCGCGCACCACGTGGGCCTTGACCGCGCTCATCAGCGAGAGTTTATCCACTGTGCGCTTTGCGCGCACCTCCTGGATAATGCCAATGGCCATGTTGCACAGCACCACCCCGATAAACATGGCGTTTTTATAGGAGCCCACCGCGAGAATTGCCACGGCAAGCACCAGATTGATCAAATTGAAAAGCGTGCATACATTGTCGCGGACGATGCACGAGATGCTCTTGGTGCGCGCGCTCTGGGCGCGGTTGTCCAGATGCTGCGCTGCGCGCGCTGCTGCCTGCGCGCGCGTCAAACCCGCCTGGGCCGTGGACGCGTAGCGTTCCACCGCTTGAGACGGTATGGGGGTTACTGCCTGTTTCTTCACGCCGATGCCAACCTTCCTACCTGATGAAATCTCCTATACCATAAGACGAGGCACATTGTGTTCATTATACAATAGGCGCGCATGCTTGCCCATATTAAACAGGAAAACCCGCCTGGCGCGTGCCGCCCACGGCATCTGCGCACAAACCTTTGGCAAAACGATTGACTTTTATGCCTCCATACGATAAAATTCACATGTTGACCATCGGCGTATTGCATAAGCGCAGGCGCCGCTACAGCCTGGAGAGGTGTCCGAGTGGTCGAAGGTGCAGCATTGGAAATGCTGTGTACGGGTAACCGTACCGAGGGTTCGAATCCCTCCTTCTCCGCCACGTCGGAGCAAAGTTCGCTTTGCTCCGACTTATTTTTATCTGTGACAGAAAATAAGTCCTCTGCCCGCTTCCTTGCTCCTCCTCTTTCGCAAAAAGTCACGCTCGGCTCACCTGTGCGGTTGTAAACGCCCTCACGACGGCTCGCTGTCTCTACCAGCTTTTTGCGCGTTCGAGAGCATTTAAATCCCTACACCCAAAACATAGAAATATCTTTTTATAGTGCATAGACAGCGGCAAGTTGCCGCCTCCAGATTCGCAAACTGCTTTGGCGGTTTGCGCATTTTTATTGCGCGAAATAGGGTATCCATATCGTAAAACCCTGCCAGCGGGCAGTGCCCGCACCCGTGATCGTTTGATCTCTGTGCATAAGCGATTTTCTTACCTGAAAACAGCGTACGGCGCGCCGCCGCATCTCAACAGCGGGCAACGCCCAAACCAAGCGCTCCTTCTTCCCTGGCTTATGAAAGGCGCGCTTCGGGGCTTATGATAGCCTGGACAAGTATCTTTCTGCATGCAGCGCTGGCGCCACAATCCCTTTGATATCAGCCATTTCTGTCATTAAACAATATAAAGCAACCAGGCGGTGCATATAAAAAGACCGGCGCCTATGCTATAATACGAATGTATATTCGGGCAAAAGCCGCGGTGGATTCATTATGATAGGAGATGTCCACAATGCAGATAAAAAAGCAGGCGTTGCCATCATCGCACAGTGTCTTCTCATGACGGTTGCACAGATATGCCGGCGGCGGACAGCCGCGTAGATAGCTGCACGCAGCGCGCACGCGCTGCCGCCAGCCCTGCCCCATCGCCCGAGGCGCCGGCAGGCACTCCCGTCAAGGCACTGTATAATTATGACGACACATGGATTTATCTAAGCCCGGCTCAGGGCCCGTCTTATGCCGATGCCCAAAGGCATATCCGAATCAGCCAGCGGACATTTGCTGTGGAGGAAATACCGCGTTAGGCATTCGGCTTCTGCAGCGTGGTGGATGGGTATCTGTACGGCAAAGATGCCCGGCCAAAGAGGATGGCACACGGGCACATGTGCGCGCTGTGCGCGTCCGGCTTCCGGACGGCGCACCCGAGTATCTGCCTACGCTGTAAAAACGTGCACGGGCAAGCGGGCAGCGCACGCCAGCATGCAGATAATGCCGCGGTTGGATGCACGCCTTGGCAAAGGCGGCGTATCTGCCCGCACATACAGGGGGTGCACATGCAACCGTATGTTGCAGAGCGCCGCTATTTCCCCGCCCCTGTGCCTGCGTGGTGGCATCGTACATCCCCACGAAAGGAATAAAAAGCATATGGCATATTTTACATACAACGGCAAGAAGTGTTTCTACAGCGAGCAGGGCGCGGGCACGCCGCTGCTGCTTCTGCACGGCAACACCGCTTCCTCCAACATGTTCTACCACGCCGCGCCGCGCTACGCGGACGCCTACAAGGTGGTGCTGATGGATTTTCTCGGCCATGGCCAGTCAGCGCGTCTCGACGCGTTCCCCACGGACCTGTGGTACGACGAGGCGCAGCAGGTCATCTCCTTTTTGACACAGAAGGGGTATGCGCGCGCCCATCTCATCGGCAGCAGCGGGGGCGCGCTTGTGGCCATGAACGTGGCGCTGGAGCGGCCCGATCTGGTTGGCAAGGTGATTGCCGACAGCTTTGAGGGCGCAGCCGCGCTCGAGGCATTCACCCAGAATATCATACGCGACCGGGACGCCTCCAAGCGCGATGCGGACGCGCGCTTCTTTTACGAGGCGATGCACGGGCCGGATTGGGAGCAGGTGGTGGACAATGACACACAAGCCATCTACCGGCACAGCCGGACGAACGGCCGGTTTTTCCACAAACCGCTGGCGTCGCTCGCGTGCGACATTCTGCTGACGGGCAGCCGGCAGGACCCCTTCATCGCGCAGCTGGAGCCAGATTATTTCTCGCGCGTCTACGGCGACATGCTGGCTCAGATCGGCCACGGGCGCATGCATCTGTTTGCGCAGGGCGATCATCCCGCCCTGTTGAGCAACATGGACGCCTTTGTCTCGCTGAGCCGTTCCTTTCTCAGCGAGACATAAAAAAGCGCCCCGCCTGATCAAGGCGGGGCGCCTTCCTCTGTTTACGCAATGGGTCCGTACATCAGTTCCGAAATGATATCGAAAATCCGATCGTGACACTTGCCGCAGCCGGTCGAGCAGCCCGTCTGCTTCTGCACATCCAGAAACGCCGCCTCCACATCCTGCATGGTGCCCACGCTGTGCAGCACGCGCTCGATGTCCGCAAGGGACACCTGCTTGCAGTTGCAGATCATTTTATTTTCATACGCCACTTTTCCCATCCACCTTTCCGCGGGGCCTTCGTTCGCATCGAATATAGCACAAGGCCAGGCGCAGCGTCAAGCGCGCTTTACAATAAGGGGCCTGTCCGATACACTGTAGATAGATACAGCTCTTTTATCCCTTTTTGCACATTTGGAGGGACGTGCATGGACGGATTTTACATGCAAAACACGCTCGGCGTGCTGCTCTACACGGGCTGCGCGCTGCTGGGTGTGGCATGCGGCCTTGCGGCGCAGCGGCGCTGCCTGCGCGCGCTCATGCCGCAGCAGACCCGGGCGCGCCGTTGGCCGCTGCACATGCTGCTTGCGTTTTGCCTGGCGTTGACAGCGCTGGTTCTCTATACCAGCATGCGCGCGCTTGTGCAGGGTGCGGCGGCGCGAGAGACGCGCCCCTTTCTTCATCTGTGCGCAAGCTGGGCGCTCTGCCTGCTGCTCTACGCGCTGGCGCGCCTTGCAGCACGCCATCACCCCCGCCTGCAGGCGCGTGCCTCCGTCCACCCGCTGGTGGCGCAGGCGCTGGAAAAGCTGCGCCAGCGCGACGTCACCGGCGCGCGCATCTACGCCGACGGCATCGGCTTTCTGCACGCCCCTTTTGTCAATCCGCCATTGGGCAAGGGGCGCGAGACGGTCCTGTACGCGCACAGCGCACAGGGCGACGTTGCGCAGCAGGTCGAGGCGCTGCGCGCACGCAGCCATGTGACACTGTACTGCAGCGATCACCTGCTGCTGGAGGATTTTTCACTTCCCCCCATCACGATGCAGGACGCCCAGTGCCTGGGCACACTGCTTGTAGCCATGCTGGGCCGCGGCTTTGGCGGTGCAAATAAGAGCACCCGCTTCGTCTGGCGCGATACTTACTACAGCGATCCAAACGCTGTGCGCGCGCCCATGGGCCGCAGCGCAGCAGACGCGGTCCGGGGCAGGCGCGCACAGACAGTGGCCGAGTATTACTACATCAACCACCGCGGGCGCATGCGCGCCCTGGATGCGCCAGAGCGCCTTTCGTGAGCGTCTTTAACCTCCAGCGCAGCTTTTTCGTTTCACTGCATCATGCCGCAAAAGCGCGCTGCGCACGCCGCGCGCTTTTATGTGCCCGCCGCGCGCCACGTGGCATATGCTGTAGGGAGGAAATATTTGTGAATTATTTTTGTTTACATTATTGTTCCGCGCCTTGCGGCGTGCTATAGTAAGAGTGAAACAACGCATAATCCGCCCACCGTATGCACAGTCTATTTGGTAGAGCAAAAAAGCGGCAACCGCATCTTGGTAAAGGAGAGGGAGCATGAAAAAGGCATTTCGTTCCATCCTGTTGGTGGCGCTGTGCGCCGTGCTGGCGCTGATGCTGGCGGCCTGCGGCAGCAAAACCCTTAAAGATGGCACCTATTACGCAGAGAACGCGCGCTACGACGATTCCGGCTGGAAGGCGAATTTAACCATTGAGGTCAGGGACGGCAAGATCATATCTGCGGACTGGAACGCGGTCAATCAAAAGGGCGGCGATGACAAAAAGACCCAGTCCAAGCAGGGTGCCTACAGCATGGTGCAGTACGGTGGCGCGCAGTGGGAATGGCATGAACAGGCCGCGCGCATGGAGGAGGAGCTGCTGCGCGTGCAGAATCCCGGCGATATCAAGGTTGCAAGCGACGGCAAAACCGATACCGTCAGCGGTGTGACCATCGCGGTTGACGAATTTGTGGACCTGGCCAGAAACGTGTACCGGCAGGCGGGCAAATAACGGGAATATACTGCATAAAAAAGCTGAAGCAATGCGGCCAAACGAACGGCCGCATTGCTTTTTTGTGGGCTTTGCCCCCCATATCCGCCACGCCCGCCGCTGCAGCGCCCGCACAGCGGCCTCCCTGCCACGACACGCGGCAGTGTCCCGCGCGTACCGCGCGCCAGATTGCGCCGCATGCATCGCGCCCACCCGCATGCCCGCCGCAAGACTTCCCGCGGCACCAGACGAGACCATCCTGCCGCGATCTTTTGAGGCATGTCCATGTACCCGGCGCAAAACGGATATGTGTTGCCGGCGGCGCCAAACGTCGCGCCTGCCAGGCAATACCGCGCCGCTATATGAATCCCGATGAACGCTTACGCCTTGCGGTACATTTCCGGCACGACGCGGGCGGCCACGCACTCCGTCCACCTGCATGTACAGCACAGCCGGTGCGTCACAGGCCGCTTGGGCGCATCTGCCGCCCATTTTTTCCCCTTCATCGTTTCGCGTTGGCCGATACGGCAGGCACAAAATCCGCGCTCGGGTCAATAAACGCAAGGCCGCTGCTGGCGCTGTACGTGCCGTCCGCCATCAGATAGAGGCACTCCACGCCCGGCAGCGATTCAACGTAGGCGAGCCCCGCCTCCCTGCCCATCAAAAAGCAGGTCGTGGAAAGCGCGTCCCCCTGCATGGACGTCTGGGAAAGAATGCTCACCGACAGCACGCCCTTGTCGGACGGATACCCCGTTGCAGGGTCCAAAATGTGGTGGTACAGCTTGCCGTCCTGTTCAAAGGCGCGCTCGTACACACCTGCGGTCACCACAGAGGCATCGCGTACCTCCACCCGCCCCGCAATGCTGTTCTGCGCACCGAAGGGCTGCTGGATGCCCACCCGCCAGGCCGCGCCGTCGGGCCGGCTGCCCAGCGTCATCACATTGCCGCCCAGGTTGATGATGGCAGACTGCACGCCCCGCGTTCGCAGCAGTTCCGCCGCCGCATCCGCGATGGCGCCCTTTGCAATGCCGCCAATGTCCACCCCCGCGCCCGCGGGCAGCGTCACCGTATTGCCCGCGATCTGGAGCAGGTTGTAGTTGACAAGCCCCAACGCCTGGTCAATGGCCGACGCATCGGGCACATGCGGATCATCCGAGCGGAACGCCCACAGCGTGCTGAGCGGCGCGATGGTCACGTCAAACAGCCCGTTGGATGCCTGCGCATAGCGCTGCGCCTCCCGCAGTACTTGCGCCGTCTCAGGCGCCACCTCCACGCTCTGTCCCTGGGCGTGGTTGATGCGGTAGATGTCACTCGCCTCGTCATTCAGGCTCCAGAGCGCGTCGTATCGCTCGCACAGCGCGATCACATCCTGCAGGATGGATGCGTCGTTTGTATCGTAGAGCGTGATGGTGCATACCGTGTCAAACAAAAACACCGTCTCCTGCAGCGGTTGCTTCTCTGTGGCGCAGCCCGCCATGCCCAGCGCACTCGCCGCCAGCAGCGCAAGCGCCGTAAGCGCCGCAAACATTCTTTTTCGCATGTGTCTTCTCCTTATGGTTCTGCCGCGCATCCGGTTGACAGCCCGCGCCCGCGCGTGTCATAATGCTGCTATGCGCTCCAGTAGCTCAGGGGATAGAGCAGCGGTTTCCTAAACCGTTGGTCGGGGGTTCAATTCCCTCCTGGAGCACCAGCAGCGTGACGCTGCACCCAATATCGCAACTTGCTTTTGTGAGGGGCGATATTTTTTTGCCCGAAACGAAGTATTCACATCGTCAAACCCTGCCAGCAGGCAGTGCCGCTCCCAAAGTCACACTTCCTTTTGTGGTATGCGGTTTTTTGTTGCCCAAAACAAGGCAGCCACATCGTCAAGCCTTGCCGGCAGACAGTGTCTGCACCCAGTATCGCATCTTCAATTGCGAGGTCGTGATTTCTTGTTGCCCGAAACGCGCCATCCATTTCGTCAAACCCTGCCCGTCGTCGCGGCGGTGTATCGCTTATGGCAGCTTTTCTTCGCACAGAAGTTCCTGCGCGCACCATCGTGCGCATCAAAGGCCACGCTCGGCGCGCCCGTGCCCTTGCAGGTGCGCGGCGTTCTGCTGTCGCTGACAGCCTACTGCCCATGCCCGCCTGCGGCGCATAAAAGAAGACAACCGGTCCATACCGTCAGACCTTGCCGGCGGGCAGTATCCGCTCCCAGCGCCACATCTTCCTCTGTAGAGTAGGCAAACGGAGTATTGGCATTGCCCCGCCTAGCAGGGGCACGCCTGCGCTCCCCATCACATCTTCCTGTTAGCAGATGCAATGCCCCAGCGCACACAGAGCGCGGTGCGCCGCGCGCTCCTCATGTGTGTTTTTCCCGTCCCTTATCATAGCACGCGCGCAGGCGGCCTGTCCCTGCACGCGACAGGAAAAGACGCAAAAAGCGCCGCGCCTGCGCTGGACAATGATCCGCGCAAGGCGATGTGGCGCTTTTTTGTCACGTTTTTTTGACGAACTTTTCCCTGCATTTGGGGCAGGTGATCTGGATCTTTCCCTTGCCGCGCGGCACCCGCAGCCGGTGCCTGCACTTGGGGCACCTGTAGTAGCGGTGCGTCTTGTCCCGCGCGCGGTTGCGCACACCTGTGTACCACGTGGTAAGCGGCCGGAAAAACTGCAAAAACCGCATGTTTTCCATGGAACGCTTGTAGGTATTGCGCGAGAGGATGCGAAACCAGCACCATACCACCAGCGGCAGCACGGCCAGCGACAGGATGGGCAGGCGGGCAATATCCCCCACCAGGCTGATGACCAGAAACAGCACCAGCAGCGTCCAGGAAAGCGCGTCCACGCCATAGCGGCCCGCCATAAATTTACGAAGCCAGTTCATGTTAACGCTCCTTATTTTATCTATTGTACATAGATAATATAGCGGGCAGCAACCGGTGTCAACCGCCGGCGCGTAAAATAGCCGCCCCGGGGCGACACCCTGGGACGGCTTGCAGGCGCACGGAAAAACTATTTAACCGGATAGCCGTTCTGCTCGGCCACCTCGCACAGCGCGTCAAAGGAGCGCATGCCCGCGATGGTGCCGATCTGGCTGATCACGCCGTAGGAGGCCGCCGTGGCCACCGCGCCGCAGGATGCAAGCGACAGGCCGCGCTTGTAGGCCGCGATAAACGTGGCGCAGAACGCGTCGCCCGCGCCGGTAGTGTCCACCGGCGTGCCTTTGAAGAAGGTGGGCATCCACACATCCTCTTTGTAGTTTGTCAGGTACACGCCCTTGGCGCCAAGCTTGACGCCGAACACCTTCAGCCCGTAGGGCCGGAAGAATTCCTTCATCGCCACGGGGTCCGTTAACCCGCAGATTTTGTTGACCTCGTAATCGCTGGGGATAAAAATATCGCACTCGTGCAGCACCTGCTCGACCTTGCCCATCCAGATGCCGTCCAGATCCTTGGTGGCGTCCATGCTGGTGGTCTTGCCCATGGCATGCGCGCGCTTAAACAGGTTGTAAGTGCCCGCGCCGTCCATACCCGTCAAGCGCATGACGCTTGCGATGTGCACGTGATCCGCCCAGGCGATCGCCTCGTCTGTGACATCGCTTTCGCGCATGTGGTCGTTGGAGCCGGGGCAGTAACCAAAGTAGCGGTCCCCTGCCGCGTCAATCAACACCAGGCTGGTGGTGGATCCCACGCCCTCGGGGGCGAAGAGCACGTAGCGGGTATCCACGCCCGCCTCCTGCAGAAACTGCAAATTGCGCTCGCCCGAGGCGTCCCTGCCCAGGCAGGTGACGATGCGCGATTCCTCGCCCAAAATGGCCAGGTCGCGCGAGGCGTTCATCGCATCGCCGCCGGCGAGAAACTGCACGTTCTCCAGCTGGATGGTACCCTCAAAAACTTTGGGGCTGATGGGCTTGACGACGATATCGGTCAGAGCGGTGCCTACGGTTAAAAAGCGCACGGGTTTTGTCCTCCTTACACATTGACATGATCCTAAAAACGCGTTATCTCGGTAAATTGTACCCTTTTGAGGCGGCATAATCAAGTACTTCCTGTAAGGGGCGCACGCCCGCGGTGGCGCCCACCTGGCCGATGATCATCGCCGCCTGTGCCGCGCCCAGCGCCGCGCAGTCGGCCAGGCTGTAGCCGCGCAAATACCCCGCGATAAAGCCCGCCACGCACGCATCCCCTGCGCCGGTTGTGTCCACCGGCGTGCCGGTAAACAGGGTGGGCATGTGCACGTCCTTTTCATAGTCGGTCACAAGCAGGCCGTCCGCGCCCATCTTGATGCCGAACACCTTCAGGCCGTAGGACTGGAAAAACGCCTTCATCCGCTGGAAATCCTTGATCCCGCCGCAGATCTGCTCCGCCTCGTAATGGCTGGGGATAAAGATATCACAGTAGGGCAGCGCCAGGGCGATCTTGTCAAGCCAGGGCGTGCCGTCCGTGTTCTGGGTGACGTCCATGGAGGTGGAAAGGCCCAGCTTTTTGGCGCGTTTGAAAAGCGATGCGATGCCCGCGCCGTCCAGCTTGGTCATGACGTTGGCGCTGGCAAAGTGTAGATGCCGCGCCTGCGAGAGCACGCCCTCGGGCACGTGCTCAGGCCCAAGCGCCGCGTTGCAGCCCGAATAGTAGGCAAAGTGCCGCTCCCCGTCCTGCTCGATGAGCACCACGGAAATGCTGGTGTTGACATCCTTGAGGCGGGCCACATGCTCGGTGTGCACGCCCATCTTCTGCACGTGCGCCACGATCTCGTCGCCGAAGCGATCCTCGCCCACGCCCACGATCAGGCTGGTGTCAAAGCCCAAGCTGGCCAGGTTGATCGACGCGTTGAGCGCGTCGCCCCCCGTGGCGGTCTTTTTTTCCTGCAGCAGGCCCAAATCCTTTGTCATGATATCGTGGTCCACCGCGCGCAGCAGGATATCGTAGCACGCAAGCCCCAAACAAATGACGTCCATGTATCTTTCGCCCCCCTTACACACCGATGGTGTAGCCGCGCGATGCGGCCAGTTCCTTGGCCATGGCGAACGTGCCCGCGCCGCGGTTGGCGCCCACGCACGCGATGACGCTCGCCGCCTGCGCCGCGCCCAGCGCCGCGCAGGCTTCCAGGCCATAGCCCTTGACAAAGCCCGTGACAAAGCCCGCGCAGAATGCGTCCCCGCCGCCAGTGGTATCCACCGGCGCGCCCGCGCAGAAGCTGGGCATCATGATATCCTGGGTAAAGTCGGTAACAAACGCGCCCTCGGCGCCCATCTTCAACCCGAAGATTTTCACGCCCAAGTCCTGAAAAACCGCTTTCAGCTTCTGCGGGTCGGTCTCGCCCCCGCAGTACTGCGCCGCCTCATAGTGGCTGGGCAAAAAGATATCGCAGTGGGGCAGCGCCTCTCTGATATTCTCCAGCCAGCGCCCCGTCCGGTCGTGCGTGACGTCCATGGAGGTGGTCACGCCCAGCGCGTGCGCCCGCCGCAGCAGGTCCGCCAGCGGCGCGCCGTCCAGTTTGGGCAGCATGTTGACGCTCACCACATGCAAGTGCCTGGCCTCTGCAAGCGTCGCGTCGTCCAGCATCTCGGGGCACAGGTTCTGGTTGGCCCCGCCGTTAAAGCTGAGGATGTGCCGCTCGCCCGAGGGCTCCACCAGCAAAAACGGCGAATTGGTCTGCCACGCCTGGCTGCGCTGCACGCACGCGGTGTCCACGCCGGCGCGCGTCAGCTCGAGCATCACCTGGTCGCCAAAGGAATCGTAGCCGATGCAACACATGATGCCCACCTTAAGACCCAGGCGCGCCATGTTCACCGAGCCGTTGAGCGCGTCGCCGCCGCTTGCGGTGACCACGCTCTCCAGCGCGATGGCGTCCTTTTCCATCACATCGGGGTCCACCGGGCGCAGCAGCACGTCGCAGGAGCCGTGGCCGACGCACAGTACGTCATAGCGTTTTTCCATGGTATCTCTCTCCTTTTCTATTTGCCACAGCGCAGGGGGCGACCGCTTTGCGCTGCAAATGCCAATACGTCCGCAAAGGGGCGCGCCCACGCCGTGGCGCCCATCTGTTCAATGCACAGCGCGGCGCAGGCGGAGCCCGCCACCGCGCAGTCTGCAAGCGGCATGCCCGCAAGGTATCCCGCCAGAAAGCCCGAAAAGAACGCGTCCCCCGCGCCAGTGGTATCCACCGGCGGATCGGGTTTGTGATAGAGCGAGGGACAGAAGACGTCCTCTTGAAAGTCCGTCACATACACGCCCCGCGCCCCCAGCTTGACGCCGAACACCCGCATGCCGAACGGGCGGAAGTATTCCCTGAGCGCCAGCGGGTCGGAAAGCCCCGTCAGGTGCTCCACCTCATAATGGCTGGGGATAAAGATGTCGCATGCGTGCAGGGCCGCGCCCAGGTTCTCCATCGTCAGGTGCGCCATATCGGTGTTGACATCCATGGAGGTGATGCAGCCGTGCGCACGCGCGCGCGCAAAGAGCGCCGCCAGGTCCTCCCCCAGCATGTTGTGCAGCTCGTTGGTGTTGGTCACGTGCATGCACCGCGCCGCCGCAAGCGCGGCATCGGGAATGCACGCCGCGCGCATCAGATCCATTTGGCGGGAAAAATTGATGCCGTGCCGCTCCCCGTGCTCGTCGATACACAGCACGTCCACACTGGTGGGGTAGGCGTCCGACTGCATCACCCAGCGGGTGTCCACGCCCGCCTCCCGCAGGCGCGCCAGCAGAAAACCCGCCGCGCTGTCTTTGCCCATGTTGACGATGATGCCGGTTTTCAGCCCCATGCGCGCCATGTCGATGGCGCCATTGTTGGCGTCCCCGCCCCCCATCTGCGCCATGTCCTGCACGTAGCAGCAGTCGCCCGTCATGTGGTCTGTGGGCACGGTGCGCATCAGAATATCCAACAGGATTGCGCCCACGCACAGTACGTCCAATCGTTTTGCCATCGCTTGCCCTCCTTACAGCCGCACGGGATAGCCGCAGGCCGCGGCATGTTCCGCCACCGCTTGAAGCGGCCGCGCCCACGTGGTGGCGCCCGCCTGCTCGATGCACAGCGCCGCGCAGCTGGCCCCCAGCACGCTGCAGTCGCGCAGAGACATGCCCCGCAGGTAGCCCGCCAGCACGCCCGCAAAATACGCGTCGCCCGCGCCCGTGGTATCCACCGGCGCGCCCGCCCCCCTGTAAAACGAGGGCAGGAACAGGTCCTCTTGATAGTCCGTCATGAACACGCCCTTTTCCCCCAGCTTGACGCCGAAGAGGGCAAGGCCGTATGGGCGGAAGAATTCCTTCATCGCAAGCGGGTCCTCAAGGCCGCAGAGCGCCTCCGCCTCGTAGTTGCTGGGGATGAACACATCACAGTTGTGCAGCGCGCCCGCGATATATTCCATCCGCATGCAGTCCGCCTTGGCCACCAGGTCCATGCTGGTGGTGCACCCCTGCGCCTTGGCCCGCGCAAATAGATCCGCAATCCCCGCCCCATGCATTTTTACAGGGCGGTTGATACTTGTTGCGTGCATATGCCTGCAGGCGCGCAGCGCCTCGTCGGAGACATCCGCGCTGGCCAGCGCCGCGCCCTGCTTGCAGAAACCCACCCCGTGCCGATCCCCCGTGGGGTCCACGCACAATACCACCGTATCGGTGGGCATATCGTCCCGCTGGATCATGTAGCGCGTTTCCACCCCCGCCGCCTGAAGATGATCCAGCAGAAAGCGCGCATTGGCGTCCGTGCCCAGGCGCGCCAGCAGCGCGGATTTCAGCCCCATGCGCGATAAGTCCACCGCGCCGTTGTGCGCGTCCCCGCCGCCGGAGAGGCGCATCTCGTCCACATATGCGCAGTCGATCTGCATCACGTCCATCGATACGGGGCGCATGATCATGTCCAGCGAGATCACGCCCACGCACAGTACATCCAGTTCCCGTTCCATACGCTACATTCAAACTCCTTTTTATCTATCGCTTATCCGTCCAGCCGCCCCGTGGTGATGGGGTAACCCCGCGCCGCCGCAAGCTTAAGCGCGTCCTTGAAGGGTCGCAGTCCCGTTGTCGCGCCCACCTGGCCGATCACCATCGCCGAGGCCGCGCTGCCCAGCACGCCGCAGTCCGCCAGGCACATGCCCCGCAGGTAGCCCGAGATAAAGCTTGCAAAAAACGCGTCCCCCGCGCCGGTGGTATCCACCGGCTTGCCCTCATAGAGGCTGGGTAAGTAGATATCCTGTTTGTAGTCGGTCAAGTACACGCCCTTTGCCCCCATCTTCAGCCCGAAGACCTTCAGCCCGTAAGGCGCGAAAAACGCCTTCATCTCCTCAGGCGTCTGCAGCCCTCCACAGATCACCTGCGCCTCGTAGTGGCTGGGGATGAAGATATCCGTGTAGTGCAGCGCCGCGTCGATGCGCCGCAGCCAGTGCCCCTGCCTGTCGTGGTTGACGTCAAAGGAGGTGGTGGCCCCGTGCGCCTTGGCCGTGCGCAGCAGGTTTTCCAGCTTATCAAAACTCAGGCCCAGCAGCGACATCACGCTCGCCACGTGCACGTGCCGCGCGCTTTTGATCGCCTCTTTGGGGATATCCGTATCGGTGAGCGCCTGGTTGCTCTTGCCGTAGGCCATAAAGTGCCGCTCGCCCGAGGGCTCGATGCACACGATGGTGGTGGATGTGGGATACTGCCCGTTGCGCGCCATGTAGCGCGTGTCAATCCCCTTTTTTTCAAGGTAGCGTAGCAAAAAGTCCCCGTTTGCGTCGGTGCCGATGCGCGCCACCAGCGCGGTATCCATGCCCATGTTGGCGCAGTTGACCGCCGCGTTGAGCGCGTCCCCGCCGCAGGCAACCTGCAGGTCGTCCACATAGACGCAGTCCACATCCATCAAATTGTGCTCTACATCGCGCACCAGCTGGTCAAAGACAGCCAGCCCCACACACAAAACATCCATGAATTGTATTCCTTTCTTTGCTTGCAGAAAAAATCCGAACCTGCGCTGGACAAAACGTCCCCTGCCTGCACACATGCATACATGTATTATATATTGGCGAAAAAAATGCGATCTCCTGCCGGCAAACCCATTGATTTATGCCAGGCGTGCGTACATATTTGCCATCTATGCTATAATAGGTTTAGTTTTTGCGCTGGGGACGCTGCCCGCGCGCTGGGAACGCATTGTTGCGGCGAGGAATCGACGCTTTGGCCGCATGCAATACATTTTATGAAATGAGGAGTGTAAAACATGTCCAAACAAATCATCCGCTGGGGCATCTTGGGACCGGGGCGCATCGCCCACAACTTCATGCGCGGGTTACTGGTAACGCCGGACGCAGAGCTAGCGGCCATCGCCTCGCGCGACGTGGCGCGCGCTCAAAGCTTTGCAGCCGAATACAACGCCAGCGCGCGCTGTTACGGCAGTTACGAGGAACTGGCGGCCGATCCCAACGTGGATGCGGTGTACGTCGCCACCACCAACCCGCACCATCTTGCGCCCTGCAAAATGATGATGCAGGCCGGCAAGGCCGTGGTGGTGGAAAAACCCATCGCCCTCAACGCCGAGCAGGCCAAGGAGCTGGTGGACTGTGCCAAGGCAAACGACGTCTTTTTTATGGAAGGCATGTGGACCCGCTTTTTCCCTGTCAATGCCAAGGTGCTGCAGTGGATCGACCAGGGCCGCATCGGCGATGTGCGCATGGTGGAGGCGAACTTCTCCTTCCGCGTGGACTGGGACCCCGAGCACCGCGTGCTGGATCTTGCCAAGGGAGGCGGCGCGCTGCTGGACGTGGGCATCTATTCCATCCTCTACGCATCGATGATCATGCGCGGCAAGCGCCCGCAGGCGGTGACGGGCCTTGCGCACCTGGGCGAGACGGGCGTGGACGAGCAGGCGGCCTACCTGATGCGGTATGATGACGGCGCGCTTGCCGTGCTGCGCAGCGGCGTGCGCACCGCCATCGAGATGGACGCCTTCATCTACGGCACCGAGGGTTACATCCACGTGCCCATCTTCTGGCATCCGGTGCGGGCCGAGCTGCGCGCCGAACCCCTCAACCAGGAGAACTCCAGCGTGCACCAGGGCGAGATCCTCGAGGTGTTCGAGTCCCCCTACGAGGCCTCCGGCTTCCAGTACGAGATCGCCTACGTGAGCGAGTGCCTGCGCAAGGGCATAACCAACTGCGACAAGATGCCCATGGAAGAATCCCTCATGATCGCCGAGGTGATGACCCACCTGCGACGCGACCAGTGGGGCATGAAGTACCCCGAGGAAGCGTAAGAATACTTGCTGAAAAGAAAGTGAACGTACAGATGAAAAAGAAGATTTGTTTTGTTGTCCAGCGCTATGGCCTGGAAGTTAACGGTGGCGCGGAGCTGCACTGCAGACAGCTTGCCGAGCACATGCTCCCCTACTATGACGTGACCGTGCTGACCACCAAGGCGGTTGATTACCTCACATGGAAGGATGAGTATTCTACCGATGTAGAGGATATCAACGGGGTATGCGTGCGTCGTTTCAGCGTAGATTACCCGCGTGATATGGATGAATTCAACCGTTTCAACGCACGGTTCCTCTCCAAGGGTCTGCGCAGTGTGCGCGAACAGGAATCCTGGATTCGTAAGCAGGGGCCTGTCTCCACAGCGCTTTTGCGCTATCTCAAAGCGAGCCGGGATGACTACGATATCTTTATCTTTTTTACTTATCTGTATCATCTCACGGTCAAGGGCGTGCCCATGATGAAAGAAAAGGCACTGCTTATCCCTACCGCGCACGATGAGCCTTATTTAAAGATGGAACCATTCAAGGCAGTGTTTACCAGCCCGCGCGGTATCTTCTATAATACAGAAGAGGAACGTCAACTCATATTGGAGCGCTTTCACAATGAGAGTGTTCCAAGCGATTTGGGCGGCGTGGGTGTTGAAATCCCCGAAGAAGTTACACCGGAATCTTTTCGGGAGAAATATAAACTGCAAGATGATTACATCGTCTATGTGGGCCGCATTGACCAGGCAAAGGGCTGCGAGGTCATGTTCCAGTACTGGCAACTGTACAAAAAACGACATCCGTCTCGGCTCAAGCTGGTACTTATGGGTAAACCGATGATCCCTATCCCCAAGCGCGACGACATCCTCAGTTTGGGTTTCGTCAGCGATGAAGACAAATTCAATGGCATGGCCGGCGCAAAGTTCCTGCTGCTTCCCAGTCCATTTGAAAGCCTTTCCATGGTGGTGCTGGAGTCCCTGAGTCTCTCGGTGCCCGTGCTGGTGAATGGTGATTGCGCTGTACTCAAAAGCCATTGCGTGCAGAGCAACGCAGGGTTGTATTACCACGGTTACTACGAATTTGAAGGCTGCGTGCGCCGCATGTTGGAGCACCCTGATGAATATCAGGCCATGTGCGCCAATGCGCCGCTTTATGTGCAGCAGCATTATCAATGGGATGTTATCGTCAGCAAGCTTTCGCGCATGATTGAAGCTACCATTGCCACAAACTAATAAATGCAACTATAAAAGGAGCGCCCACAGGCGCTCCTTTTATAGTTATGCTTGTTTTATTTGAGATACACGCCCGTGCCGTCATACTTGAACAGGTACAGGTTGCACACCCCCATCACCTTGCAAAAGTTGCGGTAGTTGGCAATCAGCGTCAGCGTTCCCTCGCGGTAGACCTGCGCCTGGGCCATAGTGGCGTCCGATACGCCCGTATCATCCACGGCGCGGCGTTCCGGCCTCTGGTAGAGGTTGGTGTGGTTGGCAAGCTCGATGTCGTAGGCTGCCTGCGCGGCGCGTTCGTAGCCTGCCATAAAGTCGTCCACCATGGGGTGATCGTCCGTAAACTGGTAAATTTCCTTTGTCTTGCTGCCTACAAACGCCAGCTCCTGCTGCCATGCGTCCAGATAGGCGCGCGCTGTCCGCGCGCGCACGACCGCCTCATCCTTGTCAAAGGTAGCCAGCCGCGCTGAAAACGCCTCGTCGATGGGATTGTCCGCACCAAAGCGTTCAAAGCGGGACGCCGGCGTGGCAGACGGGCTGCGCGAGGCGACGGGGGTAGGCGCCCCCTCGCCTGCGCGGGGCGCGTGCTGCGCCGCACAGCCCGCAAGGCAGGCTGCAACCAGCAGCAGGATGCCCATCAGGCGCAGTTTCTTCATGATGGCCGCCTCCTTCTTGCAATACAAACGTGGCATGCGTAACGGTTACGAGCAACATCTAAAAAACGTCCCCGCCAGGCGGCCTGATGCCCGCTCCCTAGCGCCTTGCGCGGATACAGACCCGTGACACAAACATGCGCACCCCACAGCCCTGTCGCCTGTGCAGGCGCCAGGTTCGCGCGCCAACTTTCCGGCCGCCGATAACCCGCGCCCGCGGCGCACAATCTTTGGCTGCACGCGGCAAGCGGTTGCAGGCCAGAGGTGCCTCTACGCGTCGCTGTCCTTGTCGATCTTCTCTATTTTAGGCAGCTGGTTGTAGACAAAGCCGCTGGCCGGATCCACCGTAATAAAGATGCCATCGGGCAGCGCGTGGCGCGCGCCCTCGGCGGCGATGATCACCGGAATGCCCAGCAGCTTGCCTACCGTGGCCGCGTGGGCGGGCAGGCCCGCATCCTCGGTGATGATGGCCGAGGCCTTCTTCATCAGCGCCAGCATGGAATCGTCCGTGCTCTTTGCCACCAGCACGTCGCCCTTTTCAAAAAAGACGTTCTTGCCGAACTTGCCCTTCATGATGCGCGCCCGCCCGCTGGCTGCCTGGGTGCCCAGTCCTTTGCCCCGAAGCAGGATGTCCCCCACCACGTGCACCTTCATCAGGTTGGTCACGCCGCCCGACTTGGTGGGCAGCCCGCCGGTGATCACCACCACGTCTCCGGCCGAAATGGCGCCGGCGTGCACCGCAATGGCCACGGACTGGTCCACCATCTCGTCCGTGGTATCGTACTGCACGCTCTTTAAGGGCAGGCAGCCCCACACCAGCGTCAGGGTGTTGTAGGTGCGCTTTGACATGGTGGTGGCCAATATGGGGGGCCAGGGGCGGTATTTGGAGACCATCAGCGCCGTATGCCCGCTCTGGGTGGGCGTCAAAATCGCCTTGGCGTCCACATCGCGCGCGGTGGAGCAGGCCGCAAAGCTCACCGCCTCAGTGATGAGGGTGTGGCGGGACTCGCCCGCCGCCATGGGCTGCTGCCACAGGGCGGCGTAGACCTCCTCCTCCGCCTTGCAGGCGATGCGGGCCATGGTCTTGAGGGACTGCACGGGATAGCGGCCCGCGGCCGTCTCGCCCGAGAGCATGATGGCGTCGGTGCCGTCGTAGATGGCGTTGGCCACGTCGGTCACCTCGGCGCGGGTGGGGCGGGGATTGCGGATCATGGAATCCAGCATCTGCGTGGCGGTGATCACGGGCCGGCCCCACGCGTTGCAGGCGCGGATGATGCGCTTTTGCACCACCGGCACCTCCTCCATGGGGATCTCCACGCCCAGATCGCCCCGGGCGATCATCACCCCGTCGGACACCTTGAGGATCTCGTCAAAGTTCTCCACCGCCGCGGCGTTCTCAATCTTTGCAATGACGTGGATGGAGTCGTCTCCCGCCTCCTCCAGCACGCGGCGCACCTCCATGACATCCACCGCGCTGCGCACAAAGGAGGCCGCCACAAAGTCCACGCCCAGCCGCACGCCCAGCTGCAGATCGCGGATATCCTTCTCTGCCACTGAGGGCAGGCTCACCGCGCACAGCGGCACGTTGACGCCCTTGCGCTCCCCCAGCTCCCCGCCGTTTTGCACCGTGCAGTGGATGTCCGTGCCCTCCTCCACGCGCTCCACGCGCAGCTCCACCAGGCCATCATCCAGCAGGATGGTGGCGCCCGCCTGCACGTCGCGCGGCAGCCCCTTGTGTGAGACGCTCACCGCGTGTTTATCGCCGGGCACGTCGCGCGCGGTGAGCACAAACGCCTGCCCCGCCTCCAGCACCACCGGCCCGTCCTTGAGCAGGCCCGTGCGGATCTCCGGCCCCTGGGTGTCGAGCAAAATGCCCAGCGGCACGCCCATCTCCTGACGCAGCGCGCGGATACCTTGGATAACCCGCTCGTGCTCTGCGTCCGTGCCGTGGGAGAAGTTGACGCGAAAGATATTGGCGCCGTGCTCCACCAGCTTGCGCATCACCGCGATATCCTGGCTGGCGGGGCCGATGGTGCAGATGATCTTTGTATGCTTCATCAAGGAATACCCTCCTTAAAAACCCTGGAATAATTTCAATCTTTTCCCAAGGTACATCATAGCAAAACCCCCGCCCGCTGTATACGGATTTTTTGCACAGTTTCCTGCAAAAAGCGTCCTGCAATCTTTTTTTGTTGCAGAACGCTTTCATGCGCTATATCACAATGCCTCCGTTGGGGCTGAGCACCTGGCCCGTAATGAAGCGCGCGTCCTCCGAGGCAAAAAACAGCACCGCGCGCGCGATGTCCTCGGGCGCGCCCAGCACGCCCAGCGGCGTCTCCTCGCGCAGGGCGCGCATGGTCGCCTCGTCGTAGCCCGCGTTCATGTCCGTATCGATCACCCCGGGCGCGACGCAGTTGACCGTGATGCCCGAGGGGCCTACCTCCTTGGCCAGGGCGCGCGTCATGCCAATGAGCGCCGCCTTGGCCGCGGAATAGTGCACCTCGCAGGAGGCGCCCACCATGCCCCAGATGGAGGCGATGTTGATGATGCGGCCGCTTTTGCGGGAGATCATCTCGGGCAGCGCGCATCTGCAGCAGTGGAAGGCGCCGTCCACGTGCACGGCAAACATCTGCCGCCACGCTTCGGGCGTGATGTCCGTAAAGAGCGCGTCCTGCGCGATCCCCGCGTTATTGACCACGACGTCGATGGGCCCGAAGGCCGCCCGGGCGCGTGCGAACATATCCTGCACCTGCGCAGCATCCGCCACATCCGCCGCAATGGCCATGGCGCGCGCGGGGATGCGCGAGAGCAGCTGCAGCGTCTTTTCGGCGGCATCGGCGCGCGCGGCGTAGTTGACCACGACGTTGTAGCCGTTTTCTCCAAACGCAAGCGCCGTCGCCCGTCCAATGCCGCGCGATGCGCCCGTGATAAGCACCGTCTTGTTTCTCATGGCATTAAAAGCGCGCCATCGCCTCTTTGACGATGGCTACCCCGCCGCTGGTACCGATGCGGGTGGCCCCGGCCTGCAGCATCGCCAGCGCGTCGTCCAGGCTGCGGATGCCGCCCGCCGCCTTCACCTGCATCTCCTGACCCACGCAGGCATACATCAGCGCCACGTCGTCCACCGTGGCCCCGCCTGTGGAAAAGCCCGTGGAGGTCTTGACAAAGTCCGCGCCCGCCTCCCTGGCAAGGCGGCAAGCCTCCCGTTTCTGCGCGTCGCGCAGCAGGCACGCCTCGATGATCACCTTGACCACTGCATCGGGGTTTTCCCCCTTGCAGGCCGCCACCACGCCCGCGATATCCGCCCGCACCGCGTCCGCGTCTCCCGCGATCAGGCCGCCGACGTGGATCACCATGTCCACCTCATGCGCGCCCTGGCGCACCGCGATGCGCGCCTCCTGCGCCTTGGCCTCGGGCGCGCTCGCTCCCAGCGGGAAGCCCGCCACCGTGGCCACGCGCACGCCGCTTCCCCTCAGCAGCCTGACGCACAGCGGCACAAAGACGGGGTTGACGCACACCGCCTTGAAGTGATAGTCCCGCGCGTCGCGGCAGAGCGTCTCCACATCCGCGGCTGTGGCCTGGGGTTTGAGGATGGTCGCGTCGATCATGCCCGCGATCTGCCTGGCCGTCCACTGTTTCATGCAAATGCACCTCCGTTTTTTTGCAATCCTGCTTTTTAAGAAAAGACCCGAAAGGCGCGCCTTTCGGATCCCACGTTTGCCTTATGTATATTGTACCAAACCTGCGCGTTTTACGACAGCTCAAACTGGCCGGTGTAGAGTTGGTAGTACTTGCCCTTCTGCGCAAGCAGCTGTTCATGGTCGCCGCGCTCGATGATCTGGCCGTTTTCCAGCACCATGATGGCGTTTGCGTTGCGCACGGTGGAGAGCCGGTGCGCGATCACGAACACCGTGCGGCCCGCCATCAGGCGGTCCATGCCCCGCTCAATGAGCGCCTCGGTGCGGGTGTCGATAGAGCTGGTCGCCTCGTCGAGGATCAGCACCGGCGGGTTGGCCACGGCCGCGCGCGCGATGGCCAGCAGCTGCCGCTGGCCCTGGGAGAGGTTGGCACCGTCGCCGGTGAGCATGGTGTCGTACCCCTGGGGCAGGTGGCGGATAAAGCAGTGCGCGTTGGCGAGTTTTGCGGCCTGCTCCACCTCTGCATCGGTGGCGTGCAGGTTGCCGTAGCGGATGTTGTCGCGCACCGTGCCGGTAAACAGGTGGGTATCCTGCAGCACCATGCCCAGCGAGCGGCGCAGATCGTCCTTTTTGATCTTCTGGATGTTGATGCCATCGTAGCGGATCTTTCCCTCGGGCACCTCGTAGAAGCGGTTGATCAGGTTGGTGATGGTAGTCTTGCCCGCGCCCGTGGAGCCCACAAACGCGATTTTCTGGCCAGGCTTTGCGTAGAGCGACACGTCGCGCAGCACGTCCTTTTTGCCATCGTAGCTGAACGTCACATCGAAAAAGCGCACGTCCCCCGTCTGGGGCGTGTAAGTGACGCTGCCATCGTGATGGGGGTGTTTCCAGGCCCACATGCCGGTGTACGCATCGCTCTCGCACAGGGTGCCGTCGGCATCTTGGGTGGCGTTGACCAATGTGACGTAGCCCTCGTCCTGCTCGGCGGGCGCGTCGATCACCTCAAAGATGCGCTCCGCGCCCGCAAGCGCGGCCAGGATGCTGTTAAACTGCTGGGAGAGCTGGGTGATGGGCTGGGAGAAGGAGCGGGTGTACTGCAGAAACGAGGCGATGGTGCCGATGTCCATGCGTCCGGCGATGACCAGCATCGCGCCCGAGGCCGCGGTCAGCGCGTAGTTGACGTAAGACAGGTTGCCCATGATGGGCATCATGATGTTGGCGTAGGTGTTCGCGTTGGTGGCCGCGGCGCGCAGCGTCTCGTTGAGCTGCCCGAACCGAGCCTTGGTCTGCGGCTCGTGGCAGAACACCTTGACCACCTTCTGCCCCTCGATCATCTCCTCAATGTAGCCGTTGGCCGCGCCCACAGCCTGCTGCTGTTTGCGGAAGTACGCCGCGCTCTTGCCGCCGATGATCTTAATGATAAAAAACATCACCACCAGCATGACGACGATCAGCAGCGTCAAAAGGGGGCTGAGCACCAGCATCATGACAAAGGTGCCCACCACCGTCACCGTGGAGTTCATAAACTGGGTCACGCCCTGGCTGATGGCCTCGCGCAGGGTGTCCACATCGCTGGTGTAGCGGCTCATCAGCTCGCCGTGTGTGTGGGTGTCAAAGTAGGCGATGGGCAGATCCTGCATGTGGTTGAACAGGTCGTGCCGGATGCTGTTTAACGTGTTGTTGGCAATGTTGACCATCAGCCGGCTGAACGTATAGGCGCTCGCCGCGCCGCACAGGTAGATGGCGCCAAGCAGCAATATCATGCGCACAAGCGGCAGGAAATCCGCGCCTGTGGGATTTTTGCCGATGAGTGGGGCGATGCCCTGGTTGATGATGGGTTTAAGCAGGTAGGTGCCCGCCACGGAGGCGCCGGCGCTGATCAGCACAAAGAGTGCCACCAGCAACAGCATCCATTTCTGGTGCAGCATGTAGCCCAGCACCCGCCTGAGGGTGTTTTTGGTGTCCCTGGGTTTTTGAAAGTGCATCTTGCGCGGACCTGGCATGTCACGCCACCCCCTTTTGTTGCGATGCATAGACCTCACGGTAAATCTCGTTTGTGGCCAGCAGCTCGTCGTGCGTGCCCACCGCGTCAATGCGGCCGTCGTCCATCACCACGATCATGTCCGCGTCCATCACCGAGGTGACGCGCTGGGCGATGATGATGGCGGTGGTATCGCGCATGCGGGTACGCAGCGCCTGGCGGATGTTTGCGTCCGTGGCGGTATCCACCGCGCTGGTGGAGTCGTCCAGT
The DNA here is from genome assembly GCF_900604345.1 of Maliibacterium massiliense. Taxonomy (GTDB): domain Bacteria; phylum Bacillota; class Clostridia; order Christensenellales; family Maliibacteriaceae; genus Maliibacterium; species Maliibacterium massiliense. The sequence continues at coordinate 1,093,322 of NZ_LR026983.1, forward strand.
ATCAGCACCTTGGGGTTCTTCAGCAGCGCGCGGGCGATGCACAGGCGCTGCTTCTGCCCGCCCGATACGTTGACGCCGCCCTGGCCCAGGTCGGTGTCATAGCCGTCGGGGAAGGCCATGATAAAGTCGTGCGCCTGGGCCGCCTTGCATGCATCGACGATCTGTTCGTCCGTGGCGTGCGCGTTTCCCCACTTGAGATTGTCGCGGATGGTGCCGGAAAACAGCACGTTCTTCTGCAGCACCATGCCCACCGCGTCGCGCAGGTGCTCCAGCGTGTAGCAGCGCACATCGCGCCCGTCCACAAGCACCCTGCCGCTGGCGGCGTCGTAAAGGCGCGCTATCAGCTGCACCAGCGTGGACTTGGCCGAGCCCGTGCCCCCGATGATGCCCACCGTCTGGCCCGCCTTGATGGTCAGGTTGATGTGGGAGAGGGTATCCTCCTGGGCGTTTGCGTCGTATTTAAAGCACACGTCCTGGAACGTCACGCTGCCCTGCTGCACGCGCGCGTCCGGATCCGCCGCCTCGTCGGTGATATCGGGCTGCTCGGAAAGCACCTCCACGATGCGCTGCAGCGAGGCGCGCGATAGCACCAGCGAGATGAACACCATGGAGATCATCATCAGCGACATGAGGATCTGCGTGACGTAGCTGATGAAGCTGATCAGTTCGCCTGTAAGCATGCCCCCTGCGATGATCATGTTGCCGCCGAACCAGAGGATAGCGATGATGCAGGAGTACATGGTCAGCTGCATCATGGGCACGTTCCAGATGATGATCTTCTCCGCGCGCTTGGAGGCGTTCTTCAGGTCGTCGTTGGCCAGCTTGAATTTGTCCTTTTCATACTTGGCGCGCACAAATGCCTTGACCACGCGGATGGCGATCAAATTCTCCTGCACGGAGGCGTTCATGCCATCGTACTTTTTGAGCATCGCCCGAAAGCGCGGGTAGGCGGTGGTTGCGATGGTAAACAGCGCGCAGGCCAGCACCGGCACCGCCACCAGAAAGACCGATACCAGGCTTGCATTGATGTGCATCGCCATGATGATGGCGCTCACCAGCATCACGGGCGCGCGCACCAGCATGCGGATGATCATCATGTAGCTCATCTGCACGTTGTTGACGTCGGTGGTCAGGCGGGTGACCAGCGATGCGGTAGCGTATTTGTCGATATTGCCAAAGGCGTAATCCTGCACCGCGTTGAACAGCCCGCCACGCAGCTCGCTGCCAAAGCCCATGCTTGCGCGCGAGGCGAAGCGGGAGGAGAGCGCGCCGCATAAAAGCGCCAGCAGCGCAAAGAGCACCATCAGCCCGCCTGTGCGCAGCACATAGCCCATATCCCTGGCCGGGATGCCAATATCCACGATCTGCGCCATCAAAAGCGGGATGCGGATCTCCAGCAGCACTTCTGCGATCACCGTCACCGGCGCGAGGATGGCAAAGACGCGGTGTTTCTTCATAAAAGGCGCCAGCTTTTTGATCATATTACTTTCCCCTTTCTCTATTATCCTTTCCCTTCGTTCTTTTCTTCCCTTTCCAGGGTATGCATCTGGCGCATCAGCGAGAAGAAGGGCATCCGGCGCTGCTCCTCGGTAGCCAAATTGTCGATCATACACTGCAGAAACTGTGCAAACTGCGCCCGCTGCGCGGCGCTTGTGCCCGCAAAGATACGCGCGTCCAGCGCGTCGGCGTCTTTGCGGCAGCCCTGCGCCGCATCCCTGCCCGCGGGCGTGACGTATAGGCGCGTCAGGCGCAAATCCTGCGGGTCGCCCTGCTTTTCCAGCAGGCCCGCCCGCTGCATCCGCTTGACCGAGGTGGCGATGGAGGGCGGCGATACCTGCAGAAACTCCGCCACCTCTTTTTGGCTGCACCCGGGCTTGCGCATCACAAACTCCAGCATAGGCAGCTGCCCAAAGTGCAGGTGGTGCGCGCGCATGATGGCGTGCATGTTGAGCCGGTGCAGCGCGCTGAGCCGGTTGAACTTATACACAATCTGCCACAATGGCTGATCCATGGAAAACCATACCCTTTCCCTTTTTAATTAATCGGCTAATAATTAACCGATTAATCAATGTCTGCTCATTTTACACCGCTATTTTTTATTCGTCAAGGTGCCCGCGCGCACTTTTCTAGCAGGGTGCGCTTCCGCTGAAGAAGGCGCCGCATGCGCCGGGCGCTGGCAGGAGCACCATCGCGTGTCTACCCTGCGGCCGCCATTGGGGCGCAGGCGTCCACAAAAAGGGTCCTGCGCATCTGCCTGTACGGCGAAGGGCGCCCGTAAGGCCAGCGGCAAGCGCCGCCCGCCATCTTGCGCAGACCAGCCCTGCAGACTTGCGCGCACGTAAATCCGGCACCTCCCGCAAAATCAGCGCGTATCTTGCGCCCTATGCCCCGCACACACAATCAAGCGGCCCCTGCACGCCGCCAGAGGCTACCCTGCAGGTGGTGACGCCGATGCAGCGCCTGCCGCTTCCCGCTGGCTACACGGCGCTTATCGCCGCGCGGCAGGTTGCCACGCTGTCCCGCGCCATGCTTCTGCGCACGGTGTATACCCGCGCCACACTCCCGCGCTGCGCACAAAAAGGGTCCTGCGCGCATGCGCGCAGGACCCCGTATTTGATGAAGCATATTCGCGTTTATCGCTCCTGCACCTGGCGTATCACGCCCTGTTCGTCCACGCTGCCCTGTACGCGTGGGGGCACTGCGGGCGGGGCGTCCGCGATCGCAATCGCCCGTTCGATGGCCTCCTGCTCCCGCGCAAATGCGTTCGGACGGGTGACGTACGCTTCGCACCAGGTCTCCCCCGCACGCACCGGATCGCCCACCCGCTTTTTGAGCAGCAGCCCTGCGCCCGCGTCGATCATGTCCTCCTTCTGCATACGCCCCGCGCCCATGCGGCCTGCGCCCAGGCCCAGCGCCATGGCGTCGATGGCGGCCACGTAGCCATCGCGTGCGGCGGTAATGGGCACCACTGGCACGCCGGAAAGCAGCGTATCGGGCGCATCGCACACCGATGCGTCCCCGCCCTGGGCCTGGATCATCGCCCGCAGGCGATCGAGTGCCTCGCCCCCTGCGATGGCGGCCTTTGCGCGGGCGCGCGCCTCGTCGTTTTCACACAGGCCACCGCCCTGCAGCATGGCTGCGCACAGCGCGATGCACACCTGGTAGAGCGGGCTATCTGCGTGTTTGCCCTGCAGCACCTCCACCGCCTCGCGCACCTCCAGGGCGTTGCCGATGGCGTCCCCCAGCGGCGCGTCCATGCCCGTCACCAGCGCGCGCACCCGTCTGCCCGCACCCCGGCCGATGTTGACCATCCACTGCGCCAGGGAAAAGGCATCCTCTTTGGCGTGCATGAACGCGCCCGCGCCGTACTTGACGTCCAGCACGATCACCTCCGCGCCCGCGGCCAGTTTTTTGGACATGATGCTTGAGGCGATCAGCGGCATGGATTCCACCGTGCCCGTCACATCCCGCAGCGCGTAGAGCTCCTTGTCGGCGGGGGTCACCCGCGCACTCTGGCCCATCACACACAGCCCACAGCGGTTGGTGATATCGATAAACTGCTCCGGCGCAAGCTCGGTGCGCAGGCCGGGGATGGCCTCCAGCTTATCCACCGTGCCCCCCGTGTGCCCCAGCCCCCGCCCGGACATTTTGGCGATTTTCAGCCCGCAGGCCGCTGCTGTGGGCGCCACAACCAGCGTGGTGGTATCCCCCACGCCGCCGGTGGAATGCTTATCTGCCGTGATGCCCGCCACAGCCGAAAGATCCATCTGCGCGCCCGAGGCCGCCATGGCCAGCGTCAGGTCCGTGGTCTCGCGGATGTCCATGCCCTGCAGCACCACCGCCATCAAAAAGGCGGATACCTGGTAATCGGGCAGGCTGCGGTCGGTCACGCCCCGCACAAAATCCTGTATTTCCGCGGTGGTCAGCGCGCGGCCGTCACGTTTTTTGATGATGAGATCCACCATGTTCATTGTTTAGCCCTCCTTGCACACAAGCACCAGGTAGGACACCGAGGCGATGTCCGCCTGCCCCTGCGCATCCTCCCAGCCATAGATGCCGGTAAACACCACGCGCAGGCGCACATCGCCGATCTGGCGGTCACAGACGTTCGCCCTGCCTGCGCGGTAGATATCCAGCGCCTCGGCCAGCAGGTCGACGCGCAGGCTCTCGCCCGCGCAGCGCACGTCCAGCAGCCTGGCCCCATCTCCGCGCGCAGCCTGCATCCACAGCGCGCCGCCGTAGAGCGTCACGCCGTCCTCCAGCGCCCGGTCCGCTATTACTTTGTCAAATCCAGCCACATCGTATACGCCATCGTCCATTTTCATGTCGATGGGGCGCCCGCGGTAGACCTCCTCCGCGCTGGAAAACCCGAACACAGCTGACGCGCCGTTCTCTGACAGGCCGGGCACCCTGTCCTCGGCGCCCACCTCGCGCAGGAACGCCGCAATGGAGAGCATCCGCCGCTTGTCGCCGGCGGGGATATCCCGCCGCGGCGTGACCTGCTGCACCGTGCCCATGTCGTTGGCGTGCAGAATATCCTCCAGTGCGTGCAGCTGATCGGCTACCGAGAGGTTATACACGTTCAGCGGCCCCAGCAGGGCGAGCGCCAGCACCAGCGCGCCCGATACCAGGATCACCTGCGCGCGGCGCTTGCGCACAAAGGCGCTGTAGGCCAGCATCACCACCACATAGCACCCCGCAACCACGCACAGCATACGCTGCGGCGTCCAGCCATACTGGCCCACGCGCATGGCGCTTGCGGCAAACAGCATGGCCACAGGCAGTAGCCACACGTAGGGGAAGACGCGCACAAAGAGCGCGGGCAGCTTCTGTTCTTTCTCCTGCGGCGCGAAAAACAGCAGGGTCATGCCCACCGCGCTGCCCATCAGCACCAGGGGCGTCACCGCGCCGCTGGGCCACTGCCACAGCGCCAATATGCGCACAAAATAGATGTAGAGCAGCAGCGTAAAGAGGGCCAGCAGCGGCAGCACAATGTACCAGAGTAGAACGCGGAACATGCGATTCTGCGCGCCTGGGCGCTCGCCCGGGCGCGGCACGCGCGCAAGCAGCATCAGCGGCACAAACACGCCGGACAGCAGCGCGCCGAGCGCCAAAAACAAGCGCCAGTTCACGGTGATATCCAGCAGATAGTGCATCGCAAAAAGCAGGATGATCGCGCCTACAAGCAGCACGCCCGCAAAAAAGAAGGCGACCAGCGCGCGCCAGAGCATGCACCACACATCCCGCGCCACGCCCTCGCCGCGCCGCAGGTAGGGCGCCGCGCAAAAGAGCGCCAGCGCCGCGGCAAACGCACCAAAGCTGCGCGCGTGGTCCATGCCCAACATGGGCGCATGCAGCATGCAAGCGTAATAAAAAACCGCTAGCCCCAGCGCGCACGCCCAGATCAGCGCCCGCCAGGCGCGCGTAAAGCGCGCGTGCGTCTCAAAGAGGCGGTGCAGCAGCATCGATACCGGCACCGCCACAAACGCGCAGCTGACCAGGCGCCCGTCAATCCTCACGCCGTAGATGCCGCACAACAGCAGGATCGTCCACAGCGCGCAGCACGCAAGCGTAACAGGAAAGCGGCGCGCCACCTCGCGCGCCGCCTGGGCGCACCGGCGCGTTTGCGCCCTGGTATAGGTCCATGCCTTGCCCATGATGCGTCATGCTCCTTTTTGCCGGTTATACCAGCGGAATGGCCGCGTCCAGTAGCTTGGTGAGCGGCTCCTCCACCTTTTCGCTGATGGACACCACGTCCATGTGGGAGAAATTTTCCTCCCCGATGCCCGCGGCCATGTTGGTCACGCAGGAGATGGCCACCACGCGCATGCGGGCGTGTTTGGCCGCCACCGCCTCGGGCACGGTGGACATGCCCACCAAATCCGCGCCCAGCACGCGCGCGGCGCGAATCTCGGCGGGTGTCTCAAACTGCGGGCCGGGGAAGAAGATATAGACGCCCTCCTTCAAATCCACGCCCAACTCCTTTGCGCGCTGCATGATCTCACGGCGGCGGCGGGGGCTGTACACATGGCTCATGCCCGGGAAGCGGGGGCCCAGCTCATCGATATTGGGGCCGGTCAGCGGGGTAATGCCCGCAAAGTTGATGTGGTCGGACACCAGCACCAGATCGCCCACGGAAAAATCCGTGTTGATGGCGCCCGCGGCGTTTGTCAGCACCACGCAGGAGACGCCCAGCCGCTTCATCACGCGGATGGGGAAGGCCACCTCTTGGGGCGAGTACCCCTCGTAGGTGTGCACGCGCCCGCGCATGATGATGGTGGGCACCCCTGAGATCTCCGCCAGACACAGCTCGCCCGCGTGGCCCGCCACGCTCGCGCGGGGAAAGTGGGGAATATCCGCGTACCTGATGCGCACCAGGTCGCGCTCCTTTGCGTAGGTGCCCAGGCCACTGCCCAGCACCAAGCCGATACGGGGGCTGCTGGGCAGCCGTTTTTCAATGTAGGTCGCCGCGTCGTCGATCGATTTCATCCAGTCCTTCATGGAAGAACGCCTCCTTCTTATTTGCTTACATGCGCGATGCGCTGTGTTTCCATAGCATCACACAAGCTGGGCAAGAATATCCGCCACGCGCGCCATCTCCCCGTCCGTGCCGATGGAGATGCGCAGCGCGTTGTCCAGGCGGGGCGCGTCAAAGTAGCGCACCAGCACGCCGCGGGCGCGCAGATCGGCAAAGAGCCGCGATGCGGGCGCCTCCCCGTGGGTGGCCAGCACGAAGTTCGCCCGGGAATCGGGCATGGTAAACCCCAAATCGCGCAGGCGCTGCGAGAAGGCCGCGCGGGTGCGCATCACCTTTTGGCAGGTCTCCTGCGTGTAGGCCACGTCCAGCATCGCGGCGGTCGCCCCCGCGATGGCGATGCGGTCCATGGTGTAGGAGTTAAAGGAATTTTTGATGCGCTCCAGCGCCTCAATCAGATGGGGCTGCGCGATGGCGTAGGCGGCGCGCAGACCGGCCAGGCCGTGGGATTTGGAGAGGGTGGTCACCACCACCAGGTTGTCGTACGCACCGATGAGCGGCACCACCGACCGCGCGCCGAACGCCGCGTAGGCCTCGTCCACCAGCACCACCACATCGGGGTGCGCGCGCAGTATATCCTCGATCTGCGCTGTGCCCAGCGCACAGCTGGTGGGCGCGTTGGGGTTGGGAAAGACGATGCCGCCGCAGGGGCGGGCGTAATCCTCCGGCCGGATGCGCAGATCGCCGTCCACCGCGATGCGCGCGCTCTCAAGGCCGAACAGCTTTGCGTACACCGGGTAGAAGCTGTAGCTCAAATCGGGGTAGAGCAGCGGTGCGCCCGGGTCAAAAAAGGCCATAAACGCCATGGCCAGCACCTCGTCAGAGCCGTTGCCCGCAAACACGCACGCGGGATCCACCCCCCGCACCTGCGCTACCGCCTGGCGGAAATCGTCCGCGCCCGGGGCGGGATAGCGGCGCAGCTCTGCGTTGATCGCCGCGTGCATGGCCTCCATCGCCCGGGGCGAGGGGGAGTAGGGGTTCTCGTTGGTGTTGAGCTTGATATACTGCATATCGCGGGGCTGCTCGCCCGGCACGTACGGCTCGATCTTTTGGGTAATGCTGCTCCAGAAACGGTTCAAGGCAAGCGCTCCTTTTTTTCGGGGCGGCGCGCCCCGTCTGTATATAGAAAATTGTATCACAGGACGCATTTTACGGCAATGCGCACGCCCGCGCGCGGGCCTCCCTCCGCGGCCTGCGCACAGACCCGCCGCATTCGGGCGCCCCACGGGCCAAGGGCGGCCGCAGACGCCCGCTTCGCCTACCCAGTACAGCCGCAGCTGCCGCATCCGCGCAAAGCCCGCGCACTTCCCTCCTTTCCGCCATAAAATTTGCGGTATTTTCCCCCCGCAGCGCCGCGGAAAGGGGCGGTTGTCCTTGATTTTATGAACATGCACGTTTATACTAATTTAAGTGGATATGTTCCGAAGATACCCGCGCCTATATAACGGCGGGGGGCTTTCGGTTCTTTTTGCCGATGCCCGCTTGCAGGCGTCGGTTCCCCAAAAATATTCTAGGAGGTTGACCGGCATGGCAACAAAACTCACCATTGACGGCAATACCGCCGCTGCTCATGTCGCATACGCGTTCAGCGATGTGGCGAGCATCTACCCCATCACGCCTTCCAGCCCCATGGCGGAAGCATGCGATGATTGGGCGGCGCACGGCCGTAAAAACCTGTTCGGACAGACGATGCACATCGCGGAGATGCAGTCGGAAGGCGGCGCCGCGGGCGCAGTGCACGGCTCGCTTGTTGCGGGCGCGCTGACCACGACGTTTACCGCATCCCAGGGCCTGCTTCTGATGATCCCCAATATGTACAAAATTGCAGGCGAGCTGCTGCCCAGCGTGTTCCACGTTAGCGCCCGCGCGCTCGCCACGCATGCGCTGAGCATTTTTGGCGACCATCAGGACGTCATGGCGGCCCGTCAGACCGGTTTTGCCATGCTCGCCTCCGCAAGCGTGCAGGAGGTTATGGATCTGGCGCTGGTCGCGCACCTGGCCTCGCTGAAATCCAGCGTGCCCTTCCTGCATTTCTTTGACGGCTTCCGTACCTCGCACGAGGTGCAGAAGATCGACATGATCGACTATGAGGACATGGCCAAACTCATGCCCTGGGATAAGGTCGAGGCGTTCCGCAAGCGCGCCATGAACCCTGAGCATCCGCACCAGCAGGGCACCGCGCAGAACCCCGACATCTACTTCCAGAACATGGAGGCTTCCAATAAATACTACGACGCCGTTCCCCAGATTGTGGAGGGCGTCATGGCGGACGTCTCCAAGCTTACGGGTCGTAGCTATCATTTGTTTGACTACGTGGGCGCGCCCGATGCGGAGTATGTGGTGGTCACCATGGCCTCCTCCTGCGACGTGGCCGAGGAAGCGGTCAACTACCTGTGCGCGCGCGGCCAGAAGGTCGGCCTGATCAAGGTGCGCCTGTACCGCCCCTTCTCCATCAAGCACTTTGTGGACGCCCTGCCCAAAACGGCGAAGGTCGTCGCGGCGCTGGACCGCACCAAGGAATCCGGCGCGCTGGGCGAGCCCCTGTACCTGGATGTGATCTCCGCGCTGGTTGAAGCGGGACGCGGCGATGTGAAAGTCATCGGCGGCCGCTATGGCCTGGGCAGCAAGGAGTTCACCCCCTCGATGGTGGACGCGATCTTCCAGAACATGGCATCCGCCGCGCCGAAGAACCACTTCACCGTGGGCATCAACGACGATGTGACCGGCACCTCACTGCCCGTCACCGAGAAGATCGACACCGTGCCCGAGGGCACCATCTGCTGCAAGTTCTACGGCTTGGGCTCCGACGGCACCGTGGGCGCCAACAAGAGCTCCATCAAGATCATCGGCGACCACACCGACATGTACGCCCAGGGCTATTTCTCCTACGACTCCAAAAAGTCCGGCGGCATCACGGTTTCTCACCTGCGCTTTGGCAAAAAGCCCATCCAGTCGGCCTACCTGATCGACCAGGCCAACTTTGTGGCGTGCCACAACCCCAGCTACGTCACCCGTTATGACATGCTCTCCGACCTGCGCGACGGCGGCACTTTCCTGCTTAACTCGCCCTGGACGAGCGAGGAGCTGGAGCAGCACCTGCCCGCAGAGATGAAGCAGACGCTGGCCAAAAAGCACATCAAGTTCTACAACATCGACGCCATCAAGATCGCCGGCAAGGTGGGTCTGGGCGGACGCATCAACATGATCATGCAGGCGGCCTTCTTCAAGCTGGCCAACGTCATCGACTACGCCGATGCCGAGGTCTACATGAAACAGATGGTCAAAAAGACCTACGGCCGCAAGGGCGATAAGATCGTCAACATGAACTGCGAAGCCATCGACCTGGCCATCGACGGCCTGATCGAGGTGCAGGTGCCCGAATCCTGGGCCAGCATCACCACCGGCGCCGAGTACGTGCACGTGCCCGCCACCGAGTACTTCGACAGCATCATCAAACCCATCCTGGCCCAGAAGGGCGACGAGCTGCCCGTCTCCGTGTTTGATCCGGCCGGCGTAGTGCCCACCGGCACCACCCAGTTTGAGAAGCGCGGCATCGCCGTCAAGGTGCCCGAGTGGATTCCGGAAAACTGCATTCAGTGCAACCAGTGCTCGCTTGTATGCCCGCACGCGGCCATCCGCCCGGTGCTGGCCAAACCCGAGGATCTGCAGGATAAGCCCGAGAGCTTTGTCACCAAAAAGGCCATCGGCAAGGAGTTCGCCGGCCATGAGTTCCGCATCCAGGTCTACACGCTGGACTGCACGGGCTGCGGCAACTGCGCGGACATCTGCCCCGCCAAGGAAAAGGCGCTGGTGATGCAGCCGCTCGATACCCAGAGCGAGACCCAGGAGACCAACCGTCTCTACGCACGCGAGCTTCCGCGCGCCGACGTCTCCTTTGTGCCCTCCACCGTCAAAAACAGCCAGTTCCTGCAGCCGCTCTTTGAGTTCTCCGGCGCGTGCGCGGGCTGCGGCGAGACCCCCTATGTCAAGCTGATCACCCAGCTGTTCGGCGACCGCATGGTCATTGCCAACGCCACGGGCTGCTCCTCCATCTACGGCGGCAGCGCCCCCACGTGCCCCTACTGCGTCAACGACGAGGGCCATGGCCCCGCATGGGCCAACAGCCTCTTTGAGGACAACGCGGAGTTCGGCTTCGGCATGAACCTGGCCATCACCCAGCGCCGCGCCAAGCTGGCCGAGCTGGCCCAGGCCGCGCTGGAAGACGCCGCCGTGTGCGATACGTGCAAGGACGCGCTGCGCGCCTGGCTGGACGCCAAGGACGACGCTGAAGGCTCCAAGGCGGCAGCAAAGGCCCTGCGCGAAGCGGTGGCCAAGAGCGACGTTGCTATCATGAAGGAGATCGGCACCTACGAAGACCTGTTCGTCAAAAAGTCCGTGTGGGTCTTCGGCGGCGATGGCTGGGCCTACGATATCGGCTACGGCGGTTTGGATCACGTCCTTGCACAGAACCAGGATGTGAACGTGCTGGTTGTGGATACCGAGGTGTACTCCAACACCGGCGGCCAGGCCTCCAAATCCACGCCTACCGGTTCCATCGCCAAGTTCGCCGCGGCGGGCAAGCGCACTAAAAAGAAGGATCTGGGCATGATGGCCATGAGCTACGGCTACGTGTACGTGGCAAGCGTGGCCATGGGCGCCAACCCGAACCAGCTGCTCAAGGCAGTCCGCGAGGCCGAGGCCTACCCCGGCCCGTCGCTGATCATCGCCTATGCGCCCTGCATCAACCATGGCATCAACATGGGCCGCAGCCAGGCAGAGGAAAAGGCCGCTGTGGACGTGGGCTACTGGCCGCTGTACCGCTACAACCCCACGCTCTCGCAGCAGGGCAAAAACCCCTTCTCCCTGGATTCCAAGGATCCCAAGGGCGATTTCCAGCACTTCCTGCTGGGCGAGGTGCGTTACGCATCCCTCAAAAAGCAGTTCCCGGATGTGGCGGACACCCTGTTCGAGCGCACCGAGGAAGAGGCCATGAAGCGCCTGGACAACTACAAAAAGCTGGCGGAATAACCTTCCGTAGCGCATAGCCAACAAAAAAGAACCGCTCCGTACGGAGCGGTTCTTTTTTCATTGCACGTGGTCTTTGTACATTCCCTGACGCGGCCCTTCGTGTCGCTTGTGTACGCCCTTGACCCATCTATTTGGACACACCTTGCGCTTGCTTGGCGCATGCCCAGGTGCATATGCGCCGCACTTGGGCGCGCAAGCCTTTTTTGCGCATCTTGCGGCGCGGTCCTCGCGGGATGCAGCTGCAATAGCCCTGGGTGCGGTATGCAATCTTCCACGCCGCGGGCGCGCGCTCAGTCGAGAGCCTCCATGGCGCGCGCGGCCCAGAGCGAATCCTGCATGATGGCGCGGCCCACGCCGATCAAATCCGCGTCGCCGTACGCCAGCAGCGCCTCGGCCGCCTCCACATCGGTGACGCCGCCGGTGAGCAGCACCGGCACGCCCACCGCCTGCCTGACGGCCGCGGTGATGTCCCGGAAATAACCCTGGCCCATGTGCGCCGTGCGCACGTAGCCGCACATGCCGCCGGAGATGTCCAGCAGGTCCACCCCCGCCTGCGCAAAGCGCGCCGCCGCCAATACGCTCTCAGCAAGCGTCACGCCGCCCGGCATATCGTCCGTGGCGCCCAGGCGCAGCGCCACCACAAAATCCGCGCCCACCTGTGCGCGCACCGCCGCGATCACCCGCAGGTGCAGGCGGATGCGGTTGTCCAGGCTGCCGCCGTAATCGTCCGTGCGCTGGTTGGTCAGCGGGCTGTAGAACTGGTTGAGCAGATAGCCGTGCGCCGAATGGATCTCTACCCCGTCAAAGCCCGCCTCCCGCACGCGCGCCGCGGCCGCGGCAAAATCCGCCACCACCGCGTCGATCTGTGCAGGCGTGAGCGCGCGGGGCATTTCATGCACCTTAAAGCGGGTGCCCGCGTTGCGGCAGGCGCTCGGCGCCACAGGCTGCGCGCCGATCACCGCCGCGCTTGCGGCGCTGCCCGCGTGGTTGATCTGCGCAATCACCCGCGCGCCGCCTGAGTGGATGACGTCCGTCAGCCTGCGCAGGCCGGGCATGTCGCAGTCCGCAGCCAGCGACAGCTGCCCTGCGCCCGCCCGACCCAGCGGGCTGATAAAGCTGTGCTCCGTAATGATGAGCCCCACGTGCCCGCCGCGCGCCTTCTCCGCGTAATAATCGCACAGCGCGTGGCTTACCGAGCCGTCTGCGTTGGATTTGTATGTCGCCATGGGCGGCATGACCAGGCGATTTTGCAGCTGCATGCCCCTGATGTGCAAAGGTGTCTTCAAAATGGACATGGTATGTTTCCCTCCTCATGTGTCTTTGCGCCGATAAAAAAGCGTTTTGCAAGCTTCCTGCGGCGCGCTGGAAAAAGTGTCATTACGTGTAAGTCTACGCCAACGGAGGTGTTTTGTCCATGTCTTTGGAAGGAAGCAAGATGGAAAACACGCGCGCCCGCGCCGCTTGCCCGCGTATACATGGAGCGACACCCTCGCCCCGGCCACGCGCAAAGACACGCCGGATGCCTTGTTTCCCCGCGGGTACGGTCGCGGCGCATGCGCGCGGTGAACGTGCCGCAGGAAGCCCTGGCGCATCTTGCCGCAGGCCCGCGGCCGCTGTGCGCGTGGCCGCTTGGGCACAGTCTGGGTCACCGCGTACGGTTGGTTTTTCCCATAAAAAAGCCGCGATCCCTGTCGCGGCGGTCATCATGCTGTTTTACGCGCTCTGCGCCGTGCGCAGGATGCGCCGCTCCCGCGCGCGGTTTTCCGCCAGAAACGCCTTGAACGCCTCCGCTGAGCGGTTCACCACCAGCGCCTCGGGGAAGTCCGCCTCCCGCAGCACGTCCATGGCAAAATCGCAGCGGGCGACGTCCGCATCCACATGCGCGTCGCTGCCGATGATCACCGGCGTCTGGTATTTTTTGCACAGCGCCAGCATTTTCAGGCAGTTGCTGCGCGTGTTGCGGCGGGGCACGACAGGGTTGAGGGAGTTGTTGTTGACCTCAAGCAGGGTGCGCTGTTCTTTGGACAGCTGCACCAGGTAGGCGTAGTCCAGCGGAAACTGCCCGTCGTCCGGATGGCTGATGATATCGATGCGCGGGTTTTTCATGGCCGCCGCCACCGCCGCGGTGCACTGCTCCAGCGTGCCTGGCTGGATGCAGGGGGCATGCAGCCCCGCGATGCGCACATCCAGCTTGTCGATGGTGTCATCGGGCAGGTCGAGCTTGCCCCTGTAATCGGTGATATTGACCTCCGCGCCCAGCATCAGCTCCACGCCGTACATCTGGCGCGGCACCACGCGCAGGTTGCAAAAGTAGATCGGATGGCACGCGCCCGGGATTGTGGGGCCGTGCTCCGTAATGCCCAGCAGCTTAAGGCTCTTTTCGCTTGCCGCGCGCATCATCTCGCGTATGGTGCTGTAGGCATGGCCGCTGACGATGGTGTGGGTGTGCATATCCAGTGCGATGTCCATCTCGATACCTCCATGTACCCGCTTGCGCTTTTTTGTACGCGTCTATTATAGCACGCGTTTGTGGATTGATAAGCCCTTTTTGCCGTTTTCCCGCCGGGGGGCGCCGCGCACATTTTCCGCACGCCCTTTCGCAAAAGCGGGCCGCTGTGCATAGGATGGCTGTGAGGGTACTTATGTCCCTTCGTATCTCTCTTAAAAAGGAGTTTTTGCTCATGACTTGTAACCATCCTCATGCATACCGGCAGGACTTTCAGCTGCCCTGCGTCACGCTGCAGGTGGAGGATTTAAATTGCTGCTGTGTCCGTCCACCGCTGCGGCTGGTATCGGTCTGCACCGCCAGTGAGGGCGCCAGCGTCATCAACTGCAGCCGCGCGTGCGGCTGCGGCTGTGAGACCGCGATCTCGGTGAGCCTGCTCGTGCCGCTGGACGTGGTGTTTGTCGACGCGTGCGGCAACCGCCACTGTGGCAAGAGCCGCATCACGCTGCTGCGCAACTTCAATGTAAATGCCAGCGACGCCAACTGCAACTTTGACGCCGACGTGGACGTATCCGCCTGCTGCGGCCAGTACGATGGCAACGCCGCCTTTACCGCCACGCTCAACGTCGCCGTGACGCTCACCTGCGCGCAGTGCGGCTGCGATTGCGGCTGTGATTGCGGCTGCGGCAACCCCTTGACCTACACCACCACCACAAGCAGCGATGACGCATGCGACTGCTGCAAATGCTGCTGCCCGTGCGCGTGCGACAGCGGCGTAGCCTCGCCCTATTCGCTCAGCTGCAAGCCCAAAAAGGCCGCTGAGGACTGCTGCAAGAGCAACTGCGTCTCCCTGCCCAGCTGCTCTGCCCACTGCTGCGGCACCAGTGCGTGCGGCTGCAATTCCAACTGCTGCTCCAGCGCGTGCGGCTGCAGTTCCAGCTGCTGCGGCTCCAGCTGCTGTGGTTGCGGCTCCAGCTGCTGCGGCTGCGGTTCCAGTAACTGCGGCCTGAAGTGCCCCGAGCAGTTCACCTGGACGTTCTGACCTCTCCCTAGCCCGCATGCGCAACGGTCCTGGCATAAAGCGCAAATGCGCGCATAATACAAAAAGAGACGCCCGAAAAAGCCAGCGCTTTTTCGGGCGTCCTTTTTACGCTTCACGCCCACCGAAGAACGCATCAAAGCGCGCGTCCTGCTCCGGCAGGTGGGTGACAAAGCCCACCGCCATATCATCCCCTACGCAGGCCGTAATTTTGCGCGCACCTGCCTCGCCAAAGGCACCGCACAGCTCCAGTGCCCGCACGCCCTGCCGGTAGAGACGCGCGGCCGCTTCGCACGCCTCCTCTAGGCTGCGCACCGTGACGATGCAGGTGTGCATATCCGCCGTATCAAAATGGGCGCTATGAACAGAGGGGACGAAATGCGCGCCCATCAACATAAACGCAAACTGTTTTTTCGCCATATCAGTCTTTTCCATCCTTATTTCTGCCGCCCATGCCCTGCGCGCGCATCATGCCGGCGGTGACAATCAGACCCACCACCGCCAGAATCACCAGTATAACCGGCACAATCGCCCCGCCCATGGGCACATCCGGCCGCAGCACGCGCAGCCCGATCACTACCAGGGCGGCCGCCATCACCAGCGTGCAGATGCGCACGCTCCAGGGAACCTTGCGTTTGCCTGCCATACGCCCAAAGCCTCCTTTGCAAATGCACCTGTCAGCGCACGCCCACCACCGTGCGGGGCACGTTGCCCTCGATCAGGTCGCGCAGATGGTGCCGGGCGTGCCCGATGATCACCTGCGTGCCCTGGCGCACGGGTTCGATGATGTACTCCAGCTTGGCGCGGGCGCCGTTTGCGCCCGGGCGGCTGGCGCCCACGCAGGATGCCTGCATGCGGTGTACGTTTTCCACCACCTCGTCGGCATCCTTGCCGCTGATCTCCTCCACCAGCGTGGCGGGATCCCGGGGATCGCGATAGATACCCTCCACGCTGGTCATGATGACCAGCCTGCGGGCATGCACGAGCGTGGCGATCACCGAGGCGGTCTCGTCGTTATCCACGCACTCGACGATGTGCGCGTCGTCGCCCAGCTGCTCACGCAGCCCCATCAGCTCCATCTTGCGGTTCTCCTCGGCGCTGACGGGGTCGTTGTAGTTGATGATAGGGATGGCCTGCTGCTGCGCGGCGCGCAGCAGCAATCTGCGGATGTGCTCGCGCTTGTCCGGATCATTGAAGTGGTTGTGCTCCACCAGCACCTGGCGCACGGAGTACTGCGGCGCGATAAAGCGGCGGTACAGCTCCATCAATATGGCCTGCCCCTGCGCGGCGTAGTCCGTTTTGGCGTCGTCGCCCTGCGCGGGCAGCGGCGCGCCGCTGCGCTTCATGTAATCCAGCCGCCCAATCTCCGTGGCGCCGGAGCTGACCCAGATCATGCCCGGGCGCAGCTCCGCGCTCAGGCGCGCGAAGATGTTGTAGTCGATGTCGTTGTCCTCCTTGCGGATCAGCGCCATCGAACCGATTTTCCCCACCAGCTCGTAATCAAAAGCCGCCATAAAAACTCCTTCTCCCCTATTTTCATCGGTTTACGCCGCGTCCGGCGCCTTGGACGCCGGCCTGGCCAGGTTTTTGACCCACTTGCCCGAGCGCAGGCGCAAAAAGCAGGGCACCACGCGCAAAAACTCGTCGCTGTAGGCGATCAGATACACGTAGGGCAGCGTCCAGCCCAACCCCAGGCCCACCAAAAAGGCCATGGGTACCGACCAGAGCCACATGCCCGACATCTCCGCGATCAGGCAGAAGCGCGGATCGCCCCCCGCGCGCAGGATGCCCACATAGCCCACCAGGTTGCAATACTTCACGGGCATGAGCACTGCCAGCGACGCCAGCGTGGCGTAGGCAAGGTCCCGCGCCTGCGCGGACGCCTTGATGGGCAGGTGGTAGACTACCCCGCGGCCGGCCAGCACCAGCAGCAGCATCACACTTCCCAGCGCCGCGGCCGCGCCCAGCGAGCGGCGCGCCGCCGCTTTTGCGCCGGGGGCGTTGCCCTCGCCCACGTTTTTGCCCACCAGCACCCCGCTTGCGTTGGCCAAGCCGGTGCCCACCACGTGCACCAGCTTATCCACAATGCCCACCAGCGCGATGGCCGTGTACTGCACGATGCCCATGCGAATGAACACCACCGAGTACATTGTGGTGCCCAGCGACCAGAGCACCTCGTTTGCAAAGACGGGCAGCGCGCCCTTGAAGTAATGCGCGGCAAAGCGCCCCGAGGGCCGGGCAAACGCGCTGGGGCGCAGCGCGGCCACGTTGTTCTGCCGCCAGCAGACGAAAAGGATCATCAAAAGCTCCACGCTGTAACCCGCCACCGTGCCCACGGCCGCGCCCTGCACCCCCATGGCGGGAAAGCCCAGGTGCCCGAAGATCAGCACATAGTTGATCGCCACGTTGACGCTGACGCCCGCCACCGCCGCCAGCATGGGCAGGCGGGGCGACTCGGTGGCCTTGAGCACCATGCCCAGCGAAAAGGAGAGCGCGTAGAGCATGTAGCCCGGCCCCACAATGCGCAGGTACTGCGCGCCGCGGCGCACCACCTCCACCGCCTCGTCCTTGTTGGAGAACAGGCGCAATATGCCCTCGGGCGCGATGAGCACTGCCGCACAGCACAGCGTCGCGATGGAAAACGAGCATGCCACAGACAGCGTCTTGACGCGGTAGATGCTCTTGAAATCGCGCGCCCCCCAGTACTGGGAGAGATACACCGCTGCGCCGCTGGAGATGCCGAACATGAAGAGCTGCACCATAAAAGCCAGCTGGTTGCACAGCCCCAGCGCCGCCACCTCCACATCGCCCACGTTTGCGATCATCACGGTATCGGCGATGTACATCAGCGCGCCCAGCAGGTTCTGCAGCATGATGGGCGCGGCCAGCAGCGCCAGTTGTCTGTAATACGCGCCGCGCGCGCGCGTCTGCGGTTCGGTCACGGTTCAGAAGCTCCCTCATTTTTTCTGTTGCGAAATGGCCCTATCATTGTAGCACGCCCGCTCGGGGTAAGGCAAACGCCGCGCTTGTTGTTGCAAACAGGCGCGGCGTCTTTCGCAAAAGCAGGTTTATTTTTTGACGGTGACGCCCGCCAATGCCTCGTAATATTGCACCATGGCGCTGTGGTCCAGCTGCCCCTTGCCCGCCTGGGCAAGGGTTTGGAAGATATGCAGCGCCCGCGTGGTCATATCCTGCGGCAGCGCAAGGGCCTCCATGGTCTCGATGGCATTGTTCAAATCCTTGATGTGCAGGTCGATCTTAAAGCCGGGCTTGTCGTTGCCCGCCAGCATCATGGGCGCCTTTGCCTCCATGACGGTGGAGCCGGCAAGGCCGCCGCGAATGGCCTGGAATACCTTCTCGGGGTCCACGCCCGCCTTGGTAGCCATCACCAGCGCTTCGGAAAGCCCCGCGATGTTGCACGCCACGATGATCTGATTGGCAAGCTTGGCAGTGTTGCCGCTGCCCACCTCGCCCACCAGCACGGCGGAGGCGCCCATCGTCAGCAGCAGAGGCTTGACCGCCTCAAACTTGTCCGCAGGGCCGCCCACCATGATGGAGAGCGTGCCGTCGATGGCCTTGGGCTCCCCGCCCGAGACCGGCGCGTCAAAGAACACCACGCCCTTCTGCGCCAGCGCCGCGCCCACCTCCTTGCTCACCAGCGGGGCGATGGAGGACATGTCGATCACCGTCATGCCTGCCTTGGCGCCCGCAATCACGCCGTGCTCCGTATCCAGCACGCAGTCTTTGACCTGGGGGCCGTTGGGCACCATGGTGATGACGATATCCACCTGCGCGGCCACCTCTTTGGCGTTGCCCGCCGCCCTGGCGCCGCATGCCATCAGCGCCTCCACGCTGGGCTGGAAGGGATCGTACACCACCAGCGGATAGCCCGCCTTGATCAGGTTCTTGGCCATGGGCTTGCCCATAATGCCCAGACCGATAAAGCCAATGGTCGGTTTCATACGCAAATGTCCTCCTTTATGGTCCATGGGATCGTTCTGCCCTTATTGTATACCGCTGCGCGTGCAAATATCAAGCGCGCTTCTGCTGCGCCGCCTCTATCTGTGCTGCCGCGATCTGCGCCTCCTCGGCCGCGCGCTGACGCTTGACGATGCCCATCAGCGGGATGCAGCAGGCAAGGCCTGCGATCAGCATCACTGGCGACATAATCAAAAACGTCATCTTGACGCCGTTGAGCCCCATGCTTGTCAGCCAGTTGGCCAGCTGGCCGCCCGCCACGTTGAACAGCGCGCGCGCCACGCATGTGCCCACGATGGTGTAGGCCATCTGGCCCGAGGCCTTGAGCGCGTCGGGCACGTGGTTGTTGATGTACTCCACCACCGCCACGATCATCGGCACCCAGGAGATGCCCTGCAGAAAGGGCGAGATCATGATCACGACCGGGTTGTTGGTCAGGCCCACGATCAGCCAGCGCAGCGAGGCCACAAGCGAGCTGCACAGCAGCATCTTGCCGATGCCCCAGCGCTCCATCAGCCGGCGGGAACCCAAATGGAAGGGGATCTCCGAGAGGGCCAGCAGACAGGTGCCCACCCCCACCATGAAGCGGTTGCCCCCCGCGCCCACCAGGTAGGGGCCGAAGAAGGTGTTGGAAAAGTTGATGCTGCCGTTGATAAAGAGCGAGATGATCAGAATCAGCAGCACGTCCTTCTGCTTGAGGATGGGCAGGATTTTGACCTTCTGCCCCTTTCTGCGGTGCCCCTGCACCTTGGGCAGGCACAGCGCCAGCACCATGCTGACAAGCAGCAGCGTGCAGTAGATGATAAACACCGAATCCATGCTCTTGTTGAGGATCGCGCCGATGCAGATGGACATCGTGGCAAAGCCCAGCGTGCCCACCATGCGGATGGGTGCATAGGACCCCACGTGGTTCTGGTCGATGTACTCCAGCACGATGGTATCTTCCATGGGCACGATGCTGTTGTTAAAGGATAAAAACAGCACCATGATCAGGCTATAATACCACATGGCGCTGCCCAGGCTAAAGAGCAGCACCATCAGCGCGCCGCCGAAGATGATCATCGCAAGCACGGCGTTTTTGCTCTTGGCGCGGTCGCCCACCGCGCCCCAGATGGGCTGGGCAATCAGCCCCGCAAGGGGCGCCAGGCCAAAGAGCAGTCCAAGCTCTGAGGAGGTCATGCCTTTTTGCGTAAAGTAAAGGGAGAAAAAGTTGTTGTTGATGGCCATGCCCATGAACGTGACAAAAAAATAGACGTAAAAGATCTTGGGCATGCGTTTGCGCTCTTGCCAAAGCATGTGGAAAGGTCTCTCCTTTGTGTGCGCGTGCGCACTGGCGCGCGCGAAATTTATACCACCGAAAAACGCGTGTTTTTTCGGTCACATACATATCATCAGGCGGGGATATCCGCGGCCTGCTGCTCGGCTGCGCGGCGCTTTTTAATCAGGCGCATCAGGGGGATGCCCAGCGCAAAAGCCGCAAGCAGCGATATCGGCGTCATCCACAAAAAGGTGAGCCGCAGCCCGTCCAGACCCGCGCCGTTGAATCCCTGCACCACCACGCCCCCGATCATGTTGCCCAGCACGCGCGAGAGGTTGGTACCGATGATGGTAAACGCCATCTGGCCCGAGGCCTTTAAGGGGGCGGGCATGTGGCTGTTGATGTACTCCACCACACAAACGATCAGCGGCACCAGCGTAAAGCCGTGCAGCATGGGGGAGAGCATCAAAAACACCGGGTTGGGGAACACGCCCATCAGCAGCCAGCGCACCGCCTGCACCAGCGCGGCGATCAGCAGATATTTGCCGATGCCCCAGGTATGCATCCAGCGCCGCGCCAGGTAATGGAACGGCACCTCGGAGACGGCCTGCAGGCAGCTGGCCACCCCGATCATGAACTTATTCCCCCCGCACTGCACCACGTACGGCCCAAAGAACGTGTAATACACCGCCATGGTGCCGTAGAGCAGCAGTGCGATGAGGATGATCAGCAGCATCTCCGGCTCCTTGAGAATGGGCAGAATTTTGACCTTCTGCCCCTTTCTGCGGTACCCGCGCACCCTGGGCAGGCGCAGGGCCATGAGCATGGTGCCCACCAGCAGCACAAAGTAGGTGATAAAGATGGCGTCGCTGTAGCGGTTGAGAATCCAGCCCACGATCACCGACATCACCGCAAAGCCCATCGTGCCCCACATGCGGATGGGGCCGTACGCCCCGCCGCGCTGGCTGATGTAATCCAGCGTGATGGTGTCCTGCAGCGGCACCAGGCAGTTGTTAAACGATGTAAAGACGATGAGCATTACGCTCATGAAGAGGAAGGACTTGCTCATGCCGAAGAACAGCACCACCACCGCGGTGCAGCCCGCCACAATGGCGAGCACCACGTTTTTGCTGCCCGAGGCGTCCGCAACGCGGCCCCAGATGGGCTGGGAGATCAGGCCGATGAGGGGGGCCAGGCCAAAGAGCATGCCCACCTGCGCGGCGTCCATGCCCGCCTGGGTAAAATACAGCGAGAAGAAGCTGGAGTAGATCGACATGCCCATGAACATGACGAAATAATAGATGTTAAACGCCCTGGGCGTCTTTTCGCGCTGTGTCTGCATAGGCGTGTACCTCTTCCCCACAGTAAGGTTGTCGCGTGCGCACAATGTGAAGCTCCGCATTCGGCGAGGAATTGCGGAGCGGACAGGGACGATCGGTATGCGGTTTTTAGATGGCCAGGAAAACGCCCACCTCAATGGCAAGCAGCACGCTGATGATCAGCAAAAAGATGCACATCGGCTTGCCGAAGCGGGTCTTGCGTCCCTTGCGCATGCGGCC
This sequence comes from Maliibacterium massiliense, assembly GCF_900604345.1. Taxonomy (GTDB): domain Bacteria; phylum Bacillota; class Clostridia; order Christensenellales; family Maliibacteriaceae; genus Maliibacterium; species Maliibacterium massiliense. The sequence goes on from NZ_LR026983.1 coordinate 1,115,165, forward strand.
CAGGTTGATGATGGCGCCGCCCATGGCGAGCACCGCCACGATCAAGCCCACAGCGATGGCAATGTAACGAAAGGTTGTCATCATAACAGTTGATCTCCTTTATACAGGCGCCTTGCGCGCATTTGCACGGCAGTAGCCGCGCAAAAACGAACGCCTCTTTGTGCGTCAGTCGACGGGTTCGTCCAGAAAAGCCAGCGGATCCTTTTCGTCGGGGGCCTCCCCGCGCACCGCCATATGCGCCCCCGGCATTGAGGCGATCACCTCGCCGTCCAGCTTGATGTGCACCACCGGCTGCAGCGCCTCCTGCGGCGCGTCGTCCTCTTCATCAGGCAGCGCAACGACCTCAAAGTCCTCCTCGGGCATCTCCACGGTCTCAAAGCCGTCTTCCTCGTCGTCCAGCTGCACTGCCAGGGCAGGCGCCGCCTCCAGCACGGCGACATCCCCTTCGGGCGGCAGCGCCGCTTCCTCATCGGGCAGCACCACCAGCTCGTAATCGCCGTCGTCGTCGTCATCGTCCAGCGTGACCACCAGCGGCTCGTCCACATCGTCGCCCTGCAGCATCTCCAGCGCGCGCGCCCCCCGGTCCTGTCCGGACGCCGGCGGCGCCTCCACCCCTTGCGTATCCTCCAGCGCCAGCGCGCCGGGCAAATCCTCGGTGCGCGCCTGTTTGCGCCTGGGCGCCTGCGTCTGCTCCTTATCCACATCGCCGCTGCGGAAGATGCAGCCGCTGGTGTTCTCCAGCGCCAGCTCAATGACGTCGGGGTACATGAAGTCGATGATCATCTCATCGGCGTTCTCCAGCGTGACCACCACCTCGCACAGGTGGCACACCGTGTTGAAGAACCCATCCACATTGTGGCAGTGAATGCGCTTGAGCCGGCTGACCAGGCGGCTGAAGTCCTCGCAGCCCAGCACGTTGAACGCGGCGGGGCGGTAGGTGCGGTAATCCTGGCGGGTGGGGGTGTGGCCCAGCTGCATCTCGCTGTCGAGCGCCTGCAGCTGCCGGGGCGAGAGATCCTCAAAGCGGTCCACCGACAGCGCCGGCGAGAGGGGGTAAAACACCACAAACTGCTCGCCGCCCACCAGCTTGTGCGCGCCCAGCGGCAGCACCGCCGCCGGCGCGGGCATGCTCTCCACCCGCTTTTTGCCGCGCACGACAAAAAACTCGTACAAATCGTAAAACTGTGCAAGATTGCGGTGCACCTGGCGGATGAACCCCAGCGCAATGCGCGAAGAGGCGCCCCCCTGCGCATCACGCGCGGCGAATTTTTGCTGGACGCGGATGGCACATTGTTTGTTCCCCCGCTCCACCACGAGATTGCGTTGCATGTCTGATCCTCAACTTCTCTTTATAACAAAGTATGCCGGCAAACAGGCGATGTCCTAAACACGATTTATTGTAACAAACTATGCGGGCAAATGGAAGGGGGCAGCCGAGAAAGCCGCGTCACCACCGCGCCACCGCGGGCCGCCCGTAGCGTTCCTCCTCGGGCAGCTTGAGCAGGGCCTCCTGCACAAAGCGGTACAGGGGGGTGGCCAGGCGGAACCCCTCCAGCACGTCGCCGAGCAGCTGGGGCGTAAACAGCCGCGCCTCGGCGGGGCGCTCATGCTCCACAAAGAAGGATTTCTTCTTCATCCATTCCAGCAGCACCCCCTGCGCGCCCGCACACTCGTGCGGCAGGCGCTTGTAATCGTTGCCATGCAGCGTGTAATGCGCCGCAAACGCCGGGTCCTCCACAATCTGCGCAAACACGCCGGGGCGCGAGGCGATGTGCCTGCGGATGGCGCCCTGCTGCGCGGGTGTGGCGTTGTAGAAGCCCAGCCCCCAGTCATAGCTCTCCGGATAGATGCTGAAGTAGAAACTGCACGTCTCCCCGATGCCCGTGCCCGTCTTGCGGAAGGACAGCCACATATGGTCGCGGTAGGGGCTCTTATCGTGCGAAAAACGCGTGTCCCGGCGGATGCGCGACACCACGCGTGTGGCGCGGGTGTCGATCTCCTCGTCCACCTCCAGCGCGTAGGGCGCAAGGTCCGCGGCCAGCGCCTGCATGGGGCGCAGCACCGCGCGCTCATACTGCGCGTGATTCTCCAGGAAAAAGCTGCGGTCGTTGTTAAAGGCGATCGCCATCAAAAAGTCCAGCGTCTCCGGCGAAAAGCCCTGAAAATGCTGTGCCACGTCGCGTTCCCCCTCGCTTTCTTTCCTTCATTATACCCGCACCGCGTGCGCGCCTGCAAACAAGGAAAAACGCACAGGCGCGCCTGTGCGTTGATCAAGCTCACTGGTCGTCATCCGGGCGCTGCGGGCGCCGCACCGGATGGGGCGGCCGCTGTGCGGGACGCTGCCCCTGCGTGGGACGCTGTCCCTGCGGGGGGCGCTGTCCCTGCGGTGGGTGCTGCGCGGGATTGGCGGGGCGCTGCGGGCGTAGCACCGGGCGCTGCGGCGCCTGGCCGTAGCCCTCCTGCGGTCGGCGCACGGAGCGCTGCGGCGCCTGGTCGTACCCTTCCTCGGGCCGGCGCGCGGAGCGCTGCGGCGCCTGGTCGTACCCTTCCTGCGGCCGGCGCGCGGGGCGCTGCGGCGCCTGGTCGTACCCTTCCTGCGGCCGGCGCGCGGGGCGCTGCGGCGCCTGGTCGTAGCCCTCCTGCGGGCGCCGCGCCGGGCGCTGCGGCGCCTGATCGTACCCCGCCTGCGGCCGGCGCGCCCGCTCGCGCGCATAGGCGGCCTCATCGTCGGGCATCACACGGCGGATGCGCAGGGTGTCGCCCACCTGCGTCACCTGGGTGCGGGGCGCGGGCGCCTGCGGCTGCCGGCGCACGCTGCGCGGCGCGCGCGGGCCGTTGGCCTGGTAGTTGATGGCCGCGTTGCGGCGGCTGGTCGCATAGATGATGATGCCCACCGCGATGGCGGCCAGCAGCAGAATGATGATCAGCATCCGGGAGAGGAATTTGCCAAAGCCCTTGAGCCACGTGCGGTCCGCGTTGAGAAACTGCTCCGCAATATCCTGCACGTTCTTCTCCGAGGCGCTGGGCGTGGGCGCTGCCTGCCCTTCCTCGCCCGCCGCGGGGCTGGCGGCATTGTCCTCCGGTTCGTTTAACAGGGGCGCGGCGGCAACCGGCGCCTGGCCGGCAAACGCGCGCGCAGGCGCGCCCGGCATAAAGAGCGCCGCACAGAACAGGCACAGCGCCAGGCATCCCGCCAGCACGATGCGCCGCCCCTTGCGCGCGCTGCTGCGTATCGTCATAAAGCAATCGCATCCTTCCAAGCGCCCATGCGCGCAAGCCCCCTCCGGAAAGCCCCGCGCGCGAGCTCTTTGCGTGTCGTCCTCATCGCAATTCCCGCCATAACCGGCTTTGAATCTTCATTAGTATAGCGTCTTTTCCGCAAGGTTGTCAATGAAGCGCCCGCTTGCAACGCCAGCGCACGGCATGTTACACTGGGAACAAGCGATTCGACAATTTTAGCACGCACATGACCCATATCCAGAACAGGAGGATTTTCTATGCGTTACAAACCGGAACCGGAAAAACGACTGCAGCTGCTTTCCACCACCGATACCATCGCGGGGCACGTGATCCGCAGCATGGGCGGCGTGCTTTGTGAACACATTATCGCCTACATCGGCATCCTGGGCTATGACGACGCGGGAAAATACTCCGCGCAGGTAGACGAGCATTTGCAGGCGTTGCAGGAGCGTTTTTTGGCGCGCGTCTACGAACAGCAGTGCAATGCCGCGGTGGGCGTGCGCGTCGTCATCGCGCCTATGAAGGAGGCCTCCACCAGCCAGATGGTCATGCCGCTGATCACCATCACGGGCACCGCCTGCTATGTTGAGCCCGCGCAGATGGAGGCGCTGTCCCCCGTTGCGCTGCGCACACGCGCCAACACCATCATGCGCGCGCTGAAAAAATCCTGCTCGTTCTACACGCTGGGCAGGTACGTCGACGAGATGCTGCTTCAGCAGATTCCTGTCGACATCCCCGTGCTGATGCCCCTGCTCACCGCCGCGCCTGATGAGGACGCAGCCGCGCTGAAAGATACGCTGATAACGTATCTGCAGGCGCTTCAAGGGCCCGCGCTGACACGCGCGCTGGTGGACGCGCTCTGCAACAGCGCGCCGCAGAGCAAGCTGTTTGATGAAATCTTTACCTGCTGCGCCAGGCCGTACTTTGAATACATGACGCTTGCCGCGCAGGTGCTGACAAAGGACCAGATCCGCAAATACCTGCTGCCCATCGAGAAAAACGCGCGCATCGATTATGAGGCCCGGGACGCCGAGCGCATCACCCAGTACATCGAGGCACTTCAGGCCGCGGGCTTCAAGACGTCCGACGGCGCCTCCACCAGCTCCGCGGCGAGCATGTTCGGCTATTCCAGCGCCTACGGCGGGGGCAACCGCGATACGATCGACACCGCCTTCCTGGAGGACTTGCGCCAGGCGATACGCGAGACCTGCGCGGGAGAGGCGGACGCTTAACCCCCAAAGAGCGCGGGGAAAAACTTCTCCAGATACCCGTAGACGAATACCACCAATACAATTAGAGGCAGGATGTACGTAAAGTAGGCGCGCGCCCAGCGGGGCACCTTGGCGCCTATGCCCGCGTCCGCCTCTTTTTTAAACGCTTCCCAGCCCCAGCCATAGCGCGATACGCAAAACAGCAGGTACACAAGCGCGCCTAAAGGCAGCAGGTTGTTGCTGACGAGGAAGTCCTCCAAGTCCAGGATATTGGAGCCTTCGCCCAGTGGCTGAATACCCGCCAGGGCGTTGAAGCCCAGCACGCAGGGCATGGATAAAACGATCACCGCCGCGATGTTGACCGCCACGCTCCTTTTGCGCGACCAGCCCCACAGGTCCATGCCGAAGGAGACAATGTTTTCAAACACCGCGATGATGGTGGACAGCGCCGCGAAGGACATGAAGACAAAGAACAGCGCCCCCCAGAATTGACCGCCCGCCATGGCGTTGAAGATGTTGGGCAGGGTGACGAACACGAGCGCCGGCCCCTGGCCGGGGTTCACCCCAAAGGCAAAGCAGGCCGGAAAGATGATCAGCCCCGCCATCAGCGCTACGGCGGTGTCCAGCAGCATGATGTTGACGGATTCGCCCACCAGGGAGCGCTCCCTGCCGATGTAGCTGCCGAAGATCGCCATGGAGCCCACCCCGATGCTCAATGTGAAAAATGCCTGGCCCATCGCGGCAAAGACGGTGTTGGCCACCCCGTGCTGCGCCACCTTGGAAAAATCGGGCAGCAGGTAAAAGGACAGCCCCGCGCCCGCGCCGGGCAGGGTGAGCGCCCGCGCCACCAGCGCCAGCATCACAAAGAGCAGGCAGCCCATCATGGCCTTGTTGACCTTTTCCACCCCACGGCGCAGGCCCATGGCGCACACGCCAAAGCCCAGCAGCACGGCCAGCGCCATCCACAGCGTCATCTCAAGCGGGTCCGAGGTGAGCGCCTGAAAGGCCGCCTCCACCCCCACGGCGTCCAAACCGTTGAACTGGCCGGCGGCCATTTTAAAAAATAGGCCAGCATCCACCCGCCGATGGTGGTGTAAAACATCATCAAAAGGTAGTTGCCCGCCATGGCCAAATAGCCGAAGCGGTGCCATTTGGTGCCCGCCGGCTCCAGCACGCGGAAGGCGCGCGCCACGCTCTGCCCGCTTGCGCGGCCCACCGCAAACTCGCACACCATGATGGGCAGGCCCAACAGCGCCAAAAAGGCCAGGTAGATCAGCACGAACGCCGCGCCGCCGTACGCGCCGGTGATGTAGGGGAAGCGCCACACATTGCCCAGACCGATGGCGCAGCCGGCGGAGATGAGCAGAAAGCCCAGGCGCGAGGAGAACTTCTCCCGCGCATGTTTTTGTTCCATCATAAAACACCACCCAACGTATGAGACTCGTCCATTAGTTTAACCATGCACAACGCGGGCGATGCTCCGCAGGCAATATAAAAAAGCCGCGCGCAAAGCACATGCTCTGCGCGCGGCGCCGTTTTGTGCACAAGGCCCTGGTTTAATCCACGTCCACCGTCCAGCCGTAGGGGTCCGCCACCGTGCCGTACTGCATGCCGGTAAGGGTATCGTAGAGTTGCTGGGAGACGGGGCCGATCTCGCCTGCGTTGATGTGCATGATGTGCTCCTCCCATTTCAGCTCGCCCACCGGGGAGATCACCGCCGCGGTGCCGCTGCCGAAGACCTCCTTGAGCTCGCCCTTGTTGTAGCGATCAAAGATCTCGTCGATGGCGATGCGGCGCTCGGAGACCTTCAGGCCCATATGGCGCGCCATCTCAATGACGGATTTGCGGGTGATGCCGCCCAGGATGCTGCCGTTGTCCAGCGTGGGGGTGGCCAGCTCGTCGTTGAACAGAAAGAAGATGTTCATCGCGCCCACTTCCTCCACGTACTTGCGCTCCACGCCATCAAGCCAGAGCACCTGCGAGTAGCCCTGGTGCTTGGCGATCTCGCCGGCGAGCATGCTCACCGCGTAGTTGGCGGCCGCCTTGGTAAAGCCGGTGCCGCCGCGCACCGCGCGCACGTACTCGTCCTCCACAAAGATTTTCACCGGCGCCAGGCCCTCTGCGTAGTAGGAGCCCACCGGCGAGAGGATGATGCACAGCAGGTAGGTCGAGGACGCCTTGACGCCCACGAAGTTATCCGTGGCAAAGATAAAGGGACGGATGTAGAGGCTGGTGCCCGGCGCGGTGGGAATCCAGTCCTTCTCAATCACCAGCAGCTTTTTAAGGCAGTCCAATACGAACGCGCCGTCCACCTCGGGGATGCACATGCGCTTGGCCGACAGGTTCAGCCGCTTCATGTTTTCCTCGGGACGGAACAGGCGCACCTGCCCCCTGGGGCCGATGTAGGCCTTCATGCCCTCAAAGATGGACTGCGCGTAGTGCAGCGTCATGTTGGCGGGCTCAATGGCCAGCGGGCCGTAGGGCTCGATGCGCGGGGTGTGCCAGCCCTGCCCCTGGGTATAGCGCATGGTAAACATGTAATCCGTAAAAATCTTACCAAAGCCCAGTTTTGCAGGGTCGGTGGGTTTTTCCTTAAGCTGTTCGCGTTTGATAAACTGCAATTCTTCCATGCTTCATGTCCCCTTTTCCCAGACGGATTGTCTGTAAGATGTACTTTATTGTAGAACCGCGCGCAGGCACTGTCAAGCATCCGTCGGCCAGGGATGAAAGAACGCCTCCGGCGCTGCCTCCACACGGGCGCGCGCGTCGGTCCAATCGGCAAACTGGGCGCGCAGCGCGTCCACCTGTCGGGCGCGCACAAGTAGCTGCAGCGTCACGGCGTCCGCAAAGACGGTGTCCTCCCGCACGTACGGCGTCTGGGCAAGCGCGTTTTCCACCCGACCCAGCAGGCTGTAGTCCAGTGTGACGCGCACGCGCACGCTGCGCTCCCACAGCGCGATGCCCGCATCCGCCACAGCCGCGGCCGCGCAGCCGCCGAAGGCGCGCGCAAGGCCGCCCGCGCCCAGCTTGATGCCGCCGAACCAGCGCGTCACCACGCAAACGCAGCGGGTCAGCCCCTGCTTGAGCATGCACGTAAGGATGGGCATGCCCGCCGTGCCGGAGGGCTCGCCCCCATCATGGAAGCGCTGCACGTTCTGCGCAAGGCCGTCGATGTAACCGTAGGCGTGCGCCGAGGCGTCTCGATGGGTGTCCTTGACGCGCGCGATGAAGGCCAGCGCCTCCGATTCGCTCTCTACAGGGCGCGCCTGCCCCACAAAGCGGGATTTATTGATGATGCGCTCGTCCTTCCCTGCCCCCGCAAGCGAGCGGTACTGCATGATCTCCATGGGGCCGCCCCCTTTTTTGCTTCGGTTTGTCAGTCCGTAATCACCACGCGGCGGTACTTCTTTTTGCCGCGGCGCAGCATCAGCGCGTCGCCCGCCTGCGCCTCTACCTCCAGGTCGATGGAATCCACCTTGCGGTCATCGAGCAGGATGCTGCCCTGCTGCACCATGCGGCGCGCCTCGGACTTGGAGGCGCACAGCTCGGCGGCCACAAGCAGATCGATGATGCGGCGGTTCTGGTCAAACTGCGCGCGCGTAAGGGTGGTGGTGGGGATAGCGCCCTCCTCCCCGCCGCCGGAAAACAGTGCCTCGGCGGCCTGCTGCGCATCGCGCGCCGCATCTTCGCCGTGCACCACGCGCGTCACCTCGTAGGCCAGCACGCGCTTGGCCTGGTTGATCTCGGCCCCCTCCAGCGCGCCTAAGCGGTCCACCTCCTCCATGGGCAGGAACGTCAGCAGCGCCAGGCATTTTTTGACCGAGGCGTCCTCCACGTTGCGCCAGTACTGGTAGAACTCGTAGGGCGAGGTCTTCTCCGGGTCCAGCCACAGCGCGCCCGATACGGTCTTGCCCATCTTCTGGCCCGCGCTGTTGGTCAAAAGCGCGCACGTCAGGGCGAACGCGGGCTGCTGCTCCTTGCGGCGGATCAAATCCGCGCCGGCGAGCATGTTGCTCCACTGGTCGTCGCCGCCCATCTCCAGCACGCAGCCGTAGTTGTTGTGCAGCATTAAAAAGTCGAACGCCTGCATGATCATGTAATTGAATTCCAGAAAGGACAGGCCCGCCTCCTTCTCCATGCGCAGCTTAAAGCAGTCCGCCGTCAGCATCCGGTTGACGGAGAAGTGCACGCCCACGTCGCGCAGAAATTCAATGTAGTTGAGGTTGCGCAGCCAGTCGGCGTTGTTGACCATCAGCGCCCGCCCCTCGGAAAAATCCAGGAAATGGGACAGCTGCTCCTTGATGCAGGATACGTTGTGGTCGATCATCTCGGTGGTCATCATGCGGCGCATATCCACCTTGCCCGAAGGGTCGCCCACCATGCCCGTGCCGCCGCCCACCAGCGCGATGGGGCGGTGCCCCGCGCGCTGCATGTGCGCCATGGCCATGATGGGGATAAAATGCCCCACGTGCAGGCTGTCGGCCGTGGGGTCAAAGCCCACGTAGAAGGAGACCTTCTTTTCCGTGAGCATCTGGCGCAGCTCGTCCTCGTGGGTAATCTGCTGAATAAAACCGCGTTCGCGCAGTACGTCCAATACATGTTTTTCCATCACAATCATCCATCCTTATCGCTCGTGCTTGTCCGTTTATGCGTGTATTCTATCCGCTCATGCGCGCGGCGCCCGCAGCCGTCCATCACGGATGCTGCCGGTGGTCGTCATCGCGCGCAAGCAGGGCATGTGCCGTTTTTGATCTGCTGCTCGTCCGCGGGGCGCACATAGGCGCGCGCGGCGGCGCGGTGCTGCGTCTGCATGCTCTTGTTCCCCCTGCGCTTTATATTGCTATATTATGGCCGCCAAACAGGCCGCTGTCAAGGCTTTGCGCCCCCTGCGGCGCCCTGCCGAAAGTGCAAAAAAAGAACTGTGCCCGTCGGTTCGTCGCCGAGGCAGGCACAGCCCTATGCTTGCAGGTGTGATGTATGCGCCATGTACGTTTGCAAAGGATAGGTCCTCCTTTGGTTTTGAAAACCATGGTTGTCGCGCCGTTTCAAACGTGCGGACGATCGGGCGCCTTGGAAAGACGCGCGTTTAGGCCTTTTGCCGACGTTTGACGGCATCCTTGCATATTAGGTCGTTTCATCATCATCTAAGGCGATGCTGCGAAGCTGTTCGGTTGGACAGTAAAGCAAAGGAAACTACTCCGGCACGGCGTATGCGCGCGTCAAAGTACAGTCGCTTTTCACAAGGCACGCGCTTTTCAGGCGCGCCGCATCAAGCTGTCAGGTCAAAACTTCTCATGGGCTTATGCGCAAGCTCGAGGATTTTCACCCGGAGCGTGTGCGCGGCGTGATCATGCGCCGCATGGGGATAAGCGCCTGCCGCAAAACGGGGAAACCCTTTTGCAGCATTTGATCCGGTTTGATGCCAAGGCCTTTTTGCGGGCTGTAGAAACCTGCTTTTCAGGCGCGCGCTGTTCTTAAAAAAGAAAAGGCGGGTCCCTCCGGCAGGTGCGCTAGCGTTTTTCGGTATAAAAAACGCCGTTCGCTCGTTTCCTGGCTTTTGTCGGTTTGAACAGGGTTGTTGCCGAAGAAGCATCGGGCAATGCCCGAAAAAACATTGAATTTTTTCGCATCGCATTGCTCTTTGGATACCGGTGCTGTGTGCGTTTTGCGCGCGCAGCGGGCGGCTTTCCTATCGGCGTACATGGTTCGCATCTCCATCGCACCCTGCAGTGCTAGTATGTCCGCGGCCATGGGCCGTATGCGCAAAAAATTGGTTGAAAAAAACGGGTTTTGAAATTGATGGGATGTGCTTTTATGGTATAATGAATGTGCTTTGTATAGCATTTAACGGGCAAGGAGGAAAGTTTCCATGCAGTATTCCAAAGAAGTTGCCGAGATGATGTGCGTGGCCAAGGGCCCCCATCATGGACCGGCTCCCATCCCCGAAGAGGGCGCCTGGGTAAAAGCAAAGGAAATTACCGATATTTCCGGTCTGACCCACGGCGTAGGCTGGTGCGCGCCGCAGCAGGGTGCCTGCAAGCTGACGCTCAACATTAAAAACGGTATCATCGAAGAGGCGCTCGTCGAGACGCTTGGCTGCTCGGGCATGACGCATTCCGCCGCCATGGCCGCGGAGGTGCTGGGCGGCAAGACCATCCTGGAGGCACTCAACACCGACCTTGTCTGCGACGCCATCAACACCGCCATGCGCGAGCTGTTCCTGCAGGTGGTCTACGGCCGCACGCAGACGGCGTTCTCCGAGGGCGGCCTGCCCATCGGCGCCGGCCTGGAGGATTTGGGCAAGGGCCTGCGCAGCCAGGTGGGCACCATGTACGGCACCAAGGCCAAGGGCGTGCGCTTTTTGGAGATGGCCGAGGGCTACGTGCTCAAGATCGCGCTGGATGAAAACAACGAGGTCATCGGCTACAAATTCGTGCACCTGGGCAAGATGATGGACGCCATCAAAAAGGGCGCGGACCCGAAGGAGGCCTACGAGGCCAACATCGGCACCTACGGCCGCTTTGACGAGGCGGTCACCTACATCGACCCCCGCAAGGAATAAAGGCAAGAGAGGTGAAAACACATGGTACAGTTTGAAGGATACGAACGCCGCATTGACGGAATCAATGCCTGCTTGAAGGAATATGGTTTCTCCGATCTGGAAGAAGTACAGCAGATGTGCCTCTCCAAGGGTGTAGATGTCGCAGCCATCGTGCGCGGCATCCAGCCCATCGCCTTTGAAAACGCCGTCTGGGCTTACACGCTGGGCGCGGGCATCGCCTTTAAAAAGGGCTGCAAGGACGCCGCCTCGGCTGCGGAGGCCATCGGCCTAGGCCTGCAGGCCTTCTGCATCCCCGGTTCGGTTGCGGATCAGCGCCAGGTGGGCCTGGGCCACGGCAACCTGGCCGCCATGCTGCTGCGCGAGGAGACCGAGTGCTTCTGCTTTTTGGCAGGCCATGAGTCCTTTGCCGCCGCCGAAGGCGCCATCGGCATCGCCAAAACCGCCAACAAGGTGCGCAAAAAACCCCTGCGCGTCATCCTCAACGGCCTTGGCAAGGACGCCGCCTACATCATCTCGCGCATCAACGGCTTTACCTATGTGGAGACTGCGTTTGACCAGAAGGCCGGCAAGCTGAACATCATCAGCGAGCGCGCATTCTCCAAGGGCCCCAACGCCCAGGTCAAGTGCTACGGCTGCGACGATGTCTCCGAGGGCGTTGCCGTGATGCGCCACGAGAAGGTGGACGTCTCCATCACCGGCAACTCCACCAACCCCACCCGCTTCCAGCATCCGGTGGCAGGTACCTATAAAAAATGGTCGTACGACAACGGCAAAAAATACTTCTCCGTTGCCTCGGGCGGCGGCACGGGCCGCACCCTGCATCCGGACAACATGGCCGCCGGCCCCGCCAGCTATGGCATGACCGATACCATGGGCCGCATGCATGGCGACGCGCAGTTTGCCGGCTCCTCCTCCGTGCCCGCGCACGTGGAGATGATGGGCCTGATCGGCATGGGCAACAACCCCATGGTGGGTGCGTCCGTGGCCGTGGCTGTGGCGGTAGAGCAGGCCAATTAATTGTAAGATAAGCCATCACAAAGAGCACCCGTAGGGGTGCTCTTTTTTTGCGCCATTTAGGCAGGGACGAATCGCCCCTCCGTTTTTCCCGCGCCCGCAGCGGATCATGCCCGCGTCGCCCTGCCCCGGCAGGGTTTCGGGTCATTTTCCATATATATGTAATATTTACTTACTTTTTATTGCTTATTTATGTCATTCTGCCTCTTCCATGTTACGCAGCGCATAGGCAACGCACTCGTTCACGATTTTGTTGAAAGCTATGCCCGTCTTTTCGCTAAAATCTGTCAATATAACAAAGTGTTCCGGTGGGATGCGGGTGGTGCGGTGGATGGATTGTCTTCGTGCCTGCGCAGATGCCTATACTTTGCATTTCTCCATTGCTTTTCCTCCATGCAATTCTGGCGACACGCAGCATGCGCATCACAATCGTATTCCCGTCTTTGCCTATCGCGCAGATCGATTAAAGCTGGTTTTATTACGCCTACCCGACATTTTTTAACCCCTGGGGTTAACTTTGCGCAGAGCCATTCCCACAGGCATTGCACAATGCTATGCTAGGGACAAGGCGCGCATGCTGCACGGTTCAAATGCGTGTGAACCTGTATTGAGCCTGATTTGAACCCGTGCCGAACCCACCGCGAACCTGCGCCGAACCCACTTTTGCACAATGGTAGATATTTACAGTATGATTTGCTACAGAGGAACTGGAAAACGGGAGGTTACGTGCGCGTGAGCAAAATACGGCATCTATCCCTGCGCATTGATGACGCGCTGCTTGCCCAGTTTCGCTCTGCATGCGCCTACTATGGCCGCAGCGCCAACAGCCAGCTCCTGCAGTACATCCGTGGCTTTGTCGATAAGTACGAAGCACAGATACAGCGTGCAAATGGAAAGCAGGGCAACGAGCATGAGTAAACCTTCAAGCTGCACCAACTTGAAAGCGCTTATGGAGGCGCGCGCCCTGGACTTGCCCACCTTGCATATGCGCACGGGGATCCCGCTCGCCACCCTCAAACGAATCTACTGCGGGCGGGCCCGGCGCATTATGAACTGGCATCTGGCGGCACTCTGCACGGTGCTGGAATGCGGCATCGGCGAGCTGCTCAATGTGCCTCCTGCCCAAGCCCCTCCAGAATAAACAATGCGGCGTTCCCATGTCGGGACGCCATTTTTTGTATGTAAGCACGGCTGTCTTTTCCTTCAAACAAAGCAGCGTGGCGTCCCTATGCTGGAACGCCATTTTTATCCGCCGCACCCTGCCTCCCCGCGTGCGGTTCCTTTTGAACGCCATACATCCGCCCCGCCCGCCGCTGTTTTTACCCACCGCCGCTTTTCTCCTATCCCTGTTTTTCACCCGCCGCGCCCGTCCCCCGTTCTCGTCCGCACCCACTTTACGCCTGCCCCTGCCGCGCGTTATGATGAGCATAAAGCAAACCGTTAAAGGGGGAATCGATATGGCGCGATGCACAAGCAAAACAGGCGAGGCTTTCTGCGTGCCCGCCTCCGATGTGACCTGCGCGCAGGGCGTATGCCGCGGCGATTGCATCGATAAACTGGGCCGCTTTGAGGACTTTTGCGCGCATCTGGCCGCGGAGCAGGAGACGATCACTGCGCGCCTGGAGGGCCTGCGGCAGGCGGGCAAGGAGCGCAGCGTGCAGTTCCGCGAGCTGCTGGCAAAAAAACTGACCGACGCCAACATCATGGCCATGCTGCGCGCGCGGGATTTGCTCTAGCCGCCAAGTTTCCACACTTACCCATAGATAAGCAATTCACAGAAAGGCCGCCGGAAGGTTTCCGGCGGCCTTTTCTATGGCTTATTAGCACTTTTTCAAGGGCAATGGGCCTGGCTAGGAGCGTAGGGCATTTCAATCCATGCGCCTCATGCAAGGCGCGTCACTTTGCAGCATGGAAAATCACGCATAAGGCGGTAGCTTCAATCCGCGCACCTCGTGCGAGGCGCGGCCTTGATTGTCGTCAACACCTATAACGTGATTATCCGGCTTCAATCCACGCGCCTCTCGCGGGGCGCGGCTGATAACCGATGCACGGCAGGCGCCGTAGGTTCATTTCAATCCGCGCACCTCATGCGAGGTGCGACGCACAGTCGCTCAATCAGCCTATCCTGATTGAGCAAAATTTCAATCCACGCGCCTCATGCGAGGTGCGACTGTCCGCGCTCTAGTAGACAAAGCCGTGACCGGGATTTCAATCCGCGCACCTCAGCGAGATACGACGACGGGAGAGGTTCGCCCTCGGTATGGGGCACGTCATTTCAATCCGCGCGCACCTTGCGGCGTGCGGTCCGTAGATGGCAGGGTTTAGGAATTTGTAATGGCTATTGCAATCCACGCACGCCTTGCGGCATGCGGTTGACGCTGGCTGGCGGCATTGTCATCACATTTGCATTTCAATCCGCGCACCTCGTGCGAGGCGCGGCCTTGATTGTCGTCAACACCTATGACGTGATTATCCAGCTTCAATCCACGCGCCTCTCGCGGGGCGCGGCTGATAACCGATGCACGGCAGGCGCCGTAGGTTCATTTCAATCCGCGCACCTCATGCGAGGTGCGACTCCCGAAGATTGTAGCAAATGTAGCCAGAGCAGTCACTGCAATCCGCGCACGCGCGCAGCGTGCGGCTGAAAGGTCGGCCCATGGAGCGCCGCTTGTATGATTTCTATCCGCGCACGCCTCGCGGTATGCGACCTTGGCCTAAAATCGCTCCCATGCGGCTACAGTTATTTCAATCCGCGCATGCCTCGCGGCATGCGGCTCGCTTACCGCCCTGGTAAAAGTCACATCGTTTTTATTTCAATCCACGCATGCCCGGGTTGAAACCCTTCCCCAGCCACACGGCATTCCCTTGCAACACGGCGCGCCGCTATGCCGCCGCCGCGTCCGTCTGCGCGGGACGCCTGCGGATGGCAGTCAGCAGCAGCGCCGCCACCAGCACCAGCCCCGCCGCGGCCGCGTAAAAGGTGAGGGTATAGCTGCCCAGCCAGTCAAACACCGCGCCGGCAAGGGGCGCGCCGAACATCGCGCCCGCGTTGTTGGTGGCAAACAAGAAGGCGTGCAGCGCGGCAAAATCCGTGCGGCCGTAGCCGTAAATGTGGTTGATCAAATGCGCGATCAACCCCAGCGTAAGCGCGTTGCCATAGCCGATGCACGCCGCCGAGAGGTAGAGAAGCGCGCCCGGCGCGCTGCGCGTGACAAACGCCATGGCCAGTATGCCCAGCGCGTTGATGCCCACGGTGCTGACGATGAGCGTCTTGAGCCCAAAGCGGTCGTAAATCAAGCCGGTGAGCACGTTCCCCACCATAAAGCCAAAGGAGAGCACAATGGACACCGGTCCCGCCACAAACAGCGCGTCATAGCCCATGGATTGCAGGCTGGGCGCCACATTGGAGAACACCGGCGATACAATCAGCCCCAGCACCACGTGCGCCGCCACCAGCAGCCAGAAGCTGAGCGTGCGCATGGCGCGCGGCAGGGTGACGCGCTGCCTGTCCGGACAAGTCGCGGCGCCTGCGGGCGCGTCCGGCTGATCCTGCGCATATCCCAGCGGCAGCTGCCCCATTTCCTGCGGCCGCACACGAATCAGGCACAGCGCGGGCACGGCGATACCCGCCATCAACAGCGCGGTGTAGAAAAAGGCGCTGTTCCACCCCGCGCGCGCAATCCACGCGCCCACAAGGGGGCTGACCAGCATGCCGGAAAATCCCACGCTCGCGTTGACCAGGCCCAATACCAGCCCCTTGCGCTTAATAAACCAGTTGTTGAGGATGGCGTTAAACGCGCTGAACGTGCCAATGGCGTGGGCGATGCCGTAGCACACCGTGCCCACGCCGACCCAAAACAGGTTGGGCGCCCATGCCTGTACCAAAAACGCGCCCACGGCCAGGGCGCAGCCTAGCACCATCAGCCGCTTAATGCCCAGGCGCTGCACAAAGCGCCCATAGAAAAAGCCGCACAGCGTGCGCGAGAGCAGACCCACGGTAAAGAGGGCCACGTTCACCGCCGCCTTGGAGGCGCCGAACGCCTCGGAAAGCGGGTTGACGTAAAAGGTGCGGGTGTTGTTACCCATGGCGTTGATGGAGAAGGCCAGCAATATACAGGCCACAAGCACCGTCCAGCCATAGAAGCGCGCGTTCTTTTGTTGTTTTGTCATCGTTGTTTTCCTCAAAAAAGCTGCTGCAAAAAATTCTGTTACTACCAGTGTAAAAGCGCACGGGCCGTTTTGCAAGCATGGAAATCCCGCGCAAAGCAAAAAGGCGCCCTGCCCGCAGGCATCGTACCGCCTGTGCAGGATGCACAGCCCGTCAGCGCGCGGGGTTGGAACGCCTCTGCTATATGTGCAGGGCATCTTGGGGCGCCCTGCACACGGGTAAAGGGAGCAAGAAAGGATAGGCAGCCATAAAGCCGTCTTTATCTATGATAAAACGCGCGGGCGGGCCCGCGCACCCTGCATGGGGGGCGCAAGCGCTGTGAAGGAGGCGCCCCATCGGGGCACACCCCCTTTACGCGGGCCTGCCTGCGGATACCTTCGATGACGATGGCGCCGCGCCCGCGGGCATAACGTCCTGCCCCAGGGCGACTGGTGCGCCACAGCCCGTACCATCGCCCCCGCGCGCTGTCGGCGGCAGCCCGATCACCGGCTGTTGCCGCGGCAGGATGGATACCGCCCGCCGCAATTCGCCGGCGCTGCCGCGTACCCGCTGCCCGCGCTTGGCCTCGCGCGCGTTTCTGCAGGGAGGGCCTGCCGCATCATCCTTATTGCCGGGCCGTTCCCTGCCCGGCAGTTTGAGCATAGGCCCCGTACGTTACGCGCGGGTTAGCCGCGCGTTAGGTTCCTATTAAAACGCGCAAGAGCCGGTCAAAACACAGAAAAACCGGCGGCCCATGAAAGGGCCGCCGGCGTGCCGCATCGGTATAGCCGTTTTATTTGCCTGTGCCCTCGGGGCGGATGTTGTCCACCTGCCCGTAGATGAACAGCGCGTCCACAAAGCCGCCCTCATCATAGCGGAAGGCGTGCCACTCCAGTGCGGGAAAGTGCAGGATCATGCCCGCGTGCAGCTTCATGGTGTGCTCCAAATGCTCAGGCGTGCCGCCAAAGTCGATGTAGCCATCCTGCGCGTCGATGATGTAGAGCGTCTCCTCTGCGTGGTTGTGCGGTTCCATAGGGCCCGCCTCCGCGCTGTAGCGCGCGTAGCCCACGGTCATCTTCTCGCTGGACACACGGGCGTCGCGCCCCACGGCGTTTGCGATCGCGCGGCCGGGCAGCACATTGCGCGGCAGATCGTTGACATAAAAACAGTTCATCTTACAAATACCCCCTTGTACAAAAAGCGTGTTGTGAAAAGGCGTCTAGGGCTCGATCTGTCCGGAGCGCCGCAGCCGCCTGCGCCTGCGGTTGCCCACGATGGTATCCCACGCGATGGTCAGCGCGCCGGCGATGATCTTGACATAGTAGGTGAGAAAGCGCCACACCAGCATGGCGGTAAAGACGATGTTGGGCGTGAAAATCACGCGGTAGAACAGCAGAAAGCCGCCCTCGCTCGCGCCCGCCGCCCCGGGCATGGGGAAAAAGGACACCGCGATGTGGAAAAACGCCTGAATGACCAGCATCTGCAAAAAGGACGCGCCCGACAGGCTGAACGCCCGGTAGATAAAGTACACCACGCTGAAGTACATCGATATGTGCAGCAGCATGTAGAGGATGCTCAGCAGCACGCGCACGGGGCGCACCAGGATGTGCTTGCGGGATTTGTGGAAGTCCGCAAGGATGCCGTGCATCTTGTCGCGGGCCTCCTCGGGCCTGCGCAGGATGTGGATGCGCCCCAGCCAGGCGGTGAGCTTATCGGATATTTTGATGGTGAAATTATAGTTGAACATGGCCATCACCAGAAAGATGATGGAGCCCACGTTGAGCAGCAGCCCAAAGCACGCCATGGCGATGAACGCGCCGAAGTTCTTTGCGATAAAGCTGTAGAACATGAGCAGGCCCGTCAGGCTCAATATGAGCATGGCGATCTGGTAGCTGACAAAGCGCACCACCATCGCTGAGGAGGCAATGCCCACGGGCACGCCCTCCTTGTGCAGGTTGTACACCTGCATGGGCTGCCCGCCGGTGGAGGAGGGCGTCACCGCGTTGTAGAACTGCCCGATGAGGCAGACGCGCGCGCAGATGCCAAGGCGGGTGCTTGCCTTCTCCTTCCACATACAGCGCAGCACAAACTGCATGCTTGCCGCGTCAAAAAAGTAGTACAGCGCCATGGCGCACAGCGCCGCGATCAGCCAAGAGGGCGTCATGTTCTGCACCGCGGTGATAAAATCCTCCAGGTTGCGCTCCTGGGTGAAAAAGTAAACTACCAGCAATGAAATCAGGGCAATGTAGATGACACTGCCCCAGATCTTCTTTTTGCCGGATTTGGTCTTGCCTTGGTTCATGCTCTTCCTTTCGGGTGCCTTCACACAGAACTTGCGCACCGCGCTGCAGGATATCGCGCAGTGCCGGCCTCTTTATGCCGCGCTTATGCCTGTTGAAGATTATAATGCCGCCCCGCCGAGCTTGTCAATGAAACCGCGCGATACCTGCCGCGCCTTACCTGTGGTCCGCCCAGCGCTCCATGTGGATGCGCGCGGGTTTGAAGCGCTCGGGAACCGCCTTTTCCTCCGCGGGATAGCCCAGCGCTACCAGAGAGAAGGGCTCCACCGATTGGGGGATGTCCCCGATCAGCGCGCGGACCTGGTCCATGCGCTCGCGGTTGGGATAGACGCCGCACCAGCAGCTGCCCAAGCCCAGCGCCGTGGCCGCCAGCATCATGGTCTGCGTGCAGGCCGCGCAGTCCTGCGCAATGTACGCCTCGGTGCGCACCAGGCCCTTATCCCCGCAGACGATCACGCAGCAGCCCGCCTCCGGCATGAACCTCGTGTAGGGGTGGAAGGCGGGAATTGCCGCCAGCTTCTGCGGGTCCTTCACCACGATAAAGTGCCAGGGCTGGCAGTTGTTGCCCGTGGGCGCGTACATCCCGGCGCGGATCACTTCCTCCACCAGCGCGTCGGATACCACCTCGCCGGTGTACTTGCGGATACTGCGGCGCGTAAAGAGCAGGTCAGGTGCCTTTTTCATAAGAGAATTCCCCCTTTTCCAAATTGTATGACACGCTGCGCGCTAGGGCAGCGGTGCAAACCAGAAGTCCGTCCAGGGCGCGCAGGCCGGCGGCGCGCAGGTAAAGGCCATAGGCGTTTTGCGCGTGGGATGCACAAGGCGCAGCGTCACGCCCCACAGCGCCAGCTGCGCGCCAGGGGCGTCATGCCCGTAGCGCGCGTCGCCGTAGAGCGGGTAGCCCGCGTGCATCATCTGCACGCGGATCTGGTGGGCACGCCCCGTCTGCAGCGTCACCTCCAAAAGCGAAAGCTCCCCCGCCCGCGCCAGACATCGATAGCAGAGCGCCGCCCGCTTGGCGCCGGCGGTGCCCGCGGGCACGACCGATACCGTGTTGGTAGCGCCGTCCTTGCGCAGGTAATCTACCAGCGTGCCTCTTTGCGGCGCCGCGCCGTGCACCACCGCGCGATAGGTACGCCCCATCTGGTGCGTGGACACCTGCGCGCTGAGGCGCGCCGCCGCCTTGGATGTGCGGGCAAACACCATCACCCCGCCGGCGGGCCGGTCCAGCCGGTGCACCAGCCCCAGGTACACCGCGCCCGGCTTGCGGTAGCGCGTCTTGACGTATTGCTTTAGATCGCTCAGCGCGTCCGGATCGCCCGAGGCGTCCTGCTGGCTGGGCATGTTGCAGGGTTTGACCGCCACCAGGATGTGGTTATCCTCATAGAGCACGTGCATATGCCGCATACCTTTACGCCCCCGTAAAGCGCCCCGCAGCACCGCAGGGCAGCACCAGGCCACGCGCCGTGGGCAGGCACACTTCCTGGGCGTCGATTGTGCCCGCGCGGTCCTTCAGCGCCCAGGTAAGTAAATTTTGCAGCACCGCCGGCTGCAGGCCGGTGGTGTAGGCGTTGACCAGAAAAAACAGCGGCGCATCGCTCAAAAGCTGGGCGCACAGCGCCACCAGCGGCGCGGCCTTGTCCTCCAGGCGCCACACCTCGCCCCCCGGCCCACGCCCGTAGCTGGGCGGATCCATCACAATGCCGTCGTAGCGGTTGCCGCGGCGCAGCTCCCGCTGCACGAATTTTTCACAGTCGTCCACGATATAGCGGATGGACGCCTCGCCCAGGCCGGAAAGCTGGGCGTTTTCCTTGGCCCAGAGCACCATGCCCTTGGCCGCGTCCACGTGCACCACGCGCGCACCCGCCTGCGCGCAGGCGAGCGTCGCGCCGCCCGTGTAGGCAAACAGGTTGAGCACCCGCACCGGCCGGCCGGCCTTTTCGATGCAGGCGCGCATAAAGTCCCAGTTGACCGCCTGCTCCGGGAACAGGCCGGTGTGCTTAAAGCCGGTGGGGTGCACGTAAAACTGCAGGTCCTTGTAGCGGATGCTCCAGCGCTCGGGCAGCGTCTTGTAAAAGCGCCACTTGCCCCCGCCCGAGGCGGCGCGCTCGTAGCGGGCGTCCACCTTTTGCCACGGCATGGCCTCATCCTTGGGCCAGATGGCCTGCGGGTCGGGCCTGCGCAGCAGCACATGCCCCCAGCGCTCCAGTTTCTCGCCGTCGCCCGCGTCGAGCACGGCAAAGTCCTGCCAATTTTGCGTGATAAACATTGCGTTCTCCCATCCGTCTGTTGATGCCTGCTTGCCCGCGTAAAAAGCGCGCCTTTTACGCCTCCTCGGCCAGATAGCGCGCGATATTCTCCGCGGCGTTGCCGGGCGTTGCTGCGCACACCGCCACGCCCGCCGTTTCCAGCATCTGGGAGGCGCGCTCCCCCAAATGCGGCACAATCAGCGCCGTGGCGCCGCTCTCCACCACCCGCCGGGCCGCCTTGACGCCCCCGCCGCGCACCTGCGCGTCCCCGTTTTGCAGGTACACGCACGTCTCATGCGCCGCGTCGTAGAGCATCAAATAGGGCGCGCGCCGAAGCGACGGTGCAAGCAGCGCATCCTCGCTCTGGCGCATCACGGGCAGCGCAAGGAAGATATCCGGCCGCGCAGGGGCAGGCGGTTCCTGCCGTTGTGCGGCCGTCGCATCCGCGCCCTGCCCAGGCGCGGGCGCATCGCACAGCGCGTAATCCCCGCCGTGGATGGACAGCGCGCCGCCCTCCACGAGGAAATCCGCCAGCTTTTTGCGCGCCTGCTCGTAGATGCGCTGCACGGTGGGGCGCGCCACCCCCATGCGCTCGGCGCACTGCTGCTGGGTGAGCGCCTCGTGGTCGATTAGCCGGATGGCCTCAAACTCGTCCACGCGCATGTGCACATGCGCGCCGCCCGGCATCTGCGCCTCAAACCGGTCACAGCGCGGCATGCCGCAGACGCGGCGCTGTTTGCGCGGTCTGGCCATAACGCCACCTCCCATACCCTGCGCGCAGGGAAACGCCCCTGCCCATTGCTATGAAACCACTTCTTTGCAATATTCTGCGCCCGCGGGCGAAATCCTTTTCCTGCGGGCGTCCCTTTCGCGGATTGGCGCCCCTTTACGCGTCAAAAAGGCGCGCGCCCCACAGCGGGCGCGCGCACGTGGCTGTTTGTACTTTTACGCCTGCACGCGCAGGCTGAGCTTGAGCGCGTGGCCGTTGATATCCCACGCTTGGGCGTCATCGCCCACGCCGCGCTCGATGAGCACAGCCAGCACCTCGCCCGCGATCCAGCTGGCGTTCTCTTCGATCACCTGGCAGAGCGCCTCGTCCCCCTCGTAGTGCAGCACGATGCGGTCTGTGACGTTGAAGTTTGACGCGCGCCGCTGCGTCTGTACCTTGGAGATCACCTCGCGCACCAGGCCCTCGTCCCTCAGCGCGTCGGTGAGGGTGATATCCAGCGCCACGGTGACGCCGCCGTCCGCCTGGGTGACGAAGCCTTCCTTCTGGCCCGTCTCCACCAGCACGTCCTCCTTGGCAATGGCCTCGGGCGTGCCCTCCACATCCAGCATGTAGGCCTCGCCCTTATCCCAGGCGGCCATGGCCGCGGCGGCGTCAGCCTCCGCCAGCGCCTTGCGCACCGCACCCAGCCGCTTGCCAAAGCGGGGGCCCAGCGTGCGCAGCTGGGGCTTGAAGGTGTATACGATCAGATCGGAGAGGTCCTGCACCACCGACACCTTTTTGACGTTGAGCTCGTCGGCCACAAGGTCGGTGTAGGTCTCATCCAGCGCCACGCCGCACAGCAGCATGTGCGAGAGCGGCTGGCGGATCTTCATCCCCGCGGCGTTGCGCGCCGCGCGTCCCAGCACCACCACGTCCAGCACACCCTCCATCTGCCTGCACATGTCCGGATCGATCATGCTTTCATCGCAGACGGGGAAATCGCACATGTGCACGCTCTCGGGCGCGTCTTTATCTACCGTGCGCACCAGGTTCTGGTACATCTCCTCAGCCATAAACGGCGTAAAGGGCGCCGTCAGCCGGGTGAGGGTCTCCAGCACGGTGTAGAGGGTCATAAAGGCGTTGACCTTATCCTGCGCCATGGCGCCCGCCCAGTAGCGCTCGCGGCCGCGGCGCACGTACCAGTTGGACAGCTCGTCGACAAAATCGCTCAGCGCGCGCGCCGCCTCGGTGATCTTGTAGTCCTCCATGGACGTATCCACAAAGCGCACCAGCTCGTTTAAACGCGAGAGGATCCAGCGATCCAGCAGGGGCAGGTTCTCCTTGTCAAGCGTATGCTTGGTGGGGTCAAACGCATCGATATCCGCATACAGGATGTAAAACGCGTAGGTGTTCCACAGTGTGCCCATGTACTTGCGCTGCGCCTCGGAGACTGCCTCGGCGTAGAAGCGGCTGGGCAGCCAGGGGGAAGACACAGTAAAGAAGTACCAGCGCACCGCGTCGGCGCCCTGTTTATCCAGTATCGTCCAAGGGTCCACCACGTTGCCCTTGTGTTTGGACATCTTCTGGCCGTCCTTGTCGTTGACATGGCCCAGCACGATGCAGTTTTTAAAGGGCGCCTGGCCGAACACGGCGGTGGAGATGGCCAGCAGCGTATAGAACCAGCCGCGGGTCTGGTCCACCGCCTCGCTGATAAAGTCGGCTGGGTAGTTTTCCTTGAAAATACTTTGGTTTTCAAACGGGTAATGCCACTGGGCAAAGGGCATGGAGCCCGAGTCGTACCAGCAGTCGATCACCTCGCTGACGCGCTGCATCTCGCCGCCGCAGTCAGGGCAGGTCAGATGCACCTGGTCGATATAGGGCTTGTGCAGCTCGATATCCTCAGGCACGTCGCGTCCCAGCTCCCGCAGCTCTTTGATGCTGCCCACCATGTGCCGGTGCCCGCAGGCGCACTCCCAAATGGGCAGCGGGGTGCCCCAGTAGCGCTCGCGCGACAGGCCCCAGTCCACCACGTTCTCCAGGAAATTGCCCATGCGGCCTTCCTTGATATTGTCCGGCATCCAGTTGATGGAGCGGTTGTTTTTGACAAGCTCGTCGCGCAGGGCGGTCATGCGGATAAACCAGCTCTGGCGCGCGTAGTAGATCAGCGGGGTGTCGCAGCGCCAGCAGAAGGGATAGGCGTGCTCGTGCGGCTCGGCCGCAAAGAGCAGGCCGCGCACCTCCAGATCCTTGAGGATGACAGCGTCCGCGTCCTTGACGAACAGGCCGCTCAAATCCCCGCAGCCCGCTACAAACTGTCCCTGGGTATCGACCAGCTGCACCAGCGGCAAATCGTACTTCTGGCCCACGCGGCTGTCGTCCTCGCCGAAGGCGGGGGCGATGTGCACCACGCCTGTGCCTTCCTCCAGGGTGACGTAATCGTCGCACACCACAAACCAGGCCTTTTTACCCGAGACATCCGCAAAATCGTACAGGGGCACATATTCGGTCCCCTCCAGGTCGCTGCCCTTGCAGCGCGAGAGGATCTCGGCCCCCTCGCCCAGCACGCGCGCAACGAGCGCCTCGGCCAGGATGAACACCTCGCCCTTCAGGCGGGCGCGCACATAGGTCTCGCGGGCGTTGACGCACAGCGCCACGTTGGAGGGCAGCGTCCAGGGCGTGGTGGTCCAGGCCAGGATGGAGGTGTTTTCCTCCCCCTTGAGCCTGAAGCGCGCGATGGCCGTCACGTCGGTGACGTCCTTGTAGCCCTGCGCCACCTCGTGGCTGGAGAGCGCGGTGCCGCAGCGCGGGCAATAGGGCACAATCTTATGGCCCTTATAGATCAGGCCCTTGTCCCACAGCTGTTTGAGCGACCACCACACCGATTCGATGTAGTTGTTGTCGTAGGTGATGTAGGGGTGCTCCATATCCACCCAGAAGCCCACGCGCTCGCTCATCTCCTGCCACTGGGAGAGATACTTCCACACGCTCTTTTTGCACTGCTGGATAAAGGGCTCCACGCCGTAGGCCTCGATCTGCGGCTTGCCGTCGATGCCCAGCAGCTTTTCCACCTCCAGCTCCACGGGCAGGCCGTGGGTGTCCCAGCCTGCCTTGCGCAGCACATGGTAGCCCTTCATGGTGCGGTAGCGGGGCACCACATCCTTGAAAGAGCGGGTGAGCACGTGGCCGATATGCGGCTTGCCGTTGGCTGTGGGCGGCCCGTCGTAAAAGGTGAACGTGGGGCCTCCCTCGCGCATGCGGCTACTTTTTGCAAAGATATCGTTGTCCTTCCAAAAGCGCAGCACTTCCTTTTCCCGCGCCGCAAAATGCAGGTCTGTGGATACTTTTTTGTACATTAACGCCACTCCTTTTTGCATGTTCAGGCAGAAAGACCGTAAAAAAGGCCCTTTCGCCCCGTTGTTTTAGGGCGAAAGGGCTGTTTCATTGCCATTTCGCGGTACCACCTAAATTCGCAAAAAAAGAATGTTTCTTTTTTTGCGCACTCATTGGCTGCTGTAACGGGCAGGCTGACCGTGCGCGCCTCCGGCGCCCCAACCAGGGGCCATCGTCACGCCCGCATCCGGGATGATCCGCGTGCGCGCCCTTTTGCCCGCCTCCCACCAGCGGCAAGCTCTCTTACAAAAAGGGGCAATTGCGCAGCGCCGTTCCCATCATCGCGTTTACGTAGACATTATATAGAACGTTTCCCCTTTTGTAAAGGGGTCACCGCCCCGCAACGGTCAATGCCGATACCAGCACGTCGGGCGCGGCCACGCAGGTGCCAAAGCTGGGCGCGTCCTGGTGCAGCACGTTGCCCAGCGCCTCGATGCGTTCCAGCAGGGTAAAAAAGTTTCCCGCAACCGTCACTTGAGAGACGCCCTGGCCCAGCGTGCCGTCCGGTTCGCACAAAAAGCCCTTGGCCGCCAGGGAAAAATCCCCCGTCAGCGCCGATACCGTGTGGATGCCCTGCAGCTCGGTGATGTAGAGCGCGCCGGGCGCGATGGTGCGCAGGGCGCTCTCTTTTGTCTGGCCCGCGCGCAGCGTCAGCTGGTGGGGCGCCACCGAGAGCGTAGTGCCGTAACTGCCCCGCATCGCGTTGCCGGTGGAGCAGACGCCCGCCCTGGCGGCGGTCTTTCGGTTGTGCAGAAAGCCCTGGAACACGCCGTTTTCAATCAGGGGGCGGCTGCTGCATGCAGCGCCCTCGTCGTCAAAGGCCGCGCATCCCCACAGCGCGCGGTTGGCGGCATCGTCCCACAGCTGCACCAGCGGCGCGGCCACACGCGCGCCTTCCTTGCCGATGAGCGCCGAGACCTTCTTCTGCGCCGCCTCAGCGGAGAACGCGCCCGCGAACGCCTCCATCAGCAGGCACATCATATCCCAGCGCAGCACCACCGGGTAGGTGCCGGTGTGCACGCTGCGCGCCCCCAGCAGGCGCACGGCCTCGCCGGAGGCCGCCCGGGCTATGCGATCAAAATCAATGTCCGCAAGCGCAAACCCCGCGTCAAACGCGCTGGCGCTCTGGGTATCCTCCCCCTGCTGGGCGATGGCCTCCGCCGCCGCCAGGCTGAAGGCGCGCGTCACGTGCAGCGACAGGCCGTTTGTGCCGCGCAGCTGGAACGACATCTGGTGCGCCTGCACGCTGCAGTGGGGCACGCGCGTCACGCGCGCGTCCACGGCGAGCGCCGCCTGCTCCAGCGCAAGCGCCGATGCGCGCATCGCCTGCGCGTCAAAGGCGGGGCATGGCCGGGTATCTGCAAGCGCCCCGCCGCCGGCAAAGGGAGGCTCGTCCTCCTCTCCCGCGATGGCCGCGCTCTCCACGGCGCGCTGCACCAGCAGCTGCGCGTCCGCCTCGGTGCGTTTTTCCGTAAAGGCGCTGCCCACGCGCCCCGATGCGCGCAGGCGCAAGCCCGCACCGCACGCCTGGGCGCGGGAAAACTGTTCGATCCCGCCCTGGTAGGCGCCTACGCGCAGGCTTTCGCTGTCACTTAAGATTACCTCCGCCTCGCTTGCGCCCGCATCCAGCGCCAGCGAAAGCACCATCTCCATCCAATCCATGCTACGCATCCCCCTCCTTTGCGCCGCCCACCGTCATCGCGCGCACGCGGATGGTGGGCTGGCCCACGTTGGTGGGCACGCTGCCGCTCTGGCTGCCGCACATGCCCTGGTCCATAGAAAGGTCATCCGCCACGCGATCGATGTCCAGCAGCAGCAAATCCCCCCTGCCAATGAGGTTGGCCCCCCGCACCGCGTGCTGGATCACCCCGCCGCGCACCAGGTACCCCTCCTGCACGGCAAAGTTGAACGCACCTGTGGCCGGATTGACCGAGCCGCCGCCCATGCTCTTGCAGTAAAGGCCGTCCCCCATGGTGGCGATCATCTCATCGACATTGTCCCTGCCCGGCAGAATGAACGTGTTGCTCATGCGTGAGGTGGGCGCGTAGCGGTAATTCTGCCTGCGGCCGCAGCCGTTGGCCGGCATGCCCATGCGCCGGCTGCCCAGCATGTCCACCAGATACCCCTTGAGCACGCCGCGCTCGATGAGCACGTTGCGCGCGGTGGGGTTTCCCTCGTCATCGATGTTGCCCGAACCCCACGCGTAGGGGATGGTACCGTCGTCCACGGCCGAGACCACGTCGCTTGCGATCTTATGCCCCAGCTTGCCGCAGAACACCGACGCGCCGCGCGCCACGCTGGTGGCTTCCAGCGCGTGGCCGCAGGCCTCGTGGAACAGCACGCCGCCAAAGCCTCCCGCAATAACGACGGGCATGCGTCCGGCGGGGCAGGCAGGCGCCTCCAGCGCCGTTTTGGCCAGCCGCGCCGCCTGGCGTGCCGCCGCCTCCACGTCGATCTCCCGCACAAAATCCCCAAAGGCCATCAGCCGCCCCGGGCCGCAGCGGCCCGTCTGCATGCCGCGCGCGTCCCGGGCAACCGCCTGGATGGCCGCGCGGGTGCGCACCTTTTCATCGTGCACGTACGTGCCCAGCGAGTTGGCCACCCAGATGCGCCGCACCGCGTCGGTGTAGGTGACCCCCACCTGCGCGATACACGCGTCAAAGCTACGCGCCGCGCGGTCAATGCGTTGCACCAGCGCCGCCTTGGGCCGCATGCTGCGCGCCACCATGTCCGGCGAGGAGGGCGCGTGCGCATCGCGCACCCTGCGCGCGGGGGGCAGCACGATATCGCGCCCCCTGCCCAGGCCATCCAGCGACGCGGCCACACTCTTGGCCATCTCCAGCAGGCCCGCGGGCGTCACGTCATTGCCGTAGGCGTAGATGCTCGCGTCCCCGTCGATCAGGCGCAGGCCCGCGCCAAAGAGGGTGCCCGATTTGGCCTGCTCGATGCGGCCGTCCATCATGGTAAGCACGGTGGAATCGGTATCCTCCAGAAAGACCTCTGCAAAGTCGCCGCCGCGCGCAAGCGCCGCCTGCAGCACCGCGGCCATGGTATCCTGTGTGATCAAGCGCACATGCCTCCCCTTTGTGGCAGCGGCGCTTCCCAAAGCGCGGAAAACACCCCCGCCGTCTGCTTGCCTCTATGATACGCGCCGCACGGCCGTTCGTCAAAGCGCGCAAAAAACGCCCCCGCGCAAAAGGCGCGGAGGCACGCAGGTGTAAGCGGACCGCATCAAGCGCCCATGCCGCCGCGGCAGCCGCCTTTTGCAGGCGGGAACCCGCTCAGGCCTTGGGCCGGGCGAGAAAGCGCAGCCGCAGCGCGCACAGCGCGATGCATAGCGCGCAGATGCCAAAGAGCGCAAAGGCGAACCCACCTTGCCCCTTTGTCAGCAGGTTCATGGCGCAGGTGGCGGGCAGCACGCTGGAGACCGCCTGCATCGCCTCGGGCAGCAGGTCGGCAGGGAACATCATGCCCGAAATCATCATCGAGGGCAGAAATATCAGCTGCGCATAGAGCGTCGCCTTGCCCTGGGTGTTACAGCACAGCCCCAGCAGCGTACCCAGCGCCACGCTTGTCGCCACAAACAGCGCAAGGCCCCCGATAAAGGGCAGCGGCTGCGCGGGCATGGGCGCGTCAAAGAGCAGCGGCGCGCTTGCATAGATGAGCGCGCACACCGCGCTCAGGTGCAAAAACGCAGCCAGCGCGTGCGCCAGCACCACCCGGCCCACCGGCACGCCGCCCAGGCGGTAGGCGGTGTCCAGATCGCCGGAGAACAGCTCCACCAGCCGCTGGGGCGTGCCCAGCATCGCGCCCATGGTCACCGCAAAGGCGCACATCGAGGCGATGAGCGTCTCATGCACAATGGGGTTGATGGCGGTAAACACCGCGCCCACAAATACGTAGAACACCACCGGCACCAGGTCGTATACCAGCAGGATGCCGCGGTCACGCATATCCATGCGCGCCTGCAGCATAAAGAGCGAACCAAAAGCGCGCATCATGCCTGCCCCTCCTTTTTCGTCATCTCAATGAGCTGCGCCTCCAGCGAGGGATGCTCCAGACGCACATCCCGCACGCGGATGCCCGCCTCCTTGGCACATGAGAGCAGCGCAAGCAGTCCCGCAGCGATATCGCCCGCCTCATAGACGGCGTAGCCCTGTGCGTTTTCCACCACAGGCATGCCCGCGACGGGGGGCAGCGGCGCGCTTGCCTTGATGTGCACGCGCAGGCGCCCACCCCGCGCGGCAAGCGATGCGGGCGCGCCGTCAAAGGCGATGCGGCCATCCTGTAGCACCAGCACCCGGTCGCAGAGCGCCTCCACCTCGGCCATGTCGTGGCTGGCCAGCAGGATGGTGCGCCCCTCTTTTTTGAGCGCGCGAATCACATCGTGCAGCGCCGCGCGGCCCGCCACGTCCAGCCCCGCGGTGGGTTCGTCCAATAGCAGCACCGGCGGGTCGCACACCAGCGCCAGTGCCAGGTGCAGCCGCCGCTTCTCGCCGGTGGAAAGCCTGCCATAGCGGCGCGCGGCCAGCGGCGCAAGCGCAAACGCATCGAGCAAATCCTGCCGGAAGGGGCGCCCGTTCCACAGGCAGAACTGGGCGATCGCCTCGCGCACCAGCATCACATCGGGCAGTGAGGCGTTCTGCAGCTGCACCCCGGTGCACAGGCGCGCCTGGCGGCTGCCTGCCGGATGCCCCGCCACGGTGACGCTGCCTTTGTCCATGCGGCGCAGCCCCTCAATGCACGAGAGCGTGGTGGTCTTGCCCGCGCCGTTGCCCCCCAACAACGCCGCCATCTCGCCCGGCGCCACGCAAAAGCTGATATCGTCCAGCACAGCGCGCTGCGTGTAGCGCTTGGTAAGGTGCTCCACAACAATACTCTGTTTCATACATTCATCCTAACTCAGGGACGTCGATGCCCTGTGATGCGATATACACGCCCAGCGCCTGGCCGATAAAATCGTCAATGCGCTGCTGCTTCTCCCTGCACGCAGCGTCCCACGCACTCTTATCCTGGTCAAAGGCCACCAGCTCGCCCAGCATGGACATGTCCCCGCCCGTAAAGCGCATCACCATGTCCCACCAGCGGGCGGCCAGCGCCTGCGCGCGCGCGTCTTCGGGCGCGCACCCCTCGGCCACAAGCGCATCCGCCTCGTCGCACAGCTGCTGCCAAAGATAGTATATCTCCTCGCTCTGCACCTGGCCGATGTGCTCGGCAACGTGGTGCAACAGCTTTTTCCCCAGGCATTTTACCACCCAGAACGCCTCGTTCTCCATGCGCAGCAGGGTGATGATGGCCGCATACTTCTCCCAGTCCACCTGCGCCATGTCCCGAATCTCCTGCTGCAGCCGCGCAATGGCTGCAAGCGCCTCGTCGAGCCGGGCGCGCTCTGCCTGCACGGCCTCGCGCTGTGCCTCCAGCGCCGCGAGCACCTCTTCGGGCGTCTGCAGGCCCGTTAAGCGGGCGCGGATTTCCTCCAGCGTAAAGCCCAGGTATTTCAACGACAGGATCTGGTGCAGCTTGACCATATCCTGCCCGCTGTAGCGCCGCCGCCCACCCGCACTGCGCGCGCTGGGCGCAAGCAGGCCGATGCGGTCGTAGTACTGCAGCGCGCGCACCGATACGTGCATTTTTTCCGCCACCTCGCCGGTAGACATCATCACTTCACGCATGCTTCCCCCCCCTTTATTGCCAAACGTCTGGCTTACAATGGTTAGTATACTACGTGACGCAGCGTCATAAGCAAGGGCTTTTTGCGCGCCGCGGGTGTCAATAGGTAGAAATCATGGTAAAATGAAGAAAAACCCATGCACCGAATCCATTTTTACCGGTAGGAAAGGCGGAACGGCTTATGTGTGACACCTTTGTGGTGACCCCCGCGGCCAGCGCGGATCATCAGATGCTTTTTGCCAAGGCGAGCGACCGCAGCCCCAACGAGCCCAGCTGCGCGCTGCGCCTGCCGCCGGTGGACTATGCGCCCGGCACGCGGGTGCGCTGTACCTATATCGAGATCGACCAGGCGCCGCACACCTACGGCACGCTGCTTTTCAAGCCATCGTGGATGTGGGGTTGTGAGATGGGCGCAAACGAGCATGGCCTCAACATCGGCAACGAGGCGGTCTTTACCCGCCTGCCCTGCGCCAAAGAAGGCGGGCTTACGGGCATGGACCTGGCCCGCCTGGCGCTGGAGCGTTGCCGTACGCCCCGCCAGGCGGTGGATACTATCACCGGCCTGCTCGCCCGGCACGGGCAGGGGGGCAACTGCAGCTTTGACGGGACGTTTTATTACCATAACAGCTTCCTGATCGCCGACGCATCGGAGGCGTGGGTGCTGGAGACGGCTGGCCCCTACTGGGCCGCCAAAAAGGTGGAGGGCATCTACGCCATCTCCAACGCGCTGACCATCCACCGCAAGTACGACCTGCTGCACCCGGACGTCATCGCCTTTGCAGGCGGCAAGGGCTGGTGCACGGGTGCGGCGGACTTTGACTTTGCCAAGTGCTTTACCGACCCCGTGCGCACCGCCTTCGCCCACGCGGGCAGGCGGCGCAGGCTGGTTACCGCTTATCTGGCGCAGCGCAGCGGCAGGCTGACCCCTATGGACATGGCGGGCGCGCTGCGCCAGCACAGCAAGCGGGATGTCTACAAGGGCGGCTCGGGCAGCAGCGTGTGCATGCACGCGGGCGCCCGCCCCGGCGCAAGCCACACCACTGCGGCCTATATCGCCCATCTGGGGCCTCACCGCAGTACCTACTACCTCACCGGCGCCTCGCTGCCCTGCACCAGCATGTTCAAGCCCTACTGGCTGGAGGCGGGCGAGACCCAGCTCGTGCTGCCGCCCTACGCGCAGTCCGCCGCCGTGGAGGCGTGGCTGTGGCGGGAGCGCTTACCCCGCGCCATCATGCAGCGCAGGCTTTCCGCCGCGGCCATCGCAGGCTATATGCTGGAGCGGGATAAGCTGGAGGCCCGCTGGTTTGCCGAGGCAGAGGAGGCCCACCGCGGCGCCTCCGGCCCGGCCACGCTGCCCTTGCTGGCGCGCCAGGCCGTGCAGGAGGAGATCAAACTGCTTTCGCATACGCTTGAAGTTACCCTGCCCCGCACCCGCCACCTAGGCGGGCCGATGCACCGGCATTACTGGCGGCGCAAGGACGCGACGCTGGGCCAGAGACGCCCCCAAAGCGATGCCAATGCCTCCCCACTTTCGTAAAACGCAGAAGGAGAGAACGCCCATGTCCGATCAAAAGCGGGTGCTTGTCACCTACCGCATGCCCGATTGCATCTTTGAAAAGCTCGCTTCGTCCTGTGAGGTGGTCATGCCGCCGCAGGGCGGCCTCAAGCAATCGGAATTCCTGGAAATGCTGCCCCAGTTCGACGGGGTGATCGCCCTGTTTAACAGGGTGGACGACGCGGCGCTGGACGCCGCGCCCCGCATACGGGTGGTGACCGCCTTTGGCGCGGGGTACGACAACATCGACGTGGATGCCTGTACCCGCCACGGCGTGCTGGCCTGCCACATCCCCCAGGCGGTCTGCGAACCCACGGCCGAGTATTCCATGGGCATGATCATCGACGTGCTGCGCACCATTACCTGGAGCGACCGCCAGCTGCGCACCAACCCCGATTACCTGTGGGCGCCGGCGCACTACCCCAGCCGCCTGGTGATGGGCCGCACGCTAGGCATTGTGGGCATGGGCCGCATCGGCAAGGCGGTGGCCCGCCGCGCACGCGCCTTTGACATGCGCATCGTCTACTACAACCGCCACCGCTTAAGTCCCGGGGAGGAGGCGCGCTATGAGGCGACCTACCTGCCGCTGGACGAGCTGCTGCAAAGCGCGGACGTGGTCTCGCTGCACACGCCGCTGACGGACGAGACGCGGGGCCTCATCGACGCGCGGGCGTTGTCGCGCATGAAGTCCAACGCCTGCCTGGTCAACATGGCGCGCGGGCCGGTGGTGGACGAACCCGCGCTCATCGACGCGCTGCAGCACAGGCGCATCGCCGCAGCCGCGCTGGACGTCTTCCCCAGCGAGCCCAACATCAACCCCATCTACAAGACGCTTGACAACGTGATCATTACCCCGCACATCGCCACCGACGCGCTGGAGGCGCGCATCATCATGGGTGAGGCCTGCGCGGAAAACCTCTTCTGCGGCTTTGCGGGCAGGCGCCCCCCCTTCCCACTGAACGCCGAGGCGGTGCTGGGCTAAATGGCGCGCCTGTTTGACGCCGTCATCTGGGATTGGAACGGCACGCTGCTCGACGACGTGGACTTCTGCCTGCGGCTGATCAACACCCTGCTTGCCAGGCGGAACCTGCCCGCGCTCACACTTGCGCGATACCGTGAGGTATTTGATTTCCCCATTGAAACGTACTACGCGCGCATTGGCTTTGATTTGGAAAAAGAACCCTTTGACGTGCTTGCCGAGGAGTACATGCATTGCTATCAGGCGCCCAGCCTGACGGAGGCGCGCGTGCACGAGCAGACGCGCTCGGCGCTTATCCGCGTACGCGCGCTGGGCCTGCACCAAAGCCTGCTATCCGCTTCCCAGCGGGGGTATCTTCTGGAGCAGGTGGACGCCTTTGCCCTGCGGGGCGCCTTTGACGATATCTACGGCATTGACGATATCTACAGCGCAAGCAAGGTGCACTTGGCGCAGCGCTGGCTGGAGGGGAACGCCTTCGCGCCGCAGCGGGTGCTCTTTGTGGGGGACAGCCTGCACGATGTGGAGACGGCCCGCAGCATCCGCAGCGCCTGCGCGCTGGTCGCCTGCGGCCACCAGAGCCGCGCGCGGCTGGAAAAGACCGGCCTGCCGGTCTTTGACGCTCCCGCGGACGTGGTGGCCGCGCTGGCACGGGGCGATGCGCGCCTTGCGCGGGCCACTGTAAAATAGAAAGGGATCTGATAGCTATGGATATCAACGTGCGACGTGATAAAAACGGTCATTTGCTGCTGCCCCCGAACGAACGGATTCGCCTCATCGGCGAGGTGCAGGCATTTTTCGCAAGCGAACGGGACGAATCGCTGGGCCAGCTGGCCGCGGGCCAGGTGGTGCAGTTCTTTATGGAGACCCTCGCCCCCTTTGTGTACAACCTGGGCGTGCAGGACACCGCCACCTGGATGCGCGACCGGCTGGACGACGCCGCCGCGCTGGAGATCACGCCAAAGTGACGCTGTCTTTAATGATTCCATGATATATAACAGTTGACATGGATTTCTGCGACTTATGTAGCAGTAACGCAATTGATGAAAATAGTCGATTCATGTATAATCATCATCGAGGGGAAGGATATGAGATATGAAAAGGCTTGCAATATTCCAAAGTGATCTGCATGTAGGTGGTATCCAGAAGTCGCTGGTCAACCTTTTGCACATGTTGCCCGCATCGCAGTATGAAGTGGATGTTTTTTTATTTGATAAGGAAACATTTTTTGACATTGATTTCCCATCACATATACATCTGTATTTCCTCAAAGCACTGCCATACTGGAATCGGCTCATTTATTTTGACCTACTGCATATCTTTCATCGGCGACCGATAAACACAGTGCACTATGATGTGGCCATAGACTTTAGCAGCTATCAAAACGAATGTGCTTTGGGTGCAATTAACGCACATGCAGATAGGCGCGTTATGTGGATACACAGCAATATGTCAGAAAAGCGCAAAGAGCATTTCAAGTACCGACTGCTCTTCCATTTTTTCAAGCGTAAGCTGCGTTTTTATGATGCCTTTGCGGCGGTTTCGGAAGGTATTGTGGCGCCTTTCCGCAAAGAGACGGGTATTGTTGAAAAGCCCGTTTTTGTCATCCCCAATCCTATTGATACGGCAGAAATTATTGAAAAGAGCAGACAGCCCATTGCATTTTCTGTAGATAAGGGACAATTAAACTTAGTATCTATGGGACGACTTTATTCCCCTAAGGGATATGATATTTTGCTGGATGAATTTGCGCAGGTGCATGCCCAGCGACATGATATGCATCTCTACATTATTGGGGATGGACCGGACCGATCTGCGTTGGAGAAGCAGCGTGATCGTTTAGGGTTGCATAACGTTGTTACGTTTTTAGGGAATCAGGCCAACCCTTACCCATATCTTGACCAGATGGATGCATTCGTATTGGATTCGCGTTATGAAGGGCAGGGTATGGTGCTCTGGGAAGCGAAAGCGCTTGGTCTGCCACTCTATATGCCCAAAAGGTTGGAATCCTCTAACCCAGGATTAACTGGATACGAGAATATGGTGGCTGCACTGTTAAAGGCACAACGGGTCAATAAACAATGCGATTGTTTAGACTGGTACAATCAAAACGT
Organism: Maliibacterium massiliense; assembly: GCF_900604345.1. Taxonomy (GTDB): domain Bacteria; phylum Bacillota; class Clostridia; order Christensenellales; family Maliibacteriaceae; genus Maliibacterium; species Maliibacterium massiliense. The sequence goes on from NZ_LR026983.1 coordinate 1,150,302, forward strand.
ATTAAATCAACTTAAAGCCTTGTTTGAAAGTGATTTGAGCCAATAGGGGTATAAAACATGCTGAATTATTTTAATAAGCTCTATCGCGGCACCAAGCAAGCGTTTTTCGCTGAGGTGTCCCAAGCGCTGGAACGACAGGAAAAACAATTCATTGTCACGGCTAATCCCGAAACGCTGATGCTTGGACGGGAAAATCTGGCTTTCGATGCCGTTTTGCAAAAAAATACCACCACCATTGTACCTGACGGAATCGGTGTCATTAAAGCCGGAAAAATGCTTGGCATGTCTTTACATGAGCGTATAACCGGGGTTGATCTAGCTGGTTATCTTCTAGACGAGGCTGAGCGGCTGCAAAAACGTGTATTTCTTTACGGTGCTAAGGAGGAAGTGATCCGTGCGCTTGAAACGAGGATTACGCAGACACACCCTGCTATCCTCCTATGCGGTTGCTACAATGGGTACGATCATAATGATGCACAGGTAATGCAGGAAGCCTTAGATCAGCGTGCAGATATCATCATGGTGGCGTTGGGAATCCCCAGGCAGGAGCTATTGATCGACGCGTATTTCGCGAAAGCTACAAAAGGTGTGTTTATCGGCGTGGGCGGCTCTTTTGACGTTCTCAGCGGCGCCAAAAAACGTGCGCCTTCACTTTGGGTCAAATGCAATTTGGAGTGGCTGTATCGCATTCTCAAGGAGCCGCAGCGCATCAAACGTTTCTACCGCAGCAATGTTAAGTTTATTCATGTAATCAGACGTATGAAGAAGGACGGCACGCGCTATGACGCATAAAATAAAGGTAATGACAATCTTCGGCACCCGCCCGGAGACAATCAAAATGGCCCCGCTTGTAAAGGAACTACAAGCGCGCCCTGAAATTGAGGCCATTGTCTGCGTCACCGCCCAGCATCGCGAGATGCTTGACCAGGTGTTGCAGGCATTCCATATAACGCCTGATTTTGATTTGGATATCATGCAGAAGGGACAAACGCTCTGCGATATCACGTCGCGCGTGCTCAACGGCCTAGAAGCGGTGATTCACCAGACAAGGCCAGACATCGTACTGGTGCACGGCGATACCACTACCACGTTTGCAGGCGCGTTGGCAGCCTTTTATCAACAGGTTGCCATCGGCCATGTAGAGGCCGGATTGCGCACGCACAATAAATACTCTCCCTATCCTGAGGAAATGAACCGGCAGATGGTTGGCGTGATGGCAGATCTGCACTTTGCGCCCACGCAGCAGAGCCGGCAGAATCTGTTGGCTGAGGGAAAGGCCGCCGAGACGATCATCGTCACCGGTAACACCGCCATCGATGCGCTGCAGACCACAGTACGCGAAGACTACACCAGCGCGTTACTGGATTGGGCAAAGGGGAGCCGTCTCATCGTGCTGACCGCGCATCGCAGGGAAAACCTCGGCGATCCAATGCGTCATATGTTTCGGGCAATCAGACGCGCGATTGAGCAGCATCCCGACGTAAAAATGGTCTATCCCGTGCATCTCAACCCCCAGGTACAGTCCATCGCGCAGGAGGTCTTTGGCCAGGACCGGCGCATTCGGCTGGTTGAGCCCATGGAGGTGATCGACTTTCACAACCTGCTCAGCCGTGCCCACCTCATTTTGACCGACAGTGGCGGCATCCAGGAGGAGGCGCCTTCACTGGGCAAGCCTGTGATTGTACTGCGTGATACGACGGAGCGCCCCGAGGGCATCCAGGCCGGCACGCTGAAGCTTGCCGGTACCAATGAACAGACTATTTTTTCGATGGTCGATACGCTGCTGACAGATCAGCAAGCATACGACCGCATGCGACACGCCTCCAATCCCTATGGTGATGGGAAGGCTAGCAAGCGCATTGTCGATGCGATCATTGCATGGTATTCTAATTTCGGTGTATAGTATGACATAACATCGTTTATAATAAATGGGGGAAGCTGCTGTGACTGAGCATAAAGCACTACATCGAAAATTACTTTTATTTTTATCGTTTTTTGTACTTCTTCAACCGCTTTGGGATATTCTAACATCGATGGGGGCTTATGCAGGACATACCATAACTGTTGGTGTTATTATCCGCATATTTGTGATGACTTTACTCGTCTTATATGTTTTATTCTTTTGTCAAATTCCACATAAAAAGATTTACATCATGTATTTGGCTATACTAATTACATATATTGTCTGCTTTCTCGTAATATCCTTCGCGCAATCCGGGTTTTCTGTAGCAATAGGAAACCTTAAGGAAACCATTAAGGTGTTTTACTTCCCCATCATATTAATTGCACTATACTGTTTATATAAAGAGTATAATTTTGAGATTTCTGATCGGGCGCTCACATATATCGCCTTTATATACGCATTTATTGTTTTTTTCGCTTATATAACTGGTACAAGTTTTACGACATATAAAAATGATGTAGGCTACAAAGGATGGTTTTATGCTGGGAATGAGCTCAGTGGTATATTGTCTATACTAGGTCCTTGTGCCATTCTTTTCTCCTTTCGTCTAATATTTACAAAGCGCGTATATCTTTGGGGTCATGTGGATTGGATGTCAAAGCGCGCCATTCCTATCATCGGTTTACTCGTACTGGCATTTTGTAGTACCTTTATTGGCACAAAAGCTATTTTTTTGTGCATACTTCTTTATCTGGCGCTCCTATGTCTTTCAAGCGGTATTCGTTGGATAAAGCAAAAGCATCGGTGCTATCGTAACTATGCCGCCTTATCGCTGGTAATTGGATTAATCATTCTCGGCCTTTTCTGTGTTTCCCCTCTCCTAGCCAGTTTACAAGGGCGCATGTCATATCATTACGAAAAAAATGTAGCTACACCGACGCTTACACCAACTGCAAGCAGTAGTATGCCAACACCCAAACCGACCGTGTCGTCGACACAAGGCATTTCTGAAAAATCAGATGATTCAAATATTGTAGAAAACTCTGCTTTTAAGGTGGTAAACTGGCTGTTGAGTCAACGCCTCACAGCGATATTGCCAACCATTAACTATTTTGTGGATAGCGATATATTAACACAAACCTTCGGTATCGGTTATGTATCTGCTGATCCAGAAAACGCATATATACAAAAAGCTATAGAGATGGATTTTATATCAGTATTACTGCGACATGGATACTTAGGATGTCTTCTATTCATTACGCCTCTCTGTTGGTTTGGTTGGCGCATACTAAAATATACTTTATATCATCTTCGTGAAACATTAACTTGTGGAACATATATCACATACCTATATAGTGTGCTTTGGGCACTTATACAGGCAATGCTGATTGGGCATACCCTCGTTGCTCCAGCAGTCAGTATTTACGTAGCTATATTGTTTGTTAAACTAGTTAGCTTTTCAGATAATTCACAGAAACCTCGTGTTTTGGAGGAAACGACATGCGCAAAATAGGTATTATCACACTAAACGGATACTATCCCAATCTGGGCAATAATTTGCAAAACTATGCTTTGCAACAGGCGTTGCGCTCTTTAGGTTGCTTTGCTGAGACAATTATCAATAGGACGAGCTATCAGCACAGACGCTTAGCGACTGCTATAAAGTACGTTTTAAACTATCAACACTATCGTCAGCAATGGGTTAATAGCAAAGAGGGCCGTCAGTTTGATGCTGCGAGAATCAAAGCATATGAAGCCTTCCGTACCAAGTATATTTCGCTCGCCCCGTTTTCTATTGCACGTCATCAGATTCCAGCTGGGTTATCTCAAAGATATGATTACTTTATCGCTGGCAGTGACCAAATTTGGAATCCGTATTTTCGTGCAACCTGTGGGATTGATTTTTTAACCTTTGCCTCTCCAAAGCAGCGTATCTCCTATGCCGCAAGTTTTGGTGTGAGCGAAATACCTCAAAAGTATCAGTCTCAATTCACACAGTGGCTCTCAGGAATTGACTATATATCTGTGCGCGAAGAAAGTGGCGCTGCTATTGTCAAAGCGCTAACGGGGCGTGATATTCCTGTTGTTCTAGATCCGACGATGCTAATTACGCAAGCCCAGTGGCTGCAAATTGCGCAAAAGCCATCTTGGTTTGAGGCTGATAAGACACCATACATGCTTACGTATTTCCTTGGTGATAGTAGTGCGGAGCGTGAATACGTTGTTAAACAAATTGCGCAGGAGCGCGGATTGCGCATAATCAATTTGCTTGATCAGAAAAATTTGAACTGGTATACGACCACGCCGGATCAGTTTATCTGGTTGATTAAGCATGCCTCCTTTGTATGCACCGACTCATTCCATGGTTCCGTATTTTGTATTCTACTACAGACAGCGTTTGGTGTAATAGCGCGTGTAACAAAGCATCAAGCTTCCATGCATTCCCGCATTAGTACGTTATTGGGTACTTTTTCATTAGAAGACCATTTTATTGAAAAGGGGCGTTATAATACGTCCATATTTCGAAATGATTTTACACATACGCTATCTGTCTTAGAAGTTGAGCGAACGCGTGCTTACCAATACTTAAAACAGGCTTTGAATATAAAGGACGAGTGATCATGAGAATTAATCAGAAAAAGGCTGGTATACTTTTATCATATTTAGGCATTGGTATACAATCAATCGTCTCGATTCTGTACACTCCTTTTATGATTCGTTTGCTGGGGCAAAGCGAATATGGTACCTATAATCTTGTTTTTTCTGTCGTTAGCTATCTGGGCCTATTGAGCTTTGGTTTTTCCAGTGCATACGTACGATTTCATGCCCGTTTAAATGTAGCGCATGATGACGCTGGTATTGCTCGATTAAATGGCATGTTTATGATAGTTTTTATTATCATTTCCGGCATCACGTTGTTGGCTGGGAGTGTCCTTGTTGCAAACGTAGAGATCATGTTCAAGAATGGTTTAACGCCTACAGAAATTGCAACTGCGCGTGTCCTTATGATCCTTATGGTTATAAACCTGGCGTTGACGTTTCCGGCAAGCACTTTTGATTCTTATATTATCGCGCATGAACATTTCTTCTTTCAACGTATGATAACGCTATTGCGCAATGTGTTAAATCCTTTTCTATGCTTGCCTCTGCTGTTAATGGGCTTTAAATCGGTCAGCTTGGTTGTTGTTACCACTTCCCTAACAGTAGCTTCGCTAATTCTAAATGCATGGTATTGTCTAAAAAAACTGCATATGAAGTTTTCCTATAAAAAACTTCCTATATCATTGTTCAAGGAAGTTTGGATCTTTTGTTTTTATATCTTTATCGGCATGATTGTAGACCAAATCAACTGGTCTACCGACAAATTTTTACTTGGAATTTTTGCAAGTAGTGCAGCTGTTGCCATATATGCCGTCGCGGGGCAGCTCAATACATATTATCGGAGCTTCTCTACATCTATCTCTTCTGTCTTTATTCCGCAAGTTAATCGCATCGTTGCTGAGACTGATGATACCACTCAGCTCACGGATTTAATGACACGCGTGGGACGCATACAATGTATGGTTATGGCTCTGTTCTGCTTCGGCATCATCTTTTTCGGTCAACCATTTATCCGTTTTTTTGCCGGCGCCGGATATGAGGAATCCTACCCTATCCTTCTATTGCTTGTCTTACCTGCAACGATCCCTTTGATCCAAAATCTTGGTATAGAAATACAACGTGCGAAAAACTTACACAAGTTCCGCTCTATCGTTTATCTGCTGGTAGCAGTAGCAAATATTTTCGTCAGTATTCCACTGATTAAACTCTACGGTGCAAGTGGCGCCGCCATAGGTACAGCACTGACGCTTATTATCGGTAATATAATTGCCATGAATTTCTATTATCATATGCGCGTTAAGTTAAACATGGTTTACTTTTGGAAGAATATACTTAAGCTTCTGCCAGCTATGATCCCTCCCTGTATTGTAGGATATCTATGTATGCGTTACGTTAATCTCTACCGCTTTGGATACTTAATTCTTGCAGGGATTATATATGTCCTAGTCTACTGCCTGTCAATGTGGATGTTTGCGATGCAGAAATCCGAAAAAGAATTGCTAATTGTGCCAATGCGTAAACTGTTCGCTCGTCCGCATAAGCATACTTGAATTTAGGAGCGCGAAAAAATGTTAGATATTAAAACTATTTGCACCGGTTGTAACGCATGTGTCAATATATGCCCCGCACAATGTATATCAATTGGCCCTGATCGTGAGGGCTTTTTCTATCCACACATTGATAAAACTCGCTGTCTTGGATGTCATATTTGCGAAAAACACTGTCCTGTCTTTCCCGAAAGTCGCAAGGATCGTCTATCTTCCTCAGAAGCATTGCCTACCACATATGCTGCTTACAATCGAAATCAAGCGGTTCGCACTAGTAGTTCGTCAGGTGGCCTGTTTTTCCCCTTGGCTAGCAGCATTATCCAACAAGGCGGCGTCGTTTTTGGCGCCACTTTTGATGCAGAGTTCAACGTTATACACACACATGCAGAGACGCTTCAAGAAATAAAACAATTTCAGGGAGCAAAATACGTGCAAAGTCGCATCGCGAATAGCTATCAACAGGTCAAGCGGTTCTTAGATGATGAGCGCCTCGTAATGTTCTCGGGGACCCCATGTCAAATTGCGGGATTATATGCATATTTGCAAAAAGACGATCCTCGCTTAGTGACGCAGGATATCATATGTCATGGCGTTCCTTCCCCTAAAGTATGGAATACCTATCTTGCTTCATATATAAAGGAGAAGCCCACTGTTATCTCTTTTCGTAATAAAACATATGGCTGGCAGAATTACTGCATGCACATATGTTTTCCCTCTTTAAAGGCAGAATATCTCATGCCACGCGAGAAAGATCCATATTTGCGAGCCTTCTCTGCAAATCTTTCCTTACGCCCATCCTGCTACCATTGCGCCTTTAAAACGCTCTCGCGTCAAAGCGATATCACACTGGCTGATTTCTGGGGAATTAATAAGATACTGCCTAAAGTGGAATCGCAAAAAGGCATATCCCTCGTGCTAGTACATTCGGAAAAGGGGCAGAAATTGCTAGATACCATAGGTACACAGATAGAATGTGTCCCTGTTGATGTCTCACGCGCCGTCATGTACAACCCGTCCGCAACACAATCCGCCACGATGCCAAAAAAGCGAGCTGAATTCTTTGAGCGTCTCGGCCGTGAACCTTTCGACCAGCTTGTAAAGGCATGCACAAAACTACCCTTACATAAAACGATTGTAAGGATGTCCAGGCATACTTTATCCAGAATCAAACGCGTCTTTATAAAATAATAGTCATCCCCAACGCGTATGCGTTGGGGATGACTACACGCTGTATGGTGACGCTCTATTTCCCCAACAGCATCTCCATGATCTTATCCGCGCGCGGGGGGCAGCCGCCCACATGGCGCGCGCAGCCGCGCGTGCAGTTGCCCACGCCCACGCAGCCATCCAAGTCCTTGCCCTTGTAGCCCTGGCCGATGCAGATCTTCTGCTTAATTCGGTGCAGCTGGCCCATCTCGTCGAGCCGGTACAGGGCGTGGATCAGCGAGCCATAGCAGGCCGAGCACGCCTGATCCTCGGCGATGTATTTGGCCAGGCGCTGCGCAGATCGGCTGGTGACGGGGCGCTTGCCCTGGTAGGTATCCTGGTTGATGTCAATCACGCTGTCCGCATCGATGCGCGCAGAACCGCTACCCAGCTTTTCCGCAAGGCCGATGTAGTGGACGTCCGCAACGTCGATACCCATCAGGCGGCAGGCGTAGGCGTCAATCTTGACGGGGTCAAAGCCCAGAAACACCCGGTTCATGGGCACGGGGTTGCCCCCTTCCTCAAAGTTGAGGTCGCCGTTGAGCCCGTCCACAATCGTCACATCGGGCCGGAGGATGCGCGAAAGCTCCGCAATGGGCCGGTGCAGCCCCAGGGTGTGGAATTTGCGCTTTTCCCTGTCCGGGATGCAGCCCTTCATATTCTTCAGCGCGCAGGTCATCACCGTCTGGCAGTGGCCCTTGAGCACCGGCAGGTTGATCAAAAAATCCGCCTTGATGGGCGCGTCGCACACCGCGATGCCGCCCACCTCGTGGGTGCTGTCGTTTTTCAGGTCAAGCAGCCCCACGCCCTTGCGGCGAGCCAGATCCTCATAGCCGCACACCTTGTAGGCACGCTTGGTGGAATCCCCCACCCACGAGCTTTCCATAATGGTGATGTTGTCAAACCCGTGCGCCTGCAGGTAGTCAATGACCCCTTCCACCAGCGCCGTGGTGGTCGTCGCGCCGCTGGAGGCGGGCTTGCCCACCACCAGGTTGGGCTTGAGCGCGATGTGCATGCCCGGCTTAAGACGCGCGGCAATGTCCGCATATTGCATGATATCGTAGCCCATCTTGTGGGCGTCGGCGCCGTAGAGCACCGCAATTTGATCATCCCGCATGATGTGAACCTCCTGCTCTGGTTTGCATAGATTATAACACAATATGCCCAGCTTCCAGAAGCGCGTGCGTTTTATACAAATATATGTATTATTTGTATTTTATATATTTGCATCTTCTAATTCCTGTCCTGCCAGTGATGTTGAACCAGTGCGACCAAGCTTTCCAACGCCATGGATAGTGTCTCTTCCATGCTCATCTGTGTTGTAAGCGATCCCAATAAAAAATATGCTGCCGTCTCATCATCCAACGTAACAGTATACTTGTGCTCCATGACGTCCCCCCCTTTTTTCAATACTAGAACGCAATTACACAGATGTCAACTCAAAAGAGTTAATCTTTTTCTCTTGAAAAGGGTACGTTATTCCTAACCTTTTTGAGTTAGGATGATGATCATGACAATTGGTCAAGCCGTTACCCAGCGCATTTTAGATTTGTGCAAGCAGCGGGGTATTACCGTTAATAAGCTGGGAACGCTCAGCGGTGTCACACAGTCGACTATTAACAATATTACCAGAGGGCGCAATAACAGCACCACCATCGCAACAATCAAAAAACTTTGCGATGGACTGGATATCTCGATTATTGACTTTTTTCAGGCGGATGTTTTCCGTGACCTCGAACAGGAGCTCCGGTAGCAACGCCATCCAGTATGTCTGCACCATAGAGGGTTTTTTGCGCAATTACTTACTGATCGGCATGATTTTCTGTGCATGACGCCTTTTTAGATAAATTGTGTGTAGCCAAATATAAACCAACAGACTCTTATGAATATACCCTTCATCCAAGCTCCCAACGCTTTGGGTTGCGTTTATACCCTAAACAGCGTATCATTTACTGCTGCACTGCGCCTTCATATGCAATCTTTTACCACGCATATTTCGCAATACAAATTTATATGAGGTGCGTATGGTAACGCTTTCTCTGACTATACCCCTTCCCACATGTCTGACACACTGTTCTTTCAAATGCAATCCTCTATTGCGCATATTTTTTAACGCGAAATATGCAGTCGATGCACACCGAAGCACCCTTTTTCTACGTGCCTGCCTGTACGTCCACTTCTTTCGCTAGCATCATGCAAAAAATCAGGTCTTTTCGTACACAATCCTTCATCGCCTAAATTTTGTGGCTCGAAATATGCAGGCGCATGAGCGGAAGCGCTTTCTCGGCTATATTCCTGGCCGCATATGCTCCTCTTTTGTCCGCATCGATCAACGGCAAATGTGTTTAATATACAATCTTTCACCGTATTTATTTCGTAGCACAAAATATACAGCCGATGCACACGGGAGCATTTTCGCTGATACATCCCAACCCGCACGTTTGCCGAATCGTTCCTCTATATGCATTTCTTTATCGTTCATATTTTGCACTACAAAATATAGATATGGCGTGTGCGAACGTGCTCTCTTACCACCTCGCCCGCACGTTCGCCGCACATTGCAGCGGAAAAGTACCGCCGCGGATATCATTATCGCCGCGCACCGGCTCATCTATATGAATTCTGCGCCACAGGAGGGCCGCCAACATGTCCGTTTTTTACAGGGAAAGCGCAAAATATTGCTCTATAATATTCCTGTAATATGCAGACAGTAAAAGGGGAGGAACACAATGCAATTTGATCAAACGACCATCCGGGTACTTGTACGAAAAAACTACCCAGCGTGCTTTGACTTCTATACGGAAAAACTGGGCCTGGTCGCCATTTGGGGCGACCGAAACGGTCCCTACACATCCTTTGCCACAGACAAGGATGCGCCTCCCTGCTTTGCGATCTTTGCAGGCGCGCATATGCCCATGTTTAAAGGATATGAACAGCCAAACGGCACCGCGCAGCCGGATACGGTTGCGGGCGTGATCCCCACACTGGACCTGGATGCGGACTATGCACGCCTGAAAGAGGCGGGCGTGGCCTTCCTGGGCGAGCCCCAGTACATCAAGGAATGGGGAATGCGCTGCACCTATTTCAGGGATCCGGAGGGCAACCTGTTTGAATTGAACGATGCCAGCAGCATATGATGAGGCGGATGCAATACCGTTTACAGGAAGGGAGGTTGGGCTATGAACTGGGAGCCGTGGACGGGATGCTACAGCGTCAGCGATGGGTGTAAAAACTGCTATTTTTACGGGCCGCATGCAAAGCGCTATGGGCAAAACACCGTGGAAAAAACAGCGCAATTCGACTTGCCCATACGGACAAACAGCAAAGGCGCATACACAATCACTGGCAATAAAACCCTTGCAACCTGCTTTGCGACGGATTTTTTCCTTCCAGAAGCGGATGCATGGCGCAAGGACGCCTGGTCCATGATCAGGCAGCGCGCGGACCTGGATTTCTTAATTCTGACCAAGCGCATTGACCGTTTTGCGGTCTCCCTCCCCGAGGACTGGGGCGCGGGGTATGATCATGTGTATATCGGCTGCACGGTTGAAAACCAGGCGCTGGCGGACGAAAGACTGCCAATTTTTCTATCCTATCCCATCAAAAGGCGGTTTATTGCCTGCGCGCCGCTGCTGGAGGCCATCGATTTAACGGATTATCTTCATGGCGTAGAACATGTAACCGTTGGCGGCGAGACGGGGCGAGACGCCCGCGTGTGTGATATGGATTGGGTGCTTGCCATTCGGGATCAATGCGCGCGTGCGCATGTGACGTTTTGGTTTAAAAATACAGGCTCGTATTTCCGGCGCAACGGCGCGGTGGAAAAGATCAACTCATTCAAGCAGGCCAGCATGGCAAAGGGATTAGGCATAAACATATCCGATGGTAAACGGTTCTTTTAGTGCCGTCGATGCGCTATCCGCACATTGGCAGGACTTGCGCTGCCCCGACTGTTCGCGCGCATGCAGCTGTCGCGCGTTCGTATGGGGGCATTTCCCACGCAGTTTTCGCAAACAGAAATATCAAAACGTCCGCATCGGACGCTGAAAGCTTGGGGAGGCGCCGCATCCATCGGTCTCTGCCGCTTCCGCAGGAAGTCCCAGACGCGTTGGGCATGCGGCGCAGTCTGGCGACATCACCCCGCCTGACGCGCTCCCCCCGCTCCATGCGCGCTTTATGGCACCTGCTTTTTTTGTACAATTTTTTCCGGACAAATTCCGTATCAACGAGAGCCCGCCCGCAGCAGCTTTCCCTACCCTTACGTCTGCGCGCGCCTTTCAATCGCCACTTAAAGGGGCGGCCCGCACCTTCTTCGCGTTTGCCTTGCCACCGTGCCGGCCACTTGCATGTTTTGCGCCGGCGCTGCACATCCGCGCTTTTTGTACTATAATTACAGTGCAGGGATCGTTTTTTTGCGCGCGATCATTTGTCACGGCCATTTCAGATCACAAAAACGCATTGCGAGGTGCACGCATGAACACACCTTCCCCCGGGGCGCTGGACGCCCTCTATGGAGAACATGTCCAAAGCGGGGCGCGCTACAGCGCGCTTGCCCGCACATTTGCCGCGCAGTTTGGCGGGGAGCCGGCCGCATATTTCTCCGCCCCCGGGCGCACAGAGATCCTCGGCAACCACACCGACCACAACGGGGGCAGGGTGCTTGCCGCCAGCATCGACCGCGACACCATTGCCGCCGCCCGCCCCAACGCCACGGACACGGTGCGCATCCTAAGCGCGGGCTACGGCCCGCTGCTGACGCTTGACCTCGGCGCGCTGGAGCGCGCGCCCAAGGCGCAGGGCACTTTCTCGCTGCTGGCGGGCCTGTTTACCGCGCTGCGCGCGGCGGGCTACGCCGTGCAGGGGTTTGACGCTGCGCTTGCCTCCAATGTCATTTCCGCCGCGGGCGTCAGCTCTTCAGCCTCCTTTGAGATGCTGATCTGTGCCATTGTAAACGCTTTTTTTAACCGCGGGGAGATCGACGTGCTAGCCTGCGCCAAGGCGGGCCAGTTTGCAGAGAACGCATTCTGGCGCAAGGGCTCCGGCCTGATGGACCAGATCGCCTGCGCGGTGGGCGGGTGCGCGCTGATCGACTTTGCCGACCCCGCACAGGTGCGCTACACGCACCTGGATTTTTCCTTTGCGGCCATGGGGTATGACCTGACCATTGTGGGCACGGGGGCGGGGCATGCGGATTTGAACGACGCCTACTCCGCCATCCCGCAGGAGATGCGGCTTGTGGCCCGCGCGCTGGGGGTGGATGTGCTGGGCCAGAGCGATTTGCAGACCCTGCTTGCCCACATGCCTGACGTGGGCAGCGACCGCGCGCTACTGCGCGCGCTGCACTTTTATACGGAATGCCAGCGCGTGGACGATGCGGCCGCGGCCATTGCGCGCGGGGACAGCCGCGCGCTGCTGGCGCTGGTGCAGGCCTCGGGCGATTCCTCATGGAAGTGGTTACAGAACGCCTGCGCCGGCCCCCGAGACCAGAAGGTGGCGCGCGCCCTGGCCCTGAGCGCACTGTTTCTGCAGCGCATCGGGGACGGCTGCTGCCGCCTGCACGGCGGCGGGTTCGCGGGGGTGATCATGTGCGTGACGCCGCTGCGGGAAACCGCGGCCTACCTGCGCTACATGGCGCCCTACGTGGGGGAGGAAAACCTTCATCCCATGCGCATCCGCGCCCAGGGCGCGGTACAGCTGGCGTAAACCCGCGGGGGCTTGGTACAGTGTGATGTCTCTGACAAGGTGTGCAGGTACTGCCAGCGCGTGAGGCTGGCGGCGTGAGACGCCTTTTTGCAAGCGCATGGGTTGCGCCGGAAAGCGGCACCGTACAGCGCCGCTTGTTATTGCGCACGGGCGCGTCGCGCAGCACGCAATCAACACCACGCACACAGCACCGCACACCAATCGATTTGTCCGCATGCGCTGGGGGCTTTCAGCAGTGCGCGCGATACAACGCTGCCATGCGCGCGTGCCTCATGTGCGTGCACCGCACATCCGGTGACGCACGCACGCGAAAAGCCATTTGGGCACACAAAATATCAGAGCAGGAGAGAGACGCATGCAAAACGAATTATTGCACACCATCGCAGGCCGGCGCAGCATCCGCGCCTTTCAAAAGATGCCCGTGCCGCATCAGGCCATGGAGGCGGTGCTTGCCGCAGGGATGGCCGCCCCCTCCTCCAAAAACCGGCAGCCCTGGTCCTTTACCGTGGTAACGGGCGGCGCCAAGGCGGAGATGTGCGCGGTGATGCGCGCGGGGCTTGCGCGCGAGGCGGCGCAGCCCCTGCTGCCGCAGAGCGCGGTGCATCTTGCAGGCGCGCGCCATACCCTTGCGGTGATGGAACAGGCGCCCGTGGTTATCTTTGTGAGCAACACCCTGGGCGCGCCCCTTGACGCCCCCCTTGACGCGGAGGCGCGCGTCTACGAAATCTGCAACATGCAGTCCATCGGCGCGTGCCTGGAGAATATGGCGCTTGCCGCCGCCGCGCTGGGGCTGGGCAGCCTGTGGATTTGCGATACCTACTTTGCGCAGGCGGAGCTGACGGACTGGCTGCAGCCCCAAGGGGTGCTCTGTGCCGCCATGGCGCTGGGCTACGCGCAGGAGCAGCCGCCCGCGCGCCCGCGCAAGCCGCTGAAGGGTGCGGTGCGGTGGCGCACATAGCCGCGCGCTTGATAAAACCACCGGCTGATGATGCAGGCCCCCTCTTGCCGTACTTCCTTTTATGTGGAGCGTTGATCAGCGCCGCTTTTCATCCGATAAGCCAATCAGGTAATCCACGCTGACTTTGTAAAACGCGGCCAGCTTGACGGCATACCCCAATGGCAGTTCACGCACGCCACGCTCATATTTCGAATAAAGCGATTGATCGCATGGTATCAACGCAGCGACTTCACGCTGTGTCATGTCTGCATCCGCTGCATGCTCTATCGTCATCTTTTTTAGGACCATTTGTCCTAAATCCACACAAATCCCAAACTGTGTGCGATAATAAGTGAGAACTTATAAACTTATATCTAAAGGAGAAAAAAATCGTGATGGAACGGCGGCACATAAGTCTTCGGATCGGGCATACCCTACACGAACAGCTTCGCTACATGGCGGCCTACCACGGCCACTCCATGAACGCGTATATATTACAGCTGCTGCGCCGCGCCGCGGAGACGTTTGAACAAAAGCACGGCCCCATCCCCATACCGCCCCCGCGCGCGGAAAGCGTCCCTGCCAGCGCGCCCCAGCGCAAACGCTGATGCGCGGCGGCATCCATCACACGCCGGCGCCGGCGGGCGCGCTGTGCCCATCGTAAATAAAGAAATGCATTTCTGCCGGCTGGCCGTTGATCGTAAAAACGCGCGTCTGCTCCTGGCGGCGTGTCATGCCCTGATGTTCATAAAAGCCATAGTTGCAGCTCGTATCCGTAAACAGGTAAAATTCCTTTAATCTCTGTGCACGCATATAGTCCAGGAAGGATTGGAACAGCATCTTGCCGATGCCCTCCCCCCTGCAGGCGGGGTCAACCGCAAACAGCACCAGTTCCGCCGGATAGGCCTTGCCACAGTCCTCCAGCAGCGCTTTATCAACGCCGCTGACATTCCCAAAGATTTTTGACACACGCCGTCCTTCCCTGGAAAGAAGCAGGGATAGGATCGCCCACAGCTGCTTCAGCCTGGCGCCAAAGGGGCATTTGTATGCCGCAATATCCTTGCCAAGGATGATCCCGACCGGTTTTTCATCGCGCAGGGCGACGCGGGAAAACGTATGGTTCGCCAAGCAGCTGCTTAAAAACACCCGCGCGAGTTTTGCGGCGGTTTTGGGGCTGCTGAATGCGTCATAGTGCCACGTTTTTCTGATCAGGCCCACAAGCATGTCAAAGTCCTGTTTTCGGTACGCTCGAAATGTTAGTTGCATCACACATTCTCCTTTGGTTGCATCTTTACAATAGCAAGGATAAAGGATACAGTTACTGTAAAGTCAACAGGGAGATCGAAAAAAATGAAGCAACACGCTATACGCCTGACCACAGCCCAATTTGCCAAACTGCTTGACGTCAACAAACGTACGCTCCACTACTACGATGATATCGGCCTTTTTTCTCCCCGCATCAGGGGGGAAAACGGCTACCGGTATTATGACGTTGCGCAGAGCATGGATTTTGCCTATATCCGCATGTTGAAGGAGCTTGGCCTGCGCATTGCGGAAATTGCTGCGTATGTGCAGCACCCCAGCCCCGCCTTGTTTAACAGCATTGCGTCGCGCAAGGAAAAGGAGCTGGACGCGCAGATCCGGCATCTGCAGCGCACCAGAAAAACCTTGCGCCGGATCAAGGAGCAGGTTGCCTTTTGTGAAACGCTGCGATGCCCGAACATCAGCATTGTGGCCTGCAAGGCGGAGCTGCTTCTGCTGCTTCCCTATGACTTTGCCCAGCCGGATATCGCCGACCTGTACGCCTATGCCAGAGGCGCCTGGAGCCTGGAACAAATCCGCATGGGCATCGGCGGGTATATCTCGCTGGATAAGGTACAGCAAAACGATTTTGAGCGGTATGACGGCATCTACACCCCCGCGCTGGCACGCGGCGGCCCTGCAAAAAGCATGGTAAAGCCGGGCGGCGCGTATTTGTGCGGCTACCAGCAGGGCGCGTGGGACCAGCTGCCGCGCATGTATCGGCAAATGCTCGCCTACGCGCGGGAAAACGGTTTAAAGCTGACGGGCTACGCGTTTGAAATGGGCCTCAACGAATTTGTGATTGCACGCCCTGAGGATTACATTACCCGGATTATGATAAAAATCGCGTGACGCGCATATGGGCCAGAACACGTCCTCTACAAGAGCTGCATATGCCGCGCCAGTAACGGGAAATCGCAGCAAAAAAAGGCGCCGCATGCGCGGCGCCTTTTTTCATCCATATCCGTTTATGCCTTGCCGTCGGCGCGCACCGTTTTAATCCAGCGCATCGCCACTTCCTTCACCGCCGGGCGGGCGGCCTCCATCAAGATCGCGGGCGCGGTCTCGGGGCCCATCTCCTTGATGGCCTCTGCCAGCGCCTTCATCTGGGTATAGCGAATCTGCGTGCCCACGTTGATCTTGCAGATGCCGTTGTCAATGGCGGTGCGCACATCCTCCTCGGGAATGCCCGTGCCGCCGTGCATGACCAGGGGCATATCGCCCAGCGCGTCGCGCACCTCGCGCAGGCGCTGGAAGTTGAGCTGCGGCGCGCCCTTGTAGAAGCCGTGCTGCGTGCCGAAGCCCACCGCCAGCATATCCGGCTGGCCCTGCTCGGCCAGCGCCACGGCGTCGGGCACCTGCACCAGGAAATCCTCGCCGCCGACCACGTCGCCTTCATGGCCCTTGATCTTGCCGATCTCCGCCTCCACCAGCATGCCACGCGCGTGCGCGTAATCCGCAACCTCCCGCGTAGCCGCGATGTTTTCCTCCAGCGACAGGGCCGAGGCGTCGATCATCACGCTGGGATAGCCCAAATCCACCGCCGCCTTGCAGCGCTCCACGCTCTTGCAGTGATCCAGATGCAGGAAGACCGGCACCTTGGCCGTATCCATGGCGTGCTTGCCGATGGCCGCGCACAGCTCCAGCGAGATGGAGTCCACCACATAGCCTACCGATTCCACCATGATGGGGGCGTTGAGCTCCTCGGCCGCGGCCACCACGGCCTGGATGTCCCAGCAGTCGTTGAAGTTGAAGCTCAGCACGCCGTAGCCACGCTTGCGCGCGTCGTGCAGGCGCTCCAGCAGCATATCTCTGTACATTGTTAAATACCCTCTCTCCTCAATATTTTGTGGATATCCCCAAGCAGGGGGAGCTCCCCCCGCGCGTTCCCTACTTAATAAAGCGCCATCACCGTATCGTAGAGCCGGTTGTAGCGGGCGTATTTCTCCAGGTACGGGGCGCGCACCGTCGCATCGCCCGGCGTGTAGATGGCGCTGGTGCCGTAGGTGTGCGCCAGGTCCTCCTCGCGCATCACCCCCGCGCCGATGGCGCCCAGCAGCGCCGCGCCGTAGCCCGCGGCCTCCCCGCAGCGGGGAATCTCGATGCGCCGGCCGGTGACGTCCGCCTTGCGCTGCATCTGCGGCCTGGAGACCGAAAGGCCCCCCACCGTGCGCAGGGTGTCAAAGCGCATGCCCAGCGCCTGCTCACAGCGCGAGAGGCGCACCTGGTTTTCGTAGCACAATCCCTCCAAGATGGCGTTGATCATCTGCGCGTGGTCGCAGGCGTCATCCACGCCCACAAAGGTGCCGCGCTGCAGCGCGTTCTCCTGCATGCCGCGCATGTGCGGGAAGTAGAGCAGCCCGCTGCCCCGCGCCGCGGCGATTTCCGCCTCGCGCATCAGCTTATCGTACATATTCTCCACGTCGTCCGCCAGGTGGTCGGGATCCACCCCGAACTTATCCACAAACCACTCCATGTTCACCGCGCAGGCCTGCATGGAGGTGATGACGCGGTACTTTTTGCGCCCGCAGTGGGGGTAGATGCACAACCCCCCCGCGTAGCCCATGGCAAAATCGTCAAAGGGCTTCTCTAGCGCCACGATGTTGGCCTCCGCCGTGCCCAGCGAATCCAGCGCCACATTGTCCTCGAAGATGTTGACCCCGATGGCCGCGCAGGAATGGTCGTGCCCGCCCATGGAGACGGGGATGCCCGCCTTCAGGCCGGTCTGGGTGGCGGCCGACGCCTGCAACCCGCCGATCAATGTGCCGCCCGGGTGCGCGGGCGCGAACAGGTCGCGCGGCACGCCCGAGGCCTCGAGCATGGTATCGGACCAATCGCACGTGTGGATATCAAAGCACAGCAGACGGGTGGCAAGCGAGTAATCGGTGGTGTAAGCGCCCGTGAGCCGGAAGGTGATGTAGTCGTGCACCGTGAGGCAGTGGCGCGCCCTGGCAAACGCCTCGGGCGCGTGCTGTTTGATCCACATCAGCTTGGTCAGGCCGAACTTGGGGTTGGCAAAGTGGCCCGTGATCTCGTAAATCTTGTGCATGCCCAGCGCGTCCACCAGCACATCGCAGGCGTCGGTGGCGCGCAGGTCAAACCACGAGATGATGGGGTAGACCGCCTCCCCCTGCCCATCCAGCAGCACGCTCGCCTCGCCGAAGGAGGACACGCCGATGGACTGCACCTGGTCGCACGCGCCCCCTTCGCTGATCTCCCGCAGGCAGGCCGAAACGTTCTGCCACAGCTCCTCGGGGTCGTACTCCGCCACGCCGATGCCGCTGATGGGCTTGTGCGCGATGGTCTTGCGCGACGCGCTGCGCAGCACGTTGCCCTGCATGTCAAACAAAAACGCCTTGGTGTTGGTGCTGCCCACGTCAATGCCAATGATCGTATTCAAAACATCTGCCTCCCACACTTTGTTTTTTCTGTTCCGCTAAAAATGTGTACGTTGCCGCTCGTGATCCGAAGCGCAGCCGCTTTGCGCGCGTCCATATACAATTATTATAGGGTGCGCCCACGCAATCTTCAAGGGGCAGGCGCCTCTTTCAGGCAGGGAGCGCCGTTTGCTTTTCCTTTGCGTACAAAAAAGGCGCGGGAATGACCGTATCATCCCCGCGTCTGTGGTTGACTCCGCTTATTTGAGCCCCAGCTGTGCTTTGGACATCAGTTTGCCGCCCTGGAACATCGCGTTGGCGTTGGCCCCTATGCCGCCTTCGCCTGACCAGGTATACATAACAGTATGCGCGGCGGTGCCAGGCGTGCCGCTCTCGGCCAGCAGGTTGCCTTCTCCGCCGATAATTGCGCATGCCTGTTCATAGGTCATGCCGTTTTGCAGCTGGTTAAACTCCGCCAGCGTAATGGTGGCCGCGTTGGCTGCGGGCGCGTTGGCAGAAGGCGCGGCGCTTGCGCTGGGCAAAGGGGCTGTGCTCGCGCTGGGCGACGCTGCCGGCGTGCCCGTGCGCTCAATGATCAGCGCGCGGCCCACCTCTTTGCTGATGGCCATGGAGACTTCGTACCCATTGAACGTTTTGACACAGAAGCCCTCTTTTTGCGTCCCGTTTACAACCGTTTCCATATCGTCTACAGAGATCCCGAATTCATCGTAGTTCATCAGGCGCATAAAGAGCACGCTGAGCAGACTGGCGTCCGCATCCTCGTCGTAGAGAACCGCGGCCCGCAGAATGCTGCCGTCTTCCGGCGCAAAGGAGAGCGAAATCTTCGCCTCATCCTTCGCCTTGCCGATGCAGGTGATGCACGCCTTGCCCCCAACATCGCCCTCTACCGCGCCAGACATGGTAATGCCGCAGGTTTTTCCATTCTCCACACCCGACATGCTGGATGAATCCAGGTATGTCACCAATAGCTGCATGGCGCCCTTTACCTTGCTGTGTTCATTCAAGTTGACAGCCTTTGGCGTGGGGGAAGTGGCGGGTGAAGCGCTCTGTGACGCGGAGGCAGACGCGCTTCCTGACGCAGAAGCGCTTGCCGAAGGCTTGGCCTGCTCCCCCTTTCCTGCACAGCCGATCAGGCTCAAACAAAGCAGAAGCGACAAAACGACAGCGACAAAATATTTGTTTTTCATAGAATTTCCTCCAAAAAAAGTGTTTAAACGACAGATATTATCTACATGATAGTCTATTTAAATGTAAAAAGCAATACAATCATGCACTTGAAAAAAGAACCAAAAAAACAGTCCGCCAAAAGCGGCAGACCGTCGCACAACGCGCTCACTGTATCTGTACAAATGCCCCCGTGCGCGCGTCCACGCGGAACAGCGCGCTTGCGTCCACCGCCACGGCGAACACGCCCATGTTCTCCATGCGCGCGCCCAGATCGGCAAAGGCGCTCATGGTATAGCAGGTTTTGCCCTGCACATCGCTGACCTGCGCATCGAACACCACCGTGTACTGGTCGATGGGCGCGGGCAGGCCCAGCTTCTCGGCGGACACCCCTTTGAGCAGATCCACCGCCTGCTGCTGGCTGATCGCCCCCTGCGGCACGCCCGCAACCGCGGCGTAGGACACCGTGGGCGTCGCCTTGGGCCTGGGCGTGGCGGACGGCCTGGGCGTGGGAGACGCCGCCGCGCTTGCGCGCACGCTGGGCGTGGGCACGGGCGTGAGCTGCACGCCCTTATCCAGTTTTTGACAGGCCGCAAGGCTCACCAGGAACATGCCCGCAAGCACCAACCCAAAGACGCGTCTACGCACCCCTTCATCCCACCTTTTTGCCTCGTATGTGTCCTATTATAGCGTTTTTTGCCATAAAAAACGAGCGGAAACACATCGTTTCCGCTCGCAATCTGTTGGCAGATTATTCCGCGCGGCCCAGCGAGCGTACGCGCACCACGCCCTCGATCTGGCGCAGGCGCGCCTCAAGCTCCGGCTCGATATCGTGATCGGTATCGATGATGGTGTAGGCGAGCGCGCCGCGGCTCTTGTTGATCATGTCCGAGATATTCTGGTTGTACTCGGCCAGCAGCGCCGACATCTGGCCCACCATGTTGGTGACGTTGGCGTGCATGACGGTGATGCGGTGCGAGGAGGTGCGCGGCAGCTGGCAATCGGGATAGTTCACTGAGTTTCTGATGTTGCCGTTGGTGAGGTAATCATTCATCTGCGCGGCCGCCATCTCGGCGCAGTTATCCTCCGACTCAGGCGTGGAGGCGCCCAGATGCGGAATCGCCATCACGCCGCTCTGGCCCAGCAGCGCCTCGTTGGGGAAGTCGGTCACGTAGCGGCCCACGCGTCCGCGCTTGAGCGCGGCGAGCATCGCCTCGTCATCCACCAGACCGCCGCGGGAGAAGTTGAGCACCGTGGCGCCGCGGCGCACCTTATGCAGCAGCTCCGCGTTGAACATGCCCTTGGTCTTCTCCGTCTGGGGCACGTGGACGGTGATGTACTGGCACTGGGAGAGCATCTTTTCCAGATTGGTCTCGCGCTTGATGCCGCGCGACAGGCCCCAGGCGTGCTCCACACTGATATAGGGGTCATAGCCGATGACCGTCATGCCCAGCGCACGCGCGTCGTTGGCCACCATCACGCCGATGGCGCCCAGGCCCACCACGCCCAGCTTTTTGCCCTTGAGTTCCGGCCCCACAAACTGGGATTTGCCCTTTTCCACCAGCTTGGGCACCTCGTCGCCCTGGCCCTTGAGGCTCTGCACCCAGCTCATGCCATCCACGATCTTGCGCGTGCACAGCAGCAGCGAGGCCAGCACCAGCTCCTTGACCGCGTTTGCGTTGGCGCCGGGGGTGTTGAACACCACGATGCCATCCTTGGAGCAATCGTCCACGGGGATGTTGTTGACGCCCGCGCCTGCGCGTGCAATGGCCAGCAGATCCTCGCCGCGCGCGTAGCTGTGCATATCCGCGCTGCGCACCAGGATGCCGTTGGGGTTATCGATATCCCCGCCCACCTTGAAGGCGTCCGCGGGCAGGTGCTGGTCGATGACGCTTGCGATCTTGTTCATGGTCAAAATACGAAACATGGGTATTTTCCTCCCTATATACTGCGCGTGCAGCGCAGGCGGATTTAGATGGTTTTGTCAAACTGCTCGATGAAGGCGACCAGCTTTTTGACGCCCTCCATCGGCATGGCGTTGTAGATGCTGGCGCGCATGCCGCCCACCACGCGGTGCCCCTTGAGGTTGATCAGCCCCTGGGCTGCTGCCTCGGAGACAAAGCGGGCGTCGGTGTCCTTATCCGGCGAGGTGAAGGTGACGTTCATCAGCGAGCGATACGCCTTATCCGCCGCGGGCTTGAGATGCTTGCAGGCATCCAGCGCGTCATAGAGCAGCTGGGCCTTCTGCTGGTTGATCTGGTAGATGGCGGGGATGCCGCCCAGCTCCAGCAGCCAGTCAAAGACCATGCCCGCGATGTAGATCGCGTAGCAGGGCGGGGTATTGTACATGGAATCCTTATCCGCCTGGGTCTTGTAATTGAGCATGGCGGGCACGCTCTCTTTCGCCCTGCCGATCAAATCCTTGCGGATGATGACCACCGTCAGGCCCGCGGGGCCCATGTTCTTCTGCGCGCCGGCGTAGATCAGGCCGAAGTCGCGCACGTTGTAGGGCTGCGAGAGGATGTTGGAGGACATATCCGCCACCAGCGGGATGTCGCCCGTCTGGGGCAGCTGCATGTAGCGTGTGCCGAAGATGGTGTTGTTGGTGGTGATGTGCAGGTAGCTGTCGTCCGCCGCCAGCTTCGTCACGTCCACATCGGGCACGTATGCGTAGTTATCCTCGCGCGAGGAGGCGATCACACGCACCTCGCCGTAGCGCTTTGCCTCCACCAGCGCGTTGTGGGCAAAGTTGCCGCTGTCCACATAGGCCGCCTTGCCGGTGGTCATCAGGTTTAAGGGCACCTGCGCAAACTGCATGCTTGCGCCGCCCTGCAGAAACAGCACGTCGTATTCCTCGGGGATGTCCATCAGCTTGCGCAGGGAAGCCTTGGCCCGGGCGTCGATGTCCATAAACGCCTTGGAGCGGTGGCTCATCTCCATGGCGGAGGTGCCGGTACCGTTGCAATCGAGCATCTCGCGCGCTGCGCGCTCCAGTACGGGCTGCGGAAGCATGGACGGGCCGGGTGAGAAATTGTAGACACGCATGATGTTTTCCTCCTTGACTCGGACGGGCGGAAAACGCCCTGCCCGCGCCGTTTTCTTGATTTTTTTGTCCGTTCTCTGGTAAAAAATTACCGCGTACGCCTCTCATTATAGCAGCGCCGCGGCACAATGCAATAGGTTTTGAGAAAAAACTTAGTGGGACTGATTTTATCCTTCGGGACACTATTTGTCCAATTTAGTATCCGTGCGCGGCGCCTCGCCCAGCGCGTCCCGCGCGGCCTTGCGCGCCTTGAGCTCCTTTTCAAAGCCCAGATCGCCCGGGTGGTAGTACTCCCTGCCCTGAATGGACACCGGCTTGTACTGCTGCACCGCGTAGTGGCCGGGGCAGTCATGCGGGTACACGTACCCCTCCCCCGAACCGATGCGGTCGTAACCCTTGTAGCTGGTATCACGCAGGTGGCGGGGCACCGGCTGATGCAGCGTGTCCTTGGCATCGGCCTGCGCCTGATCGATGGCCATCACCACGCTGTTGGACTTGGGCGCCTCGCATACGTAGATGATGGCCTGCGTCAGCGGCAGGCGCGCCTCGGGCATGCCCATCAAATTGAGCGCCTGGGCGGCCGAGACCGCCTGCACCATGGCCATGGGATCGGCAAGGCCCACGTCCTCGCTGGCGTGCGCCATCACCCGCCGCGCGATGATGCGCGGGTCGATACCCGCCTCCAGCAGGCGCGCCATCCAGCCCAGCGCCGCGGTGGAATCGCAGCCCCGCAGGCTCTTGCAAAAGGCGCTGAGCATATCGTAGTAGAGCGACTCGTCCATGGGCAGCACCCGCTGCTGGATGGATTCGGCGATCACGTCCGCCGTAAGCGCAATCACGCCATCCTTTCCCGGCGGGGTGGTGGCCGCGGCCAGCTCCAGCGCCGAAAGCGCGCTGCGCACATCCCCGTTGCTCATGTGCGCCAGATGGGCGATCACGTCGTCCGCCATATGCACGTTGAGCAGCCCCAGCCCGTTTTCCGTATCCGCCAGCGCGCGGCGGATGGCCTGCGCCACGTCCTCGGGCGTCAGCGCGCGGAACTGGAACACCCGGCACCGGCTCACGATGGCGGGCGTCATGGCCACCATGGGGTTCTCCGTGGTGGAGCCGATAAAGCGGATGATGCCCTTTTCGATGGCGGGCAGCAGCGCGTCGGACTGCGCCTTGCTCCAGCGGTGGCACTCGTCCAGCAGCAGGTAGGTGTGCTGGCCGTAGAGCTTGAGGCGTCCCTCCGCCTGCTCGATGACGCGGCGCACGTCCGCCACGCCGCTGGTGACCGCATTGAGCTTTTCAAACGCGGCGCTGGTGGAGGCGGCAACGATGGCGGCCAGGGTGGTCTTGCCGCAGCCCGGCGGCCCGAAGAAGATGCAGCTGCCCAGCTTGTCCGCCTCGATGGCGCGGCGCAGCAATCGCCCCTTGCCCACGATGTGCTCCTGCCCTAAAAAATCGTCCAGCGTGGTGGGCCGCATGCGGTCGGCCAGCGGCGCCTGGCGCTCCATTGCCTGACTGAATAAATCCATGGATAGCTTCCACCTTTCGCGGATGTGTTCGATCATTTGTTCCCATTGATTATACCGCAAACGGGGTAAAAAAGCATCCCATGATTATGGGATGCTCCATATATCTCGAACAAAATAGGGGATAGTGTACTCGATCATTTTAAGTGGTGCACAGTTAATCAATGGAATTTCATCTTCTTATCTAATTGAAGTTCATCAACTATTTTATTATTTGCCTGCATTAATCCCTTATAGTTATCAACATTATTATGAAAGTCAGTTAGATTAATCTCATACCAGAATTTGGGACAGATAACTTCTCCGGTAACGTCGCTCTTAATCTGGATGGCTAGCAAAACATAAAAGGCCATCATTCTAAAACGATCTCCCGTTTCTTGATCATCTGACAGATAATTCTCTCGTTGCATCGTCGCCAAGATACTAATTGCTTTTTCTGTACCATACGAAAATATTTTATGAAATAGTATTTTCATTTCAGATGGCAAATTAAGTTGTATTTGTTGACAGTTTCTCCTTAGTTCTTTCGCCTTACTGGATCGTTCATCTAAACCAAATTGCTTTATTTCTTTATCCGTTCTGCTCGGAAGCATCATATGTTCATAAAGCGTTAAAACATCCTCAGGCGCTGTTGCCATTTTGTTTAAGGTTACACTAATCTTTTCTTTCTTTAGTTCTCTCTGGAAATTTTTTCTCATCGCAAAATAAGTAACTACAAAGCCAATTATTGAAACGCCAGCAGGTATTATTGCAGTGATAAGCGTTTGACCAAGTTCGCTTTGGAAGAACATCATCTCACTACTTTCTTATCTACGAATTGCATGGATGAATACGCGCAATATTTCTTCTGCCGATGCACGATCGTCGTCACTTAATGTGCTCAGCATGCGTTCAATATGCGTTACATCTCCTGTTTCCTCACCAAAGACTAGGTAATCCGCAGGAACGTGGAGCGCACGCGCTACCTTATACAGGCTGCTCGTCGTCATGCTCTTTTTACCAGCCTCGATTTCCGCAATAAACTGAATAGATAATTCCGCGCGTTCCGCCAATTTCTCCTGTGTCATCTTATCTGCCTGACGCGCCTCGCGTACACGCCTGCCAATTTCTACATTCAATTCACTTGCCACCGCTATCACTCCTATAGTATAAGCTTACCAATTGCTATAGAAGTGATACATCATCTATTGTTGTTGAAATAATCAATCTATAGTTGTATATTCTAACTAACGCTTGTAAGGAGATGGACACGTTGGCGGAGTTTTGTTTGGCTTGTTTTAACCTGCTAAATCACAAAGACTATCAATTGCATGAGGTAACGCTTTCCCTCGGTTTGGATTTTTGCGAAGGATGCGCAAGCATGCAGCATGTTGTCGTTGCGCTACATCGCCCCAGCTTTCTCTATTGGCTAGTACAGCGAAATTTCACAAGACATTGATCGTCCTTTCAGCTTTCATCTAAAAAACAGACCGCGAAGTACTCGCGGTCCGTTTGTCCTATCCTACAGCACCAGCACAAACGTGCCGGCGGTGATCAGAACGCCGCCGATCACGGTTTTGACATCCGCCTTTTCCCCCAGGAAGATAAACGCCAGTATCATGGTGAGCACCACGCTGAATTTATCAATGGGCACCACCTTGGACACCGGCCCGATCTGGATGGCGTGGTAATAGCACATCCAGGAAAGGCCCGTGGCTACGCCTGATAAAACCAAAAACAGCCAGCTTTTGCCCGAGATGCCCGCAAGGCCGCTCTGCGCGCCCGTGGCAAACACAATGCCCCAGGCCAGCACCAGCACCACCGCCGTGCGCACGGCTGTGGCTAGGTTGGAATTGACCTGTTCAATGCCGATCTTTGCAAGCACACTCGTCAGCGCGGCGAACACCGCCGAGCCGATGGCAAACCATACCCACATTTGTACTTTGCGCTCCTTCCCATTCAGCGTTGAGGACGTCTGCATACCGCATATCACCCTACTTTCTCACAATTGCATGGTATCAGTATACCCCAAGGGGCTACACGCCAAACACCAACGCCAGGGCGGGCGCCACGATGAGCAGGCCCAGCATGGTCACAAGCACGCCCGCGGTGGCCAGCTGGTCGTCCGCACCGTAAGCCAGCGCCACAATGGGCGTCTGGCTCATCACCGGCATGGCGGCCTGGGTGATGAGCACCTGACGCGCCATGCCCGAAAGGCCCAATAAGCCTGTCACGCCCAGCGCCAGCAGCGGCGCCACGATCATGCTGCCCGCAGCCGCAAGAAAGGCCAGCGGCTGTTTCCACGCGCCCGCGCGCACCGCCCGCTGGATGATCGCGCCCGAAAGCAGCATGGCGAGCGGCGTGCCGGGCGCACCCAGCATTTTTGCTGTGGAGAGCGCCACCTGGGGCAGGGGCACCCGCAGCAGCACCAGCGCCATGGCGATTACCAGCGTCACCAGCGCGGGCGAGAGCAGCTTGCGCAGCGTCTGGCGGGAAAACAGCGTGCCGGGCGTGCCCCCGTCGCGCCGGATGCCCCACACGCCCAGCGTCCAGAATACCACGGTGTTGCCCATAAAATAAAAGAGCGCATAGGGCGTGGCCACGTCCCCAAAGAGCGCCTGATTGACGGGCAGCCCCACAAAGATGGTGTTGGACAGCGCAAACATGGCGCACACCACCCCGCGCTTATGCGCGGGCACGCGCAGCGCCATGCACAGCAGCCGCGCCAGGGCGTAGGCGGCCAAGGTGGTGACAAAGGGCACCAGCACGTCCACCCCGTCGCGCAGCAGCGCGTCTGCATCCAGATAGGTGTACACGTTGTACAGCATGCTCGCGGGCACAAAAATCCACAGCACAATGCTGGTCACCTTTTGGGAGGTGGCCGCGTCCAAAAGCCCTGCGCGCGCAAGCGCAAAGCCCAGGCCCAGCATGATGACGAATGTAAAGACGATTTCAAAGGCACTGTTCATAAAATATGCTCCCCTCGTGCGGCGGGCGGGCTTCTCTATTGCCTTTATTATACTGCATACGCGCCCCGGGGGACAGTGGGGCGGCGTGCGGCGGTCAGGGGCATTCTCTTTCGGGCGTGACCGTCCTGCCCGCAGGATACGCGCCGCCTGCACGCGTGACAACACGCGCAGCGGGCATGCCCCCTGGCCGGCCCCTTGCGCGCGTACACCGCCGGGCTGCGCGCAGCCAGACGTATCGCGCTGGCGCCTGTGCTGGGCCGTACAACCGCGCGGCGTCCTGCACAAGCGTCTCGCAAAAACGGCGCGCCCGGCACATCCGCGTCGATATCCGCGATGCACGGGCCTTGGTATCATACGCGCAGATTGGCGATGCGCGCGCAATGCCTTCCCCAAAGCGGGCGCGCACGGGGGAACTGCGCTGCACTTTGACCGCAGTCCTGCGCCGCGCATGCCCAGCGCGTTTCCCTCGGCCGGTTCCGTTCCCTTCCACAGCTGATGTCAGATACGCATGAAAGGCTGGCCCAGCGTCACGCCCATGGGCGCCAGCATCCGTTCCGCATTCGCCGTCGCGCGAAAGGCTGGGACGCGCACTGGTGATGCCGCCGATTGCTGCCGAATACGCGCGGGGCCGCCTTTTCTTGGGCTAACGGGCCGCGGCGCACAAAAAAGCGGAGGCCGCCATAAAACGCTTCCCTCCGCCCATATCTATCTATACGTTTGTAAAAGCGCTTCCCCGAGCGGGCCGCGATTTCGCGCGCCCTGCAAGGGGGCGGCTGCCCCGCGTCAGTTAAACGCGTGGTAGATGGCGCGCACCGCATCCTCAAAGTCAGCCGCCTCCACGCCCACGATGATGTTCATCTCGCTGGAACCCTGGTCGATCATGCGGATGTTGACATGCGCGCCTGCAATCGACGCAAACAGGCGGGCGGCCACGCCCTGGGTGGACACCATGCCGTGGCCCACGGTGGCAATCAGCGCGATGTCACGCGAAATCTCGATGGCGTCGGCCTGGCAGCGCTCGGTGAGCGCCACCACGATGCGGTCGAGGCGGTCGCCCTCCAGATATTTTTCGTCCACCACCATCGAAAAGGTATCGATGCCTGAGGGGATGTGCTCAAAGGAGACGCCAAAGTCCTCCAGCACGCTCAGCGCGCGGCGGCCAAAGCCCAGCTCTGTATGCATCATCACCTTTTTCAGCGTGATGATTACAAAGCCCTTGCGCCCCGCGATACCCGTGATGGTGCCGCCCAAATTGGTCTCGTCCACGTGGGCCACGATGCGCGTGCCCGCGTCCTGTGGCGCGTTGGTGTTGCGGATGTGGATGGGTATGTTGGCCTGGCGCACGGGATAGATCGCGTCCTCGTGCAGCACGGTGGCCCCCATATAAGCAAGCTCGCGCAGCTCGTTGTAGGTGACCATCTCAATGGTACGGGCCTCGGGCACGATGCGCGGGTCCGCCATCAGAAAGCCGGAGACGTCCGTCCAGTTTTCGTATACCTCCGCCTCGGTGGCGCGCGCCACGATGGCGCCGGTGATATCCGAGCCGCCGCGCGAGAAGGTGACGATGCGCCCGTTTTGCGTGGCGCCGTAGAAGCCGGGGATCACCGCGCGTTCATAGCCCGCCAGCTTCAGGCCGCAGAGACGGTTGGTCTCCTCCGAGAGAAAGTTGCCCGCCTCGTCAAAGCGGATCACCTCCGCCGCGTCCACAAACGGGAAGCCCAGGTACGCCGCCAGGATCATGCCGTTGAGATACTCCCCGCGGCTGGCCGCGTAATCGCTGGTCTGTTCGGCGGCGATGCGCGCGCGCACCGCATCGAACGTGCCCTGCAAATCCAGCCTCAGGCCCAGATCCGCAATGATGCCGTTGTAACGCGCCACGATCGCGTCGAAAATATCGTCAAACGCCTTGCCCTGGCTTGCGCGTTTGGCGCAGGCGTAGAGCATGTCGGTCACCTTGACATCGTCGCTATCGCGCTTGCCGGGCGCCGAAGGCACCACATAACAGCGCCGCGCATCGGCCAGAATGATATCGCGTACCTTGGCAAAATGCGCCGCATCCGCAAGCGAGCTACCCCCGAACTTGGCCGTAATGATTCCCATGATGCAACTGTTCCCCCCAATTTGCGTGCGCGGCATTGGCCTTAACACGCTTTTAGCGGCGTTTTTACGCCGTTTTTAGCTGTTCTCTTCAAAAACACATTGATTATACGCAAGGCTTTCTGCAAAGTCAAGGAAACTTTAGCGCTCGATGGGGCGCGCCTCCAGATAATAGCGTTTTTCGTCCGCCTCGCCCATGGAGAAGGTCTTGCGCGGCAGCGCACCGTCGCGCAGCACGGTGCGGAACAGGTCTGCCTTGTCCATCGCCGGCAGCAGGAAGCTGCTGACCAGAGGCTGGGATGCCAGCTTGCGCGCCGTCTCGTCGCCATGGATGTAGTCGATGTGCGCCCCCTCAAAGCGGGGCAGCACCGCGTCGAGCAAATCCTGCAGCGTGCCCACTGCAAGAAAGGAGGTGGGGTTGCCCAGCGCGATGCGCGTGCGCCACCCCTCAAAGGAGGCCTCCACCACCTGCGCGCCGTGGGGCGCGGGCGCGCCCTCGGGCAGCTGGGTGTAGGTCATGTCATGGGCGCGCGCCTCCTTGGCCAGCGCGCGGGAGAGCTCCTCGCCGCGCACACCGAACACCGCGCGGTGGATGGGCGCAAAGGTGAGCGCCTCATCGTGCACGTTGACGATCTCCACCATCGCGTAGCGGGCCGGATGCTCCCAGTTGATGTTCTTGCCCATGCCCTGCTTGATCTGTTCCCAGCACGCCTTGGCCGTGGCCAGCGAATGGTTGCCATCCCCCACCGCAAAGGTAAGGCGGTTGTCGCTTGCGATGATGCCGGTGCGCTTCTGGTAGGCGACCGGATCAAAGGCGTGGATCATGGCGTCGGCAAGCGCATCCAGCTTTTCTTCTCCCGCCAGATGCCAGCCGGCGATGTGCCCGCCCCCCATCATCAGGTCAAAATCATAGCAGAGCTGCATGTCATCCTTGCGCAGCGCAAGCGGCTCGATCACCAGATGCGCCGGATCGTCGATCAAAAGCAGCACATGCGACGTCTCCAGCGTGGCCCCTTTGCGGATGCGCAGGCGCGGGGGGATGCGCGCGGCGATGGTGCCCTCGGTGGCGCGGACCAGGCTCCTGGCGCCCACGCGATAGTCGTAGGCCTCCAAATCCACCGCCATCACCAGGCCGCGGCGGGGCGGCCCGCCCGCCTGGCAGGTGCGCTCCACGTACATCACGCCCTCGGGCAGCACGCGAAACAAGCCCTGCTTTTGGTAATCACGCATGGTGCGGTGGATGTGCGCGATGCGGATATCCGCGTCGCCGTCGGCAAGATACGCCTCCGGAAAAATCATCTGCAGCGTGGACGGCGCGCCATGGACGTACTGCTCCACGCGCTGCCAGTAGGCGCGGTCGCTGGTGTACTGGTCGCACGCCACCACCGCCCATTTGCTGTACTCAATGCCCTGGGGCAGCAGCAGCGCGCAGGGGGCCACGCCCAGCGCCGCCATCTTTTTCCCGCTCTGTGTCACGATTCTTCACCCTTTCTCGATTCCCCTTACGAAAAGAGGCGGCTCAGCGCATGCTCGATGTGCCAGTCGCCCCCAAATGTCGTCGCAAATGCCGGTTAACGGTTCTCAAGCGCCTCGGGATTGAGGCAGTTCGTGGGCATCTGCCCATCCAGCGCCGCAAAGATATCCGCCACGTTCATATACCCCATGCGGGTGCGCGTGGGGATGGTGGCACTTGCGATGTGGGGCAGCAGCACCACGTTTTCCATGCCGATGAGATCAGGCTCCACCTTGGGCTCCTGCTCGTAGACGTCCAGGCCCGCGCCGAAGATCTCGCCCGCTTTAAGCGCGCGTACCAGCGCCTTCTCGTCCACCACCGGCCCGCGGGCGGTGTTGATCAAAATGGCGGTCTTCTTCATCAGCTTGAACTCCGCCTCGCCGATTAAGTGCGTGGTCTCAGGCGTCAGCGCCACATGCAGCGAGACGTAGTCCGCCTGGCGCAGCAGCGTCTCTTTATCTGCATAGACAGCGCCGATCTCGCGCTCCAGTTCCTCATTGCGCCTGCGGCTCCAGTAGATCACCTTCATGCCAAAGCCCGCCGCCCTGCGCGCGAACGCCGCGCCGATGCGGCCTGTGCCGATCACGCCCAGCGTGGCGCCGGTGATGTCCTGGCCCATCATCAGCAGCGGATCCCAGCCGCCAAACTTGCCCGCCTCCATAAAGCGCTGGGAATCCACCACCCGGCGCGCCACGGAAAACAGCAGCGCCCAGGCCAGATCCGCCGTGGCGTCGGTCAGCACGCCCGGGGTGTTGCACACCAAAATACCGCGCTTGGTGGCGGCGGCCACGTCAATGTTGTTGTAGCCCACCGCGTAGTTGGCAAAAATTTTGCACGTGGGGCCGGCCGCGGCAAGCACCGCATCGTCGATGGGGTCGCTCAACAGACACAGCACCGCGTCGTAGCCGCCGGCCACGTTTGTAAGCAGCTCCTCATGGGTGAGGCCGCGGTCCTCGGGGTTCATGGTGATATCGCAGCGCTCGGCCAGCTTATCCAGCGCGGGCTGGATGATCCTGCGCGTCACATACACTTTGGGTCGACTCATATGATACATTGCCTCCTTGCAAGCATTGTAAAATGAAACTTACACCAGTTCCCACGCGGCGTTGAGGGTGCGCTTGGCGTTGGCGATGACCATCTCGGGATCCTCGTCGCCAAAGGGCTTGACCTCAAAGCTCACTGTGCGCGGCGCGCCCTTCTTTAAATAGCCCACCTGGATGAGCACACGCAGAAACTCCGCCAGCTCCTTGACGTTGTTGGCGCCGCCCGGAAAGCCGAAGCGCGGGTGCGCGTCGCCGTAGGCGGGCGTCTCGGAGGGCAGCTCGGGCCGCACGGCGTTGCCGATGTGCGCGTGGATGATGTAGGGCGCCACGGGCACCAGCGACTCCTCGGGGCCCTCGTGCAGCAGCGGCAGGTGGGAAAGGTCCACCATCAAGCCGAAGTTGCTGTTGCGGGCGCAGGCTTCCTCGGCAAACTTGCGCGCAAGCGGCGCAGGCCCGATCAGACTGCACTTGTCCACGTCGTAGTCAAAGACCTCCAACGCCACCTTCATATCTCCCTTGGCGGCGGCGTAATCGCACATTTCATTGACGGACTTCATCAGCTGCGCGTAGGCCTGATCCTTTTCTTCTTCTTTATATTTACCGCTCAGAAAGCCAAAGCCCAGGCAGCCCAGCGCGTACGCCTCGTCGATGCCGTCGCGGATGATCGCCATGGCGGCCTGGCGGGCGTCCTCATCCACGGCGTTGACGTTCGCGCCCGCGCCCAGCAGGCGGGGCTGGCAGCCGTAGTACACGCGCATGGCGCTCTGGCTCAAATGGTCGCGCACGGTGCTGCGCACCGCCGCATCGGCGATATGCGTAATCTCGATGGCGTCAAAATACGTATCGCGCGCCACGCGGTCGATGGTCTCCAGCACCGGGCCCTCGCCCTTGGTGGTGGCGGGGAACGCCATAAAGTGGATCAGTCCGGCATGGATGTAATTGCGCATGGATTCCTGCATGGTTCAACTCTCCTTTTGTATCAGGCAGTGTTTTACGCTTCCCTTGTTCGCGCCCTGTCGTGTAATGCGTTTTTATACGTAGGCGGGCGCGCCGCATGCGGCCTTTGCCGCAAACCGGCGCGCGTGGAATCTTTCCTTATCATAGCACGCAAAAGACATATTTGACAACCGCGCACCCTCGGGAAACTTGCTGCATAGCATGGTAATGTCAAAGCCCAAACCCATCCATCAAAAGGAGGATCGTTCCCTATGTCATTTTACGCTTATAGAGCCCCTGCTGGGGATACATGCCCGCTTCCTGGTCCCATCCAAGGCGATGCGCTCCAGGGCCTGTGCGAGCGCACCTGTGTGCAGGTAAAAAAGGTTTATGACTCCTGCATGCAGCAAAAGCAGCTCGACAATGTGAACCTCTCCCTGCAGGACGTCGAACCGGCTGACGCCGGGTTCGTTGCCCCGCTGACCTTCCTGTCCTGCCGCTCCGTTCCGGGCGGCGCGTGCATCAAGGATTTGTGCATCGACCGCTTCAGCGACCGCAAAAACTTTGCGCGCGTGCGCTGCAACGTGCAGATCCCCATCGATGTGATGTTCTGCGACTGCAACGGCAAGGAAGGCGTGGGCCGCGCCACTGTAACCGTGCCCAAGGACGTCATCCTC
Source organism: Maliibacterium massiliense (assembly GCF_900604345.1). Taxonomy (GTDB): domain Bacteria; phylum Bacillota; class Clostridia; order Christensenellales; family Maliibacteriaceae; genus Maliibacterium; species Maliibacterium massiliense. The sequence goes on from NZ_LR026983.1 coordinate 1,183,837, forward strand.
TACGTGCCGGATGACTCCATCATCCCCTACACTGCCGAGGCCATGGCCAGCGCGATCTGCGTCATGGGCAGCTATCTGGGCGATTTCCGTTTCTGCGTCACTATTTGCGTGACAATCATCCTCAAGATCGTAGCCGAGGTGGAGATCCTCATCCCCTCTTACGGCTTCTGCCGCATCCCGCCGTGCGAGGAGTTCGCCGCGGGCGTGTGCGACGATTTCTTCTCCCTGCCCATCTTCCCGCCGACACAGGGCTGCGAGTGCACCCCTTCGGGCGCAGCCTACTAAGCCCCGCGGCGGGGAAAGGGGCTCTGCAGGCGCGGGGCGGTGCAAGCGCATGTACCGCCCCGCATGAGCCCCCTCTAACCCCATAAAAAATCCTTCGCGCCCGCTCGCCTCAACGTTGATACCTCGCGTTGGCGATCGCTGGAGCGAAGGATTTTTTTGCGTACGTTACTGCGTCAAAAACAGCTGCGCAAAGAAGCGCCGCCCCGCCTGCGTGCGGATGTACTGATCGTACACCCTGCGCGCCGCCTCGCGGGACATGCCCTCCTCCAAGGCGTTGACCAGAAAATCCGCCTCGATCAATATCTGGTAGTCGATCCCGTCTATGTCCGTATAGGTGTGGTGGTGGGCAATCAGATAGCATACGCGCGCGATGCGCGCCTCCTCATAGCCCAGCGGCGCAAGCAGGGCACGCGCGGGGGCGGGCCCCTCCTGCTCTTGATAGGGCCCCGCGCTGGAGGCATACTTCTCCAGGCTGGGGCGGATGCCGATATCGTGCAGCAGCGCCGCCACCTCCAGCGTATGCTGCGTCTGCTCATCCAGTCCCTCGGCGCTCGCAATGGCCTTGGCAAAGGCGTACACCTTCAAAAAATGGTGAATGCGCTGGGGGCATCCTGCCTCGTAGGCGATCATCTCGGCCATGACGCGGCCGATGCGCTGCTGCATGTCCATGCGGTTTCCTCCTTTTAACGTATTGTAAGCCGCTGCACCCGCAAAAACGGGGCAGAGGCTGTCTTCTGCAGGCGCTGTGGTCGGCAGGCCGCCGATCAATGAGACAGCCCAACTTCAATCCACGCATTCCTCCCGGAATGCGACCTGCGCAATGGTACCGATGTTGGCAAACTCATCATTTCAACCCACGCACTCCTCGCGGAATGCGACAGGATCAGCGGGAACAGCTCGCCCTCGCGCAGCAGATTTCAACCCACGCACCTCATGCGAGGTGCGACATCCATGCCATCGGCGCTGAGGCGCGGGCGGAAATTTCAATCCACACACCCCTTGGCGGGATGCGACCGGCCAGATCTCCGCCAATTTCTGATTCCACGTATTATTGCAATCCACGCGCCTTGGCGGGCGCGTCACAGGCGCGGCCTGGGCAGCGCAAAGGGCAGGCGCCCCGCAAGATACGCCGCGCAGCCGATAAAGAGAGCAATCGCCACGATGAGCACGATCACCCCGCCCCTAACGGTGGACCACCTGCCCAGGTCCGCCCGGCCCGAGAGCAGCATGCCGCTGCCCACGATGGCCAGCACCCCCGATGCGAACCACACCAGGTAGACAACGCGCAGCGTGCCGATGGCAAACACCGCGGCGATGAGCCCCAGCAGCAGCAGCGCGATGCCCGCCAGCATAAAGGCGAGGGCCAGCAGCACACGCACTGCGGTCAGCGCGCCATGCTCACGCTTCGGAGGCCTACCCGCAGGCGGGTGGGCGCTCTGTGCGCCCGCAGGCGCTTCCTGCGCGTACACCGACGTATCTGCCGGCGCTTCCTGCCGCGCGGGTGCATCCGCCCTGCCCGCCCCGCAGGCCGGGCAAAAGCGTGCGTCCGTTGGTATAGGCTTGCCACAGTTTGGACAGTACATGCCTGCCGCCTCCTTTTATGGCCGCTGCGCGCGGCGCTGCTGAAAATAGCGCGTGAGCAGCGCCGCGCACGCCTCCTGCATCAGCCCGCCCGCTACGCGCGCATGCCCCTGCAGGCGCGCGTCCGCCGGCAGGTTATAGCAGCTGCCGCAGCAGCCGTAGTGTTCATCCCACGCGCCGAAGATTACCGCGTCCAGCCGGCTCTGCACAATGGCCCCCGCGCACATCGGGCAGGGCTCCAGCGTTACATAGAGCGTGCAGCCGTTTAAACGCCAGTCCCCCAACGCGCGCGCCGCCTGGCGGATGGCCAGCAGCTCCGCATGCGCGAGTGGGTCCCGGTCCTGCTGGCGCCGGTTGCGCCCCTGGCCGATCACCGCGCCGCCTTTGACCACCACCGCGCCTACGGGCACCTCGCCCGCCAAAAGCGCTTCCTCTGCAAGCGCAAGCGCCTGCTGCATGTAGACATCCGCCATGGCTCCTCCTTATTTGTGGTAAGTCTGGTTGCGGATGATGGTAAACGCCCGGTACACCTGCTCGGCCAGCACCACGCGCGCCAGCTGGTGGGGCAGCGTCATATCCGAAAGGGAGAGCTTTGCGTCCGCGCGCGATCGCACCGCAGGGCTCAGGCCCAGCGAGCCCCCGATGACAAAGGCGATGTCGCTCACCCCACGCAGCATCCACTGCTCCAGCTGGGCGGCGAATCCCTCGCTGGTGTAGCGCCTGCCCTCGATGCACAGCGCCACCACAAAGCTGTGCGCGGGTATGCGCGCCAGCAGCCGCTCCCCCTCCTGTACCATCACCGCCGCGCACTGGGCGGGGCCGTACCTCGCAGGCGCGGGGCTATCGGGCACCTCCACCACGTCCACCTGCGCAAAGCGGCTGATGCGGCCCGCGTATTCGCCTACCGCCGCGTCAAAGAGGCCCCCTTTGAGTTTTCCTACGCAGTAAATGCCGATACGCATGGCCGCGCCCTACGCAAACATGGCTGCGATATAAGGCAGCACCGAAACAAGCGTCATGGCAAAGACTAGGATCATAGTCCAGATCAGGGGCATGGCCTCGTGCACGGTGAACTTGATCGGCGGCGCCAGGCGCGCCTCCGCCACGTAGGCCTGGTAGGTGGGCCGCGTCTCCCTGATAAAGCGGATCAAAAGCAGGATAAAGCCCACGATGCACACCACGGAAAACAGCAGCAACCCCACCAGTATGGCCAGCGAGCCCATAGCCAGCTGCATGGCGGCAGCCGGGTCGGCGGGCACAGTGTTGATCTGTATCATGGGCTGCAGCATCTTAAGGATCACCATGGAATAGGCGTTATTGAAAAAATGCACCAGCACGCCCGCCCACAAATTGCCTGTGCGCAGCACCAGAAAACCGGCCAGAAAGCCCACCAGAAAGACGGGCACCAGTTTTTCGATCTGCATGTGCATCAGTGCAAACACCGCGGAGCTTACCAGCAGCGCCGTGACGGGCCGGCTGGCGTAGGCGCGCATGAACATGCCGCGGAAGGTGTATTCCTCCACCAGCGCGGGGATCACCGCGATGCACACAAGCAGCGCGGGCAGGCTGTAGTCAAGCAAATTGACCGCGCTTGCGGGCGCAGCCTGTGGGTAGCGCATCTGCATATACGACCAGAAGAGCGAATAGGGCAGCGAGGCCAGGATCGCCACCGGGTAAGCGGTGGCCGAGATGCCGATCACCGTCCAGGTGCGCTTTGCGTCCATCTTCTGCACGCGCAGCGGCTTTTTCATGCACAGGCAAAAGAGCAGCGCGGGCACCAGAAAAAGCAGCACCTCCATGCCGCCCGTCAGCCACAGCGACGAGGGCATGGGAAAGAACCGCGTCAACACGTGCCATACGCACAGCAGCAGCACCGAGATAAACACCAGGTAATTGGCCGCGCGCACGCCCAGCCGGTCGCGCAATAGCGCTGATTTCATAGCCCCGCTCCAATCTGTGCACGGGCCAGCGCGGGCCGCTGGATATGCACCGGTTCAATGGCGCCGTCGCGCCGCGTCATACACAGCAGCACGTCGCGCCCTGCCTCCATCCCCTCGCGCGCAAGCGCGGCCTGCACGGTCTTTAACGCCAGATCAGGGGTGTTGTTTTCCTTGCTTAAATGGCCCAGCATGCACACTTGCGTGCCGGTCTGCACCAGGCGCACGAGCGCCCTGCCCGCGTCCTCGTTGGAGAGGTGCCCCTTGTGCGAGAGGATGCGCTGCTTGAGCCTGTAGGGATAGCGTCCCTGCTCCAGCATACCGATATCGTGGTTGGCCTCCAGCACCAGGGCGTCCACCCCCTCCAGTGTGCGCATCAGCGCCCGGGAGATGTACCCCAAATCCGTGGCCACCGCAACGGTGACACCGCCGGCGTAAAACTGGTAGCCCACCGGCTGGGCCGCGTCATGGGAGATATCAAACGGCTGCACGTCGATGCCGCCGATGTAAAAATCCTGGTTGCCCGGAAGGTAGCGGCGGTTGGCCACGCCGATGCGGCCCATCTTGCCCGCCATCGCCTGCCAGGTGCCCGCCGTGGCGTACACCGGGATATCGCACGTATCGGCCAGCACCGGGATGCCGCGCACATGGTCCACGTGCTCGTGCGTCACCACAATGGCGTCCAGGCGCGACGCGTCCGCGCCGATGCCCGCCATCTCCTGGCGGATGGACCGCGCAGACATCCCCGCATCCACCAGGATGCTGGTGACGCCGTCGCTGACCAGCACGGCGTTGCCCGTCGAGCCGGAGAACAGCGGGCAGATGGTAAGACCCATAGCGATTGATCACCTCGTTTACCTGCGCCGCCGCAAAAGGGCGGGGCGTATGTTGCCTTCATTATACAATAAAAAGCGCCTGCTGTAACGCGCCGCCGCGCGAAAACTGCCCTGCGGGGCGCGGGCTCTGCGCGGATATCCGCACCGCGGCCACACCTGCATAGCGCCACGGTTTTGGAGCGCGGTCAAGCGCCGGCACCAGGTTCCCGATGAAAAGGCCTCCCCTCTACGCGCATCTGTACAGAGCTTCCTCGCGCCATGACGGGCGCGCCATCCTGCAAGCGCGCCTCCCATGTGCGCGGGCATAAAACCCCGCGCGCCAGGCCCCTGCCAGCCGGCGACAGATGCAATGGCCGCCCGCGCAATGCGCCGGTATCGGCGGGCTGGCCACGCTGCCATGCAAAAGCGGGGCAATGCAAAAAGCGCCCGCGCTCCCCCATACGGGAACGCGGGCGCGCCGCCTTTCAGTCCATATCCAAATCGTCGGGCACGCGCTCAATATTGGCGCCCAGCTGGCGCAGCTTGCGCTCAAAGCACTCGTAGCCCCGGTCGATGTGGCGCAGCTTGCGCACGCGGGTCTCGCCGCGCGCCATCAGGCCCGCGATCACCAGCGCCGCGCCCGCGCGCAGATCCGTAGCCGCAACCGTGGTGCCGGTGAGCTGTTCAATGCCCTGCACCACCGCCACGCGGTCGGCGATGCGGATGTCCGCGCCCATGCGGATCAGCTCCTCCACGTATTTATAGCGCGACTCGTAGATGCTCTCGGTGATGATGCTGGTGCCCGCGCACGTGCTCAAAAACGCCACGATGGGCTGCTGCAAATCGGTGGGGAAGCCCGGATAGGGCAGGGTTTTGACGCTGACGGCGCGGGGACGCTTGTCCGCGCGCACCCGGATGTAGTCGTCCCCCTCCTCCACCGATACGCCCGACTCCATCAGCTTGGCGGTGAGCGCCTCCAGATGGGTGGGAATCACGTTTTTGACTGTGACATCCCCACGCGTAGCCGCCGCGGCGATCATCATGGTGCCTGTCTCGATCTGGTCGGGGATGATGGAATAATTACACCCGCGCAAATGCTCCACCCCGCGTATGCGGATGACGTCCGTGCCCGCGCCCTTGATGCGCGCGCCCATGGCGCCCAAAAAGTTGGCCAAATCCACGATATGCGGCTCCTTGGCCGCGTTGACGATGGTGGTGTTGCCCCTGGCGCGCACCGCCGAGAGCATGATGTTGATGGTGGCCCCCACGCTGGCCACATCCAGGTACACCTCGCCGCCTGCGAGCGGGTCGGCTTTGACGCTGTAGCCGTCCAGCGTGCGCTCCACCTCCGCGCCCATCGCCTGGAAACCCTTGATATGCTGGTCCATCGGGCGCAGGCCGATCTCACAGCCGCCCGGCATGCCCACCTCGGCCCGGCCGAAGCGGCCCAGCAGCACCCCCATCAGGTAATAGGAGGCGCGCATGCGCTTGACCTTTTCGTACGGCGCGCGCCAGTCGGTGACGCCGGTGGCGTCGATGCGCATGCGGTTGGGCGTCTCCATATGCACCTTGGCGCCCAGCGACTGCATGATATCCTGCAGCACCACCACATCGCGGATGTTGGGCAGGTTGTCGATGGTGCACACGCCATCGCACAAAAGCGCCGCCGGCACAATCGCCACCGCCGCATTTTTGCCGCCGCTGATTTCCACGCTGCCGTGCAGAGGTTCCCCTCCGCGAATGATAAACATCTCTTCCATATACCGCTATCTCTTGCCGGCGCCCTTGCCGGCTGCCTCCCTTACGAGGTTGTCATCTCCATGTACATCGCCCTGGCTGTCCCACGCGCACTGCGCAACAGGCGCACGTTTTTCTTAAACGGCGCGCCGCGGGCGCGTAAGATCAATGCTAAGTGTAACATTCCCCGGACAGAATTGCAACGTTCCGTCCGGGGAATGCCTGTGTACCTTTATATGGTTGTGTACGCTTTTGCCGCGTTACAGGTAGCTGGTCGGGTTGACGGCCGTGCCGTTGATGCGGATCTCAAAGTGGCAGTGGTTGCCGGTGGAGTCTCCGGTGGAGCCCACCTTTGCGATCTGCTGGCCCTGGGCGACCTGCTGGCCGACGGAGACCAGGTTTGCGGAGTTGTGCGCGTAGCGGGTGCGCACGCCGTTGCCGTGGTCGATCTCCACCATGTTGCCGTAGCCGCCGCCCCAGCCGCTGGTGGTGCGCACCACCGTGCCGGCTTTGGAGGCGTATACTGCGGTGCCCGCAGGCGCTGCGATGTCGATGCCGTAGTGAAAGCTACCCCAGCGGCTGCCGAAGCCGGAGGAGATGCTGCCGCCGCCCACCGGCCAGATAAAGCCGCTGGCGCTCGGGTTGTTGGAGGGCGGTTTGCTTGTGGCGTTGCCCGAGGAGCCGCCGCTGGGCTTGGACACGGGCTTCTGTTTGGTGCCCTTGAGGATGATCTTTGCGACGGGCTCGCGGGTGACGGTATCGGAAACCGTGGCGCGGCCCACCTCCACGTTGTTGATGTAGCTGACCGTCTCCACCAGCTGGCGTTCGCCCTCAGCGCCCTCTTGCTGCACCTTGGTCTCGCCCTCATAGAGGTTGGCGGAATCCTGCGTCTGTGTCTCAAAGGGCAGGGCGCTTACGGTGGTCACCTGCTTGGTGTAGGTGACGTTGACCAGGTTCTGCGGTTTGATCAGGTTCAGCGTCATACCGATATCCAGGTTGTCCGTGTTTGCGATGGCCGCGTTGGCCGCACGCAGATCGGCAACCGTCAGGTTGTTGTCCTTGGCGATCTGCGAGATGGTGTCGCCGCTCTTGACCGTGTAGGGCACGACCTTGTCCACACCCGTGGTGAGCAGCTGGAGCGCTTCCTCCTTGCTCTTGAGCATGGCGTAGTTGATGTCGCGCTCCTCGATGGCGACCTTTTCGGCAAACTGCACGTCCGCGTTGCCCTCCAGCGCGTAGGGCGCTTTGACCTGGGCGAGCACCCATTCAGCCTCGTCCTTGGAGGAGACGGCAACCGCGGCCAGGCCGTCCACCATCAGCACGGTGGCGTGCACCTGTACGTCGATGTTCTTGCGCACCGCGTTGCCCACATCCTCGGGCGCGGCGATGAAGCGCGGGTCTACGAGCTTTTCCTCCAGCACAAGCTGCTGCTTGTTGAGCACGTCCACGCCGTATTCCTGGCTTAAGTCCGCATAGATGCCATCGACGATGCCCTCAAGCTCCTCGCCGTCGGCAACGGTGCCCACCGGAATGCCGTCAAAGTAGACGGCCTTTGCCTGCACCAGGTTCTTGGTGGGATCGGTCAGCTCCTTGCCGGCCCAAAGGCCGCCGGCAAGCAGGGCCACCAGCACCAGCATGGACGCCGCCGTCATGGCGACGCGCCGCGCTACGCTGCGTTTGGGACGGATGCTGCGGCGTTTGCCGCCGCGCGTCTTCTGGCCTTTGGGGCTTCTGCGGGCGATCTCGCCGCGCAGCCGGTCGATCTCCGATACGCCGTAGCGCGCGTGCGCCAGCGGCACATCCTCCTCCTCATCGATGTCCACGATATATTCCGTGTCGTCCTCGTCCTCGATGGTGACGACGTATTCCTCCGCTTCATCGGCGCCAGCGTCCACATCCACGATGTACTCCGCTTCATCGGACGCAACCGTCGTCTGCGCAGGCTCGTCCACCGCCAGCAGCGCGTCCAGCGCCGCATCGTCCAGGCGCATGTTTTGCGCGATGGGCATCTCCTGGGCCAGCGACAGCTCCGCGTCGTCCTGCAGGTCGATCGCCGCCTGCAGCGCGTCCACATCGTCGCACGCCTGGGTCACCGGCGCGCGCATGTGCGCCTCCTGCCCGCGCGCCGCATCCGGCGCAGCATCCATATACAACAGCGCGTCGACGCGCCGCTCACGCGTGCTTCCGGAGCGTGCCACCCCTTTGCGCTTATGCGTCCGGCGCATGCTGCGCCGAAAATCGTCTCTACCGAAGTTTGCCATAGACTGATCTGTCTCCCTTCGTCCATTAGGCTGTATCTTGCGCGCCGTCAGGCGGCCTGGCCGCCCACCTGCCCCGTGCGCAGCCTGCTGCGCACGCTCGGCGCCATGTCCCTGCCCGCCGCCTCCTGCAAGGCGTCATACAGGTTCTGGGGCGTCGCATTTTGATAGCGCATGCGCGCAAAGTAGATGCGCAGCGCCTCTTTGAACGTTTCCTCGCCCATTTCCCGCTCCACGTCGCGCCACAGCAGCGCCCCCTTGCTGTAGACCAGCGCGGAGTAGACGTAGTTGTTGGGATAGGACGTAATGGCCAAATCCACCGCATCGTCCGGCACGCGCGGCCCCAGCCGCCCCGCCAGATAGAGGTTCTCAGCCATGTTGACTTCCTGCACCCACATCGCGCTTTCGCGCTGCTGCCCATAGCGCAGGCGGTAGTAGAGCACCGTGCTGTACTGGGTGAGCGCCTCGTCCAGCCACGGGGCACGCACCTCGTCGCTGCCCACCAGCTGGTACCACCATTGGTGCGCCACCTCGTGGGCCACCACGGTTTCAAGCGTCTGCGCGTAGCGGCTCTGGTAGAGCATCTCGTCGATCTGCACCAGGTTGGGGTACTCCATCCCACCGATGAAAAAGTCGCTCTGCACCACCGACAGCTGCCGGTAGGGATACGCGCCGAAGCGCTCCGAGAAGAGCGCAAGCGCGCTTGCCGCCACATCCAGCGCGCGCTGCGTGCCATCCAAATCCCATCCGTAGGACTGGACCAGCACGTCCCCCACCTGCTTGGTGTAGAGGCGCATCTGGTCAGAGGCGATCAAAACAAAATCGCGCACCGCGTTTGCCGCAATCTGGCGGTAGGTGACGCCATCGCTGGTCTGCTCGGCGACGCAGTCCCCGCTTGTAGCCAGCGTGTAGGCGGCGGGCGCGGCGATGCACACGCGAAAGTCCGCCATCTCGCTGTAGAAGGGATCGCCCACGCTTGCGTAATCATCCGCGCGCCACGCCCCGTTCTCGTACACCGAAACCATGGGGTAGGCCTGCGCCAGGTCAAACGTGCGCGCGCCGTAGCCGAAGCGGCCGTAGCAGTTGGGAATGCGCACCGTGTAGTCGATGCGCAGCGCGCTGCGTCCGCCCGATTCCAGCGGCGCGGGCAGCTGCACGTACATCATCTGGGGGCGCTCCCCCGCTCCATAGGTAACCGCAAGCGGGTTGCCCGCCTCGTCGCACACGCGCTGGATATCGATGTACCCGGGGGAAAAGCCGTCCGGATACGCAAGCGTCCATTCCTCCGGCGCAAAGGGAGCGGTATCCTTTTGCGCAAATGCGTTGGGATACAGGTGCAGCCCGATATCCGCAAGCACGCTTTGGGTTGTATTGAAAAAGTCCAGCCGCATCTGCCCGGTGAGCGTGCGCGCGTTCGGATCAAAGATCAGATCCAGCTCGTAGCGCGTCAGTTCCTCGGGCGCCCCCTCGGGGCGAAAGTCCGCCTGCGCGCGCCGGGGCGCCTGCGCAGGGACGGCCGCCACGGCAGTGATCACAACCGCTAAAAGCACAATCACGCCAATGGCTAGGGCAATGGTTCTGGCCTTTTTGGTGCCGGAAAGGATACTTCGCATGGATCGTTCCCACCTTTGCCTTACGAACATTATAAAATTGTTACAAAACTATTACAAGCCTTTTTTCACAAAAAGTTTGTTTCGACGGTATTTATTTGTATGCGCAGGCGGGGTTTTCCATGTTATTTTTATAAAATACACGGCTTTGTCCCCGATTATGCGGACGTTTGACGAAGTTTTAACACACGATATGCAAAAACGTTGCGCCTTTTCCGGCGGGGGAAACAAAAAACAATTATTACAACATCTTGTAGTTTTACGCTGCGGCAAACAAGAAATACCACTATCCATGGATATCCCCGTGCGCAGGCGGGGCTGCGCAGGCGTGCGCGCGGCGCGCGCACGCCTGCCATATATTGCCATGCACGCGTACAAAGACCGGTTGCTGCGCGCCGCCGGTTTGATTATAATGAAACCACGCCCGCTTATGCGCGCGGGCGTCTGTATGATGTGCCTATATATAAGGAAGGAACTGCTGCTTCATGGGGTTTTGCTCGTTTGCGCAAAAGGATACGATCTTCGGCGTGACGCCGCTGGACAATCTGTTTATTGAGGAATACATGCCCAGCGCCCCCGGCGGGGCGGTCAAGGTGTACCTCTACGGGCTGAAGATGTGCCTCTACCCCCACGGCGCGCCCGGGACGCTGGAGGACTTTGCCCGCGCGCTGGGCATGGACGCGCCCGAGGCGTTGCACCATCTGGAGTACTGGCAGCAGCAGGGGCTGCTGCGTATCGACGCCACCGAGCCGCTTAGGGTATCCTTCTATCCGCTGCAGCAGGGCGCGCCTGCGCCTCCGCGCGAAGCTTGCCCCACGCGCTACATGCAGTTTAACAGCGACGCCCAGGCCCTCTTTAAGGGCCGGATGCTCACGCCGGCGGAGTGCGCTGTGATGCACGGCTGGATGGACAACCTGGGCTTTACGCCCGCGGGCGTGTTGATGCTGCTCTCCTACGCAATCGGCCGCAAGGATATCCGTGTGAGCGTCAAATACATTGACGCCATCGCCACCGACTGGGCCGAGCGGGGGCTCAAGGATGTCGATGAGATCGAGCACTACCTGGAGCAGGAGGAGCTGGGCCGCTCAGGCGCCATGGCCACACTGCGTGCGCTGGGCATCCACGACCGCCTGCCCAGCGCCGCGGAAATGGACCTTTACCGCAAGTGGAGCGTGCAGTGGCGCTTCCCGCAGGAGAGCATCCGCCTGGCCTGCGGGCAGACCACCGCCATCTCCCGGCCCAACATGAAGTACGTCGACAAGGTGCTAGGCACCCTCCAGCAGGCCGGCGCGCTGCTGCCAGAGGACGTGCAGGCATTCTTCCGCGCGCGCAAGGAGGACCGGGAAAACCTCAAGGAGGTGCTGCGCCAGCTGGGCAACCGCAGCGCGGTGACCCCCACCTTAAGCCAGATGTACATCCAGTGGACGGAAAGCTGGCGCTTTGCGCCCGCATCGGTGCTGTTGGCCGCGCAGCAGGCGGCGGCCAGCGGCCACCACAAGATTGACGATCTGGAGCGCCTGCTGGGTTACTGGCACCAGTTGAATCTGCACCTGCCGGCGGAGATTCAGGCGCATTTGGACGCGGTGCGCGCCCGAAGCAGCGAGATGCAGCTGATCATGCAGCGGGCGGGCATCAGCGGCAAGCCGGGCGAATCCCACCGCCGCTATCTCGCCCAGTGGACGGACGCCTGGCACATGGACTTTGAGGTGATCCTGCTTGCGGCGGACTACGCCAGCAAGAACACCCGCCCCATGGACAAAATCCGTTACATGGACCGGCTGCTGGACGACTGGCACCAAAAAGGCGTGGCCACCGTGGCGGAGGCAGCGCGCGCCCACGAGGCGTTTTTGTCCGGCCAGGCGGGCGCATCCGCCCGCTCCGGACCCGCCAAGCAGCTCGACGGTATGCGCTACGAGCAGCGCGGCGACTCGCTGGAGGACATCTACTATGATCTATAACCGGCGCCCCGTCTACGCCAAACCCGGTATTGCGCTGCCGATGCGGCATTGCGCTTGCCCGTTTTACAGAGATGACCGATAAAGGAGGTTTTCGCCATGGCCAATCCCCTGCTGCGCGAGGTGCTCGCCCAGTACGAGGCGCGCCGCAGCCAGGCCTACGCCGAGGCCCAGGCACGCCGCCGCCAGGCCTATGCGCGCGTGCCCGCGCTGCGCGACATTGACGCGGACATTGCCGGCGCGGGCCGTGCCGCCGTGCAGGCCACCCTGTCGGGCGCGCTGAGCCGGCAGGCGGCGCAGCAGGCGATGAACGAGACCATCGTGCGCCTGCGCGCGCGCCAGGTCCAGCTGCTGCAGCAGGCTGGCCTGCCTGCAGATGCGCTTGCGGTGCATTATGCCTGCCCCGCATGCCAGGATACCGGCTATGTGCGCGCCGCGGACGATACCACCCGCGTGCCTTGCGCCTGCCTGCGCAGGGCGCTGGTGCAGGCCGCCTGCCGGGGGGCGCTGGTGCATCTGGACGAGGAGGCGCGCTTTGAAAACTACGACGTGGAGCTCTTTGCCGATATCCCGCTGGAGGGGGAGCGGGATACCCAGCGCAGCTACATGCGCCGCCTGCTGGCCTACGCCCAGGCCTTTGTGCGGGACTTTCCACACACCCGCGCCGATAACCTGATCTTCTGCGGCCGCACGGGCGTGGGCAAAACCTACGTGTGCCAGTGCATCGCCCGCGCGCTGCTGGAGCGGGGCTTTTCCGTGGCCAACCCTACCGCCTACCAGCTGATGGAGGTGATGCGCCTGCACCACCGTGGCGACGAGGAAGCCTCCGCCCGGTTCAACGCCATGATCGCGGTGGACCTGCTGGTGGTGGACGACCTGGGGGCGGAGCCCCTGCTCAACAACGTCAATCTCGAGTACTTCTTTACCATCCTCAACGAGCGCGCCATCGCACACGCCCATACGCTGATCGCCACCAACCTTTCCTCCACCCAGCTGCGCGACCGCTACGGCGAGCGCATCACCTCCCGGCTGATGGACCGCAGCCGTTCCGTGGTATTCCTGCTGGCAGGGCAGGACGTGCGCATCCACAAGAAAAAATAATTTTTTCAGGAAATACACCAAAAAGGGCTGGTATTTTTTCAGCGAAGCGCTATAATGGTAACGCACACGAAAACAGGTAAAACGTTTGTGTACGCCGGCGTTGCACTTTTTAGCTCCCGCGGCGCTTTATTTCCCACCTTGTGTTATTGACACATAAAGCGAAATGTTTTTTCGAAAACGCAGCCGCGGGAGTTCTTTTTTTCAAAAGGGCAGCGCACGAAATGGACGCATAGGACGCGTCTTTTTTTGTGCCGAATTGCCCCTTGGCATGCCCTATGCTATGATAAATGTATGTGGTTTTTTCGAGTGAACGGGCGGGTGCCTTCCGTCTTGCCCGCCCCTTTACCCCCATTTTCCTCTGCGCCCGTGTGCGGGCGCGCCTCTCTGCGAGAAAGGAAGGATGTTTTCTCATGCGCTATGCAAAACTGCCTCGTGCGAAGGAGGAGATCTCCTGCATCACCATGGGCACCTGGGCCATCGGTGGCAACGGCTGGGGCGATGTGGACGACGACGTGTCGGTGGACGCGATCCACGCGATGATCGAGCAAGGGGTCAACCTGATCGACTGCGCGCCCCCCTACGGCTTCGGGCATGCTGAAGAGGTGCTGGGCCGTGCCATCGCGTCTCGGCGCGGCCAGGTGCGCGTGCTGACCAAGTTCGGCTCCACCTGGCCCAACGGGCCGGAAAAGGGCCTGGTGCGCAACAACTCGCGCCAGAGCTGCTTTGACGAGTGCGAAAAATCCCTGCGCCGCCTGCAGGTGGACTGCATCGACTACTACCTGGTGCACTGGCCGGACCCCAACGTGGAAGTGGAGGAGACCATGGCGGCCATGGTGGACCTGCAGAAGCAAGGCAAGATCCGGCATATCGGGGTATCCAACTTCCCCATCGACCTGCTGGAGCGCGCCATGCAGGTGGCAAACGTGGTGGTCAACCAGTTGCCCTTCTCCATGCTCAACCGCCACGCGGAGGATACCATGGCCTGGTGCAAAGCGCATGATATCGGCATTATCACCTACGGCTCGCTGGGCAGCGGCCTGCTCTCGGGCAAGGTGCGCGTCAACCCCAAGTACGAGATCACCGACGTACGGGGCCGTTTTTACGGCAAGTACTACGAAGACGAGATGTTCGCCAAGATCATGCGCTTGGTAGACACGCTCGATGCAATCGCCCAGGCGCGCGGCGTGCCCATCAGCCAGGTGGCGGTCAACTGGAGCGCCCAGCACCCGCTGGTGGATTCCCCCATCATGGGGGTGCGCACCCGCGCGCACGCGCTGGAGAACACCGCCGCCATGGACTGGACCCTCACGCCTGAGGAGATCGCGCGCATTGACAGCCGCATCGACGAGACCGTGGGGCGGGGTGCGGACGTCATCCACAAGACGCACGTCCAGAAAAAATAAGCGTGTTACCGGCAGGTGCGCCGGCTGACGAACCCATTTTGTGCATGCAATAAGGAGGAGTATTATGCATTTCAAACAGTTCCCCGGCACGGATATGAATGTCTCCACCATCTCGGTGGGCACCTGGGGCACCGGCGGATACGCCTGGGGCGAGGACTTTGACGAGGCCGCGGCCATCGACGCCATCGTGGCCATGCTCGATGCGGGCGTCAACTTCATCGATACCGCCCCCGCCTACGGCTGCGGCTACGCCGAGCAGCTGGTGGGCAAGGCCATCGCGGGCCGCAAGGACAAAGTCTTCATCGCCACCAAGTTCGGCTCCACCCAGCCCGGCGGCGTGGGCACCCCCTACATCCGCGACAATTCCCGCGCCAACTGCCTCAAGGAGTGCGACGAGTCCCTCTCCCGCCTGGGCGTGGACTGCATCGACCTGTACATCATCCACTGGCCCGATCCCAACGTGCCCATTGCAGAGACCATGGGCGCGCTGACCGATTTGCAGAAGGCGGGCAAAATCCGCTACATCGGCGTGTCCAACTTCTCCCCCGCGCAGATCGAGGAGGCGCGCGCCTACGGCGAGATCGTGATGAACCAGCTGCCCTACTCCATGATCAACCGCTACGCGGAGGACACCATGGCCTGGTGCATGCAGCACGGCGCGGGCATCATGACCTACGGCTCCCTGGGCGCGGGGCTGCTCTCGGGCAAAATCCGCCAGAAGCCCCAGTTCTCTCCCGAGGACATCCGCGGCGGCTTCTACGGCAACATCTACGCCGAGCCCAACTTCTCCAATACCATGAAGTTGATGGAGACCCTGGACGCCATCGCGGCGGATCACAGCGTGCCCGTCAGCCAGGTGGCTATCAACTGGAGCCGGCAGCATCCGCTGGTCACCAGCGCCATTTTGGGCGTGCGCTCGCGCAGGCACGCGCTGGAAAACGCGGCGGCCCTCTCTTGGGACCTCTCCGATGCGGAGATGGCGCGTATCAACCTGGCCATTGAGGCCACCGTGGGCATGGGCGCCTCGGTGGGGCCGGCCAAAAAGGGCGACTGATTCCCCCGCCCTGCACAAAGATCGGTCAACCGGGCGGTGCGCTGCGGCGCACCGCCCGGTTTTTACGCAGCCGTCGCATGGCCCGCCACGCGACGGCAAGGCTCCCCCTCGCGCGCCTTCTTCGGGCGCCGCTTGGCGCCTTTCCCCCGCCCCTTTTTGCATCGCGGCACTTCCTCCGCCTTTTTGCCTGGCCCTTCTTCCTGCGCTGTGCGCGGATGGCGGCGCGCAGCAGGGGCTGCTGCGCATGTGCGCATCATCTCTGCGCTTTGCTGCACCCCATCCGCCTTTGATGCTGCCCCCTACCGGCCGCGGTTGGTTTGCCGCGTTCCATGCACACGTGATGGACGTAATTTGGCAGCGCGTCTCGCCGCAGGGCTTGCTTCCACACCTTTTTTGCCCCAGCGGGACTTGACAATGCCCGCGCGGGGTGCTATCGTTCTGGATGATTATTCGTATACGAACGTATCTGTTTTATTGTAGTTTAGGAGGTGTACAAGGTTGCATGTGGGATATGCTGTTTGATTTCGCGTGGATCGACCAGTTCAAGTCCATCTTCCGGCGCTTCCACCGCCAGCTTGACCAGCTCTACGCCCCTTACGGGCTGACAGCCGTGCAGGCGGGTGTGCTCATCAGCCTCAATCGCTTCGGCGAGCAGACGCTGGGGGAGCTGTCCGGGCATCTATCCCTGTCCAAGAGCAACCTCTCCACCCTGTGCAAGCGCATGGCGCGCGACGGCTGGGTGGACCGCGTGCGCGACGGGGAGGATGAGCGGCGCGTGTACATCCGCCTGACGCAACGCGCCCAGGGCGTGCTATGCCGCGTACAGGCGCAGCAGGCCACGCGCCTGCAGCAGGCGGGGGCCGCGCTCACCCAAAGCGACAAGCTGCAGGTGCTGCGCGGATTGGAAACCTTGGATACCTACCTGCGCCGTCTGGAAGAATAGAGGCATGCGCTGTGCAAAGGTTGAAAAAGAAGGGAGCATGTTTGATGCATTACCAAGGGATATGTACCCTGCGGCTGCAGGCGGGCATGGCATTGTGCGCGCCTGGCGCGGCAAGCGCGGCGCAGCGTGACGCCGCCGGATCGAGGCGCGGGCGCGTTTTGGCGCGGCGCGTGCTTTTGCCGCATGCTGTACGCGAGAAAGAAGGGCTGCTATGAAACGCATTTTTAAGGAGCTTTCGCGCTTTAAGCTAGAGCTGCTGCTGGTGATCCTCAGCGTGTTTGGCACGGTGTACGGCAACCTGAGTCTGCCCAACTACCTGTCGCGCATCATCAACGAGGGTATCGCGCGCCAAGACACGGCGCTGATCCTCAACACCGGGCTGATCATGCTGGGCTTTACCCTGCTTGCCATGGTGTGCAACGTTCTCACAGGCCTGTTCGCCTCGCGCATCGCCATGGGGCTGGGGCGCAACGTCCGCTCCCAGGTATTTGCCAAGGTGCAGCACTTTTCGCAGGAGGAATTTGACCACTTCTCCACCGCCTCGCTGATCACCCGCACCAACAACGATATCCTGCAGACGCAGAACTTTATGGTGATGTTTCTGCGCATTATCCTGATGGCGCCCATCATGTGCATAGGCGGCGTGGCGATGGCCTACGCCAAGAGCCCCACCATGAGCATGGTGCTGCTCGTGTCCATCCCCCTTTTGATCGTGCTGGTGGTGCTCATCGCCCGCAGGGCGCTTCCCCTGTCGCGCGCCATGCAGAAAAAGGTGGACCGCATCAACCTGGTGCTGCGCGAGAAGCTCACCGGCATCCGGGTGATCCGCGCCTTTGGCACGGAAAAGCACGAGGACGAACGCTTTGCCCAGGCCAACGACGATTTGATGCGCAACGCTATGAAGATGCAACGCACCATGGCGCTGCTGATGCCCGCGCTGCTGCTGGTGCTCAACGGCACGGTGGTGTTTCTGCTGTGGTTCGGCGGGCAGGGCGTGCCCTCGGGCGCGACGCGCACGGGCGACATCATCGCGGTGATCCAGTACGTGATGCAGATCATGATGTCCGTGGCCATGCTATCGATGGTGTTTGTGATGTACCCCCGCGCCGCAGCCAGTGCAGAGCGCATCGGCGAGGTGATGGACACCCAGCCGAGCATCACTGACCCCCCGCAGCCCAAGGATAACCCCGCTGTGCGCGGCCACCTCGCCTTCCAGGACGTGACGTTCACCTTCCCGGGCAGCGACGAGCCGGCGCTTCGGCACATCAGCTTTGAGGCGCGCCCGGGCGAGACCACCGCCATCATCGGCTCCACCGGCGCGGGCAAGAGCGCGCTTGTGAATCTGATTCCCCGCTTTTACGACGTGCAGCAGGGCGCGGTGCTGATCGACGGCGTCAACGTCAAGGATTATGACCACGCGGTGCTGCGCAGAAAGATCGGCTACGTGCCCCAGAAGGCGTTGCTCTTCAACGGCGACGTGCGCGAAAACATCCGCTTTGGCGACGCAGAGGCGGACGATGCGCGCGTGGAGGAGGCGGCGCGCATCGCGCAGGCCTACGACTTTGTCGCCGCCAAAAAAAGCGGCTTTGACAGCCACATCGCCCAGGGCGGCGGCAACGTATCGGGCGGGCAGCGCCAGCGCCTGGCCATCGCGCGCGCCATTGTGCGCAGGCCGGAGATCTACATCTTTGACGACAGCTTCTCCGCCCTGGACTTTAAGACCGACGCGGCCCTGCGCGAGGCGCTGGCCGCCGAGACCAGCCAGGCCACGGTGCTCATCGTGGCCCAGCGTGTCAGCACCATTATGAACGCCCAGCGCATCATCGTGCTGGATGACGGCGAGATGGTGGGCATGGGCACCCACCGCGAGCTGCTCAATACCTGCGAGACGTATCGGGAAATCGTGCAATCGCAGCTGTCGGAGGAGGAGATGGCACTATGATGCGTTCCCATGGACGCGCCGTCTCGGACGGCAACAAACCCAAGGACCTCAAGGGCACCTTCAAGCGGCTGTTCGGCTACATGTCCCCCTACAAAAAGGGGTTGATCGCCATGGTGGTCTGCGTGGTGGTATCCACCATCTTTACCAGCCTGGGGCCCTACATCCTGGGCCTGTCCACCGACACCATCGCCAAAACCGTCACTGAAAACATGCCGGTGGCAGAGGCGTTTGCCCGGTTCATCCGCATCCTGGTTCTGCTGGCGGCGGTGTACCTGCTTTCCTCGGCGTTCAAGTACCTGGCCATGTACCTGATGGCGGGCGTATCGGAGCGCACCATGTACGATTTGCGTCACGCGGTGGACGCCAAGCTCAAGCGGCTGCCGTTGAACTACTTTGACTCCCACGCCTACGGCGACGTGCTCTCGCGCGTGACGAACGACGTGGATACCGTGGCAAACTCCCTGCAGCAGAGCGTGGACCAGCTGATATCCGCGGTGGTGAGCATTGTGTGCATCTTTACCATGATGCTCATCGTCAGCCCCATTTTGACGCTGATCGGCCTTGTCACCATCCCCATCACACTGTTTATCTCCATGCGCATCATCAAGCGCTCGCAGAAATACTTCCGCGGCCAGCAGCGCGCGCTGGGGGATATCAACGGCTACGTGGAGGAGATGTACAACGGCCACAACGTCATCGCCGCCTTCGGGCGGGAAGAGAGCGTCATCCAGGGCTTTGAGGCGGCCAACGCCGTGCTCTACAACAACGCCTGGAAGGCCCAGTTCGCCTCCAGCATCATCATGCCCATGACCCAGGCCCTCACCAACGTGGGCTACGTGGCCGTGGCCGTGACCAGCGGCTTTCTGGTCATCGGCGGCAGGCTCTCCATCGGCATGATCCAGTCCTTCATCCAGTACCTGCGACAGTTCTCCCAGCCCATCACGCAGGTGGCGCAGATCGCCAACGTGCTACAGTCCACCGCTGCGGCGGGCGAGCGCATCTTCCAGTTCCTGGACGAATCGGAAGAACCGCAGGAAAACCCGCAGCCCCAGTTCCCCGCCCAGATCAAGGGGGACGTCACCTTCGATCACGTGCGCTTTGGCTACAGCAGCGACCGCGTGCTGATTCAGGATTTGAACCTGCACGTGCCCGCCGGAGACAAGGTGGCCATCGTGGGCCCCACCGGCGCGGGCAAGACCACCCTGGTCAACCTGCTGCTGCGCTTTTACGATGTATCCGGCGGCGCCATCCGCATCGACGGCGTGGACATCCGCGACATGACGCGCGAAAAGCTGCGCTCCCTGTTCGGCATGGTGCTGCAGGATACCTGGCTGTTCACCGGCACCATTGCCGACAACATCCGCTACGGCAAGCTGGACGCCACCGACGAGGAAGTCGTCGCCGCGGCCAAGGCCGCGCACTGCCACAGCTTTATCAAGACCCTGCCCGGCGGCTACAACATGATGCTGGAGGAGGGCGCCACCAACCTGGCCCAGGGCCAGCGCCAGCTGCTCACCATCGCCCGGGCCATTTTGGCGGACTGCCCCATATTGATACTGGACGAGGCCACAAGCTCGGTGGATACCCGCACCGAGGTGCGCATCCAAAAGGCCATGAACAACCTGATGCGCGGGCGCACAAGTTTTGTGATCGCCCACCGCCTCTCCACCATCAAGGATTCCGAGATGATCCTCTACATGCAGGACGGGGACATCAAGGAAACGGGCAACCACAAAACGTTGCTGGCCAGGGGCGGCTACTACGCCAAGCTTTACAACAGCCAGTTTGCGGAGAACAACGCGCGCGCGTAAAAGCGATGCGGGCAATAAAAAAGGGCCGCCGGCGCATGCCGGCGGCTTTTTTGGTTTGTGAAATATCGTTACTCCTCATCAGGAATATAGGTGGCGATGTCCTCCAAATTGCACGATAAAATGCGGCACAGCTTATTAAGCGTGGCTGTCGTGACATTTCCATTGGTTCTCAGCCTGCGGATGACCTGCGTATCGAAATTATACCGCTCACGCAGAATATACGTGGTTATGCCTCGAGACGCCATCACATCCCACAATTTTGAAAAGATGATCATCTATTCACCCCAGCTTTTGTTTGTATGTTTTCATTATGGGGTTTATAATCACCATATGATAAGGTGTTTATAAGCTTCATGAAGTTTATAAACTCCATATTCACATCACAAAATTGGGGGGAATCCTATGCATGGCAACGATCGCAAAAAGGGCCACGATCAACTTCCTTTTCTGAACATGCTGCTGCAACAAACCGCCAAAGAGCGCACCGTTTCCCGCACCATCTGCTTTACGCAGGGCCTCTACGCCCGCCTGAAGCGCGAGGCGCAAACGCACCGTATACCGCTTAGCCTGCTTGTGCGCCAGGCCTGCGCGTACGCGCTGGACAATATGGAGGAGGAGACATAAGCGGGCCGAAAAAGGGCCGCCGGTGCGTATGCACATCGGCGGCTCCTTTTTTGTGCGTCTGTTGTGAGCAGGGCGGGGTTTATCCCCTGCGATTGGCCCATGTTTGCCATCTTTCAATCCGCGCGCGCCTCGCGGCGTGCGACGCGGGAGGCCGAGATTGCCGGATTCAAAAAGCAATTTCAATCCACGTGCGCCTCGCGGCGCACGACGCAGTCGTCCTTGAGGCCAAGCAGCATTGCGCGATTTCAATCCACGTGCGCCTCGCGGCGCACGACTGGCACCATAGGTCAAGCCATGCATCGGCTTCGCTATTTCAATCCACGTGCGCCTCGCGGCGCACGACTGACATTGCAACGATATCGTTGTAGTATAGAATTATTTCAATCCACGTGCGCCTCGCGGCGCACGACGTCAGGCGTAAGCACCTTGATGCCATAGTGGTAATTTCAATCCACGTGCGCCTCGCGGCGCACGACGCGCCGGGTCTCCCGCTGCGCGCGGACGGATACATTTCAATCCACGTGCGCCTCGCGGCGCACGACGACGCCGTTTTCATGACGGACGGCAAGTCCTGACCATTTCAATCCACGTGCGCCTCGCGGCGCACGACTGTTATGTTTACAATACCTTTGCAGATTTTCCTTATTTCAATCCACGTGCGCCTCGCGGCGCACGACATGGCGTTGACGGATATACCAAGGAAATGGTGGATATTTCAATCCACGTGCGCCTCGCGGCGCACGACGCGCTGGAAACGACGGTGGCGGAAGGCCGCGCGTCATTTCAATCCACGTGCGCCTCGCGGCGCACGACTCTGCAATGCGGTATTTCTGCCCCTTGGCGGCCTATTTCAATCCACGTGCGCCTCGCGGCGCACGACTGTTTTGCTTGCCATATTCCCGCACCTGACGCAAATTTCAATCCACGTGCGCCTCGCGGCGCACGACAAATTTACCACTAAAACGGCTTGGAGGTTATCATATTTCAATCCACGTGCGCCTCGCGGCGCACGACAGCCCAAAAAGGCTCATTATCCCACATAGTCAAACATTTTGCACAGATTCCGGCAACACGCACCGCTCTATCCCATACGCGCAGCAAAATCTGCGCATTTTCTCCGCGATTCGCGGTGCGAAAACATCCGGTGATGCATGTGCGCTTCCCTTTCGCACCGCTGCACAATCGGCGCTGGGAACGGGCGTATTGCACACATATCAATAGACGGACGTGTAGATATCCAGCATATCCGAAAGGGAAAGCGGCGCGTAGTTGTTGGCAAGCAGGCGCCCCTGGCCCGCCAGCACGCCCTGGGCAAAGCCCTCAAGCGCATCCCTACCGATGCCGTAATCCCGCAGGGGCTTTCTCGGCTGCACCTGGTCAAAGAGCGCGAAGGCGCACGCGAGCGCCTCCTGCCTCGGCACGCCGAGATACTGGGCAAAGAGGTCCTCCAGCGCGTTGATCCTGCCCACGGGCTGAAGCTGCTTATACTTGCGCAGCGTGGCCGCAAACACCAGCTGGTTGGCCTCGCCGTGCGGGATGTGATAGCCGCCGCCCAGGGGGTAGCTCAGCGCGTGCACCGCCGCGCAGCCCGCCGAGCAGAACGCAAGCCCCGCGTAGTTTGCCGCCAGCAAAAAGTCTTCCTTGCGCTCCACCCAGCGCGCTTGGCCCGCCTCGGCAATGAAGGCGTACCCCTCCAGTATCAGCCGGATCGCCTCCCTGGAAAACAGCGCGCTGTGGGGCGTGGCCTTGGGCGAGAGGAACGCCTCCACCGCGTGGATCAGCGCGTCAATGGAACTGGTGGCAAAGAACGCATAGGGCAGCCCCGCGATCAGCTCCGGAATGAGCACGGATTTGGCAGGAAACATCAGGTCGTTGTTGAGGCCCCGCTTGGTATGCAGGCTGAGCAGCTCCACCGCGCAGGCGTTGGTCACCTCTGAGCCGGTGCCGCAGGTGGTGGGCAGCGCGTACACGTCACAGACGCGCTCCGGCGCCTCATTGCCCAGGAAAAGGTCCTCCGTTTTGCCCGATGAGACACGCAAAGAGAGCATCTTGGCCGTATCCAGTACGCTGCCGCCCCCGATGGCGATGATGCGGCGCACGCCTTTGGGCAGATCGCGCCGGATAGCGTCCACCATGGCCGTGGTGGGCTCGCCCGCGCCGTACGCCTCCAGAAACAGCGTGCCACAGGCAGGCTGCAGCGGCTGCACAAACTGTTTGTAGAGAAATTCGTTTGTCAGGATAAAATCCCCCGCGCCCACCTGTTCATCCGCCAAAAACGCCTCCAGCGTATCGTAAAAGCGCAAATCCAAGTGCATTTTAAATGCCTTCATCCAGCATGGCTCCCTTCAAGTTGAACGTGAAAGTCGTATCTGGGTTGTTTTTCCTAATTATACCATGCGGATACCATGCGCGTCCCCCCATTAGACGCTTTTGCGCGGCAC
This sequence comes from Maliibacterium massiliense, assembly GCF_900604345.1. Taxonomy (GTDB): domain Bacteria; phylum Bacillota; class Clostridia; order Christensenellales; family Maliibacteriaceae; genus Maliibacterium; species Maliibacterium massiliense. The sequence goes on from NZ_LR026983.1 coordinate 1,207,334, forward strand.
GCGCACAAGCCGCATGAGCTTTAAAATAGGCAGACGCTCGGCAGGTTATCGCCAAAGGCGCGCCGGACGGCGTGCCGCAGCTGCAAGGCTCGCAACACAGACGCCCCGTGCGCTGCACGCGATCGGGGCAGGCGCCGATGCAGCCGCAGCAATATGGCCGCGCAGTCCTTGCATTTTACACGCGGCAGCTGTGAGGCCCGCGCAGCGAGGCCGAAGCATGGCCAACCGCACCGGCGCAGCCGTTCCCACGCGCGCATCGCACGCGCAATCGCGCGAAACACGCCGTCAGGCAGGGACACGCCCGTACAGCCGACCCTTGTATCTTACACGCGGCTGCTGTGAGGCCCGCACCGCTTTGTACCCCCAAATCAATGGGCATAGGCTGCTACCGCTGCCGCGCAACGCGTTTTGTCTTATACTTTGCCATACATCCGCTACACGCCTGTGCGGGGAAGGTTTTGAAAACCCCCGGCGTGGTCCCCGCGCGCCCCTTTGCCTCACAATACCGGCCCGAAGCTTTTTGCCGGCCAGTTTTCATCCCATGCCCGTCAGCGGGGCTGGCACTGGGGGCAGTAATACACATTGCCGCCGAGGTACGCGCCCTTTTCGATTGCCGCGCCACACACAGGACAGGGCCTGCCGCAGGTTTTGCTGTTCAAAAGGGTGGCGTAGCCCCCTGTGCAGCCGTACAGGTCGCGCTCCGTATCCCGCCCGCCCTTGCTGGTCATCTCAAGCAGGGTATCCTTGAGGCTTTGATACAGCGCCGCAAGCGCCGCATCGTCCAGCGTGCCCATCCGGCGCTTGGGGTGCAGCTTCGCGCGCAGGAGTATGTCCTGCAGCACGCCGTTGCCCACGCCCGGGATGCGCTGCTGCGTGGCCAAAAAGGCCTTGACGCTGATCTTTTTAGGGTCGCAGCCCGCAAGCAGGCGCGCAAAGTGTGCCGCGTCAAAGGCGCTTGTCAGCGGCGATACCGCGTCATGCGCCGCCCAGTAGTAGGGGTTATCGTTCTGCGCCTCGCGAAAAAACGTGATGCCGCCGTACATCTGCACCCGGCATACCAGGGCGCTTTCGTCATCCAGCTCAAGCAACAGCTGGTGCCTTTCCGGCCGCCGCTCCCCTGGGCCCAGGTAGCGCAGCAGCACGCCGTCGCTCAAGGTCAAAAAACGCTCCCCCACGCCCAGGCGCACTAGGCCGCCCAGCGCCACCGCCTCGGTGATGGGCGCGTCCGCCATGTCGCGCGCGTAATCGGCAGGATCGCCTGTATACCATGCAAGCTTGTGGGGCGTGCGCGCCGCTTCGCAGCGCACCACCCTGCGGCCCACCACGCGCGCGCGCAGCTGCGCGGCCAGGGTGTGGCTCTCGGGCAATTCAATCATGTCGCTTCCTCCTCACTCCCAGCGCGCCAGCGCGGCGCGCATCCTGCGCGCAAGCTCTTTGCGCACGTGCGCGGGCTCCACCTCCTGCAGCGCCTCGCCAAAGGAGAGCAAAAAACCGTACACCCAGGCGTCCAGCGGGAAGGTGACCGCCACGTCAAAGCCGCCATCCTGCCTTGGCGCAATCTGCTCGGGCATAAAGGTATCGTAGAGGCGGTAGGCCGCCTCGGGCGCAAAGCGCAGGCGCAGCTGCTCCCCCGTATGGGGCGCGGCGTACACGTCCACGGGCCCGTCTGCCTGCGGATAGTCCTCGCGCGCAAAGTGCTGCTCGCTTACGGTGATATCCTGCATGCGCGTGACGCGAAACAGCCGGATGGCGCCGCGCAGCATGCAGTGCGCCTTCAGGTACCATGCCTGCCCCTTGAACCACAGCTGCAGAGGGGCCACGCTGCGCTGGGTGGTCCTGCCCGCGGCATCGTAATAGGTGAAGTGCACCAGGCGCTGCTGCAGGATGCCCTCCTTGAGGCGTGCAAAGGCGGCCTGGGCCATCTCGCCCCCGCCCCAGTGGGAGAAGTCCACCTCGATCCACGCCTCTCCCTGCTGGTGGAACAGCGCGCGCATTTTGGAAAGCAGCGCCGCTTCCTGCGAGCCCTGTGTGGCGGAGAGCCCCTCCAGGCCCATGAGGATTTCCTGTTTTTCCGCGTTGGAGAGCAGGGCCGCGTCCAGCACATACCCCTCCATTAGGCAGACGCCCCCGCCCGCGCCACGGCGGGTGTAGATGGGGATGCCCATGCCCGAGAGCACCTCGATATCCCTGCGTATGGTGCGCACCGAAACCTCAAAGCGCTCCGCGAGCGCGCGCGAGGTGATGCAGGGCGTCTGCATCAGCGCGTAAATGATGCCAAATAACCGGTGTACCTGCATGCGCCCTTATCTGCGCCTCCCTTCTCCCTCGGCCAGCCCGCCTGGGCGGCGCTGATACAACAATACCACGGCAACGGGGACAACAGCCTGTCCTATTTACCGTGGCATTTTTACCGTGATGCGCGCGTCCGTCTACGGCGCTACAGCGCCAGGCGCGCAAGGGCATGTGCGATGATCCTGGCATTTTTGACCAGGTTATCGATGGTGATGTACTCGTTGGACTGGTGGGCCAAATCCTCCTCGCCCGGGAACGCCGCGCCGAAGGCCACCGCGCGGTTGGGCATCTGGCGGGCATAGGTGCCGCCACCGGTGGAGAGCGCCTCGCCCTTTTGGCCCGTCTGCTGCTCGTAGACCTCCAGCAGCGTGCGCACCAGCTCGGAATCCTTATCCACGTAGATGCCCTCGGCAAAGTTCTGCACGTTGAGGGTAAAGCCCCCCTCATGCGCGGCGCTGCGGCAGCGCACGATCAAATCGTCGCGCGCAACCTGCACCGGGCAGCGCATGTCCAGCCACACCTCTAGACCGCGTTCGTCCAGAGACACCCTGCCCACGTTGCAGGTGAGCGCGCCGCTGACCTCGTCGCTGCAGGCCATGTTCATGGATTTGCCGTCCGTCTCGGTCTGCAGCACCGAGGCAAGGTAGGCGATGGCTTCCCCCGCCGCGCCGCGGGCGAGCTTGGCGCCCGCCAGCAGGCACAGCAGATGCTGCGCGGCGTTGACGCCCCCCTGCGGCCGGCTGGCGTGCGCCTGCACGCCGTGCACGGTGATGGCGCGCGCCTCTATCGCCACAGAGAGATGGTGCAGGCGCGCGTAGGCCTCGGCCAGCTGCCGCTGGGCGGGGGTGATGGGTGCCGCGAACCAGGCGCGCGCAAGCGAGGGCACCACGTTGAAGCGCTCCCCCGCCTCAATGCCCAGAACGTTGCCTTCCGCCAGGTCCACATCCTTGTGCCACACGGCGTGGAAGATGTGCTTTTCGCTGGTATAGACGGGGTAGCCCGCATCGGGCGTAAAGCCCATGTCCGGCATATCGGCCTGCTGGAAGTAGTGGGCCAGATCCCCCTCGCCCGACTCCTCGTCGCACCCGAAGATTAGCCGCACCCGGCGCTTGAAGGGCAGGCCAGTGGCCTGCAGCGCCTGCAGCGCCATGATGGCCGCCGCGGCGGGGCCCTTGTCGTCCCCCGTGCCCCGGCCGTAGATGCGCCCGTACCTGACCACCGCGCCGAAGGGGTCGGTATCCCAGCCGTCGCCGGCGGGCACCACGTCCAGATGCGTCAGCACCGCCACGCATTCTTTGCCCGCGCCGATCTGTGCGTGGCCCGCATGGCCCTGCGCGTCAAAGGTGCGCCAGCCGTTTTGCGCGCACACGGCGAGCACGTAGTCCAGCGCCTGGCGGGGCCCCGCGCCGTAAGGGGCGTTCGGCCCCGCGGGCGCCTG